>JBGSTD010000022.1:0-107820 GCA_041736675.1 Salaquimonas sp.
CCAGTATCCGGCCAATGAATTTGATACGCTCATCCATAACGTTACACTCCTTCCACGGCACCTCGCGTTCCTCCCGCAAAGGCCAAAAGTGTAACCTATGTCTCCGGAATAAAGTGTGACCCATCTCTCGGGAAGGTCACCTGGCAGACACCTTCTGATCAACTTCCACTGCATGGTCTATAAGACGGAGGGCGCTATTCCTTCCCCAGTGGAACATATTTGCAGCTCATACGTTGGATATCTGAACGCCGTGCACCGTGCGAATGCCTAAAGGAACAATTCGCCATGCTGCTTTCAGGGCGAACAGCCGAGGATACCCTGTGAAAAGGGAGAGCGAAATGCGCAGCCCCTACTCCGGATTTTTACTGATGATCGTGACATCAACGATCGTGATGTTTGTCCTTATGTATCTCAACACCTATGCTGGTGACCATGTCTTTTTCAGTGAAACCAGGGCCTATATGGCGCTGTATATGGGTGCTGCAATGGCAATCATCATGTTGCTCTTCATGCTTGGAATGTATCGGGACACAGCCATCAATACCGCAATTCTGGCAGGATCATTCGGCATTTTTGTGCTCGGTGTATGGCTGGTCCGCTCTCAGGCGACGATTGATGACACGGCCTGGATGAAGGCAATGATCCCGCACCATTCCATTGCCGTACTGACGAGCAGACGGGCAAACCTGTCGGACCCGCGCGTACGCAACCTTGCCACAGAAATCATCGAGGCACAGGAACGCGAGATCATTGAGATGAAGGCATTGATTGCGGATCTGGAGAGTAGCGCTCAAACGACGGCAGATGTCGACAAAAATTGATGCTGGACCGAAAATTTCATCTGCAGGATTGATTTAACGCAAAGCCATGGGCCGGGAAATCCGTATGCTGTCCCTACCCTGCAGATATCCAGTCAGGGAATTGCGGAGAGGATCAATATCATGGCTGCAAAAACCCTTCTTACCTTCATTGACAAATCTGACGACGTTGCCTGCCTTTCAAACCTGATCAACTGGACGCAAACTCAGGACCGGCATCTGACTGTCATGGTGATGGGTGTTGCCTCGCCCTCGCCGCTCTATGTGTACGGAGTATCTCCTTATGGCGGCTTGGTAATTCCTGATGAATGGAGCCAGCAAATTGAAGACGAGGCAAAGGAGGTTTCGGCCAAGGTTGATGAAGTGGAATTGGTCCTTCAGACTTCGGACATTTCGGCCAATGTCATCAATGCGTTTTGCGAACGGTTTTCAATTGAGGACCGGGTGGCCGATGTTGCGCGGATTTCCGACATTGCAGTCCTGCCGAAGGCCGGCCAGTTCGATGCTGACACGGCTTCGAGAATTGTCGGGGGATTGTTGTTTCACTCACCCATCGGGGTGATCGTCAATGTTGACGACCCGGCCAAGGCCCTTTTGGCCAAGCGGGTCTTTGTTGCGTGGGACAACAGCCTTCAGGCTTCACGGGCGGTTCATCTGGCTTTGCCAATCCTGAAATCTGCGGAAGAAGTCACAATCGGCCTCTTTGATCCGGTCATGGCCGAAACAATCAGCGGCGAAGATCCGGGTGCTGACGTTGCGCAATGGCTCAGCCGATACGGCTGCAAGGTGACACTTCAGCAAAATCCGAGCGGTGGCAGGGAAATCGGCGCCGCCATTCAAACGCGTGCATTTGAAACAGGTTCCGACCTGATCGTCATGGGCGCGTTTGGACACTCCCGCATGCGCCAGCGTATTTTTGGCGGAACAACCCAGACGATGATGGACCAGAAAGAGATGTCTGTCCTGTTTGCCCATTGAGACATAAATCCGATGGCAGAAGCCGGGCGGCATGTTTCGGCAAGCCCGATTTCTCAATTCCCGATTTCTCAATGCCCGATTTCTCAATGTATGTAACCGCAAAAATCCTCAAATGGTAAGGCTCATACGGTCAGGAGCTTTCTAACTCCGGGCTTGTCGAGATCGCTGCCGATACCTGTGTGAACGATTTCGCCGCGATCCATGACATAGACCCGGTCTGCGATCTCGCGGCAAAAATCGAGATATTGTTCAACCAGCAGGATCGTCAACCCCTTCTCATCTCGCAGATATTGCAGGGTTGCACCGATATCCTTGATGATTGATGGCTGGATGCCCTCTGTGGGTTCGTCCAGAACAAGAATTTTTGGACGGGTGACAAGCGCCCTTCCGATTGCAAGTTGCTGCTGCTGACCGCCGGACAAATCCCCACCGCGGCGCTGCATCATTTGCCGAAGGACCGGGAACAGCTCGAATATTTCGTCTGACACTACTCGCTGCGAGCGGGGTAGCTGGGCAAAACCGGTCTCCAGATTTTCCTTCACTGTGAGCAGCGGAAAAATTTCACGTCCCTGCGGTACATAGGCAATACCGAGTTTTGAGCGCATATAGGGTGGCAGCCTGTTCAATGCCTGGCCGCTCAGCAGAATTTCGCCGGATCGGACCTGTTGATGCCCGGTAATCGCGCGCAGCATCGAGGTTTTGCCGACACCGTTGCGACCAAGCAGGCAGGTGATCTTTCCTGCCTCTGCCTCAAGAGAAACCGAATAGAGCGCCTGCGCCGCGCCGTAGAAAAGATCAATCCTGTTGACTTTCAATTCTGTCATCTCAACGCCCCAGATACCGCTCGATAACCCGTTCATCAGCGCTGACGTGATCCAGCGATCCTTCTGCAAGAACGCTACCTTCTGACAGAACCGTCACCTTCACATCGAGGTCGCGGACAAAACCCATGTCGTGCTCGACAACGATAACCGAACTCGTCTTGGCGATTTCGCGCAAGAGCCGCGATGTCTCGACAGTTTCAGCATCGCTCATGCCGCCAACAGGTTCATCGACCAATAACAGTTTCGGTTTCTGGGCCAGCAGAACACCGATTTCGAGCCACTGTTTTTGGCCGTGTGAAAGGTCGGCAGCCAAATCGTCGCTCCTTGTCGAGAGTCGGACCGTCTCGAGTATTTCACTGATCCGCTCGTCGTCTTCCCTGCTTGTCTGATGAAACAGTGCGGCAAAGACACCGCGCGCGCCGCTCATGGCAATTTCAATGTTGTCACGAACGCTGTGGCTTTCAAAAACGGTTGGCTTCTGAAATTTGCGGCCTATGCCAAGACGCGCAATGTCTGCCTCGTCCAGCTTGGTCAGGTCGATATTTCCGCCGAAATAGACCTCGCCGCTGTCGGGTTTGGTCTTGCCGGTGATGATATCCATCATCGTGGTCTTGCCCGCACCATTGGGGCCAATGATCGCCCGCATTTCACCAGGCTCGACTGCAAAGGAAAGATTGTTGATCGCCTTGAAGCCGTCAAAGGCAACACTCACACCATCCATATACAGCAGGCTGCTTGTCAGTTTCCCACTCATTGCGCGGCCTCAGGATGCGGGGTTGTTTCCTTCAGCAGGCCGGGGTTAGTGGATGTGTCATGCCGGCGGCTTTTGTTCATGGCCTGCCTGAACAGGCCGAGTATCCCCTTGGGCATGAACAAGGTAACCGCGACGAACAGCGCCCCAAGGGCAAAGATCCAGAATTCGGGGAAGGCGGCGGTAAAATAGCTTTTGCCTGCATTGACAGCAATTGCGCCAATGATCGGGCCAACAAGGGTTCCGCGTCCCCCGACAGCGGTCCAGATGACGACTTCGATCGAATTTGCCGGCGCGAACTCGCCGGGATTGATGATCCCTACCTGCGGTACGTAGAGCGCGCCAGCCAGCCCCGCCATCATGGCGGAAACCGTGAAGGCAAAGAGTTTGAAATGCTCCACACGGTAGCCGATAAAGCGTGTGCGGCTTTCCGCATCGCGGACCGAGATCAATACCTTGCCGTATTTTGAGTTGACGATGGCCGAGCAGACGAGCAGGCAAAGAGCGAGCGCAAGGGCGCTGGCGGCGAAAAGGGCTGCACGCGTTGCGTCAGTTTGAATGTTGTATCCCAGAATGTCCTTGAAGTCTGTCAGCCCGTTATTGCCGCCAAAGCCCATTTCATTGCGGAAGAAAGCGAGGAGCAACGCATAAGTCAACGCCTGTGTAATGATCGACAGATAGACGCCGGTAACCCGTGATCTGAAGGCAAACCAGCCAAAGACAAATGCGAGAAAGCCCGGCACCACAAACACCATAAGCGCCGCAAACCAGAAATGATCAAAGCCGGTCCAGAACCATGGCAATTCCTTCCAATTGAGGAAAACCATGAAATCCGGCAAAACCGGATCACCGTAAACGCCTCTGGTTCCGATCTGGCGCATGAGATACATGCCCATCGCATAACCGCCAAGCGCAAAAAAGGCACCATGCCCAAGCGAGAGGATGCCGCAATAGCCCCAGACAAGGTCAAGCGCCAAAGCAAGCATGGCATAGGTCAGATACTTGCCGAACACGGCAACCATAAAGGTGGGAATGTGAAGCGGATTCGAAGGATCAAGGACGAGATTGGACAGCGGAACCAGCGCTGCCGCAATGACAAGCACCGCGAGCACATAGTTGATGCGTCTTTCAAATCCGCGAAACAGGAACTTCGAAATCATGCCTCCACCGATCTGCCCTTGAGGGCGAAAAGTCCCCTTGGACGTTTCTGGATGAACAGGATGATGGCAACGAGAATCAGAATTTTTGCCAGCACCGCGCCGGCATAAGGTTCAAGAAACTTGTTTGCGATGCCAAGGGTGAAGGCGCCGACGAAGGCTCCCCACAAGTTCCCGACACCGCCAAATACGACGACCATGAAGCTGTCAATAATGTAACTCTGGCCAAGATTGGGCGACACATTGTCTATCTGCGAAAGGGCAACGCCTGCAATACCGGCAACGCCCGAACCAAGGGCAAAAGTGAAGGCGTCCACCCAAGGTGTCCTGATACCCATCGACGAGGCCATCGGACGGTTTTGCGTGACGGCCCGCATCTGCAGGCCGAAACTGCTGCGCTTGAGAATGAAAAGCAGGAGAGCAAATACAAGCAGACAGAAAACCATGATCCAGAGCCGATTGTAGGTAATCAGCATTTCGCCGACCTGGAAAGCACCCGACATCCATTGCGGATTGCCGACTTCCTTGTTGGAGGGGCCGAACAGGGTTCGCACGGTCTGCTGCAGGATGAGCGACACGCCCCAGGTTGCAAGTAATGTCTCCAGTGGACGGCCGTAAAGGTAGCGGATGATGCCGCGCTCCATGGCAAGGCCGACAGCACCTGATACCAAAAAGGCAGAAGGCAGGGCGATCAGCAATGAGTACTCGAAAAGCCCGGGCGCCGAATTGCGAATGACTTCCTGAACCGCATACGTGGTGTAAGCGCCAAGCATGACCATTTCGCCGTGGGCCATGTTGATGATGCCCATCACACCAAATGTGATGGCGAGCCCGATGGCGGCGAGCAAAAGCACCGATCCGAGGGACAGGCCGTACCAGATGTTCTGGCCAACCTGCCACATGGCGAGGGTCTCGTTGATTTGGACCATCGCTTCCTGCGCCGCCGCTTGAAGGGTGACGCTGTTGGTCGTTGCCTGATAACGCGACAACAGCGTTGCAACATCGCGGCCCCCCTTGCTTGCCAAGGTTTTGATGGCATCCAGTTTTTCTGCCTCATCACGATCTGAATCCAGAATGATCGCTGCTTTTGCCGCTGATAGTGCGCTTGAAACCGCGCTGTCCTTTTCAACAGAAAGTGCGATTTCCACCGCTTCCAGCAAGGCAACATCGGGACGGTTGAGTATATCGTTGGCCGCCTTAAGGCGGACTTTCGGCCTTGGAGCGCTCAAGGTCATGGAGGCTATTGCATCGGTGATCTTGCGGCGCAGGGAATTCTTGATCTTGATCTTGTCAAGGTCAGCGGCAACACCCTCACCAATTTTCTCAAGCGACAACGGATCGTTCAAAACAAAGCCGGACGCCATTTCTTTGGCGATCACTACCGTCCTGTCGGTTCTCAGGATCATCAGTGTTCCGTCGGCAAGTGCCCGAAGGAGCGGAACTGCAGCTTCATCGCTATATCCAGCGATGTCATCAATCGTTTTTTCAGTGTCCGAAAAGCCTGATCCGGTTGAAAACTGTCCAATCAGGCTGCGCAAGCCTGCCTCGTCTGCCTGCGAGGGGGAAGCAAGGCCGAGAACAAAACCGGCAAGGATTGCCAAGAGGCAGATAAAGGATTTTGAAGGAATGACAAACAATTCTTATGCCTTGCATGGTTAGGTGTCGCCATTACTGGAATGGCGACACCAGTCTTCGGCTGGGAAAATCAGTTGGTGGAACCAACGCAGGCTTTGGATTCGGTATTGTAGTTTCCGCAATTCACCGGCGCTGTCCAGTCAGCCATCAAGGGCTTGGAGTCGGGCAGGAAATCAGACCATTCATCGCCTTCAACAAGCGGGCTTTCCGAAACGACCTCAAACTGTCCGTCTGCCTGGATTTCGCCAATCAGGACCGGTTTGGTGATGTAATGGTTCTTCAGCATGGTGGACATGCCGCCCGTCAGGTTTGGAACCTCGATGCCAGGCAAAGCCTCGATCACCTTGTCGGGATCAACAGAACCAGCCTTTTCGACCGCTTTGATCCACATGTTGAAACCGATATAGTGGGCTTCCATGGGGTCATTGGTGACGCGCTTGTCATCCTTGATGAAGGTTTTCCAAGTCTTGATGAACTCGGCGTTGACAGGTGTATCGACGGACTGGAAATAGTTCCAGGCTGCCAGGTGACCAACCAGCGGAGTTGTGTCAAGGCCGGCGAGCTCCTCTTCCCCGACAGAGAAAGCCACAACTGGAATATCGGAGGCATTTATACCCTGGTTGCCCAGTTCCTTGTAGAAGGGAACATTGGCATCGCCGTTGATCGTCGAGACAACTGCGGTTTTCTTTCCGGCTGAGCCGAATTTCTTGATATCAGAGACGATCGTCTGCCAATCGGAATGACCAAATGGCGTGTAGTTGATCATGATGTCTTCATCCTTGACCCCCTTTGATTTCAGGTAGGCTTCCAGAATCTTGTTGGTTGTGCGCGGATAGACATAGTCGGTTCCGGCAAGTACCCAGCGCTCAACCTTTTCTTCCTTTTCAAGATAGTCCACAGCCGGGATAGCCTGCTGGTTTGGTGCGGCGCCGGTGTAGAAGACATTGCGCTCGCTCTCTTCGCCTTCAAACTGGACCGGATAGAAAAGAACACTGTCAAGTTCCTTGAATACCGGCAATACGGATTTGCGTGACACCGAGGTCCAGCAGCCGAAAACAGCCGATACCTTGTTCTGGGAAATCAGTTCGCGAGCCTTTTCAGCAAACAGCGGCCAGTCTGATGCAGGGTCGACTACAACTGCCTCAAGTTGCTGGCCAAGCAGCCCACCCTTCTTGTTCTGCTCGTCAATGAGCATCAGCATGGCATCTTTCAAAGTTGTTTCGGAGATTGCCATCGTTCCCGAGAGCGAGTGCAGGATACCAACCTTGATTGTTTCGGCAGCCTGTGCGAGCGACATCATTGCAGATGTGGAAAGCGCGAGAGCCGCGAGGGAAGAAATTACAGTTTTTTTCATAAACGACATTGCAGGATACCTCTGGTCAAGAATTTCGTGTTCGACGTCAGTTGACCGCGAGCCCGAATGAAGCGCCACAATTGGCTGCAAACCTCACGCCAAGCCGGGAACTGTGCCAACAGAAACAAACGTCCTGATATTGGTAGAATGCAGCCGCGCTCTTGTATGCTGCTAAAAGTTGTTTAGGGTGATGCAAAAAATGCATCACAGGTTTCGAGGGTTTTCATGCGTCACATTCTTCCGCTCAAATATATTGATGCTGTTGCCAAGGCGGGCTCCATCCGTGCCGCAGCCGAAGAATTGTCGATTACTGCCTCGGCACTGAACCGGCGTATCTTGGCGATGGAGCAGGAATTGGGCGTTGAAATCTTCGAGCGGCACTCGACCGGCGTCTACCTCAACAGTGCCGGTGAAATCCTCATCCAGCATATTCGCACCCAGATGGCTGATCTGGAGCGGGTGAAATCGCGCATTGCCGATTTGTCCGGTTTGCGGCTCGGCCATGTACGGATTGCAGCAACGCGCGAGACCACCCGCTATTTTCTGCCCCGCCAGATCCTCAAATACCGGGACATGTTTCCAGGTGTCACCTTCGACGTCAACGGCATGAACCGAGATGATGTTGAACGCCGGCTTGTTGCGCACGATGCCGATATCATGGTGGCATTTCAGCCGCAAAAGCTGGCCGAAGTTCATACCCTCATCCATGCGCGGCAGGATATCCAGTGCCTCGTAAGCGTTGATCACCCTTTGGCAAAAGAGCGTGAATTGCGCCTTGCCGATTGTATTGAATACAATCTGCTGCTCTCGCCCAAGGGGGAAGGAGTAAGGCAACTGGTTGAAGCGGCCATGCTGCGCAAGGGGCTCAAATGCAATCCGGTGATTGAATCCAATGATCCGGCGTTTCTCGAACGCGTTGCCATGGAAGGGGGCGGGGTTGCCTTTGCGATACCCATTGCAATCAGCGCATTCCATGCAGAGCGGACGCTGAAGTCGATCCCGCTCAAACAGGGCGAGGTCGAACCCGGCTTTCTGTTTGTCGGCCAGTTGCGCAACAGGACACTGTCCGTTGCAGCCGCCAAATTTGTCGAGGAAATGAGAAAAGCCATCGAGGTGTGAAAAAGATGCGGTGCAAACTTGCCTCCTGGCATTGATTCCCGCCAAACCGCCATCTGTCTGATTGACTAATAACGTGACTTCTCTAGATTAGAATCATTCTAAACCATCCAATTCTAAACAATTTGGAAGCTCCCTTATGGTTCTCTCCCTGATCAACCGCTTTGCCAATCTGTCCAAGCGCAACTTTACCGACCTGAGCGAACAGGAAATTCTGGCTCTGGCGATTTCCTCGGAGGAAGATGACGGGCGTATTTATGAAGCCTATGGCGAAATGCTTCGGGGCGAGTATCCCGATTCGGCAAAAATTTTTGACGAGATGGCCGAAGAGGAAGATGAACACCGCCGGTGGCTGATTGACATGCACCGCGAAAAATTCGGTGAAAAAATTCCGCTGATCCGGCGCGAACACGTGCGCGGATTTTATTCGCGCAAGCCGCTTTGGCTGGTCAAGGGTTCGCTCGCCACCTTCGGCGGGATAGATGTAATCCGCAAGCAGGCGGCCGACATGGAAACCCAGGCCGCGCGTTTTTATTCAGCAGCAGCAAAACGTTCAAAAGATGCCTCGATCCGCAAATTGCTGGGCGATCTGGCGCGTGCGGAGGCAGGCCATATCGGCGCGGCCATGGGCTATGAAAAGAAACATGCACCCGAAGATGTGCAGGACAGCGAGCGAGCCGCTGAACACAGGCAGTTTGTTCTCACCTATGTTCAGCCGGGTCTTGCAGGGCTGATTGACGGGTCGATATCAACGCTTGCACCGATCTTTGCGACTGCCTTTGCAACACAGGATACCTGGACAACACTTCTGGTTGGTCTTGCAGCCTCAGTTGGCGCGGGCATCTCGATGGGATTTACGGAGGTTGCCTCTGATGACGGAGTGATTTCGGGACGCGGTTCACCGATGATAAGAGGTTTCGTAACCGGCATCATGACAGCACTGGGCGGCCTTGGACATGCCCTGCCCTACCTGATCACTGATTTTTGGGCCGCCACTTATACGGCGTTTGCGGTGGTTGTTGTCGAGTTGCTGATCATCACATGGATCCAGCACAAATACATGGAAACGCCCTGGCTGAAGGCACTGATCCAGATCGTCTTTGGCGGGCTCCTGGTTCTGGGTGCGGGAATTTTGATCGGCGGTGGCTAGGTCGACCGCTGGTTCACCAGATAAATTCCGGCGCCGACCAGTACAAGCGCTGCAATCATGTTGGGCGTCAGAGGCTCGGCGAAGAAAATGACTCCCAGCAACACTCCCAGTACGGGCGTTAAAAACGCATAGCTTGCCATGTCGGATGCTGGATAGATCGACAATACCCAAAACCACAAGACAAAGGTGAAGCACACAATGCCAAACACCTGAAAGGTGAAGAACCCCCATAGGAGCGGAGTCATTTCGCGAAACAATTCACCCTGGGACCAGGCCAACAGCAACAGAATGGGGGCAGAGACAACAATCTGGTAAAGAAGCTGCATTTCGGGCGATGATTTCGACAGCTTGCTGGTGCGCGCAATCAGCGCAATTCCTGCCCATCCTGTTGCTGCCAGCAATGCCATCATATCACCCAGGAAGGCGTTTTCAGTTGCCGGATGATCGTTGCGCAGCATGGCGAGCGCCACACCTGAAACCGCGAACAGCAGGCCGAGAATGCGGCGCGGTGTCAACTGTTCGCCTGGAATGAGAAAATGCGCTGCCCCGGCAACCCAGATCGGCATGGTGTAAAACAGTACAGATGTGCGGCCAACGCTTGTATAATCCAGCGCCTTGAACAGCAGGGAAAATTCAAAGGCAAAAAGTATTCCGCATGCCATTCCCGGCAACAGACTGCCGTCACGCAGGGAGAATTTCTTCTCGCGAAGCCACATATAGCCGAGCATTGGCAGGATGGCACAGAGCGAACGGAAGCCTGCCTGAAACACCGGGTTCATGCCGACATTGACCAGCTTGATCAGCACCTGGTTGAACGCCAGAACGCCCGAAATTCCGACCAGCATTGTAGCGCCGAACCCGTCGATACGTGTCTTGCGTTGAGAAGGGATCATCAGGCGGGCTTTCTGCTTTTGAGGTGTTGCAGCCCGACAACGACAAGTCCGACAATCAGTCCCCAAAACGCTGCGCCGACTCCGAAAAACGCGATTCCCGAAGCCGTGACAGCAAGAGTTGCCATCGCGGCAATACGCTGGCTCTCATCGGCAAGTGCGATTGTGGTTGCATTGGTTGCAGCGGC
The DNA here is from genome assembly GCA_041736675.1 of Salaquimonas sp. GTDB lineage: Bacteria > Pseudomonadota > Alphaproteobacteria > Rhizobiales > Rhizobiaceae > Salaquimonas. Next base: position 10,862 of record JBGSTD010000022.1, read on the forward strand.
CAGCAAAGCCAGCCCCACGATGAGCGACACAAAAACAGGAGGCAACAAGCTGAACAGTGAAACAAGTGAGGCACCGAAAACTGCAAAAACCAGATAAAACAGGGCGTAAAAAGGGCCTGTCATCCAGCGTTTGTCTTTGTCCGGGTGAGCGTCTTCACCAGTGCATATGGCTGCCGTGATGGCTGCAAGATTGGTGGTGCTGGCACCAAAGAAAGCTGACAGAGTGGAAAACAATCCCGTGACCGCAATCAGTGGTCCCGCAGGAGGATTATAACCACTTGCCCGCAGTACAGCGACGCCCGGAAGATTTTGCGATGCCATGGTGACGAGATAAAGCGGAATGCTGATGCCGACAAGCGCAGCGAAACTGAACTCAGGCGTGATCCATTCGAGTGTCGAGACTGTCAGCTGCGGCGCCTGGCTGATATCGCCGCGCAAAATCGCATAGGCGAGACCGGCGATAAATGCGGCGATTGCCGCCAGAGGAGGATTGTACAGCCTTGCCACAAAAAACAGGGCGACAAGCGGCATGACAAACAAAGGATCAAGTCCGGCGGTCTTAGCGGCGTTAATGACAAAGGGCAGCAATATGCCTGCCAGCATGCCTGCTGAAACGCCATTGGGGATGCGGGCAACAAGATTGGTCAACGGTTTGAAAAGTCCGGTTACGACAAGCAACAGTCCGGCTACAATGAAGGCACCAACGCCCTGCTCCATGGAAAAACCGAGGCTTGCCCCGATCAGTGCGAGACCCGCTGTGGACCAGGCGGTGACAATCGGCATTTTGTAATGCCATGACAGGAAACCTGTCTCGAAGACCTTGGCAAGACAGATCGCGGTAACCCAGCTTGCCGTCTGGGCTTCGGTAGCGCCCAGTGCCTTGGCTGCGGCGATCAAAAGGGCAAGCGTGCTGCCTATGCCGATTACGGCAGCGACAAATGCACTGGAAACAACGGAAATTCTCACTATGCCAATTCTCCAGCCAATTCGCCAACCGCGCGCAGGATTAGCGCAATATCATCAGCACGGGACAAACGATGATCACCATCCTTCACAAGGGTCATTGTCACATCGTTTGAAGGAAGAAACTCACAAAGTTTCAAGGCATGGGTATATGGCACGTCCGGGTCCTGCATTCCCTGGATGATGCGTACCGGACAACCAGTCGCAATGGGTCCAGTCATCACGCGATTGGTTTCACCATCTTCAAAGAGTGCCCTTGTGAAAATGTTCTGCTCCTGCGAATATTCGGACGGCTCGCTCATATAACCTTTGGTTTGCAAATCGGATTTCATCGCGTCGCTCAGCTCCGGCAGCATCAACTCATGCGTGAAATCGGGGGCCGGAGCCAAAAGAACCATTGCATGAAGGCGGCCTGACTGTCCGCGCTTTGCCAGTTCCTGGGCCATTCGAAGGGCGATCCACGCTCCCATGGAAGAACCGATCAGGATCTGGGGCCCTTTTGTGAACCGGTCAAATACGGCAAGGCTTTCCTCAAGCCAGCGCGAAATTGTGCCATCGACGAAATCGCCGCCTGATTCGCCATGACCGGAATAATCGTGCCGCAGACATGCATGACCATTGTCCACTGCCCATTTATCGAGGGCGGCAGCTTTGGTTCCGGCCATATCCGAGCGGTAGCCGCCAAGCCAGACAAGGCCTGGACTTCTGCCCTCTCTCAAACGCACAGCAATCTGTCTTGCATGCGGCGCCGTGCCAACACTTATTTTCTGTAGGTCCAAGATTGCTTTCCCAGCTATTCGTTTCAATATCCTTTTATGCATTTTTAAATGCTTTTGAAAATGAATCGTGCTAACTAGCAGCTGCCCACGATTGATTTTTCCAAAAGAATAGCAAATAAGGGCATTTCGTCCGATACAATGCACGCCATTGCGGTGCAGCAAACCGGACATTCGCCAGATACGACAACAAAACAGGAGTTTATCGCCATTCGCCGTCCGCATAGAGCGCAAGCGCCAACCAAATCTGGACCACGGTCCAATGAAGAAATCACAAATCCGGAAGTTCAGCTGATCGATGCTGACGGGGTCAACAGGGGCTCAACGCCAACATCCGAGGCGATGGAACTGGCTGCTGCCGCAGGTCTTGACCTAGTAGAGATTTCTCCAAACAACAATCCTCCCATCTGCAAAATCCTGGATCTTGGCAAGTACAAATACCAGGCCCAGAAAAAAGCGTCTGAACAGCGCAAGAAGCAGAAGGTTCAAGAGGTCAAGGAAATCAAGATGAGGCCGAACATCGACACTCATGATTATGAGACTAAGATGAAGGCTGTGGTGAAGTTTCTCGGTGAAGGCGACAAGGTGAAAATTACCCTCCGCTTCCGCGGCCGTGAAATGGCTCACCTCGAACTCGGCATGGATCTTTTGAACCGCGTACGCGATGACATTGTCGACATTTCGAAAGTCGAGTCTGCACCAAAGCTCGAAGGCCGTCAGATGATGATAGTCGTCACGCCGGCCAAATAGGCTGGTCAAAAGACAGACTGGTCAAACTTTTTCCAGAGCCGGACGCAAGTCCGGCTTTTTTGTTGAGCATTTCCGGTTATGGCGGGATTTCAGCATATGTCTGCCAGGGTCTTTTCATCAAGGGCACTGAGAAAACGGACAAGTGCAATTCCCAAAAGGCCCTTCAATTTGCAGTTGGGCAACAGAGCGCATTGTTGACCTTTGTTGCCTGCCTGAAAACATTCAGCCATTTTCATGTCCGGCTCAACGGCGCGAATTACCTCGCCAATGCGGATGGTGGCGCTGTCACGGGCAAGTCTGATCCCGCCGGCTCTGCCCCTGACTGTCTTGATGTAGCCCAACTTTGCCAATTGTTGCGCGGTCTTCATCACATGATGCTTTGATAGGCGGAAATGATCTGAAATCTCTTCAACCGAGCGCTGTCTTTCCGGCTCGGCCGCCAGTGTCATCAGGATGCGCAGGGCGATATCGGTTTGCAAGGTCAGCTTCATGGCAAACAAGTAAAATAAATACCACTTATTGACAAGCCGGATTAAACTGGTATTAAAAATACTTGTTAAAGGAGATGACAGATGCCGATAGTGCGTTTTCTGGTTTATTTGCTGCTATTGCCCGGTGACATCATTCGCCGAAAGATTGGCATGAGCGTTGAAGAAGACGGCGGCATTCTGCGATCATTCATCAATTCAAGTGTTTGGGGGGCCATTCTTGCCGGTATTGCCCTGCATTATTTCACCTGATCAGAGACCCTGTTGACCATGAGCACTACCTTGTCTTCGCCTGTGTTGCAGGAAGTATCCTTTGATCCCCTGATGATCGACAGGCTGGTGGACAGTTTCTACCGGAAAATCGAGGCCCATTCACGCCTTGGACCCATTTTCATCAGCCGCAATCAGGGAAACTGGGAGCCACATCTGGCCCGGATGAAACAGTTCTGGCGCTCAATCCTTCTCAAAAGCGGAGAATACAAGGGAAGTCCACCTCAGGTTCACATGGCAATTGGTGAGTTGGAAAGCGCCGATTTCGACCAGTGGATATGCCTTTTTGAGGAAACGACCAGAGAATGCCTTGCGCCAGGGGCGGCTGCAATAGCCAACGAGTATGCAAGGCGCATTGCGCGCAGCCTCTGGCTGTCGTGTTTTGGTTCCGCCTTCAACGCCCCGGGATTCTAGTCCTGGCAGCCGCAGCGAAGCTGACCCTCATTTTTATGGCTTTGGCGGCGATAACCCCTTGCAATATGGCGATTTACCGCTATAAAGCACCTCGTTGACCAGCTGGCAGGGCATGCCATGGTGGTCTGAGAGCGAAAGCTCCGCCGAAGCCTCTTCATCGGGTCTTCAAAAAGGCGGAGCTTTTTGACATTTCCACAATTCGTGGTTTCCAACATCAAGGAGTTCGCAAATGCCCAAGATGAAGACAAAATCGGCCGCCAAAAAGCGTTTCAAGGTATCCGCTTCCGGCAAGGTCAAAGCCGCTCAGGCAGGCAAACGCCACGGCATGATCAAACGTTCCAACGACTTTTTGCGTTCAGCGCGCGGCACTTCCGTGCTGGCTGATGCTGACGCCAAAAAAGTTATCGCCCACTATCTTCCATACGCGAAGTAAGAGCAGGATCAAGGAGCTAAGAACATGGCACGTGTAAAACGCGGTGTGACATCACACGCAAAACATAAAAAAGTAATCAAGGCCGCCAAGGGTTTCCGTGGTCGTCGCAACAATACCATTCGCATGGCCTCACAGGCTGTCGACAAGGCAATGCAGTATGCAACGCGTGACCGCCGCGCCAACAAGCGCAATTTCCGGTCGCTTTGGGTTCAGCGTATCAATGCGGCAGCCCGTGAAAACGGCCTGACCTATGCACGCCTGATCGACGGATTGAACAAGGCCGGCATCGAGATCGACCGCAAGGTGCTTTCAGACATGGCGATCCATGAAGCTGAATCCTTCACTGCGGTTTGTGCAGCGGCCAAAAAGGCGCTGGAATATCTCAAAAACACAACACCAAATGCTTTTGAAAGCGCCGTTAACTAACGAGCGCGCTTTCGAAGCAGAAAAATATGATGTATTTCGAACCCGCGCTGGCAATCATGCCACGCGGGTTTTGTTTTGAGCAACAGAGCATTTGACATGAGCGATCTGAAAACACTGGAAACTGAAATTCTGGCATCTATTGAAACCAGCGGAGACGAGGCTGCGCTTGAAACAGTGCGCGTTGGCGCAATCGGCAAGAAGGGTTCGATTTCCGAGCAGATGAAAAGCCTCGGCAAGATGAGCCCCGAGGAGCGCCAAACCATGGGGCCCGCGCTCAACGGTCTCAAGGATACCGTGACCAAAGCCATTGCCGCCCGCAAGGACATTCTTAAACGCGCCGGAATCGAGACACGTCTCAAAACCGAAACCGTTGATGTTACCCTTCCCGTTCGCCCCTCCCCCTCAGAAAGCGGCCGCATTCACCCGATTTCACAGGTGATTGACGAGATCACGGCAATCTTTTCGGACATGGGATTTTCCATTGCCGAGGGCCCCGACATTGAAACCGATTACTATAATTTCACGGCGCTGAATTTTCCCGAAGGCCATCCGGCGAGGGAAATGCACGACACGTTTTTCATGCCAGCCGATGCAACCAGCGAACGCAAGGTTTTGCGTACCCATACGTCGCCGGTGCAGATCCGCACCATGGAAAACCAGGAGCCGCCAATCCGCATCGTCATTCCCGGCAAGACCTACCGCCAGGACAGCGATCCGACACACACGCCGATGTTCCATCAGCTTGAAGGCCTTGTGGTCGACAAGACCGCCAATGTCGCCAACATGAAATGGGTGCTCGAAGAATTCTGCAAGACCTTCTTTGAGGTCGACCAGATCAACATGCGCTTCCGTCCGTCTTTCTTTCCGTTTACCGAACCGTCGCTCGAAGTGGATATCCAGTGCGACCGCTCGGGCTCGGAAGTCAAATTCGGTGAAGGCACCGACTGGATGGAAATTCTCGGCTGCGGCATGGTTCACCCGAATGTGCTTCGCTCGGGCGGGCTCGACCCGGATGTTTATCAGGGCTTCGCCTGGGGTATCGGAATCGACCGCATTGCCATGCTTAAATACGGCATGCCGGACCTGCGCGCCTTTTTTGATGCGGATGCACGCTGGATTTCCCACTACGGTTTCCGCCCGCTCGACATGCCAACGCTTTTTGGGGGGTTGAGCAGTTGAACCAGCCCGCTGAAACCGAAACAATTCAAGACAGGGCCCACAAGGGTCACTGCCGCTGCGGCGGGGTGAAAATGGAGGCGTCTGCTGCGCCTCACTTTTCATCACTCTGCCATTGCGAGGATTGCCGCCGTGCAAATGCTGCGCCCGTTGTTGCGTTTGTCGGCTTCAAACGTCCGCTGATACAGTGGCCTGAAACCACAAGTCTTGGAAAATATGTCAATGGCAGTGTAACCCGATATTTCTGCAACAGGTGTGGCACGCCTGTCGGATATGACGATGCGGGACTTGCTGAAGACCTCTATTTCTATACCGGATTCATGGACCACCCCGAGAATTACCCGCCAACCCTGCACGGCTATACGAAAGAGCGGCTGGCATGGCTTTGCCTTGATGACAGGCTGCCCGGCGTTGAAAGTACAACCGTTACCCGTAACCACGTGGAATCATAAAATGAAGTTCACCCTGTCCTGGCTCAAGGATCATCTTGAAACAAATGCAAGTCTTGATGACATCGTCGAGGCGCTGACCATGATCGGCCTAGAGGTTGAAAGCGTTGATACACGCGCGCAGTTCAACCCGTTCATCATCGCCAAAATCCTGACTGCCGCAAAGCATCCCGATGCAGACAAGCTGCAGGTGCTTTCCGTCGATACCGGTGATGGCAAGCCGTTGCAGGTCGTATGTGGCGCGCCCAATGCCAGGGCAGGACTGGTCGGTGCCTTCGCTGCTCCAGGCACTTATGTTCCCGGCATTGATGTCACCCTGTCCATCGGCAATATCAGAGGCGTTGAAAGCCATGGCATGATGTGCTCGGAGCGCGAGCTGGAGCTGTCGGATGACCACAACGGCATTATTGATCTTCCGGCGGATGCGCCGATCGGCACCCGCTTTGCCGATTATGCGCAGCTCAATGATCCGGTCATAGAGATCGGCATTACGCCGAACCGCCCTGATGCGTTGGGCGTTCGCGGCATCGCACGCGATCTTGTTGCAGCCGGTATCGGTACTATGAAGCCCTTGCAGGTTCCCGCGATTGGCGGTGACGGTGAATGTCCGGTTGAGGTTGATCTGTCGGCTGAGGGTGCGGCGGAATTTTGCCCGGCGTTTGGTCTGCGTCTTGTCAAGGGCGTAAAGAACGGCCCCTCGCCCAAATGGATGCAGCAGCGTTTGAAGGCAATCGGCCTGCGTCCGATCTCGGCTCTCGTCGACATCACCAACTATGTAACGTTTGATCATGGCCGCCCGCTGCATGTGTTTGATGCCGACAAGGTGCAAGGCGCTTTGCGGGTGCGGCGCGCAACTGGAACGGAAGAATTTCTCGCGCTTGACGGCAAGATCTACAAGCCGACCGCTGATCATTTTGTCATTGCAGACGACAACGGACCAGAATCGCTTGCCGGGATCATGGGCGGCGAGCATTCGGGATGCTCTCCTGAAACAACCAATGTGCTCGTGGAATCGGCTCTTTGGGAGCCGTTGACCATTGCCCGCACGGGTCGCGCGCTCGGCATCAACAGCGATGCGCGTTACCGCTTCGAGCGCGGCGTTGATCCGGCATTCATGCAGGCAGGTCTCGATATCGGCACCAAATGGGTTCTCGAACTTTGTGGCGGCTCATCCAGCAAGGCGCGGATTGCCGAAACAGTACCAGCACCTGCTCTCAGTATCGATTTTCCACTTTCCGAGATCAAGCGCCTCACCGGAATTGAGGTTGCGCGCGATCGCGCCATCGAAATTCTGACCAGCCTCGGCTTTGTCGTTGAAGGCTCCGGCGCGACAGTGAAAGTGATTGTTCCTAGCTGGCGTCCTGATGTTTTTGGCAAGGCGGACCTGGTTGAAGAAGTCATGCGCGTCAACGGCGTCAACAAGATCGAGCCGCAACCGCTTCCCGCCATGGGTTCGGTCGGCAAGAAGATATTGACCACAGGCCAGATTCGCACCCGCAATGCGCGGCGAGCGCTTGCCACGCGCGGCATGCTCGAAGCCGTTACCTGGTCGTTCATTTCCGAGCCGCATGCCAAAGCCTTTGGCGGCGGCTTGCCTGAACTCAAGGTAGCCAATCCGATTTCTGCCGACATGTCCGACATGCGGCCGTCACTGCTGCCGGGCCTGATTGTGGCTGCCCAGCGCAATGCCGACTATGGTGTTGGCGACGTGGCGCTGTTTGAGGTCAGCCATCTTTATGAGGGCGACAAACCTGAAAACCAGCGCCGCGTTGCTGCAGGCATTCGCCGCGGCACGGCTAAACTCACCGGTTCCGGCCGTGACTGGGCAGGCAATGCATCACCTGTCGGTGTGTTTGACGCAAAGGCTGATGCCCTTGCCGCGCTTGAAGCCTGCGGACTTGATACCACAAAAGTCCAGATCGAGGCCGGCGGGCCGGACTGGTATCACCCGGGCCGCTCCGGCACGATCAAGCTTGGTCCGAAAATCACGCTCGGAACCTTTGGCGAATTTCATCCCATGACACTTGAAGTGTTGGATGTATCAGGCGCGCTCTGCGGATTTGAAATTTACCTTGATGCCATTCCTGAACCCAAGCGCAAGGCGACGCGGACAAAGCCGCCATTGGTGCTCTCGGGCTTTCAGGCTGTAAAGCGCGATTTTGCCTTTGTCATGGACAAGGCAAAGGATGCGGCAACCCTGTTGAAAGCCGCACAAGGCGCTGACAAAAAACTCATCTCGAACGTTTCGATTTTCGATATCTTCGAAGGCGCTTCAATTGGTGAAAACAAGAAATCGGTTGCCATACAGGTGACCCTGCAGCCAGCCGACAAGACCCTGACCGAGGAAGAGATCGAGGCTGTCTCGGCGAAGATCATCGAGAATGTGTCAAAGTCGACGGGCGGGGTCCTCAGGGGGTGATTGCTGTCAACTTGAAAAATTCCAAAGCCGGGGCTGCAGCTCCGGCTTTTCTTTTGCCGGAATAATCCATAGAGTTGAGCTGCAAACAAGGGAGTGACGTTATGCTGCGCTGGGGAATCTTATCAACTGCAAAAATCGGCCGCGAACATTTCATCCCGGCGGTCAATCAGGCTGACAACGGGATATTGGCAGGCATTGCCAGCCGCGACCTTAAACGGTCGACCAAAGCTGCTGTGCATTTCGGTGCACTTGCCGCCTTTGGCTCATACGAGGAAATGCTGGCAAGCGACGAGATTGATGCTGTTTATATTCCGCTGCCAACCTCGCAGCATGTGGAGTGGACGCTGAAGGCGGCAAAGGCCGGAAAGCATGTGCTTTGCGAAAAGCCGATTGCCCTCAAGGCCAGCGAGATCAAGAAACTTATCGCCGCACGCGACAAGCATGATGTCATCATCTCCGAAGCCTTCATGGTGACCTATCATCCGCAGTGGCTGAAAGTTCGCGAACTGATCAGGCAGGGTGCAATCGGCAAGTTGAGACAGGTGGATGGCGCGTTCACCTATTTCAACAAGGACGCCAAGAACATGCGAAATATTCCCGAACTAGGCGGCGGGGTGATTCCGGACATCGCTGTCTACCCGACAGTCGCCACACGCTTTGCAACAGGTAGGGAACCTGTGCGTCTTGAGGCAAGGGTCGACTATGATCCCAAGTTCAAGACCGATTGCTATGCCAGTGTACGGGCAGACTTCGAGGATTTTGAACTCAGCTTCTATATCTCGACGCAAATGGCAAACCGCCAGCACATGGTATTTCACGGTGAAAAGGGATTTATCGAGCTGACGGTTCCTTTCAATTCAAATCTTTATGAAGGCGACGAGGTTCGCTTGCACAACCAGAACCACAGCGAGGCACAGGTTTTCCGTTACAGCGGGCTGAACCAGTACCGGCTCGAAGCCGAAGCCTTCGGCAATGCGGTTCTCAACAGGAAGAACCAAAAGGCAAAAGCGTCGCTTGGCCATTTGTTTTCCCTTGAGGACTCCTACAAGAACCAACGCGTCATTGATGCCATCTACGCTTCGGGCAAAGCCGGCAACTGGGTCAAGGTGTAGCTATGACCGGGGAAGGCTACACGGTACCTGTTATCCCCGAAAACGAGCTTTCCGAGAGCTTCATTCGCGCAGCCGGCCCGGGCGGCCAGAACGTCAACAAGGTTGCAACAGCGGTGCAATTGCGGTTTGACGTTGAGAACTCGCCGAGTATTTCGCCCTATATCAAAAACAGGCTGAAGAAGATTGCCAGCCATCTGATGACGCTGAACGGTGAACTGATCATTGAGGCATCGAGCCACCGCACACAGGGGCGTAACCGGGAGGACGCGAGGCAGCGGCTGGCCGAGTTTGTTGCCGAGGCTGCCAAACCACCGCCGCCAAGGCGCAAGAAGACACGCCCGACCAAGGGCTCGGTGGAACGGCGCCTGAAAGAAAAATCAGGGCGCGGAACTGTCAAGAAAATGCGCGGCAAGGTGCGAGACGATTGAGCGTCGGTTACCGCAGCCCAAATTGGTTTGACGCATTGATAATCGGCAGCTGCGAAATTTCGGCAGCCTCATCGGCACGATACCGTTTTACGACCCGCTTGCTGCTGAAAAAAACATGCTGGCCGATCTGGAAAACCTTGTCGATCCTGCTTGACCAGAATGGTGCAACATCGTGCCGGTGGTAATGTGTCAGATAGCCCGCCTGAGCGCCAAAGAAATCATTTCTCCCTTTTCTGGACCGGTATTCTTCGGATAACAACGAGCCGGACAATTCCAAAAGTTCGGAGAATTTCCGCTTTCGTGCCGGAATATCGCTGCGGTCATCGCAGGCAAAGGAAAACTGACAGGCATTGCGCGCATGCGAATTTTGAAAAACCACGCCGCAGACAGTGTTTGGATAGACTGAAGAACGTACCCGGTTCAAGATGGTTTGCCCGACTGCGATCTGGCCGATTTTCGGTTCGCCCCGTGCTTCGTGATAGAGTGCTACAGCGAGGCAATGACGCTCAAGGCCGGTACTCAGGTCATTGCCGCTGTCATACCTGACGAAAGTCCGGGCAAAATCATTAGCCGGTGCAAATCCGAACGTTGGAACGAGGCTGGAAACCGCTTGGGCGGCTCCCCCGGAAAATGCCAAAAATACTGCCGCAATGATCAGCGGTCCTATTTTCTTCAACATAAACGCCCCCGTTAAGTTTGGGACGATGTTGACCTAAGGTGAGGAAAATCTGCTGAACAAAGACAGTAAATTTTTGCTGAAATTGATTTCTGGTTAAACAACGGTGAATTACCGCAAGCCCGCGGGGGCTACCACCAAACCCCGCCCCGGGTGATCCTGATCCTTGGCTTGCCATTTGCCTCGTTCAGGCTTTCACTGGAACCTGGATGATCTTCATGATCCGTATATTCGATCTGCGGAGGTTTATTGGTATTGAGAAGCGTTGCATAGTCTGCGTATTTTGAGCCTTCGCCGCGTCCCCATTTACGTTGGATCTTTGGTACAGGCGATGATTTCCGCGGCAGTTCACGTCGCTCGGCTTCAGCGTGTGTGTCTTCGCGCAACGGTCGCTCAGCAGCTATATCCCCCAGTTCGCCAATATCATCAGGCATTTTCTTCAGCGCCATCAGACGCTCCAGGCGATCTTCTGTTTTCGGATGGGTACGCAGCAGCGAGGGGGCAGGCACACGGCCACCAGGCAGGATCATTCCTTCCCAAGGTCTGCCCTGTGCTTTTTCAAGTTTGACCAGTGCCGAGGCAAGCCCGTCAGGATCACCTGTCAGCATGACGGCCCCAAGGTCGGCATCGTATTCGCGCGTTCGAGATAGCGCCAATTGCAACAGGCCGCCAACTGTTGGTGCGCCAATCAGAATGACGACAACGCTCCAGGGAACTGCAGTACCGCCGCCAAACAGGACCGAAGGCAGATTGGCAAGCAGCGAAAAAGTGCCAAAGGTTGACATCATTGAAGTAAAACGGCTGACCATGTCGGCAATAGCCATCACCTTGATGTCTTCATTGCGGATATGGGAAATTTCATGGGCCATGATGCCTGCGAGTTCACGTTGGCTCATTGCGCGAACCAGCTTGTCGGTCATGGCGACGACCGAATTGTTTCTTCGCCCAACCGCAAATGCGTTCATCATGTTGGAAGGCACAATATACAGGGCAGGCCGGTGTTCAAGGCCGGACCGCTCCACCAGTTGATCCAGAATTTGGTGCCCGGCCGGAAATTCGTTTCGATTGACCGGCTGCGCCTTGTACATTTTCAATACAACTGCAGGGCTGATGCGGCTTGCCATGAAAATGCTGATGCCGCCAAAAACGGCAGCATAGACAATGCCGCTTGCTCCAAAAAATACATAGGCACAGGCAGCCAGAAGAATAAGAGAACCACCAACCAGAAGCCAGGTATGAACCATGTTCAAAACTGAATGCTGTTTCTGCCTGAAATAGTTGATTGATACTTCACTCATCTGCTTCTCCGAAAATACCCGCCTCAGTCGCGCATCCTAAAAAGGTCATATTCACGACCATAATGTGGTTCCAATATGGGGTGGGCTGATCAAAATCTCAAATGGCAATCGCAGCGGTTTCAATTTTCGGATTCTTCAATATTTCGTCACTACCGGAAATGCGCACAACACTGGTTAATGATTTCTAAACAGGATTTGATCTACCCTGACCCTTCTGGTTATCGATTCGTTTGTTGAATGTTGAATTGCATAATCTTTGAATTTGTTGGATCTGAGGACTTTTGAGCACCATGCGATTTGCCGCTTATTTTAACAAGATCGTCTTGGCGGGCACCCTTGCCTCCTATGGTTTGGTGCCTGGAGCAGTCTTTGCGGAACCTGTTGCCAAACAGGTGTTCGGGCGCATGACATCGCCTGCCAATCTCCAGTCAGCCTCGTATGGATTTTATACAAAAGGTTGCCTTGCTGGGGCCGTTGCCATTCCGGTCGATGGGCCAACCTGGCAGGTTATGCGTCTGTCACGCAACAGGCGCTGGGGACATCCGGAATTGATCAACACGATCGAACAGCTTTCGATCAAGGCGAGCAAAGTCGGCTGGAACGGGATACTTGTTGGTGACATTTCACAGCCTCGCGGCGGGCCGATGCTGACCGGACACGCCTCGCACCAGATCGGCCTTGATGCGGATTTGTGGCTGACACCGATGCCGGACCGCAGGTTGACCTACAAGGAGCGCGAGGAAACCAGTGCAATCAATATCCTGAAAGAGGGCACGCCTTATGTGAATAACCGGCGCTGGAACAAATCCTACGAAAACCTGCTGCGCACGGCGGCAAGTTTTTCGCAAGTTGAGCGCGTTCTGGTGCATCCGGGAATAAAGAAGAAGCTCTGCGACACGGTCCAGGGCGACCGGTCCTGGCTGAGCAAATTAAGGCCGGTCTATGGTCACAACTACCATTTTCATATCCGCCTGCGGTGCCAGTCGGGTTCGCCTGCCTGCAAAAGCCAAGAGGCTCCGCCATCAGATGACGGCTGCGGTGCTGCGCTCAAATGGTGGTTTGATGTGGCGCTGGCGCCCAGGAAACCTTCACCCAAGCCAGCCAAGCCTGAAAAGCCGAAACCCAAAAGGGAAATTACCGTCAGCCAACTTCCTTCACAATGCGGTACGGTCTTGTCAGCAGGTGACAAGCCCGCATCACAGGCTGAATACCAGTCGGCATCCCTTTCCGGATTTGTGGCACCCGAACTCAACGGACCAAAAACGATTGATCCCTTGGCTGCCCTGAACAGCAAGCCGATTGAAGCTGGAAAAGGAGCAAAATTTGCGAAGGTCAATCCCTTGCTTGCTCCTGCGCCTGCAAATGCTCCGGCAAAATCAGGCCCCGCGCCAGCGGCCAGCGTTATCGTGGACCCGGTTGGCGACCTTGTTGAAACGGCAACCAGTGCTGCAAATGGTTTTGCGCCTTTCGCAGGAAACATTCCTGTTCCGACTCCAAGGCCGCTCAACTGAGATCAGCCTTTGCCATCTCAGGAACACAAAAAGCAAAAGGCCCCATTGCAGAAATGCAACAGGGCCTTGAAACTATTATATCGACTAACTGATTACTCGACCCGCTCGTTGGGATAAACGCCCCATAGCTGATCCTGCGAAGCGTAGCCTCTAACGTTTTCAACTTCCACCCTGCACCAGCCATTGTCACATTCGCTCACCTGCGTGACGACACCAGGCTCCAGCTTTGCAATGATCGCCGACGTGTCCCCTGGTGCATTGGTCAATGCAACCAGACTGGATTTCTCATCCTTGTTCCAGGGGGCGACGATGGCTGTGCGTTTGCCGGACAAAAGGGACTGAAGGACCCAGCCCTCTTCACCTTCTGAGTCGCGCACCTTGCGCCAATTGTCATATTCCTGAAGAATTTCCAGCGGCAACCCGGCCTTTGTATACATCCACTCGACCTTGTAGTCGCGCCCGGGTCCGACACGCATGTTGACCCTTTTGGATTTAAGACTGACAAATCTTGGCAAAGGCAAGCCGGAGGCGCCTTTGACTTCGGCCATTGCCGGACCAGCCGCAATTGTTGAGGACATTGAAATTCCGCCCATCAAAACACAAACGGAAAGAAGTGATTTTAAGCAAGAAGGGATCATGATCAGTTTTTCCACTCCGGTTCCCAAATTCCTGATTCCAGACCGGGTAATACATCCACGTTCAGCGAACCGCTGACACTTCCCGCCTGTTCTTTTGATTTGCTCTTCGAACGGGGTCTGGTAAACAGGGACTTTGAACGCGATACCCAATCAAGGTAAAAGAAGTATCACCGTATTGGGTTAAAGAGCCGTCAACAGATTGCCCTAATCGGCGAAAAATCTTGTTTTTGAGGAATGAATGCCAACAACAAAACCAAAAATCATCGTTACCCGTAAATTGCCGCAGCAAGTGGAAACCCGCATGTGCGAGCTATTTGATACGAGCCTGAACGTGGATGATGTCGCATTTACCCATGCGAGGCTTATCGATGCGGTAAAGACAGCCGATTGTCTTGTACCAACAGTTACCGACAAGATTGACCGTTCGGTGATTTCGATGGCCGGGCCGCAATTGAAACTGATCGCCAATTTCGGCAATGGTGTTGATAACATTGATGTCGATGCAGCCCTCGAAAGGGGTATATGCGTCACCAATACACCCAATGTCCTGACCGAGGATACCGCGGACATGACAATGGGCCTGATGATTGCCGTTTCGCGCCGTCTTTATGAGGGCATGGAGGTTTTGCAATCAGGCAGGTTCAAGGGCTGGTCGCCAACCTGGATGCTGGGCCACAGGATTTGGGGCAAGCGGCTCGGTATTATCGGAATGGGCCGCATCGGTACAGCTTTTGCCCGACGTGCCAAGGCCTTCGGTCTTTCCATCCATTATCACAACCGAAACCGCGTCAGTGAGAAAGTCGAACAGGAACTGGGGGCAACCTACTGGGAAAGCCTCGACCAGATGATGGCCAGAACCGATATCATTTCCGTCAATTGCCCGCACACCCCGGCAACATTTCACCTTGTATCCGCGCGCCGGCTTGCACTGATGCAGCCAGGTTCCCTGATCATCAATACCGCACGCGGTGAGATCATTGATCAGAATGCGCTTGTCAAAGCGCTGCAAGAGGGCAGGATTGCAGGTGCCGGTCTCGATGTCTTCGAGCACGAGCCGGCCGTTTCGAGCGAATTGCTGGAATTGGCACAAAACGGCAGGGCGGTCATCCTGCCCCACATGGGCTCGGCGACAATCGAGGGACGTATCGAGATGGGCGAACGTGTGATCATCAACATTCATACCCTGTTTGACGGTCACCGTCCGCCAGACCGTATTCTCCCCCGCCTCATGTGAAAGCAAGATAATGAACAATTCAATTAAAGACCGCTCGTTCCGGTTCACCCATGCTGTTTCAAGATTGCCAAGCAAGAGCATTACCGACGGGCTTCGGGCCATGGACGGACCCAACCCCGATGCAGATAACTTTCGCAGGGAACATGAGGCATATACCGAATTTCTTACGGCATCGGGTGCCGCGCTGACGCTGTTGCCGGCGCTGGAAGAATTTCCGGACTCTGTCTTTGTTGAAGATCCGGCGCTTTGTGCGGCAGGAACGGCAATCATCCTGCGCCCGGGTGCAGCAAGCCGCTTTGGCGAATCTGCGGCCATTGCCCCTGATCTTGAAAAACTTTTCGGTTCTGTGAAGCGGATTGAAAAAGGCTATGTTGACGGCGGCGATATTCTGCTTAGCGATCACGAAGCGATAATCGGCCTGTCGGCGCGCACCAATGAAGAAGGCGTTGCAGCGCTTAAGCCAATACTTGAAGATCTTGGTTATGCAGTGCGTATTGTCCACACGCCTGAAGGCGTATTGCATTTCAAATCCGATTGCGGGCTGCTGGACGGGAAAACGATTTTTTCGACCGCCATACTTGCGGCATCAGGCTGCTTTTCAGACTATGATGTGATCGAGGCACCGCAGGGAGAAGAGGCGGCTGCGAACATGATCCGCTTCAATGACCACGTCATCATGCGCACGGGATTCCCGAAGACGAAAGCGCTTCTTGAAAGCCGGGGCTACAGCGTAAGAACGCTTGATGCAGAGGAAGCCGCAAAGGTTGACGGCGGGCTTTCGTGCATGTCGCTGCGTTTTTCGCTTTAGGCTTAAACAAAGGGCTGATTTTTTCAATCGAGCCATTTGCGCAGGGTAATGCTGGTTGTTCGATCAAACCCTTCGTGCGAAGTTTCAGCATGTTTGACAAAACCCAGCGTCTCGAAGAAGGCGCGGTTACCGGTCAATTCGACGCGAACCTGACATTCCAGCTCGCTGATCCCCATTTTGCGGGCCTGAATTTCGGCTCTTGCAACCAGATGGCTGCCAAATCCCCTGCCCTGATGCTCAGTAGCGACCGCCAGCTTGCCCAGATAAAGACAATCGCCCTTGTTGTGACAAAAAAGACAGGCGATAACCCTGCCCTCATCGACAATGCCAAATGCCAGTTCTTTTCCCGCTTTCAACTTCAATGTTTCCGCAGTCAATTGACGGGCCGAAGAGGGCGGGTTGACCACTCCGTCCATGAAGGAGAACGCCTTGTTGATCAGATCCAGAACCTGCGTCCAGTCGGTATCGTCTGGCATCAACCGGATTACTTCAAATCTGTGCATGGATTTTGCTTACCCGCCCCTTTTGTATTTTACCGTTTCAAATCGCATCGACTTGCCATCCACCATCAACAGACGGCCCGTCAGTAGATCACCAACTCCGGTTATTTCCTTGATCACCTCAAGTGCCTGCAAGGAACCCATCACCCCTGTCAGGGCGCCAAGAATGCCCGCCTCGGCACAACTGGGCACCATGCCTACAGGCGGGGCTTCAGGAAAAATATCGCGGTAGCGGGGATTGGGTTCGCCTCCGTCATTCACGCCGTGCGGCTTGACAGTAGTCAGACTTCCGTCGAACCGGCCAACCGCCGCACTGACAAGGGTAATCTCCAGTTTTTCACATGCCTCGGCAGCAAGGTAGCGTGTTTCAAAATTGTCCGAGCCGTCCACAACCA
The DNA here is from genome assembly GCA_041736675.1 of Salaquimonas sp. Lineage (GTDB taxonomy): Bacteria > Pseudomonadota > Alphaproteobacteria > Rhizobiales > Rhizobiaceae > Salaquimonas. The sequence continues at coordinate 28,026 of JBGSTD010000022.1, forward strand.
CGTCCTGACCCGCAAGAAGCTCCATGCAATTGCCACGGTTCAAGCGCACAGCATGACAATGAATGGTGCAATGAGGATTGATGCGCTCAAGCGCACGGCGGGCCGAAACCGTTTTGGCCAGTCCAATACTTCCAGTGTCATGAATGACCTGGCGCTGCAGATTGGAAAGCGACACCTCATCGTCATCAATGATTGTCAGGGTTCCAACGCCGGCAGCGGCAAGATATTGCAAGACCGGAGCGCCCAACCCGCCGGCGCCAACGACCAGCACCTTTGCAGCCTTCAGTTTTTGCTGTCCGCTGCCGCCGACTTCAGAAAGGACGATGTGGCGGGCATACCGCTCAAGTTCGGCTTCACTTAACATTGAAAATTCCCGCTTTCCTCATCGAACCTCATCATCCGTTTGGCGTAACTTTTCCATCTGCTACATTAAAATAGTTACCGCGTTTTCCCATCGCTTCAAAGAGCTGATAATCGGTTCCCGTCATGAATGCCTGACAGCCAAGCGTATCTATCATGTCGAAGAGCGCTGCCCGGCGATAGGCATCGAGGTGTGCTGCTATTTCATCCAGCAGCAAGATGGGCGGAAATCCGTTCATCTCCGCGGTCAGGCGGGCATGGGCCAGCAAAATGCCAACAAGCAGTGCCTTCTGCTCGCCGGTCGAGCACAAGGATGCAACCATGGATTTTGGACCATGTACAACCTTTAGGTCAGAGCGGTGCGGACCTTCGAGCGTGCGTCCGGCGCCCTTGTCGCTCCACCTTGCAGATTTCAGCCGCTCAACATACTCGCCTTCAAGGTCACTGGCGGCCATATCACCATAGCTGTTCTCCAGTGAGCCCTCCATGTGGAGAATGGCATCAGGAAAAGGGGAAGCAGGATCATTGTTCCTGATGATCACACCGCTCAGCAGCGAGACCAGTTCCATCCGGGCGGCGGCAATCGCCGTCCCCAATTCGGCCATTTGCGCCTCGACAGCATCCAGCCATTGGGAGTGGGAATTTTCTTCGGACAACAGGCGGTTTCGACCACGCATTGCCTTTTCAAAATCCGCCACCCGGCGACCGTGCAAGGGATCGATGGCAAGCACCATGCGATCGAGAAACTTGCGCCGATCACTTGCTGTTCCTGTAAAAAGGCCATCCATCGCGGGGGTCAGCCAGACAATACGCGAATGGTCGAGAAGCTCTTCGGAGGTCTTCACCTGCGTCCCGTTGATCCGCACGCGCCTTTGGGTGTCGATACCTGCGGCAGTTTCGGTCAGTCCGGTGCCAATCGAGACGCTGCCTTCAGCACCTTCAAGTTCGGCGAAAACAGTCCAGGCTCCGGTCGATCCGGTTTTTCCAACACTCTCATAGGCTGCCCGGCGCAAGCCGCGGCCCGGCGACAAAAAGGAAACTGCTTCCATGAGATTGGTCTTGCCTGACCCGTTATCTCCGGTCAACACCACATGACGCTGGTCCAGCTCAAGCCTCAAACTGGCATAATTGCGAAAACCCGTGAGCTTCAACTCACGCAGAAAAACCGTTGAAACAAGGCTTCGGCCTATGGGCGCATTCATCTCTATCGGACCGATTTCAAAATTGCTTCTTGATCTTGCATCAAAAAGAATCATTGGCCAAGTCTAACACGAATGCCGCCTGGCGCGACACGACCTTTGAGGTCAGACGCGCACTTGGATCAAACGCGCATGGGCATCAGGACAAACAGCGCACCGTCACCGGAAGTATCGCGAATAAGAGTTGGCGAGCCGGAATCAGAGAGCATGAAAATTGCCTCATCGCCGCGTAACTGGCTGGTGATATCCAGCAGGTAACGGGAGTTGAAACCAATCTCAAGCGGCTCGGCCGTATATTCAACGGCAACTTCTTCGGTCGCGCTGCCGGATTCAGGGTTGTTGACCGTCAGGACAATCTGGCCATCGGCGACGGCCAGTTTCACGGCGCGTCCACGCTCGGAAGAAATTGTAGAAACACGGTCAACTGCTGCTGCAAAGCTGGCGCGGTCCATTTTCAGTTCCTTGTCATTGCCAACAGGAATGACGCGGTTGTAATCGGGGAACGTGCCGTCGATCAGTTTGGAGGTCAGGACAACCTGACCGACTGTCAGGCGTATTTTCGTCTCGGAAACTTCAACAGCGACCGTTGCATCGGGATCTTCAAGAAGTTTCTGGATTTCTCCAACAGCCTTGCGCGGAACAATAATGCCCGGCATGCCTTCGCAGCCTGACGGAGCCTTCATTTGGGCACGGGCAAGGCGGTGACCGTCGGTTGCGACAGCACGCAAGACAAGATCGCCTGCGTCTTCAACCGCGTGAAAGAAAATTCCGTTGAGATAATAACGGGTTTCTTCGGTTGAAATGGCAAACTGAGTCAGATCGATCAGTTGCTTGAGCCCTGATGTCGGCATGCGGAATGTATGGCTGAACTCGCCGGTTGTGATATCGGGAAAATCGCTGCCTGGCAGACATTGCAGCGTGAAGCGCGAACGACCCGCGGTTATCTTGATCGAATTGCCATCCTCTTCCATGGCCAGCATGACTTCCGAGCCATCCGGCAATTTGCGGACGATATCATGCAGCATGTGCGCGGGAACAGTGGTTGAGCCGGACTGCTCGACCATAGCCGGAACCTTTTCAAAAATCTCCAGATCGAGATCGGTCGCCTTGAGATGCAACTGTCCGCCCTCTGCTATCAGCAGGATATTGGACAGAATGGGAATGGTGTTGCGACGCTCAACCACACGGTGTGTATGGCCAAGGGATTTCAGAAGGTTTGATCGTTCAATGGTTACACGCATTACAAAAGTCCCTAAAGGAATACTCAATCATTGCCGCATTCATTTTGAGGATTCAAAATTGCGGTCGATTTTCTCGGTAAAGGCGCGTGACCGTATTTGGCCGAGGCTTGCACCCTTTCCATACATGACCCGTAAAATGCTTAAAAATGACAGGTTTTGCAACACTGGACTGATAATTCATCGGGCGTTTAATCGCAAATACATCGCATTATTGGGGAAAACCTCTTGCAATGGAAAGCTGGATCGGGAATCATCAGAAATGCTTTCTTGAAGTGTAGCTGCAAGTAGCGGTTTATGGCGCAAAAAACTGCCTGCCGTGATTGGCAAGCAGCTTCATTTTACCTGCATCATCATTCCTGTATCAGTCGAGAATGAGACGTTTGAGCAACTCAATCTCCTGAGCAAGCTTGTTATCCTGGGAAATCAGATCTTCAATCTTGCGGACCGCATGGAGGACAGTTGTGTGGTCTCTGCCGCCAAATCGGCGACCGATTTCCGGAAGCGATCTTGGTGTCATCATCTTGGCCAGATACATTGCAATCTGGCGGGGGCGAACGATCTGGCGCGTGCGGCGGTTGGATAACAGGTCATTGCGGGCGACATTGAACTGCCGGGCGACGATTCTCTGTATGTCCTCAATACGCACGCGCTTTGGATCTCCAGACTTGATGAGATGGCGAAGCATCTTGTCCAGTTCTTCATAGCCCTCGGGGCCATCATTGTATTTGTGCTGAAGCAAGAGCTGGTTGAAAGCGCCATCAATATCACGGCAGCTTGTATTGACCTGCCTTGCCACATAGTGGCGGATATCCTCAGGAATATCGAGACTTGGCTGGTCGCGCCGTGCTTCCTCATAGCGCATGTTGAGGATCGACTTGCGCAACTCGTAATCAGGGTTTTCGATATCGAGGGCGACACCTCCCTTGAGACGTGAACGCACTCTCTCATTGAGGCTTTCGAGTTCTGCCGGAGGGCGATCTGCGGCGACCACAACCTGGCGAGCACTGTCGATCAGTTCGTTGAGCAGATGGCAGAATTCGGCCTGAATGGATTTTCCCTGCAAAAACTGCATGTCATCAATCAACAACAGGTCTATATCACGAAGGGTCTCCTTCAGCGACAAGGCAGTCTGGTTGTGCAACGCCTTGGCGAACACCCACATGAAGTAATCGGCTGTCAGATAGCGCACCTTCTTGGATGGATCCCGCTGACGCGCCTCCCAGGCTATCGCCTGCAGAAGATGGGTCTTGCCGAGACCAACATTGGCGTGAATGAAAAGCGGATTGAAGCGAACTGACGAACCGTCGCCTTCAGCCACTGAACGCGCAGCGGCATATGCCATTCGGTTTGATTTGCTCTCGATGAAATTTGCAAACGTATACTTGGCATCAAGGGGTGATCCGGCAAAATTGACATCCTGACCGACAGGATTGGCAGGAAAATTTCCCCGGGCGCCAACTGGAGGGGAGAACATGATCTTTCCAGTTTCAACCAAGTCGCCGCGAACCTGTTTTTGTGGTTCTTCGCGTTCGGGTTCAGTGATTAAAACCGTGCTTCGACGGACAGCCGAACGCAGCATGATATCGGCGCGAAGAACTGAGCTGTCCTCTTTCTTCCACAGTTCGCAGACCAGATCGCGATAGTGCGAATTGATCCAGCTCTTGAGGAAGGCTGTTGGGACCGTGTGAACTGCAACACCGCCAGAAACCACCTCAATCTGCATTCTTCCAAACCAGCTGTTGAAGACCTCCGCCCCCAACTGGGTCTGCAATTGTTGTCGTACCCGCTGCCATGCAACCTGAATCGGATTGTCTCCGCTTTCGTTGTTATTAATGGATGTCATTGTCAATTTCCCGCCGGTATATGTGATAAGCGCTTATTTTGCCCCGCGCCTTAAAAGCCAGTCCTGTGTTCCAGCTCAATTTATTCCTTGTTCCATGGCAGTTTTTCAAACTGCCAGCCGTTCACCTTTCCTCTTTCGCCGCTCTGATCGGGTACCCCTTCAAAGCCTGCCAGAATATTGCATGCATTGGTGTAACCAAGAGCGGTCATCGCGCTGGCAGCACCCTGGCTGCGTGCACCTGAACGGCAGAGAAAATAAACCGGATCGTCTTTGCCAACACCGGCAGCGCGCAGCGCCTCATCCACCATCTCGGCAAAGTGCGGATTAACCTGCATGGCGGGAAACATTTGCCATTCGGCAAAAATGGCCGATTTGCCGAGGGATGAAAGGTCCGGCCTGCCTATTGTTTCCCATTCCATGGTTGTACGAACGTCAACCAAGGCCGATTTTTCCGAGCCTGCAAGCTCCCCCCAAGCCTGCTGGCATGTAACATCCGCTGCGTATGTCATTCCTGTTTTCACCTCACAAACGATACCGATGCCGTTGCACCCTGAACGGACATTCAAAAAATGGATGTGCCAAATCCCGACAGCAGAATCCTCAACCGAATTCTCTGCCTCGACGAAGGCAACACCTTCAACAATTTTACTTTAGCCCCCTTAGGCTTTGCATGCGGTATTCAGACAAATCCGCACAAGACACCCGAAGCAAGTAACGCGAAACGTATCAAACGTTTCCCGGATACCCGTCCCTGGGTGACCGCCATCGCCACCGCTTGTTTCCAACTGTAACCAGGCTATACTTGCGCATGATTAAACCCCACTCCGAAATCATTCAAAGTGCAGATCAACTGTCAAATCTAGGTCTGGGACTACCAGTTGGACGCCTCGAACCGGAATAAACTCCGCTCTTTAGTGTCGATAAAAAAGAACCTACACAGGCAAAAAAAATCACGCAACCGTGATTCGTAAATTTTTCGTAAACGCATTTTTTTTGAATTTTTTTCTTCCTGCTGATCAGAAAAAGCAGCGCGAAAAACACTTGTGAATCAACGAATTTACAGGCTTGCTTTTGGAAAACGCAGAAAAGTCACGCCCGTGAAAAAAATTTCTACAAAACGGGGGGTTGACTCGAGTTTCTGCTTTATTTTCCCTTGGTAGGAAAATTATCTCTTCAACCACCTCTTAAGCTTCTGAAAATATTGGTACTTTACGGATAGTAAAATATTCCTAGAAAAATTGCGAATCAGGAAATTCTTCCCCATCAATCTGATTTCAGCAGAAATCCGTCCCAAGGATCGCTCCTTATAAATGATGTGACAGATTGGTGGTTTCCATTCGTGGCTTCAAAATGGCGAAAGAATAGCCGCAATTTTTGATTGCCTGCGGAAACAAGCGCGAGGATACGCAGCGGCGCAAATCAGCAATGGCGAACTGGTCGAGAAATGCATGAAAAAAGCCCATCCAAAAATTGGACGGGCTTGAAAGTATCGTTGGCGACCGGCGGTCACCGAATGCGCAATAAAAGGAGCAATCAGGCAGAAAGCGCTTTGACGCGTTTTGTCAGGCGTGACACTTTGCGTGAAGCGGTGTTCTTTTTAAGAATGCCTTTTGAAACGGCTCTCATGATTTCAGACTCGGCTGTTCTTACGGCAGCACCCGCTGTTTCTGCATTACCTGCCACAATCGACTCTTCAGCCTTGCGCACGAAGGTACGCATGCGGGAGCGGTTGGCCTTGTTTACGTCAGTGCGGGCTTCAAGTTTGCGTACTGCTTTTTTCGCTGAGGCTGTATTGGCCATGGTCAGTGTATCCGTCTATTGTTATCGGTGGTTCCGTTTGTTGAACCTCTTCACACAGAGATTGATCAACAAAACAAGGCGGCCCAAATTTTTTCCAAATTGAGCCGCCGGAAATTTTGTCAGCTTATAAAGCCAGATGGAGCGAAAAGTCAACGTGTTGAAGGTAAAAAACCGATTCATTTCAAATGGGGCCGCATAGCCGCCCCGATGCATGTCGTTTTCCCTGTTACAAATTGATGCCGGGTCAGCGCTGGCATGCCGGGCAATGGAAGGTTGAGCGCCCTGACTGGACGATGCGCCTGATTATTCCAGCGCACCCCGACGTCGGACAAGGGTGATTTTCACGATCATAAACACGGAAAGTGTGCTGGAAATAGCCGAGGCTACCGTCTGCCTGGCGATGATCGCGCAGCGATGAACCGCCTGCTTCAATGGCGCGGTTGACCACATCCCGTATGATGCCTGCCAGAGGCAGCAATTGCTTTTTCGGTTTTCCGCCCGCGGTTACCAGGCTGCCGGCCTTGCGCAAGGGAGACAGACCGGCTTCGTGCAGCGCCTCGCACACATATATATTGCCAAGACCTGCAATCAGACTTTGATCCAAGAGTGCTGATTTGAGAGGAGCGACCTTGCCTGCAAACAATGTAGCCAATAGTTCGCTGGACAGCTGATTGCCAACCGGTTCAACACCAAGGGACTTGAAGAAGGCATGTTCCCCAAGCCTTGATCTTTCTGTCATGTCCATGAAACCGAACCGGCGCGGATCGTTGTAAATCACCCTCGCCTTGCCCAGAGGATGGGCAAGATGAAAAGTCACATGGTCATGTGCACTGATCCTGCTGCGGTCATGATGAAAGATGCCGGGAACATTGCTGTCATCAGCAACTTCAATCCGAAACGAGCCGGACATGCCCAGATGCATGATGATTGTCATGCCGTCATCAAGATCAGCCAGAAGATATTTGGCCCGCCGTCCCAACGAAATGATCTTGCGGCCCACGACCATGTCAGCAAATCCGACAGGGAAGGGAAACCGCAAATCTGGACGCCGCAGTTCTAGGCTGGAAATGACAGCCCCTTCCATGACCGGGGAAAGACCCCTGCATACGGTTTCAACCTCGGGCAATTCCGGCATTACGCAATCGTCCCTGATATAAATGAAACACTGTGCGAAGCTGACGCATTTTCTTTGGTGCGCGGAGCGCTATGGTAAAAAAACACATTAACTCCAAATCAATTTGTTACGTTACAACCGCTTCGCATTAAACTAAACTCACTCTTGAAACCGGTGCAACCACGCGCAGAGTATTGGCAGACCCATGACAAATGCAACCTTGATGGCCAACGAAACATCCCGCACAAAGGAACCGGTGGAAATGGCGCAAAGCTTCGGCTTTCGCAAAGTCGAGGATGGCGAGAAACAGCCGCTTGTCAATGAGGTGTTTCACAAGGTAGCCGAGCGCTATGACATCATGAATGACCTGATGTCGGGAGGCATGCACCGGATATGGAAGGATGCGCTGATAACCACGCTGGCCCCGCCAAAAAAACCTGGAAGCGGATGGCACAGCCTTGATGTGGCAGGCGGAACAGGTGATATCGCATTTGGCATTGTCGAAGCTTCTGGCAAAACGGTTCACACAACGGTTCTCGATATCAACGGATCCATGCTGAAAGTCGGTGCACAGCGCGCAGCCAAGAACGGCTTGAGTGAGTATGTCGATTTTATCGAAGCCGATGCGCAGGCGTTGCCGTTTGAAGCCAACACTTTTGACGCCTATACGATTGCCACCGGCATCCGCAACGTGCCGCGGATTGATATCGCTCTCAACGAGGCTTACCGGGTGCTCAAGCGGGGCGGGCGCTTCCTGTGCCTCGAATTTTCCGAAGTCGACATGCCTGTTCTCGACAAGCTTTATGATGAATGGTCGATGAAAGCGATTCCGAAAATCGGCAGGATGGTAACCGGCGACGGGGAGCCCTACCAGTATCTGGTTGAATCAATCCGGAAATTTCCCAAACAGCCCGATTTTGCAAAAATGATCGCAATCGCCGGCTTTGCCCGGGTGGACTGGACAAATTATACCGGTGGCATTGCCACCATCCATTCCGGCTGGAAACTTTGATCCGATCATGGGAACGATAAACAATCTGTTTTCGCTTGCAAGAGCCGGGTATGTCCTGGCCCGCGAGGGCGTCATAAGCGCCCTGCCTTCCGATCCGTTGCCGCCGCCTGCCCGTGTCGGACAGAAGATTGCCGGCCTGATCCGGCGCGCAAGGACGAAGGACCAGAGCCGATCCGAAAAACTCTCGGTTGCCCTCAACAAGCTCGGCCCAAGCTGGGTTAAGCTTGGCCAGTTTCTGGCAACGCGGCCTGATGTGGTCGGGGTTGATATCGCCAAGGATCTCGAATTGCTGCAGGACCAGATGCAGCCTTTTGGCAAGGCCGATGCCATCCGCCAGATCGAAGCCTCTCTGGGACGGCCGATTGATGACATGTTTTCCTCGATTTCCGAACCCGTGGCAGCCGCCTCTGTCGCACAGGTGCACAAGGCTGTTCGCAAGTCCGATGGTGTCGAGGTCGCGGTAAAAGTGATCCGGCCAGGCGTACGCCAGCGCTTTCAACATGACCTCGACACTTTCTACACCATTGCCGGAATGCAGGAAAAGTACATTCCCGCCAGCCGCCGGTTGCGTCCCATTGCCGTAACAGACATGCTCGCCCAATCAGCCAAAATCGAGATGGATTTGCGGCTTGAGGCGGCAGCCTTCTCCGAACTGGGTGAAAACACGAAGGATGATCCCGGTTTTCGGGTTCCTGAAATCGACTGGGCCCTGTCGGGCCGCGACTGCGTGACAATGGACTGGGTCGACGGGATCAAATTGTCAAATATCGAGGCAATCCGCTCTGCGGGGCATGATCTCGATCTCATCGCAGCGACACTTATCCAATCATTTCTGCGGCACACATTGCGGGACGGTTTTTTTCACGCGGACATGCATCCGGGAAATCTTTTTGTTGACGCAAAAGGCGACATTGTAGCGGTTGATCTTGGCATTGCCGGGCGACTTGGCAAGAAGGAGCGGCGGTTTCTTGCGGAAATCCTTTATGGCTTCATCACCCGCGACTACATGCGCGTTGCAGAAGTGCATTTTGAAGCGGGTTATGTGCCGCGCCATCATGATGTTGCAAGTTTTGCTCAGGCCATCCGCGCTATCGGGGAGCCAATCCACGGCCAGTCTGCCGAAACAATTTCCATGGCCAAGCTGTTGACCCTGCTGTTTGAGGTAACGGAGCTTTTCGACATGGAAGCGCGGCCCGAACTGCTGTTGCTGCAAAAGACCATGGTTGTGGTTGAAGGGGTGGCGCGAACTCTCAATCCATCGTTCAACATGTGGAAGACAGCTGAACCCGTTGTTGGTGACTGGATCAGGCGCAATCTTGGTCCGATCGGGATTGCGTCTGATGCCAAGGACGGCTTAAAGGCGGGCTTATCGCTGATACGCCAACTGCCTGAACTTTCTGACCGGGCGGAAAAGCTTTCGCGTGAAATGGCATTGATGGGCGAAACGGGTTTCAGGTTAGCCCCCAAGACAATCGAGCAGATTGGCAAAGCCGAAGCCCGCCACTCGCGTTGGGGGCATGTCGCCCTTTGGGTTATTGCTGCAAGCGTTGTCTGGGCCGTATTCTTTCAATAAAATGATTGCAATGAAATCATTTTATTTTCGATATTGCAATCAATGCTATCATTTGCCATGATATCGATATGGCAAGCATAACGATCAGAAACCTGGACGAACGGGCCAAGCAATCCCTGCGCGAGCGGGCAGCCAAAAATGGCCGCTCGATGGAAGAAGAGGCACGGCTGCTGCTTTCCGCTGAGACTGCGAATGCACAGCGCTCTGGTTCGGGGTACGACTTTGTCCAATCTGAACTGCCTGAGAAAATTTCGCTTCAAACCAGCAGGACGCCAACTGCCCAGTTCGCCGATTTTCCTGCGGCTGGAAAGCGTGTGCTGCTGATCATCAGCGGCGGTATTGCCGCTTACAAATGCCTCGATCTGATTCGCAGGTTGCGCGAGCGCGGGGTTGAGGTTCGCCCGGTGCTCACCAAGGCAGCCACCGAATTTGTCACCCCGCTTTCTATCGGTGCGCTTGCTGCCAGCAAGGTGTACACGGACCTGTTTGACCGGGAGGACGAGCAGGATGTCGGACATATCAGACTGGCGCGGGAATGTGATCTGGTCGTGGTTGCGCCCGCGACCGCCGATCTGATGGCAAAAATGGCGCATGGAATTGCCAATGATCTGGCTTCAGCCATCCTGCTTGCGACCAATCAGCGCGTGCTGATCGCCCCTGCTATGAACCCGGCCATGTGGCAGCACAGGGCGACAGAACGAAATCTTGCGACGCTTCAAGCCGATGGTATTTTGACCATCGGGCCGCGGGCAGGCGAAATGGCGGAGACAGGCGAGGCGGGCACAGGGCGAATGGCCGAGCCGATGGAAATTGTCGAGCTCATTGGCGAAATACTCGATACACGCGAGAAACCACTTGCCGGTAAACGTGCCATTGTCACTTCCGGCCCGACCCATGAGCCGATTGATCCTGTGCGCTATATTGCCAATCGCTCATCAGGAAAGCAGGGTCACGCGATTGCGGCGGCTCTGGCCGATCTTGGTGCCGAGGTCATTCTTGTCAGCGGCCCTGTCAATATTGCGGCACCCGCCAATGTAGAGACGATAAAAGTTGAAACAGCGAGACAAATGCAGGCTGCCGTGGAAGCAGCATTACCAGCCGATATTGCTGTCATGGTTGCTGCCGTTGCCGATTGGCGAACCGTTGATGCTGCAAACGAAAAAATGAAGAAAGAGGATGGCAAGGGCCCTGCCTCGCTGGCGCTTACCGAGAACCCGGACATTCTCAAGGGGCTTGGCCATCACAAGAAACGCCCTGCTCTCGTTGTCGGCTTTGCGGCGGAAACCCAGCATGTTGAAAAACATGCGCTGGCAAAGCTCGAACGAAAAAAGGCCGACTGGATTGTTGCCAATGATGTTTCCTCTGACAGTGGGATTGGTTCGGGCAGCAGCGGTGTCATGGGCGGCGATGTCAACCGGGTGAAAATACTGTCACGCAGCGGGATTGAAGAGTGGCCGGAAATGACAAAACTGGAAGTTGCCAAACGGCTGGCAGACAGGATTGCCCGCGAAATAACAAAATCCGTCGTCACGGCCTGATGCAACTTGCCCGCCAAATCGCTTAACTTCATCTGAAATCATATTAAGTTTCCCCCGATTTACCCGATATTAAGGTTAATAGCAGTCTAATCAGCAATCGGAACAATTCGTCCAATGACGCGGCGCTTCCATGAAGTTCATTCTGTTCGACTGTGGGGGTCGCAAATCATGCCGACAGAAAAAGACGGCGCTGGCAAAAGCAGCCAAAACCGAAAGTCCAAAAGCGATACCAATACGCACGGTGATATCGTCAACCTGATGGCAGGTCTCGATACCGCTGTGGGTATCTGGAACGGGAAGGATGAACTGGTTTCCTTCAACGAGAAATTCAGGGCCCTTTATTCTGATTTTCCCGATATTCGTCTTGGAAAGACAATTGGTGCGTTTTTGCTCGATTTCGCAAAGACCGGTCTGGTTGAAGGTATCAAGGGCAAAGAAGAGGCATGGGTAAACGAACGCCTCGCTGAGCGCGCAGCCGGCCTTGGAAAACGTTTCACCTACCAGACCCATGACGGAAGATGGATCTCAAGGATTGACTATCAGCTGGCAGATGGCGGAATTGCCAGCGTCCGGCAGGATATCTCCGAACAGTATTCCGGCAGGGAGCAACTTGCTGACAAGAACTCCCAGCTTCTTGTCGCATCCTCGGCGATCAACGAACTTTCAACGGCGCTCGTCATTCGCGACAGGAGCCTCAGATACCGGCTGGTCAATCGGCAATTTGAGGCAATGTACGGAAAATCCGCCAGTGCCGTAGTGGGAAAGACAGCCGTCGAACTTTTTGGGGCGGAAGTTGCCGCCGGATTTGATCCCGGCAATTTAGATGTCATCGAAAATGGTCAAACCTACCAGACGGATGAGAAACTGAGGTTTCCTGACGGGCGCGAAATCATATCGCACACGGAAGTCAAACGGATATACGGCGCAGACAACGAGCCTTACGCCTGTATCACCATGCAGGACGTAACCAATCTGCGCCAGCATGAGACTGCCCTTGCGGAAAAGAAGTCCGAGCTTGCCCTTGCTTCAGCTGCGTTGGGAAACCTGACAAACGCTGTTCTGGTGAAAGACGCCAATCTTCGCTACCGCCTCGTCAATGAAAAGTTCTGCAGGATCCTCGGCAAATCCCAGGATGAACTGATCGGCTGCACTACACGGGAGATCTTTGGCGAAGAGCGCGCCATCGAATTCAACAGGCGCGAACTTGCCGTTATCCAGACGGGCGAAGCAGTCGAGTTTGAAGAAACATTCACCGGCGCTGACGGCGTCACGATTGATTCTGTGACGACAATCGCAAGGATTGAGGACCATCAGGGCAATCCCTATGCCTGCATCGTGGTGGCGGACGTATCCGAACAGGTACGCCAACGCGAGGAATTGAAGGCGGCCAGCCAGAAAGCGAAAATCCTTTCATCGGATCTTCAAAGCACCATCGGTTCGCTGGACCTTGGTGTCGTGGTTGTCAACCGCGACCTTAGAACCGAGATGATCAACGATGCTTTTCACCGGATATGGAAAACTCAACCTTCGGACTTCAAGGTGAATGCCCCGTTCAGGGACCTGATGGATATCAACCGCAACAATGGCGTCTACCAGATCATGGACGAAGACTGGGATGCCTATGTGGAGCAGCGTCTCGACGGGATTCGCGAGGGGAATATCCAGCCTACCGAGTTGCTTCGTGCCGATGGGGTCTCGCTGATCTATTCCGTCACAAATCTAAGCGATGACAGACGCCTGATCAGTTACTTCGATATTTCCGAACAAAAGGCGAAAGAACTCGAAGTTGAAGAAGCCCGAAATGCAGCAATGAAGGCGGACCGGGCAAAATCCGAGTTTCTCGCCAATATGAGCCACGAAATCAGAACCCCGATGAACGGCATCATGGGAATGGCGGAATTACTGGCGAAAACTGAAATGGACGCCCGCCAGAAGATGTTCACCGATGTGATTGTCAAATCCGGCGCATCCTTGCTGACAATTATCAATGATATTCTGGACTTTTCAAAACTTGATGCAGGACAGATGGAGCTGGACCCGGCCCCGTTCAGACTGGCCGAGGCAATCGAGGATATCGCAACATTGGTTTCCTCACGTGTTGTCGAGAAGGACCTTGAGTTGATTGTCCGCGTTGATCCCGGGCTTCCGCAATACATGATTGGTGATGTCGGCCGTTTGCGACAAATTGTGACCAATCTGATGGGCAATGCCGTCAAGTTTACCGAAAGTGGCCATGTCTATGTCAACGTTACAGGCATTGGCGGGGCACCGCGAAGCAATGGAAACTGGCGATTGCGTTTTGAGGTGATCGATACAGGTATCGGAATTCCGGCTGACAAATGTGCAGCCGTCTTTGAAAAATTCAGCCAGGTCGACAACTCCTCCTCGCGCAAGCATGAGGGAACCGGTCTTGGACTTGCGATTGCCTCATCCCTTGTAAAGATCATGGGTGGAGAAATAGGTGTTGAATCCCAAATTGGCAAGGGTTCAACATTCTGGTTTGAGATTGAACTGCCAGCGGACAAAGAGATGAAAATGAAAAGACAGATCCCTATCGACGTGACCGGTGCCCGTATTCTGATCGTGGATGACAACAGCGTGAACAGGGCAATCCTGACCGAGCAAATGACAGCGTGGAATTTTGACAGCGCGGCAGCGGTCGATGGCGCCGAAGCGCTGCAGATCATGCAGATGGCAATCAGCCAGAACATCACGATAGACTGCGTGGTGCTCGACTACCAGATGCCGGGTCTCAATGGCGGCGATGTGGTCACAAGGATGCGCGCGATTGAAGGGCTGAAGGACATTCCGGTGATCATGCTGACCAGCGTTGACCAGACCGAGGACGGGAAGGTCTTTTCGACCCTTGGCATTCAGGGCCACTTGATCAAGCCCGCGCGCTCATCCCATTTGCTGGAAACCATCGTCTCGATCCTGCACAATTCAAACTTCTCAAGGCAGGCATTGCGGAACAGAACCGCTGAAGTAAAACCGGAAGCTCCGACTAATTCCTTCAAAAGCGAAATCCATGTTCAAAACGTTTCAGATGCGCCGCAGGCCGGGGATATCGACATCCTGATCTGTGAAGACAACGAGGTGAACCAGATCGTTTTCACCCAGATCCTGATCAATGCCGGTCTTTCATTTCAGATAGCCGGGAATGGCAAAATCGGCGTTGAAATGATGGCCCGCTTCAATCCGAAGGTGATCCTGATGGATGTCTCAATGCCGGAAATGAACGGACTTGAGGCAACCGCTGCCATTCGCGAAATCGAAAAGGAGCTGCAGAGGCACACTCCGATTATCGGTGTGACCGCCCACGCAATCAAGGGTGACATGGAAAAATGCATTGCTGCCGGAATGGACGATTACCTCTCCAAACCAGTCTCTCCAGATGCATTGCAGAAAAAAATAAACCACTGGCTTGCTGCAGTTGAAGCGGTGCGCCGCGCCTGAAGACCGGATGATACCAAGCACCACGCAAGGCAAGCACAAGGCTGCCGATCCGCTCAGGTGCCGGTTGCCAGATCCATCTGCGGACAAACCAGAAAGTTGCAATAGTCTATATTGCGATCCGTAATCGTTACGAACTTGTTTGCCTCGACCGCAAACCAGTTTGGCCCCTGATCATCCAGCGGCTCGGAAACAAGGCAAACGCCGCCATCAATGGTATTGTGCGAGACGTAAAGCGTTGGTGCGATGTGATCACTTGAATAGCGAATGGCATAAAGATGCGTACCGTCGCTAAAGGCCGCAGTCAGGCGAACCAATGGTTTAATGCCGCGCTGGCGCGCCAGATTTTCAACTTCACTGATGGCTTTGACAAATGCCAGATGCGGATTTTCATCAAGGCCGTGGTTGAGGGCCAGCAAAAATAGAAGTTCAGAATCGGTTGTTCCCCGTTGGGCATTGAACAATTCGTCGCTCAACAAAGCCTGTAGCGGGCGGCGCAACTGCTCAAAATTGCCAATCTGGCCGTTGTGCATGAAAGACCATTTGCCATGGGCAAAGGGATGGCAGTTCTGGCGGCTTGTCGGAGATCCGGTCGAGGCCCTGACATGGGCAAGAAAAAGCGGTGATTTCACCATGCGGGCGATATTGCGCAGATTCCGGTCAGACCAGGCCGGGAGAATGTCACAGTAAATTCCCGGTTCCTCATGATCGCCATACCAGGCAAGGCCAAAACCATCGCCATTGATTGCTGTCTTGCATTCGGAGGCGGCGTGTGACTGCTCGATCAGCGAATGGCAGGGAGCCGCGATGATCTCCTCGATATAGAGGGACTTGCCGCTATAGGCTGCCCAACGGCACATTCTCAGCGTCCGCGATTGTGAGTGCGCTCATAAAGGGAGCGGACGATGGTACTGGCCGTCTTTTCAAACATTGCCGGGACAATCGCATGGACCAGCGCAGCGAAGGCTGCAATGAACAATTTGAAAGCGAAGCCGAAAGCAAAACGGGCATGTTCGCCATAGCTTTCCTCAACGCTGGTAGGATGCTCAAGGAACAGTTTTTGCAAGGTACGTGTCATTGGATTGTGCCTTTGTCGGGGTTTTTTGTCATGTGCATAAATGCTATCCCGAAAATGGCTGCCTGATCTCCCAAAATCTTCTTTATATTTGGTTAATATTGGGATAAATGTCTCATCTATGACAGAACTCGACGAATTTGATCTCAAGATACTGCGCGAACTCCAGAAGGATGCCTCGCTATCTGCCGATTCGCTTTCCGAGCGGATCAACTTGTCACGCAATGCCTGCTGGCGAAGGGTAAAGCGGCTGGAAGAGGACGGTTACATCAAATCGCGGGTGGCGCTTGTGGATGCGGAGCGCGCCGGGCTGGGCCTGTCGGTTGTCATCCTGATCAGGACTTCCAATCACGACCCTGACTGGTTGCGCAAGTTTCGTGCTGCAATTACATCCATTCCCGAAATCACTGCCGCCTACCGGATGAGCGGTGATCTCGATTATGTCTTGCGGGCAAGGGTGAGCGATGTAAAAGCCTATGATGCGGTCTATCAGCGTTTGATCGAGAAGGTGCCGCTGAATGATGTTTCGGCTTCCTTTGTCATGGAGGAAATCAAGGAGACTACAGAATTGCCCCTGTCCCTTTTGGACATGCGGCGGGAAAGACGAAGAAGGGACATCTGATGAAAAACGCCAGCAAACCTGTAATTGGCATTGTCCTTTTGCCGCACGGAACGGGGCTGGATTTGCCGGCCTATGAAACAAGCGGCAGCGCCGGCATGGATTTGCGTGCTGCGGTCAGCGAACCGCAGACGATTGGCCCGGGCGAGCGGTCGCTTGTTCCAACGGGGATGGTGTTTGAAATTCCCGATGGCTATGAAGCACAGATAAGGCCGCGTTCCGGCCTTGCCTTCAAGCATGGTATTACCTGCCTCAATACGCCGGGAACCATCGACAGCGACTATCGCGGCGAAGTCAGCGTTTTGTTGATCAATCTGGGTGGGGCGGCTTTTGAGGTAACTCGCGGGATGCGGATCGCGCAAATGGTCATAGCGCCGGTTGTTCAGGCAAATACCGAATTACGCGAGCTGGCCTCCCCAACATCAAGGGGATCGGGCGGGTTTGGTTCCACCGGCGTATAGAAGACTACTCGCCCTTCACCGGATACCAGTAGACCGGTTCAGGGTTGTCTTTTCGCAGCACAACATAATTGTTGGCATGAATTCGGTACTCGGCACTCCAGTCTCCATCAGGCCACTGAATGCGAACACTGGCACGCTCGGAAACTCCCAACCCGAAATGGGAAAAACCAATGCGACCCGATGAGTGTCCGCCGCCGACCTGGATCGTCCGGTTCTGGCTAAGATTGCCTGTCTTGACGGTGATCCTCGCGCCTATGCCCGCCCGGTTGAATTTTCCGTTGTCAAGTTCTATTCCAATCCAGTTGCCCAGCGGCGCGGTGCCCCATTCGGTCTTCACACCCATATTGCGGAATAGGCTGACATTCGAATGACGGTTCACAACCAGAAGATCAAGCATGCCGTCAGCGTTGAAATCGTCGATCGCCGCGCCGCGCCCCTTGCGGTTGAGCGCTATGCCCGCCTTTTCACCCATTTCGGCAAAGCGCCCGTTCATGCCACCGAGCAGCAGATTGTCGGGATCAAAATCGGCAAAGTCCGGCATGGATTCGACATTGCCCTTGGCGATAAACAAATCCGTTCTTGCATCATTGTTGAAATCGGCAAACTCGGTGTGCCAGCCTGTAGAAGGCCGGCCATCACCACCCGTATAAGGACGGTGCGCGGTGGAGCCGCTGTCATAGGCGATGTCACGATAAACCGGCTGGTCCTCGTCGTTCTGCTTGTCGAGTGTCTGCAGCATCGTGTCGCCCATGGACGATAGGGCATAGTCCGGCCTGCCATCGCCATTGAGATCAGCTTCGGCAATCCCCATTCCCCAGATATTGACCTTTTTCCAACCCTGGCGGCGGGTGTACAATTTTGGCAACAGACCCGGGCTGACTTGCCAGAGTTGCTCTTCGCCACCGCGATAGTACTGGCGGTCATTGGTGATGCGAAGCGCCGGTTCTCCCGATGCGTTCCAATCGGTAAACAAGACGGAAAGCGAGCAAAAGCCCGGCTCCAGTCTGATAGGGTCTGAATAGTCCGGAATTGCCGCGTCCGCTTGATCGCTTTCCCTGGCGCGCAACAGGACATTGGGATGGCACGTGCCCCAGGGTGAACCAGGCGCCGTTCGGTCTACATAATTGCCAAATGCCAGTGTTGGAAATTTGCGGTCTTTTTCAAAGGTCGCGGAAAATCCGGTCGTCCATTCCCTTCCGCCATCAAAGGAAAAGGCACGGTTGGCCTTTTCAAAACGGCAATTGCCAGTACCCTTTAGCAGGATGTTTTCTCCAAGCCGCAAAACAACAAGATCGGTGAAGGCGTCGTTGTCCAGATTGACGGGATAGGCGCCAAGAACCTTGAGTGCATCACGTCCAACCAGAACCGGCTCGGACAATTCGAATTTCAGCGCACTGCCTTTTGTGGAACGATTGACATAGAGCTTTGCCTCGCTGTCTCCACCCGCAAGAAACACATCCGGCATACGGTCGCCATTGCAATCGAAACTGGCAACGCCGCCGCCGACAAAAAATTCCCATGCGCCGGTATACTCGTGCGCAATCCCAGCCGCGGCAGCTTCCTCATGCAGGCTCGGCACATCAAAATTGAAAGGTGCCTGATCTTCAGCCCAAGTGCAGGAGGCAGGCGCAACGACCATCAATGCCGACAGCAGAATTCTTTTCACCGTTGCACTCATGGCTTGATTACCAGGGTTTTGAGAAAGGCAATCAACTCTGACCGGACGGCCTCATCGGCATTCCTGTAAAGTTGCGCACTTTCCGCCGCTTCGCCGCCATGGGCGAGAATGATTGCATCAAGTGTGGTAAAGTCATTACGGTGGCCGTAGGGCGCGGTGGAACCCACTCCCCACAATTCACTGGTCAGAAAAATGTTGCGGTCAACAAATCGCTGCGACAACAACTCATTGCCCAATTGCTCATTGCGCTGATCGGTCATGGTGTGGCGTTTCAAATCACCAAACAGCGGCACCATGATTTCTCCAGCATCGTTTCGGGCGAGGGTTTTGGTCCATTCCAAAAGCGCCAGATCATAAGTGGCGGATTTTTCCACCGAGGCATCATTGAGGGTTCCCGATACATCGAAAGGACCGGGGTCGGCAAAAGAAAGAGACTTCAGCGGCAATTCCTTGATGTGGCAAGTATCGCAGCCAAAGGCAGTGAAATTTTCCTCGCCTTTTGCAGCCGCATCGCGCCAGCCGGATATGTCGGGAGTTTCCCGAATTGGCGCGGCAAGGCTCGCCTGCCAAGCCACCAGCGCGGAGATGTCGCCAGCGCCCATTTCATCAGACTTGCCGTCCCCATCAAAATCGGCTTCACCAGTCCAACGTGCGCCGAACCGCTCGACGGGCTGCATGCCGTGGTGATGGTTCATCGCGTTGACCGAAAACTGGCGCAAGGATGTCATGACACCCTTCTGGCTGAACGGACGAATGATAAGGTCATCGTCCACGCCCTCGACCTTTGAGACATCAAGCAATCCGTCAGGATGGGCGGTCAGTCTGCCGAATGTGACGCCTTTGGAAGTCAGCTCTGTCTCCTGCGGTGCGCCACTGGCACGCGCTGCATTGAGTAGTTGTGTGCGCTGGATATCCAGATCAGCGCTCATCTCGCGGGCAAGTAATTCTATCAGCCCGGCGCCGAACAGATGGTTTGTTCCACGTTCATTGGAAAATTGCGGGTCGGTTGTATCAAAATCTGCATTGTTGAAACCTTCAGAGACGAAAACATTGGCAACAAAATCACCAGCCCCCCCAACCACAGGTTCGTTGTGGCAGGACGAGCAGGCAGACGCATCAGGACCCGATGTTCGTGCAAATCCGTTTGGTGCTGTCGAGCGGGCTTTTGTCGGAAGGATCGCCATGGTGGCTTTTGGTCTGCCTGCGCCATCGTCAAGAGTAAAGCGGGCGGTAAAGAGCCGCTCTCCCTTTTCAGTCAGGGTATCAAGCTGACTTTTTGTCAAAACGCCTTGAGGCATGGTTTGGGACGGATCAAGGGCTCCGGTTTTTTCTGACCAGGGAGCCTCTCCAGCCTGCGCGGCCAGCGCGAGGGCTAGAACTCCGGCAAATGCCATACCAACAGACCTGGCACACGGAGACAGCGGCAGAATATTTCTCGTTTTGTACGTCATGCCTTATCTAACCCAAATTCCTTGTGTCACGCAAACTTCGCGTTGCGATAACATTTTGATCAAGATCTGCAAGGGATGCCTGAACATTGCCCCGGAAGATCAGATCCGTCTCATCCATCTCGATTTCAATGGGCGGCATCTCATCGAAACGCACCTGCAGATTGTTTTTGATATGGGACTGGATCGACGGCAACAGCAAATCGGCAAAACGTGCGCCGGATCCCGTGATTGTGATCGGCATTGTGCCCAGAAAACTGTGCAGACGCGACAGACCCATGCCAATGACCTCACCCGCCTGGCGAAATGCATAGGTTGTCATATTGTCGCCCTGCCTTGCACTTTGAGCAATTTTTTCCATTTCCTCAATCGGGATGAATTTGGCCGGAATGGAGTTGGCCGGCACCTCAAACGCCGTCCGCAAAATTCCGTAAAAACCGGAATATGCCTCAATACATCCTTTTGAACCGCAACGGCAAAGGGGGCCATCCGGATTCTGGATCATGTGTCCGAAAGGCGGAGCGAACGATTTAATGCGTCCCTGGCCATCGTCACCGGCGATCCCCAGACCGATGCTGTGATCGAGCGACAAGGTGGCATGATCACCGAAATGACGGTTGCTCTTGTCACCGCGGGCTTTTTCGGCAACTGCCCTCGCGGCAAACCGGGTCTCATTGGTCAAGGTAATTCTGACTTTCCAGCGGGGTCGCAGAATTTCTTCGAAATCAATTCGGGCATCGTCAAAAACCGGCGACCAGAGCAGCACCGGCGCGCCCCGTGAAACCAGGCCCTTTGACGTGATGGAAATCGTCATGATCCGCGCGGGATCAAGGTTTGACCGCGATGTCAGCCGTTCAAGACCCTCAATAAAATGGGCAATAAAACTTTCCGTCGACTGGTCGGTAAAATCGCGTTTGATCTCGAACCGGTCCTTCAGCGTGCCGGTGTAATCGACGAGGGAATATTGGACGGAATCATAAATGATCCTGATCGTCGCGATGAAGGCGCAATCGGGGTTTTGAACAAAGGAAACGCGTGGCCTGCCGCGGCCGGCAGTCGGGATCTGCTCCTGGCGCAAAATGATCGACTGCTGCTCAAGTTCGGCCGTAATTGCCGAGACTGTCGATGAACTCAAACCCGACCACTCAGAAATTTCGGTATGCGAGACGGGGCCCAGCAGGCGCATCGTCGACAACACCAGTGCCCGGTTTTGGACCCGCAATGTTTCACTGCCGGCTTTCATCAGCATATCAGTAGGTTCATCCTGTTTCCTCCCGACATCCCCTGTCTAACCTCAAAGCAATCCCTGCGGATGGCATCCTGCCTGGTCCGGTCAGAAACGGGCAACCCAAGTGCTACCCGATAAAATGACCCGATTGGGGTTGAAGGCGGCTGTCCGGCTGCCTGCGCAGTGTGCATTGACAGCCTTGGAAAACTCTGCCATTTATTTTCTTGACTGTCGAGAAAATAAAAAACTCGATGGACATGGGAGGAATAAACAGGAAATTTTGTCACAGATTCCAAGGCTCAAGCCTCCGGAATTTCAGGATTGCATCCTTGCGCCAATGCGCCGGGTAGTCGTCTTGGCACAACGAAATCCTGAACTTCTCCCAAATTCATGAAATTTAAAGGGAGACACTATTTATGAAAAAACTGCTTGGAGCGCTGATCCTCGGTTCAGCCATCGCAACATCCTTCGGGACAGTGGCGCATGCCGCTGGCAAGACCATCGCCGTATCCTGGAAAACATTCCAGGAAGAGCGCTGGAAAACAGACGAAGCCGCCATCATGAAAGCTGTTGAAGCTGCCGGCGACAAATACATTTCCACCGATGCACAGGGCTCAGCCCAGAAACAGGCTGCCGATATCGAAGCCCTGATTTCGCAGAAAGTGGACGTGATCCTGGTTGTTGCATTTGACTCAGATGCCATCCTGCCATCGATCAAGGCAATCAACGATGCAGGCATCAAGGCAATCGCCTATGATGTGCAGTTCGAAGATCCAAATGCACTCTACATCACTTTCGACAACGTGGGCGTTGGCCGCATCATTGCCCAGGAAATCCAGAAAGTTAAGCCTGAAGGCAATTATGCCTTTATCAAGGGCGACAAGGGTGATCCGAATGCCACATTCCTGTTCCAGGGCATGATGGAAGTTCTCAAAGACGGTCTGGATTCAGGCAAGATCAAGAATGTTTGCGAAACATTCACTGATGGTTGGAAACCGGACAACGCCCAGAAGAATATGGAACAATGCCTGACTTCAACAGGCAACAAGGTTGATGCAGTTCTGTCCGAAAACGACGGCATGGCATCAGGTGTTGTTGCCGCTCTTGAAGCACAGGGCATGGCCGGTATTCCGGTCGGCGGCCAGGATGGCGATCTTGCAGCGATCAACCGTGTTGCTCTCGGCACCCAGACTGTTTCTGTCTGGAAGAACGCTACTGATCTGGGAACAACTGCAGCTGCTGCTGCAATCGCTCTGGCTTCAGGCGCAGATGTTACATCCATTCCTGGTGTTGCCAAATTCAGCGGCGGCAAAAATGGCGTGGAGATGAACTCCATTCTTCTTGCACCAACACCGATCACCCAGGGTAATCTCGATGTTGCCATCACTGCCGGACACATCACCAAGGAAGCAGCTTGCGCTGGTGTGAAAGCCGGAACCGTTGCTGCCTGCAACTAATCGTTCCAAAGACGAAACATTCCGTGCCGCCCTAGTGGGTGGCACGGTTTTCAAATGAAATTCAATAAAAATATCAATCGGTTGATCTGAAATGGTTCGCCAAGCATCTTGATTGGGAGAGAAGATGTCTATGGAAAGCAAGAACGCGAATTCTGGCGCGCAAGACAAGGGTCTGGTTTCCCGTATCCTGACGGCTACAGAAATAGATACCCGCATGCTGGGAATGGTTGCCGCCCTGATTGCAATCTGGGTTGCCTTTGACATTTACAGCGGAATTCTCCGTCCAGGTACGGGATTGTTTGGCGGCTCATTCCTGACACCGCGAAACCTTTGGACATTGCTTGTTCAAACCTCCTCAATCGCAGTCATGACGACAGGCATGGTTCTGATCATTGTCATGCGCCATATTGATCTGTCGGTTGGTTCCATGCTCAGTCTGGTTGCAGTTGCGGGCGCTGTGCTGCAGGTCTTCATACTCGCTCCAGCAATTGGTGTCGGGCATCCGGTGATCTGGATTGCGGCAATTGCGCTGTGCCTGGTTCTCGGTGCCGCCTTAGGTGCCTTCAACGGATTTTTGACCGCTTACGCTCAAATCCCCGCATTCATCGTTACACTCGGCGGGTTGATTGCCTATAGCGGTGTCGCATTTCTCATCGGCAATGGCGTGACTGTTGCGCCGATGGACAAGACCTACAAGATTATCGGGGGCGGCATTCCCTCATCCTGGCTTGGGCCTTTTTGGAGCTGGACGCTGGCGATTGTCGCCTGCGCGCTGATTGTTCTTGCCATTATCAACGGTCGCCGCGCCCGGGTTCGGTTTGGTTTTCCGCTGCGTCCGATGTGGGCTGAAACAACCCTTGCGACCATCGGAAGCATAGCTGTTCTTGGGGCTACCTGGGTGGTTTGTGCCTATCCCTGGCCGTTTGGCCTGATCCGCGAATATGCCCTTGAAAACAAGGTTGCCATCCCTGCTGGTGTTGAAAACCGTGATGGTGACGCGATCTGCATGGCAGGTGACCAGATTGTCCGCTGTTCGGAAGGCCTGATCTATTACACCGGATATGCGGTGCCTGTGCTAATCGCCCTCGCGGTTGGAGTCGTGATGACACTTGTTGCTTCGAAAACACGTTTTGGCCGTTATGTTTATGCCATCGGGGGTAATCCCGAAGCAGCCGAATTGGCGGGCATCAACACCAAAATGATGACGGTGAAAGTGTTTGCCCTGATGGGCTTTCTGGTTGGCATATCCTCGATTATCGCCTCGGCGAGGCTGGATGCGGCAACCAATGCGCTGGGTCAGTTGAACGAACTTTATGTCATCGCGGCGGCTGTCATCGGAGGCACGTCACTCGCAGGTGGCATCGGAACAATCTACGGCGCACTGCTGGGAGCGTTGATGATGCAGTCAATCCAGTCCGGCATGCAATTGTTGAACCTTCCTGCCGCATTCCAGAACATTGTCGTCGGGACAGTTCTGGTGTTCGCAGTCTTCGTCGATCAGTTGTATCGCCGTGGTATAAAATAAGGGAGTAGCGGTCATGAAAGAACAATCCAAAACAAAAACAGTCGCCGCCCGCGCCGCCAGTTCGGCTGCCGTGAAATCCGGCATTGTGGCTGAGGCCGCGACGCCGCTGGTTGAGATGAAGGATATCTCCATCGCCTTTGGCGGTATCAAGGCTGTCGATCACGCGTCGGTATCGCTCTATCCCGGCGAAGTGGTCGGGCTTCTCGGTCACAATGGCGCAGGCAAATCAACGCTGATCAAAATCCTGTCGGGTGCCTACAAGTCTGATTCCGGCGAAATCCTGATTGATGGCCAGCCTGCCTCGATCAGCAATCCGCGCGATGCAAAAGGCTACGGCATTGAAACGATCTACCAGACGCTGGCGGTTGCCGACAATGTTGATGCTGCGGCCAATTTGTTCCTCGGCCGCGAACTGCAGACCAAGTGGGGAACGCTTGATGATGCCGCAATGGAATCCGAAGCGCGCAAGGTGATGGGCCGTCTCAATCCCAACTTCCGAAAATTCAAGGACCCGGTAAAAGCCCTTTCGGGTGGTCAGCGCCAGTCGGTGGCTATTGCCCGCGCCATCCTCTTCAATGCCCGCATTTTGATCATGGATGAGCCGACAGCCGCGCTTGGTCCGCAGGAAACAGCGCAAGTGGGCGAACTGATCAAGCAGCTGAAAGCAGAAGGCATCGGCATTTTCCTTATCAGCCATGACCTGCATGATGTGTTTGATCTGGCGGACCGGGTTGCCGTGATGAAAAACGGCCAGATGGTTGGCCATGCCAAAACAAGCGATGTGACCAAGGACGAGGTTCTGGGAATGATCATTCTTGGCAAATGCCCGCCATCTGCCATCAATGGCCCAGGCGCGGTAGTCGCATAATGTATATCGGCATTGATCTTGGCACATCCGGGGTCAAAATCCTCCTTATGGATGCTGACCAAAACATTACAGGGTCTGCTGCCCATTCAATCGAAGTGTCGCGGCCACATTCTGGCTGGTCGGAACAGAACCCGCTTGACTGGATTTCGGCCAGCGAGGCCGCTTTTAGCCAATTACACCGTGACCATCCGAGGCAAATGGCAGCCGTAAAGGGTATCGGCTTTTCCGGCCAGATGCACGGGGCTACATTGCTGGACAATGGAGGCGAAGTGCTGCGCCCTTGTATCTTGTGGAACGATACGAGAAGCCACAGGGAAGCCGCCGAACTCGACGCAAACCCGCTTTTCCGCGCGGTTTCAGGCAATATTGTTTTTCCCGGATTTACCGCGCCAAAACTCGTCTGGGTAAAAAACAATGAGCCCGACCTATTTGCACGCACGGCAAAAGTGCTGCTGCCGAAGGATTATCTGCGCTTTTGGCTGACGGGCGAATATGTCTCGGAAATGTCTGATGCTGCCGGAACATCCTGGCTTGATACGGGCAGGCGCAACTGGTCGAGCGAACTGCTTGAGGCCTCCTTCATGCAACGCAGCCAAATGCCTTCGCTTGTCGAAGGATCAGCTGTTTCCGGCATGTTGAAACGCGATCTGGCAGCCAGATGGGGCATGGGTCCAAATGTGGTGGTGGCTGGTGGAGCAGGCGACAATGCAGCTTCCGCGATCGGTATGGGCGCCGTCAGATCTGGCTCGGCATTTGTTTCGCTGGGCACATCCGGGGTTCTGTTTGCCGCCAATGACCGTTACCTGCCCAATCCTGAAAGTGCGGTGCATGCGTTTTGTCACGCAGTCCCCGATACCTGGCACCAGATGGGCGTCATTTTATCTGCAACCGATTCGCTCAACTGGCTTTCCGGCATTACCGGCAAATCGGGAAAGGAACTTGCCGATGGACTTGGCGAGACACTTAAAGCCCCAGGTGGAATGACATTTCTTCCCTATCTATCGGGCGAACGCACGCCACATAACGATGCTGATATTCGCGGGCTGCTCTTTGGTCTGGATCATGGCAGCGATGTTGCCGCGTTGACACAGGCTGTGGTTGAAGGCGTCACCTTCGCACTCCGCGATAATATGAGTGCGCTCGAAACTGCCGGAACCACTCTCGAACGGATTACTGCCGTAGGCGGGGGATCGCGTTCAATCTACTGGCTGAAAACCATAGCAACAGCGCTTGGTGTTCCGGTCGACATTCCTGCCGACGGCGATTTTGGTGCTGCTTTTGGTGCTGCCCGTCTTGCGCTCATGGCAGCTGAAAACGCATCGCCTGAAGAAATATGCACCCCGCCGGCGATTATCAGGACCATCGAGCCTGATACATCGCACCGTGCGGCATTTGATGAGGCTTACCAGCGCTACCGCAATCTTTATCCCGCTATCAAAAATATTCATTGAGGAGATTTCAATGGCTACCGGATTTTTCGGCGACATCACCCGTATTCCCCACGAAGGCAAGGAGAGCAAAAATCCTCTCGCCTTCAAGCATTACCATCCCGA
Organism: Salaquimonas sp.; assembly: GCA_041736675.1. Taxonomy (GTDB): domain Bacteria; phylum Pseudomonadota; class Alphaproteobacteria; order Rhizobiales; family Rhizobiaceae; genus Salaquimonas. The sequence goes on from JBGSTD010000022.1 coordinate 55,071, forward strand.
TGAAGTGGTTATGGGCAAGCGGATGGAAGACCATTTGCGCTTTGCAGTGTGCTATTGGCATACTTTCTGCTGGCCGGGCACTGATCCGTTCGGCGGCCAGACATTTGACCGTCCCTGGTTTGCCGACAAGATGGGCGACAGCATGGCTGCTGCAAAACTGAAAGCCGATGTGGCTTTCGAAATGTTCACCGCCCTTGGCACTCCCTACTACTGTTTCCACGATGCGGATGTACGTCCTGAAGGCCAGTCGTTTGCGGAGAATACAAAAAATCTCAACGAGATCGTGGATTATTTCGAGCGCAAACAGGCTGATACCGGCGTCAAACTTTTGTGGGGAACGGCAAATCTTTTCTCGCACAGGCGCTATATGTCGGGTGCTGCCACCAGTCCTGATGCAAGGGTCTTTGCGTTTGCCGCGGCAACCGTAAAGACCTGCATGGATGCAACTCACCGCCTTGGCGGCGAAAACTATGTCTTGTGGGGCGGGCGCGAGGGCTATGAAACACTTCTCAATACAAACCTCCGCCAGGAAGACCAGCAGATGGGCCGTTTTCTCAACCTGGTTGTCGAGTACAAACACAAGATCGGTTTCAAGGGTACCATCCTGATTGAGCCCAAGCCGCAGGAACCAAGCAAGCATCAGTATGACTATGACGTTGCAACCGTTTATGGTTTCCTCAAGCGCCACGGGCTGGAAAACGAAGTCAAGGTCAACATTGAGCAGGGCCATGCCATTCTGGCGGGTCATACCTTCGAACATGAGCTGGGCCTTGCCAATGCCCTCGGCATTTTTGGCTCGATCGACATGAACCGCAATGATTACCAGTCAGGCTGGGACACCGACCAGTTCCCCAACAATGTGCCTGAAATGGCGCTGGCTTACTATGAGGTACTCAAGGGTGGCGGGTTCAAGACAGGGGGCACCAATTTTGACGCCAAGCTTCGCCGCCAGTCGCTTGAGCCGGAAGACCTGTTGATCGCCCATATCGGCGGTATGGACTGTTGTGCTCGCGGCCTGAAGGCAGCTGCCGCAATGCTGGAAGACGGGGTGCTGACACGTTTTGTCGAAGAGCGCTACTCGAACTGGAAGCACGAAGGCGCTGCCAAAATGCTGGCAGGCAAGACGCCGCTCGAAGACATTGCCAACTGGGTCGAGAAAGAGGATATCCGGCCGGAGCCGTATTCGGGCCGTCAGGAACTGCTGGAAAACATCGTCAACAGCTACTGCTGAGCGCCGTCATTCGGGAACCTGATCGCCTTTCCAGTCATATACCTTGCCGCTCATGGACGCATCTGCCTTGTCAATAACTGACAAGAGGTATCTGGCTGATTGATCGGGCGTGAAGCGCTCATTTGCATTGGCCTGAAACGGCTGCGACAGGCTGGTCGCGACAGTTCCCGGATGCAGGCCGAGGACGATTGCGTGGCGGTTTTTTCTGGCAAGCTCAATCGAGAATGTCCGCAACAGCTGGTTTAGCGCTGCCTTTGAAGAACGATAACTGTACCAGCCGCCGAGCCTGTTATCCGCAATACTGCCAACCCGCGCCGAGAGTGCTGCCATGACGGTTCGCCTGTTCTTGGCGAGCAAAGGCGCGAAGTGTTTCATTACGAGGGCTGGGCCAATGGCATTGATGGCAAAAACCTTTGCCATCCCTTTGCCATCGAGCATCCGCCAATCCTTTTCCGGCTGCAGGCCGTCGTCGTGCAGGATGCCGCTGGCGATCAATACAATGTCGAGTTCCCCCTCGCTGGCGATCTGCGCAGCAGCGTTCACAATGCTTGTCTCATCCGTCAGATCGAGGGAAAGCCATTTGACCGGGTGTTCAGCTACAGCCGACCTGTCCGGGTTGCGTGACAGGGCATAGACTGCGCCAGCCTGGCCGCCTTGCGCCAATTGACCGGCGAGTGCTCCACCAATGCCGCCCGAAGCTCCGATGATTGCGATGCGCAAGGGATTGGCGTTGTCATTTGCAAAATTTTCCAAAGCCATCGACAAACGTCCCTTGATCATGTGTAAAGCAAACTGGTATCTGGAGCGGCAGAAATCAAGATAGGGTAGCGCAATGGTTTTGACAGCATATCTGGCCTATGCGGCGGCACTCGCGGTTGCAGCCGCAATTCCCGGACCCGGTGTTGCGGCGCTTGTTGCAAGAGCATTGGGAACGGGTGCCCAACGCTCAATACCCATGCTTGTCGGCCTTGCACTCGGCGATGTGGTCTATCTATCGCTGGCGGTGGGCGGCCTTGCATTCATTGCCAACACGTTTGCCGGGGTCTTTGCGGCTATCAAGATCGCAGGCGCATGTTATCTCATTTATCTCGCCTACAAATTCTGGACAGCAGGCATCGAGATTCAGGATGTCCGCAAATCTACCGGCAAGCGCGAAGGCGTCACATCCTTTCTCGCCGGTCTTGCAGTTACCCTTGGCAATCCGAAAGTTGTTATTTTCTACATGGCAATCCTGCCGGTGGTGATGGATTTGAGCAATGTTTCCTTCAATGCCTATCTCCTTCTTGTCGCTATCACCTTTGCCGTTCTGTTCCTCGTGATGACTCCCTATATCCTGCTTGCTTCCCGCGCGCGCTCGTTTTTCAAGAACCCGATTGCCCTGAAAAGACTGAACCGGACAGCAGCCAGCGCAATGGCGGCAACCGCGACATGGATCATCTCGCGCTCGTAATCCAAAAAATATTCTGCGCACGGGACAAAGCTTGGAAACTTGTTCTCCGCTTGCGCGTTCGCCGCACGAAGGCAGTCTGGTCAAACAAGTGCAAAGCTGGTTAAATCGTCCTTTTAAAACTGGAGGATATCTCGATGGCGAAGCAACCCGGTCGCGGCCGCATCTACAAGAACATTGTTGAAACCATCGGCGACACGCCACTTGTGCGCCTCGACAAGCTTGCCAAAAAGCACAAGGTAAAAGCCAATCTTCTGGCAAAGCTCGAATTCTTCAATCCCATTGCTTCGGTCAAGGACCGCATTGGCGTCAACATGATTGAAACCATGGAAAAGAAGGGCCTTATCACGCCCGGCAAGTCCGTACTGATTGAACCGACCTCCGGCAATACCGGGATCGGCCTTGCCTTTGCTGCGGCGCAAAAAGGGTACCGCCTGATCCTGACCATGCCTGAAACCATGTCGATAGAGCGGCGCAAGATGTTTGCGCTTCTTGGCGCCGAGCTGGTTTTGACAGAAGGCGCAAAAGGCATGAAAGGCGCCATCGCCAAGGCCGAGGAACTGGCGGCGGAAACGAAAAACGGCATTGTGCCTCAGCAGTTTGAAAATCCGGGAAATCCGGCCATACACAACAAGACCACGGGACCCGAAATCTGGAACGATACCAAGGGCAAGGTGGACATATTTGTGTCGGGCATTGGCACCGGCGGAACAATCACCGGTGCCGGCAAATACCTGAAAAAACAAAACCCGAAAATTCATATTGTTGCAGTTGAACCGAAAGATTCGCCCGTCCTGTCAGGCGGCAATCCCGGCCCGCACAAGATCCAGGGCATCGGTGCCGGATTTGCTCCCAAGGTTCTTGATACAAAAATCTACAACGAGATCGTTCAGGTGACCAATGATGAAGCTTTCGCCATGGCACGCGAGGTAGCAAAACTCGAAGGTGTTCCGGTCGGCATATCCTCGGGTGCTGCATTGACGGCGGCAATCAAGGTTGGCAAGCGCAAGGAGTTTGAAGGCAAGAACCTTGTCGTGATCATTCCAAGTTTTGCCGAGCGCTATTTGTCAACAGCCCTGTTCGAAGGCCTTGGAGAATAACGTCTACCGCCTCGTCACCTTCATGTGCAGACCGCCCTTTGGCTGCGTCGTCAGTTTTTGAACAGGCCAGGGGTGGATTGCGCCTGCAGCCATGTCGAAGCGGAAACGTGACATTAAAACCGCCAGCGCAATAACTGCTTCCTGCAGGGCAAAACTGGCGCCAATACAAATACGCGGACCTGCCCCAAAGGGCAGATACTGAAAACGGTGCATGCGGTTGCGATTTTCCGGCCAGAACCGCGAGGGGATAAACGCGTTGGGCTGATCCCACAATTTGCGGTGGCGGTGGACTGTCCACGGCATAATCAAAAGGGTCACATCCTTTTCGATTTTCAGATCTCCCCACTGATCGTTGTCAATCGCGGCACGGTTGATGGAGGGTGCCGGCGGATAAAGCCGCATGGCCTCTTCGAAGGCGGCGCGGGTTTTCGGCATCTGGTCCAGCCACTCGACAGGCGGCGGGTTTTTACCAAGAACCTCTTCTATCTCATCTTCGACAATGAGACGGTCAGCGGGCGAATTGGCAAGACAGTAGAGCGTCCAGCCAAGGGAGCGCGCGGTGGTTTCATGCCCTGCCCCGATAAACGTGATGATATTGTCGTCGATCTCTTCGCTGGTCAGGCCATTTGGCCCCTCGGCGCGCAGCAACAGCGTCAGGAAATCCTCCGGAACATTCCTTGGATCATCGCGCATTTTCACGCGCCTCGCCTCGGCCGTATCGCTGACCAGTTTGCGGAACTTGGCCATGACACGCTTGCCGCCAAAGCGAAGGACGCGCGGAACCCAAGGCGGCGCCTTGAGAAGATCCATCGGATCGACCCGGCCCATCGTGTTGAGCAATTGATCCACATCCTTTGCAAAGCTCTCATTGGCCCCGACAATCTCGCCGGAAAACAGCGTTTCCGCCAGGATGTCAAAAGTCAGTTCGGTCATGTCATGGCTGATTTCGTGGATACCGCTGCTGTTTTCATAGCGGTGACAGAACTTTTCCGTGCGCTTCAGCATCATGTCGGCAAAGCCGTTGATGTGGCGCGGAGTGAATACCGGAGCCATTGCCTTGCGCGAGCGTTTCCAGGTTTCGCCTTCGGCGGTCAAAAGACCGTCTTGCAGGATCGGGCGCAAGATCAACTGGCGGATCGTCGCCATCCGGTAGTTTTTTGCATTGTCCACCAGCACGTGTCTGATGAGGTCGGGATCATTGGCAATGATCGTCCGTTCGTTGAAAAATTTGGCCTGTATATGATCTTCGGTATAGGAGGGCATGCCCCAAAGTTCGAGAGGATTGCGCATCATCACGCGGATGATTTCCAGCCTCGAAGGCGGCACGCGACGCGGCTCGGGACAGGGTGGCTCGAAGGGCTTGATGCGCTGGTCCATGAAATCCTTTCCGGGCCGACAATGTCATACATCGGTGTCAATCACACGAGGTCAAACAACGTGCGGAGGTAAAAATAGCAACCTTAAACCGATATGGGTCATTGGTGTCCATACAGATAAAATGGGGATAAAATTTGGTTTTTCCACCTAAAAAGCCTATATCTGGAGCAGGAAAAATGCCGATTCGTTTCTTTTGTGAATATGGCGTAGAGACTGGCGAACTAACAGCACACAAATGGAATCCCTATGACCGATAAACCGGAAATGCCGGAAGACAACATCCCTCCAGCACAGGCCAACTATGACGCTGAATCCATCAAGGTTCTCAAGGGTCTGGATGCCGTCCGCAAACGGCCGGGCATGTATATCGGCGATACGGATGATGGCTCCGGCCTACATCACATGGTCTATGAGGTTGTGGACAACGGTATTGACGAAGTGCTCGCAGGTCATGCGGATCGGGTGACCGTGACGCTCAATGCCGACGGTTCGGTGACCGTTACCGACAACGGCCGAGGTATTCCGACAGGGATTCACAGTGGTGAAGGGATTTCTGCTGCCGAAGTCATCATGACGCAGCTTCATGCAGGGGGCAAGTTTGACCAGAACTCCTACAAGGTATCCGGCGGTCTGCATGGAGTGGGCGTTTCAGTGGTGAATGCGCTTTCGGTCTGGCTCAAGCTGACAATACGCCAGAGCGGCAAGGTGCACCAGATGAGCTTCACCCATGGTGTTGCCGATGCGCCGCTGCAGATTATCGGCGACTGTCCTGCGGATGTCAAAGGCACGGAAGTCACCTTCATGCCATCGTCGGAAACATTCACCATGGTGAATTTCGACTACAAGACGCTCGAACATCGCCTGCGGGAACTGGCGTTCCTCAATTCCGGCACCCGCATTTTGCTGTCAGACAAGCGCGGCACCGAGGAAGTGTTTGACGAACTTTACTATGAGGGCGGACTTGAAGCCTTTGTGAAGTACATCGACCGCAACCGCGCCCCCAAGATCGAGCGTCCGATCTATCTCAACTCCGAGAAGGACGGGATCACGGTCGAAGTCGCGCTGTGGTGGAACGACAGCTACCATGAAAATGTGCTGTGCTTTACCAACAACATTCCACAGCGGGACGGCGGAACCCACCTTGCGGGTTTCAGAGGCGCATTGACGCGTCAGGTGACAGGCTATGCGGAAGCCTCGGGTATCCTGAAGCGCGAAAAGGTTGCGCTGACGGGCGATGATTGCCGTGAGGGGCTGACCTGCGTGTTGTCGGTCAAGGTGCCTGATCCGAAATTTTCGTCGCAGACAAAAGACAAGCTGGTTTCATCCGAAGTTCGCCCTGCCGTTGAAGGCCTTGTCAACGCTACGCTCAGCGAATGGTTTGAGGAAAATCCAAGCGAAGCTCGGATCGTGGTGGGCAAGGTAGTGGAAGCTGCAGCAGCCCGCGAAGCCGCACGCAAGGCGCGTGAATTGACGCGGCGCAAGGGAGCGCTGGACATTTCATCCCTTCCAGGCAAGCTCGCCGATTGCCAGGAGCGGGATCCGGCAAAGTCGGAGGTGTTTCTGGTCGAGGGCGATTCTGCCGGGGGCTCAGCCAAACAGGGCCGCGACCGATCGAACCAGGCGATCCTGCCACTGCGCGGTAAAATCCTCAATGTGGAGCGCGCCCGCTTTGACAAGATGCTTGGCAGTCAAGAGATCGGCACGCTGATCACGGCGCTCGGCACGTCAATCGGCAAGGATGAATTCAATATCGACAAGTTGCGGTACCACAAGATCATCATCATGACCGATGCCGATGTCGATGGCGCACATATCAGAACCCTGCTTTTGACCTTCTTCTTCAGGCAAATGCCTGAACTGATCGAACGCGGTCATATCTATATTGCCCAGCCACCGCTCTACAAGGTGACTCGCGGCAAATCCTCGCAATATCTCAAGGACGAACGGGCGCTTGAGGAATTCCTCATCGAGGGCGGCCTTGATGATGCGCGACTGGAACTTGCCGGTGGTGAAGTGCGGATCAATCAGGATTTGCGCCAGGTTATCGATACGGCGCTCAATTTCCGTACACTGCTTTCCAACATCCATTCGCGCTACAACAAGAATGTGGTGGAGCAAGCGGCAATTGCCGGCGCTCTCAATGTCGAATTGATGAACAACCGCGATCAGGCACAGGCGGCGGGGGATTATGTTGCCAAGCGTCTTGATATCATCGCCGAGGAAACTGAGCGCGGCTGGACTGCAAAACTGCGCGAGGATGGCGGCATTTCCTTTGAACGCATGGTTCGCGGCGTCAAGGAAGCTGCCGAGGTAGACATGGCGTTGATCGGATCGGCAGATGCGCGCAGGATGGATGCACTGGCCGCTTCCCTGCAGGAAGTTTACGGCAAACCGCCGGTTTTCCACCGCAAGGATCTCAACTACACGATTTCCGGACCAAGGGCGCTTCTTACCCAGGTATTTGATGCAGGGCGCAAAGGTGTAACGCTGCAGCGTTACAAGGGGCTTGGGGAAATGAACCCCGGCCAGTTGTGGGAAACAACGCTCGATCCAAACGAGCGCACGCTGCTGCAGGTTCGCATCAATGATGCAGCCGACGCAGATGATCTTTTCTCACGCCTGATGGGTGACGAAGTCGAGCCACGCAAGATCTTCATTCAGGACAATGCCCTGAATGTCGCCAATCTGGATACCTGATCAGGCAGGTTGGTGTTACTGGTGTTTGCCATGCTGCGATGGCTTGCGACTATGTACCGACAATCGCTTCAAGGAGCTGTTCGCCGCCAAGCTGCGGTGACTTGCCCTTGACGAAGGCATCCTTTACCAGCGCGCACACCTCTTCATTGGCAGGGGTGGGAACGCCCTGATCCCTGCCCGCATGAATGATTGCACCATTGAGGTAATCAATCTCCGGCTCGCGGGATTTCTGCAAATCCTCCCACATGGATGAGCGCGCCTCATCGTCCATTTTCATCATGCTGCCGGCAACAAGTTTGAAAACCGGGTCAGGCAGATTGAGAATGGTGGGAATGTATTTCGGACTTATTTTGCCGATTTTGGCGGGCTCAATCTTCAAGGCTTTCAATACTGCAAGCGCTTCATCCACACAGATCGCCAGAACCCTTCTGTAGGAGCGGTCCGCCAATTGCTGTTTCAATGGCATGTCAGACAGGACATTCAGGGCATTGTTGAGATTGAGACAAAGCTTGCCCCACAAGACCTCGTTCATGTGGGCGGAAATTGTTGTCGGAATATGGCTCTTGTTGAGCAATCGCGCCAATTGGTGGGATGCGGGATTCTTGCCCAAAATCAGTCCAGCATCGGTTGCCCGGTGAAATCTCGCCTTTTTCATGGAAATGGCGTTGAAGCCGACCATGGCGGAAACAACTTCAAATCCCTTGAGCTCTTCCTCGAGAATTTTTGCATTGCCGACACCGTTCTGCAAACTGTAAATGATTGCGTCCTTGTCGGCGTGTGGCGCAATCTGCCTTGCCGCCTCGCGCGTGTCGTTGCATTTGACACAAAGCAGAATTACATCGGCGCCCTTCACGGCCTCCGGCGACTGCGAATATCTTACCTTTTCCGCCGGTATATTGACCTTGCGACCCTCAAGATCGGATACGGTCAGGCCATACTTGGCTATCTCGTCGGCAGGCGGATTGCGGCCGATCAACACAACCTCATTGCCTTCAGCCAAAAGCGAACCGCCAACAAGGCATCCCACTGACCCGGCACCAAAGATTGCAATTTTCATAAACGCTCTCCCGCAAAGCCCTGTGGAATTGACGTACTTGAAATGATCTTTCTGATCAGGCCATTCGAAACAAACTGTTGCATAATTCAAGTTAAAACCAAAACGGGAATTTGAAAACAGTTGTCGCAGCAAGCAGCAAATTGCAAGCAACTGACCCGTTTCTGAAAACCGTCGAGCCATAATGCGGGTTGTGCAAATAAAATCTGAACAACCAACAGGATACTAATCTGCCATTTAGACTCTGTTTACCATTGGCAAAGTATTCTCGGCTCCACGAAACAATCTATGTTATTCAAGTGTTTCCCGGGCGGGATGGAGAAATATCGTGCACCATGCACTGCAAATAAATCCTGAGGCTGAGTCCGCCCAATCCGCTCAATTCCCTCATTCCAGCACGTCACCTGAAGACAAGCGCCGTTTCCCGCGGGATCCGGCCAAGGATCTCAGTGAAATTGTCCTTGCCGGAAGGAAATTCGGCTATGCCTGCATGATCCACGATCTTTCCAAAAAGGGTGCGCGCCTTGAGGTTAGCTGCGGAGAGTTGCCGGAGCGTTTTATCCTGACGAACTATACCAAGCAGATCAAGACGCTCTGTAAACAGGTTTGGCGGGAAAACCGGATGATTGGTGTCATGTTTCTTACCGAGCCCAGATCATTTGATATCAACGACCGATTTTAGACCGCATATCCGCCAGGTTCCATGCCGCAAAACTGACAGCTTTGGCGTGTTTGGTTATTTTTTTTGACCGGAAATGGATATAGCCTTGCTCTTGGTGTGATGGATATTTGGAGCCGGGACGATGGATGCAACTACCAGTATTGTTTCAGGATACTCCACTTCAAACCGTAAAATTGATCCCGCCAGACGCCGGCCCGTCAAACCAGATGGCTCACCCGATGACAACAACCGGGTGGAAATAGGACCGACAGGCCTCGCCTTCGAGGCATGGGCCCAAGCGGGCCTTGAAGCTCCCAATCTGGAGATCATGCGCCAGTTCAGGCTGGAGCGGCTGGTCCAGGAAATCCGCAGGCACGACTATGCAGGATTGCTGTGTTTCGACCCGTTGAACATCCGCTATGCCACCGATACCACCAACATGCAGTTGTGGACCACCCACAATCCGGCGCGGGCCTGTTTTGTTTCGGCGGACGGATATGTTATCTTGTGGGACTACAGCAATTGCCAGCATTTGTCTGCCCATCTTCCGCTCGTGAAGGAATACAGGACCGGGGCAAGCTTTTTTTATTTTACTGCGGGCGACCGCGTTGCTGAACTTGCAGGAAGATTTGCCAGTGAAGTGGATGCAATCGTGCGCCAACACGGCGGAGACAACCGCCGCATTGCCATTGACAGGATTGAACCCGAGGGCCTGATGGCAATGCAGCGGCTTGGCCTTGAAACCTTTCAAGGCCAGCAGGTTACCGAGCTTGCGAGGGCAATCAAAGGTCACGACGACATCAAGGCAATGAAATGTGCGGTCTATTCATGCGAAATGGCCATGCACAAGATGCAGGATGAATTGCGTGCGGGAATGACTGAAAATGATCTGTGGTCGATCCTTCATGCAGAGAATATCAAGCACGGCGGTGAATGGATCGAGACGCGCATCCTTGCCTCAGGCCCCCGCACGAATCCGTGGTTCCAGGAATGTGGACCGCGTGTCATTCAGGAGGGTGACATTGTTGCCTTCGACACCGATCTGATCGGAGTTTACGGCATGTGCTGCGATATTTCGCGAACCTGGATTTGCGGTGATGTGGAGCCGACCGCGGAACAAAAGCGGCTCTACACCCACGCTTACAACCAAGTGAAAAACAACATCGAAATCATCAAGCCGGGAATGGGTTTCAAGGAATTCAGCGACAAGGCCGATCTTGCACCACAGGAGTTCCGTCATAACCGTTATGGGGTATTGGCACATGGTGTTGGCCTTTGCGATGAGTATCCAAGCCTTTATTTCCCTGAGGACTATCCTGCGACCGGATATGACGACACGTTCAAACCGGGCATGTTTGTGTGTGTCGAAAGCTATTGCGGCACACTGGGCGGCAGCGAAGGTGTGAAACTTGAAGAGCAGCTTCTCGTTACTGAAACCGGTCTTGAAACGATCACCAGCTATCCTTACGAAGAGCACATGATCCTGCGCTGATGATAGGGCAAGGAACCTGTTCATTTCCGGTTCATCGCAAGGCCGTATTTTTGCCGCGGTTTTGAATTAGCACCGCCTGTACATCCTCTGTACTGCGAAACTCATGCAGTCCAGGTTACATTCCTTTGACGCCAGCAGACGCTATATCCGGTTATCTGCCTGAAACATTCAAAAACGGGGCTACTATTCAATGAAAAAGATTATCCTGATCACCAGCATGGTCGCACTGGCTTCTTGCCAGACGCCGACTGATCCCTTGACCGGCAGGCCGCAGGCCAACAATACCGCAGGCGGAGCCGCCCTTGGTGCTGTTGCCGGAGCCGTGACGGGGCTGTTGATTGCCCGCGACAAGAGCGGCGGAGACCAGCGCAAGTCGGCGCTGATTGGTGCGGGAATTGGTGCGCTTGTCGGCGGAGGTATCGGCAACTACATGGACCAGCAGGAGCAGGAGCTGCGCCAGGAGCTGCAAAACTCCGGTGTCAGCGTGACACGCAACGGCAGCCAGATCATCCTCAACATGCCGGGCAATATCACCTTTGCCTCAGATAGTGCCAATCTTAATCCGAACTTTACAGGCGTTCTCAATTCTGTAGCCATCGTACTTCGCAAATATCAGCAGACGCTTCTCGATATTGACGGACATACCGACAGCACTGGTGACGAAGGCTACAACCAGCGCCTTTCCGAGCAGCGTGCTGTTTCTGTTGGCCAATATCTCAATCAAAGCGGTGTTGACCCGCGGCGTTTGCTGATTGTCGGATTTGGTGAGACGCGGCCTATTGCCGACAACGGCTCAGAGACCGGCCGGCAGCAAAACCGCCGTGTTGAAATCCGCATTTCGCCACTGGAACAGTAAACAGGCGCTTTCCGCATTTGATACAAATGTTGCAAGTGGCTTAATCGAAACAAGATTCAAAAATGCTAGCCTCCGCTGATCAACCCGCGGAGGCTTTTTTGTTCAGGCGCTTTTTCAGGAATGAAGACGGCAATTTTGCCATTATCTTTGGTTTGCTGCTGATACCGCTTCTCGGACTGGTTGGCGCCGGCGTCGACTATGCGGGCATGAACAATGCCAAGGCAAAAATTCAGGCCGCAGCCGATATTGCGCTGCTTTCTGCGGCAAAGGACGCTGACAACAGCACCCAGTTCTATCGACTGGCCGAGAATTATCTCGGCGCCAATCTCGATAACCTACAAGTTACATCATACGCCAAGGCAGATGCCAAAAAGGTCAGCCTGTCAATCAACAGCCGCTACGAAACAGCATTTCTCGGCATAGTCGGAATGCCCCATCTTGATATCAATGTTGAAGCGGAAGTTGCGGTCAACAAGTTTGGGTCCGGAAGCGCGCAAAACCAATCCCCCTCAAGGACTGCTGTCGACAATGAAATCGATACGCTGGAAAAGCAGCTTATGCGCCAGGTGGCAAATTTCCCCCCGCGCCAGCAGGAGCGCATCCGCCAACGCATCAAGGAACAGATGGCGTTGCTGAGGAAACATGTATCCGACAAAGCGCCTGCCAGCCAAATCAGGCTAAGTAAGTAATCCGGCAAACAGGTTTTGACTAAAGCCTTGCCTTGGTGCTGAGCGGCGTTGCCAGCAACAAATTGGTCTCAGAGCGGGAAATGCCGGCAATCATCCGAAAGCGGCGCAAAACCGCATCAAGATCAGCTAGCGTCTGGGTTCCCACTTCGACAATCAGGTCCCATTGACCGTTGGTGGTGTGAATTGATGTCACCTCGGAGAAGCCGCTGAGGGTTGCGACAATCCTGTCTGCCGCACGTCCCTCAATCTCGATCAGCACGATGCCGCGAACAGCCTGTTCGAGCGCGTCGGATCGCAAGACCACCGTGAAGCCGAGAATATCGCCCGATTGCTCAAGCTTCTCCATTCTGGCGCGCACGGTCGCACGCGTGGTGCCCAATTCAAGCGCCAGATCGGATATGCTGCGCCGGGCATTGTGCCGCAAGAGTGTTACCAGCCTTTGATCCAATGTATCCATATCTCTCACTTTGATAGAACTATTTGATCATTTTGCTAATTATAGGCAAACAAACTGCCAATATAGGGTCTTCAATCTGCCATGTAAACCGTTCAAATTGTCAACAAGCTACAGAGTATACAAAACGGGCAGACAGACATGCAGCACAAACATTGCAATTTGCTGGGAATTCCTGTTCAGGACGGGGCGGGCCGAAAGGGCTGCGAAATGGGCCCTTCTTCGCTCCGAACGGCAGGTCTTGCCGAGGCAATTGAAGAACAGGGCAAAACGGTTGCGGTTCTTGGCGATGTGTTTCCTGACCGGATATCGCCGCAAACGCATCAAAATTCCTTATTGAAAAATCTTCAGCAAATCCGCGGTTGGACAAGCGCGATTCAGCGCGAGGCGGCCATTGCCGGAACCAATGCCATTCCAGTTTTCATGGGCGGCGATCATTCGCTGTCGGCTGGTACCATTCCGCCGATGGCAGCTCGCGCAAAAGCAAACAACCAACCGTTTTTCATTCTGTGGCTTGATGCCCATCCGGATTTCCACACACTGGAGACGACCGACAGCGGCAATCTACACGGCGTGCCACTCGCCTATGCCTGCGGCCTTGAAGGTTTCTCACCTTGGTTTCCGCCGATTGAAGTTGCGGTTGATCCAAAAAATATTTGCATGATGGGTATTCGCAGTGTTGACCCTGCCGAGCAGAGCCACCTCAAAAAGGCAGGTGCCACTGTCAACGACATGCGCCGGATAGATGAATTTGGCATGGCGAGCCTGCTGCGTGAATTTCTCGACAAGGTGGCTAGCGTCGATGGCACGATCCATGTCAGTTTCGATGTCGATTTTCTCGAGCCAGTCATTGCCCCTGCGGTCGGCACAACGGTTCCTGGCGGAGCAACCTTTCGCGAGGCCCATCTGGTGATGGAAATGCTGTGCGACAGCGGACGCGTGTCGAGCCTTGATCTGGTGGAGCTCAACCCGTTTCTTGATGAACGTGGCAAAACCGCCAGCCTGATGGTTGATCTCGTCGCCAGCCTGTTCGGAAAAAGTGTCATGGACCGGCCCACCCTCAACTTTTAAATCAGGAAGACACTGCCATGGAAATCTCGAAACTTGCCTATGTGCCGTTCGTCTCTGTCGACAACATGATGCGGATTGTTCACCGCATTGGAATTGAGACTTTTCTGATTGAATTGGCAGGGGTGATCGAAAGTGATTTTCGCCGCTGGGCAGAGTTCGACAAGACACCACGCATAGCATCGCACAGCGCCCATGGTGTGATTGAATTGATGCCCACCAGTGATGGCGAGGTTTATGGCTTCAAATATGTGAACGGGCATCCGAAAAACATGAAGGAAGGCCGCCAGACCGTCACGGCATTTGGTGTGCTGGCCGAGGTTAATACGGGCTATCCAGTGTTGTTTTCAGAAATGACAATCCTGACCGCCCTTCGCACTGCCGCAACCTCGGCGATGGCTGCCAAACATCTGTCACCAAGGGGGGCAAAGGCGATGGCAATCATCGGCAATGGCGCACAATCGGAATTTCAAGCGCTGGCTTTCAAGGCGATCTGCGGCATCAGCGATATACGCCTCTTCGACATCGACGCTGGGGCAACGCAAAAGTGTGCGCACAACCTGATGGACCAGGGGTTTACAATAACCCAATGCAAGACCAGCGAGCACGCGGTTGAAGGAGCAGACATCATCACCACAGTCACGGCAGACAAACAGTATGCGACGATCCTGACAGACAATCTGGTAGGGCCGGGCGTTCACATCAATGCGGTCGGGGGCGATTGCCCCGGCAAGACAGAACTCCACCGGGATATTCTCTTGCGTTCGGAAATATTTGTCGAATATCCGCCGCAAACCAGAATTGAAGGCGAGATACAGCAACTGGCCTCTGATCATCCGGTGACCGAATTATGGCAGGTCATAACCGGTGAAAAAAGCGGGCGGAGCAGTCAACACGCAATTACCCTTTTTGACTCGGTCGGTTTTGCAATAGAGGACTTTTCCGCGCTAGGCTATGTTCGCGAGAAGGCAAAGGCGACCGGCCTCTATCAGGACCTCGACATGCTGGCTGACCCAGATGAGCCGCGCGACCTGTTTGGCATGGTGATGCGGGCAAAACAGCAATGAATACGGGAGCCGACCTACCCCAAACATAAAAACAGCGCCTGCTGGAGATCAGACGCTGTCTTTTTCAATGATGCCGGAAATTATTGGCGGCTCGCCATGTCAATTTCGGTATCACGTTCCAATTTTGCAATGGCTGATGCCGACAGATCGATTGAAACGTTCACATCATTCAATTCCGCCAGATTGCCATCGACAAAAACCGCAATTTTCTCGTCGCTCAAACTGACCAGCAATTCGGTGACATAGCCGTTCTCATCAAGAATGGCATCTTCGACGAAACCCATCATTTTGCCGTCCCTGGATACTGCAGGCATGCCCAGCCATGCATCGTTCAGATCGTGCATTTCCTCTTCGCTCTCGAACTGGTCAAACCTGTCATCGGCATTATTGTCCTGCGGGGCATAGGCCATCTCGATTTTTGATCCAAAGAACTTGAATTGACCTGCTTCAGCCACGCTTACATTCACAAAACCTGTCGCGAGCGTTACAGCTGCAATGGCAAGAAACTTGTTGACTGACTTTTTCATCTCAATTCCAAGGCGAAATGCCTTCTCCTGTTGATCTGTTGTCTATTAAACGTTAGCCGGGGCAAATGGTTCCGGCAAAACACTCTGCTTCACATTTGTTTGACTGCCTGAAACCACCTTAAACACGGCATTTCCGGCAGGATGTGCAGATTCTCACACTCCGGCATTTCGAAAGGGTGATTCAGGAGGATCGGCCAAACAGATACGAAACAGTATGCAGATGTACCGCCATTGATAAATTCGGCCAAAGCGACTTTTGACATGACTAAAATGTCAGTGAACGTTGATTTGACGATCCCAAAAAATACCGTCAACATTGGAACGGATGATCGGGAGGTATCCTCGATGGGAATTTTTGAAACCCTGCTGGAAAAAATCGGAAGTTTTCTTGCCAAATTGCTGGTCAAGGAATCGTCCGGTTACAAACCCTATACGCCGTCTGATCCTGATACACTAAGCCGTATCCTGGAACCCGGCGATATTTTGCTGATTGAAGGCAACCAGTTTGTTTCAGCATCCATCAAGTATCTCACCCAGTCGACATGGTCGCATGCCGCGTTCTATGTCGGAGACGCTGCGGATCCGCACGAGCCGGACCGCATGAAGCGGCGCTGCCTGATTGAGGTAAATCTCGGGGAAGGATGCGTGGCCTCGCCGCTTTCGCGCTATGAGAGCTATAACACACGGATTTGCCGCCCGGTTGGGCTGACCAAGGAAGACCGGCAATATGTGGTCGACTTCATGGTATCCAAGATCGGACTTCAGTACGACACCAAGAACATCATCGACCTGTTGCGGTATTTCATCCCAACCCCTCCGGTCCCTGTTCGTTGGCGTCGAAGGATGATTGCCTTTGGATCGGGGGAGCCCACCAAGGCGATCTGTTCATCCCTGATCGCACAAGCCTTTCAAAACATAAAATATCCGATATTGCCCGAAGTAACGCTTGCTCCCGGCCGCGCCCATGCAGAGTCGCGATACTCCAAACAAGAGATCCTTCATATTCGCCACCACTCGCTGTTTACACCGCGCGATTTCGACTTGTCTCCCTATTTCAGGATCATTAAACCGACGCTCGAACACGGATTTGATTACAAGAGCCTATTTTGGAGCGGCAAAATTTCAGAACTTGATATCCTGAGGGCGCAAAGAAATCCGCCATGGGTTGAAGATCCGGTAGACTTGCCAGAAACAACTGCTGATAGCTTAGCAGCTCACGAAACACGCGCTGTACCACAATCACCGGATGAGCAGATCTAGAATATCTTCGCGCAACATCCCGCGCCTGGAAAAATGTCATTGATTGAACACAATCAGAGTTAAAATCCGGTACCGCTGCTGCCTGTCAGACACAGGTTTTCCGGATCCCGTTCAAAATGCAAAATGAAACATTGCAATCCCTTTCAGCAACCGTTGAAAGGTCCTCTGAAACATCGAAGTACAAATCGGTCACCTTTTCCCAATTCATAACGATCTCCAGCCTGAGCATCATCATTCTGGCTGAAATGATTGCCACCATCGGTGCAACCGACTGGGCACTCATTACGCTCTTCGGTCTGCCTGACTGGGCAGGCTGGACGCTGGGTGTATTATCAGCGGTTGCCGCGCTCTACGCCACGGTCGTAGTCGTCCGGATGGCTATCACCAGCGAAAGAAACCTCGTTCAGGATTAGGCACCAATCACGGCTCGTCCGGTGGTGGGGTTTTGGGCACATTGCGCTCAACGGCATTTTGCGCGGCTCCGACAACTGCCTGGCGAGTTGCCTCGTCCATCGGCTGGTTGGAGAGAACCTCAACCTTCACATTGCGTTCGGCAAACAGGATACCGTTGGCCGAGAAGGCATCGCGTACCTTTTGATAGGCATCACGGCGGATCAACCATTGTTCGCCGGGTTTGGCCATGAACTTGACCCCGACAACCATGTTGAACTCTTCCATGCGACGAACGCCCTGTGATTTTAGCGTCTGCAAGATGCTTTTGCCGTAGATTTCGTTTTCCTGCAGTTCCACGCCGATTTTCTTGACCAGTTTCTTGACAAGCGCAAGGTCGGTATCGAACGGCACGCGAAACTCGAGTTTCATGATCACCCAGTCGCGGCTGTAATTTGTCAACGATTTCAACTCGCCAAACGGGATGGTGTGGACCATGCCGCGATGATGCCGCACGCGCAAGGACCGGATCGAGATCGATTCCACGGTTCCGCGCAGGTTCTCGATTTCGATGTATTCGCCAATCCGGAATGCATCATCTATGAGGAAGAAAATTCCCGATACCACATCGCGCACCAAGGCCTGGGTACCAAAACCGACCGCGATGCCCAGCACTCCGGCACCCGCCAGCAACGGGCCGATATTGACACCCAGCGATGTCAGGATACTGAGGGCAACCACCATCATCAGGGTCACCATCAAAATGATCCGCAACAGGGGCAACAATGTTGCCATTCGCGCCTCAGGCCCGGGGGCATGCCCGTCTGCAGGAGGGACATATTCGGCCAGTCGCCGGTCTATCGTTGACTTTGCCCAGTGCCAGGTCAGGTCTGCCAGAAGGACGGCAAACAGGGTATTGACGAGAATATCGAAAAGCGTGCCGCTGAAGGTTTTTTCACCCGAAAGATCGAAAAGGTTGATCCCCCAAACCCAGGCCAATGCGAGGCCGGACAGGATAATCAGAACGAAACGGGCGATGCGCCGGCAAACCGAGCGATAGATCAAATTGGAATGGCTGGCGGGCTCTTCCGCCATTGAAGACGCAACTGTCTCGCTGGTTGCATCATTGACTACCTCCAATCCAGCCACCAGTGCCGTTGATTGGCCAGACAAAGGCCGCGAGCCGAGGTCGAACAGATAATTGATCCACGCGCCGGTGAGTTTCATAACAGGCAACAGGAGCCCTAAAACCAGCACAGTTCCCATCAAGCCGCCTGCATCAATCAGCCAGAGAAAAAAGGAAATGACGGCGAGCATACTCAAATAAGTCGGCCAATGATTTGACAGTCCTCTCCTGCGTACCTGATCCTGAGGGCGCACTTGTGCGGAGGATGCCATGCTCCATATCGCCGCAAGAAAAAGAACGGTCAGAATGCTATTCAAAAGAACGGCGACAGAAAGTGCAGCCTGTGAAGGAACAGTCCCCTCCATCAGCACGAAACTCCTGGCAAAAAGGCTGGATATGAAAACGCTCAAACCTGCAGCGAATGCAAGGATCATCACCCAGCGATGCGCCTTGCTGGCCCGGCGCCTTTTCAACGGAACCAGCCTCATCTGCGGCAAACGCGGAGCAAACAGCGCTTTGGACGTGGCGTAGACAATACGCAGGATCAGGACAAGGATCAGGAAATCGAGGACAATGCCCTTGATCAGGGGAGACCATTCAAAACCTAGAAAAGCACCGATGGAGCCGACGGCGAAAAATAACACGCTGCCCATCGAGTAGGCATACAGCGATAGCATGGAGCGCGCCTTGGCACCAAGTGTATGTGGATTGGCAAACTCGATCTGCATCGCACGGTATTTGATGTACTGATTGTAAAGCCACTCGATTGCTGCGCCAATAAACAGGAATATCACGGCGTAAATCACCGTTTGCAATGTTTCGGTGTTCGAGAGTTGGGACTGCCAGGCATCGGCAATCATTTGCGGCGCGGCGGAAATATTGCTCCAAAGGGCATTCAGCACCGTCAGACGATTGTGCATTGTCTCGGTAAGGCGTTGCAGGTCATCGCGCCAACTGCCGGCATCGGCCGTTGCAGGCAGGGGACCAGCCGCTTCGCGGGCGCCCTCCTCCAGCCATTTGCGAATTTCCGGGTTGTCCAACAGGCGCAGCAGATCACGAAGCTCCTGGCTGCCGGGCTGAGAGATGTCCAGCGAAGGTGATGTTTCGGAAGTTGCCGCGCCCGACGTTGCTTCACTTTGTGCTGATGATAACTGCACCGACAGCAAAAGAAAGCCTGCCATGAAAACCAGTACAATGAGGGAACTCACAAAGCCCGTGCAGCGCGTGATTGGGGAAAATGCCTGAGCCATTGTCAAACGCCCTCTCCAATTGTCTGACCTGATGGTGCCTCTTTTGTTTCCGGGTGCCCGTCATGAAGCTCCCTGTGACTTAATCCGGCTTCGAAAAGGCGCTCGATTTCGATTGTCCCTGCTCCCGGCACACATTGGCAGGCAAGACGCACGTCCGGCCCGCTTCGGGTTATCTTCAAGGCAGTCTGCTCAACGCTGTTGGGCTCGGGCAATGGAGCGCTCGCGGCAAGGATCCTCACCCGGCATGTGCCGCATCTTCCCCGGCCCCGGCACAAATTGGCATGAGGAACGTGATTGAGATGGGAGAGCTCGAGAAATGTATGGCCGACGGGCGCGCTGATCCTGGTTCCGTCCTCATAAGTGATTTCGACATTTCCGGATTTGCCTGAAAGCCTGATAGCGCGTGCGACCAGTACACCGGCCAAAGCGGCAAGATAGGCAAGGATGCTCCACCATTTGACTTTGTAGATGAATTCGTAGGTCGCGGCGGTTGGTTGTGCGCTTTCAGCCGGGGCGGCCTGCCCGTAAGGGTTTGCTGGTTCAGCGGAGTAACCATCATTACCTGCCTGAGGCTGGCTTGCCTCACTGTTTATCGCAGCCTCATAATCGCGGATCGCCTGATTGCCGCCCTCGACAAAGCCCAGCAGTGCCAGCACCGGAACCATAACAATGAGCGGGTATACCATTGGTGCAACCCTTGACCACCAAGGCTTTAGGTTTAGCCAAGTGAAAATTCCAATGCTGCCATGAATCCAGACGACGACGACGACCAGCACTTGGCGCAGACCTTCCAGAGGCGAATCGATCCAGAACAATTGCATCAGGCGGGGGTAAGTCGGCGTGATGTGAAGAATATCCTCCATCGAGACAATTCCCCAAACATGCGGGAAAAGCAGCGGTGGAATAAGGAACCCAGACGCAAACTGGGCTAGATCGTAAGGCGGCAGGTTGAGTGTATTGCGCAGATAAAGCGTTCGAAAGCCAAGCACCATGTGGACCAGAAAACTGGTCATCAATACCAGACTGCCGATCCGCGATGTCCATAGATACATGAATATCGGTCGGGCCTCATCAATCAACCCTGCCGATATGACCCCAAGCGCCAGATTCAGCAGATGGCCAACCACAAACAGATAGAGGATCAAGCCTGAGACAATTCTCAGATTTCTTTCCATTTCGGCCAACTCCCCCGAGTGAAATTCCTGTCTTGGCGATAACCCGATTCAAAGCCTGAATTCAGGGACGACACCAAAAAGCAGGCTGTCAAATTTGTAGGCAGAAAGCAACTGGCAGAATATTGCCCGAAATCAGGGTTTGAACGTGAAATCAGGCAGGGAATGAAACGCCTTGCGTAAAGCTTCGCCCCATCCCCCTGAAATGGTTTGAAAATACTCATCATCGGCCGTGATTCGGTGCTGATGAGCGAATTCGAAACTGTCTTTTTCATATACCAGCAGATCGAGTGGCAGTCCGACTGAGAGGTTTGCCTTGATGGTTGAATCAAAGGAAACCATCATCAGTTTTGCCGCGTCTTCAAAACTCATGTCTGGCTCATACGCACGCACCAGTATCGGACGTCCGTATTTGGTTTCGCCAATCTGGAAAAACGGCGTGTCAGGCGAAGCCTCGACAAAGTTTCCCTCCGGATAGATCATGAAGAGGCGCGGTTCGCTGCCGTTTACCTGCCCCCCCAGAATGAGAGTCGCATTAAACGTGGTACTGGCCTTTTGTCCGGTGTCTGCATTAAGCGCGATTACCTCTTTCAGGGTTTCCCCGACCAGCCGTGCCACCTGAAACATCGAGGCCTGAGCCAGTATGGATGGCTCTCGCTCGCTGACCGCTTTGGTGCGCTCGTCGAGAATGCTGACGACGGACTGGGTTGTAGCCAGATTTCCGGCTGTTAAAAGGGTGATGGCGCAAGAGCCGGGCTTGTGCCAGGTGTGCAGTTTGCGGAAGGTGGAAACATTGTCGATACCCGCATTGGTGCGTGTGTCGGACATGAAGACAAGACCTTTATCAAGCCGCAGGCCGATGCAATATGTCATGATGAAATAACCTGATTGATGTTTTGGCGGGTTGCAGAAACTGTTGAATCTGCCTTCCGGTCACCCTTACTGCTGAACCTGAATTGATACAACCATTTGTTCGGCACTGTCGCCAAGGCGAATCCCCGAAACCGGCGCAGCGTCAAGAAAATCAAGGCCGGTCGCCATACGGACATAGCGCTCATCGGGTGAAATACCATTGGAGACATCAAAACCCACCCAACCCAGATCGGGAAGATGAACCTCGGCCCAAGCATGGGTTGCATCCTGCTCCACGCTGTCATTCATCATCAGGTATCCGCTGACGTAGCGGGCAGGATATCCCATCAAGCGGGCGCAGGTGATAAAAATATGCGCGTGATCCTGACAAACCCCGCAGCCAATTTCGAGTGCCGCCTCGGCAGCGGTATAGATGTCTGTCTTGCCTGCCATGTATTCAACCGCAGTGGAAATTGATTTTGACAGGGCGTGAAACCGGACGATGTCATTGTCATAATCTGTGCCAAGTGATTTGACCAACGCCCGGATAAGTGGTCCGCGTTTGGTCAAATCGGTGGACCTTTGAAAGTGCCAGAGCGGTGCAAATCCGCCGTGAACACCAATAATCCCTGCCGTGTCGGTTGTTTCTATTTCGCCTTCACAGGTAACCGAGAAAGAGCTGCAGCCTTCATTGATACTAAGCAGGGTGACGCGATTGTTGTTTTCGTCGTCAAATTCCAACTGCTTTTCTGCCCCTTCAAGAACGATGTTCCAGCGGATGATTGCCTGACCGTAACGCGATTTGGGCGTCAGACGCGCCTGCTGCAACGCGTAATGGACCGCCTTGTTGTAGGTGTAAACCATTGAGTGGGAAATCTTGAGAAGCATGGTATCCGCCTTATCCGTTGAACCGGAAGTCGGTTTCTATTTGTGCGCCAAGGGCAATGTTGGAAGCGATGAATTCTTTCAGGAACTGGTGCAATCCCTGCTCAAAGATATCCTCGATCTTGCGCCCGGAGATGCTTTGAAGCACTTTGCGCGCCTCGCCCATACACGGATAGGACATCGAATACTGCTCTTGAAGATAGCCAAGATTATCAAGGATCTTTGCATAGCAAAAAGCCAGCGAACGCGGCAGACGGCGATCCAGAATAAGGAACTCTGCAATGCCGAGCGGATTGATGTCACCCTGATTGAGCCAGCGATAGGAGCGGTTGGCGGAGACCGAACGCAGGATGGTTTCCCACTGCACATTGTCAAGCGGCGATCCCACCAGGGACACAGATGGCAGCAGCACATAATATTTCACATCAAGAATGCGCGCGGTGCTGTCAGCCCGCTCAATGAAGGTGCCCAATCTGGCAAAATCGTAAATGTCATTGCGAAGCATTGTTCCGTGCAATGCACCGCGCACCAGGGCATTCTGCTTGCGGATGATGCTCAGGACTTCCGGCAATTCACGCTCGCGAACGGGTTTTGAAAGCAGGTCTTTCAGCGTCATCCAGCATTCATTGACCGATTCCCAAACCTCGCGGGTAATCGCGGTTCGCACGAGACGGGCATTGTTGCGGGCCGTCTCCATGGCCCTGATGACGCTGGAACTGTTGGTTTTTTCCCGCAACAGAAAATCAATCACCTGCACAGCGTCGAACGTATCATACTTGCTTTCATACAAGGCCCTGACACCGGCAGTTTGCAGGACCGATCCCCATTCCTCTTCGGCTGCCTTGGAGCGGGTCAAGGCAATACGAAATCCGGCGTCCAGCAATCGCGCGGTATTTTCACACCGCTCAAGATATCTGAACATCCAGAAAAGACCGCCTGCTGTCTTACCTAACATGGCACCTGCCCGTACGAATGAATGTTGATATTTCAAATGCCATTTCAGTCATCCAGAACCCAGGTATCCTTTGTGCCGCCGCCCTGGCTGGAATTGACGACCAGGGAACCTTTTTTCAACGCTACCCTGGTCAGGCCGCCGGGCGTGATGGTGATGCCGTTTGGCGAGACCAGCACATAGGGACGCAGATCCACATGGCGCGGAGCAAGACCGGATTTGGTGAGGATCGGTACGGTGGAAAGTGACAATGTCGGCTGGGCGATATAGTTGGACGGCCGCGCCTCGAGCTTTCTGCGGAAATCAGCCAGTTCGCGCTTGGAGGCGGCGGGTCCGACAAGCATGCCATAGCCGCCTGAGCCATGAACTTCCTTGACCACCAGTTCGCCAAGATGTTCGAGAACATATTTCAGCGAGTCCGCCTCTGAGCAGCGCCAGGTCGGGACGTTTTGCAGGATTGCCTTTTCGCCGGTATAGAACTCAACGATATCGGGCATATACGAATAGATCGCCTTGTCATCGGATATGCCGGTGCCGGGCGCATTGGCGATGGTGATGCCGCCGGAGCGGTATACATCAAGAATGCCCGGAACGCCGAGCATGGACTCAGGCTTGAAATTCAACGGATCAAGATAATCATCATCAACCCGGCGATACAGAACATCAATTGCCTGATACCCCCTTGTGGTGCGCATTGCGACACGACCGTCGACGATGCGAAGGTCATTGCTCTCTACCAATTCAACGCCCATCTGGTCGGCAAGGAAGGCATGTTCGAAATAGGCGGAATTGTAAATGCCAGGGGTGAGGACGGCAACAACCGGCTTGGCTGTGCATTTCTTCGGGGCGCAGGCCGAGAGCGACTGATGCAGGTTTTTCGGATACTGGCTGACATCCTGAACAGATATCTTGGCAAAAAGCTCCGGAAACATGTGGAGCATGGTTTCGCGGTTTTCCAGCATGTAGGACACGCCGGACGGGGTTCTCGCATTGTCCTCAAGAACGAAGAATTCGTCCTCGCTGGTTCGCACCAGATCAACACCGACGATATGGGTGTAAACGCCGCCGGGTGGCTCGACGCCAATCATCTTGGCGAGAAATGCCTCATTGTTGGAGATCAGTTCAACCGGAATGCGGCCCGCCCTCAAAATTTCCTGACGGTGATAAAGATCGTACAGAAATGCATTGATCGCCCGAACCCGCTGCTCGATGCCCTTGGCAAGACGGGTCCATTCGCGTGAGGAAATGATGCGCGGAATGATATCGAAAGGGATCAGCCGCTCGGCTGCCTCTTCGCGGCCATAGACATTGAATGTGATACCGGTCCGGCGGAAAAACTCTTCTGCTTCCAGTGATTTTTTTCGCAGGCGGGAAATGTCCTCCTCCTGCATCCAGCTGTTGAGATCGGTATAGGGACCACGTGCCTGAGCGGGCGATGGACCGACCACTTCGCCGGCAATGCCCCCAAACATCTCATCAAAGAATTTTCCCGCTGAACTCATGATTTTACACTAGCGAAAGGAAAACTTTGCGCAAGATCAAAGATTGGGCATCTTGCATATCTGGGCTGTTTGGTGGCCGCGCCAATTGCCAGCGCCGGCATTTTGGTGACTTGTCGATTTTACCAATTTGATCGCGCTTTGGGGATGACGAAGCGAAATTTCACCAGTAAGATCGGATTTGATCAAGAGACTTGAAAGGAAAACCATGAACCACATGCCAAATTCACCCGAAGCGCGCGATATCGCCTTTCATTTTCATGGATATACCAATCCTGTTATCCTTGGCGACATCGGCCCGATGATCATTGAGCGCGGCGAAGGTATTCATGTGTTTGACTCAAACGGCACCAAATATATTGAGGCCATGGCGGGGTTGTGGAGCGTTGCTGTCGGCTTCAGCGAAAAGCGCCTTGTAAAGGCTGCAACCGATCAGATGAGCAAGCTTCCCTACTATCACGACTTTTCGTACAAATCTCACGAGAAGGCTATTGATCTTGCCGAGAAGCTCGTTTCGATGGCGCCTGTTCCGATGAGCAAGGTGTTTTTCACCAATTCAGGATCGGAAGCAAACGACACTGTCCTGAAGATGATCTGGTACCGCTCCAATTCGCTGGGCATGCCCGAGAAGAAGAAGGTCATTGCCCGTATCCGCGGCTATCACGGCGTGACGATTGCATCGGCCAGCCTTACCGGCCTTCCGAACAATCACCGTTCTTTCGACCTGCCGATAGACCGCGTGTTGCATACCTCTTCACCGCATTACTGGCGCGAGAAACATGAGGGCGAGAGCGAAGAGCAATTTGCCAGCCGCTGCGCTGAGAATCTCGAAGCACTGATCATCGCTGAGGGACCGGAGACGATTGCCGCATTCTTTGGTGAACCTTTGCTGGGTGCTGGCGGCGTTGTTGTTCCACCGGCAACCTATTGGGAGAAAATTCAGGCGGTTCTGGCCAAATACGACATCCTGCTGGTTGCCGACGAGGTGATTAGCGGCTTTGGGCGGACGGGCGAAATGTTCGGCTCCAAGACCTTTGGCATGCACCCCGATGTGATGGTGATGT
This sequence comes from Salaquimonas sp., assembly GCA_041736675.1. Taxonomy (GTDB): domain Bacteria; phylum Pseudomonadota; class Alphaproteobacteria; order Rhizobiales; family Rhizobiaceae; genus Salaquimonas. The sequence continues at coordinate 81,241 of JBGSTD010000022.1, forward strand.
CAAAACAGCTCACCTCAAGCTATCTGCCTTTTTCGGCGATCATGATGAACGAAAAATTCTATGCGCCGATTGCCGAGGAAGGCGGGCGCATCGGAATTCTGGGGCACGGCTTTACCGGTGGTGGTCACCCTGTCGGGGCTGCCATCGCGCTCGAAAACATAGCCATCATCGAGGAACGCGACCTTGTTGGCAATGCCCGCGAGCTCGGAGCCTATTTTCAGGAGAAACTGCGCGGCTTTGCGGACCGTCCGATGGTTGGCGAAGTGCGCGGCATCGGCCTTATCGCAGCCATCGAGCTTGTCTATGACAAGGCGACGAGGTTTCAGGGTGACAAGCCGGGAACCCTTGGCATGATGATGAACAAGGCGCTGCAACGCAATGGCGTCATCTCGCGTGCAATCCTTGATTCAGCGGCATTTTGTCCGCCGTTGATCATCACGAAACCGCAGATTGACGAGATACTTGCAGCAATCGACAAATCGCTGGATGAAGTCGCAAGGGAAGCGGCAGTTTAATCCACCAAAGCGGTCGGCAGGGTCACCTGCCGATCAGCCAGCCAGTCTGCAAGAACTGGCGTGTAGGCGGCAAAAAAATCCCTTTCCCAAAGCACGGCTTCCCTCTATATCCACTGCCATGAGCACAGTATCCAAACGCACCGGGATCTACCCCGGCCTAGACCACATCCGCAATTTCTCCATCGTTGCCCACATTGATCACGGCAAGTCGACGCTTGCCGACCGTTTGATCCAGGCAACCGGAAGCCTGTCAGACCGCGAGATGAGCGATCAGGTTCTCGATTCGATGGACATCGAAAAAGAACGTGGGATCACCATCAAGGCCAACACGGTTCGTCTTGAATACAAGGCCGAGAATGGCGAAGACTATGTGTTGAACCTCATTGACACGCCCGGCCATGTCGACTTTGCCTATGAGGTTTCCCGCTCGCTTTCCGCCTGCGAAGGGTCCTTGCTGGTCGTCGATGCCTCGCAGGGCGTTGAAGCGCAGACGCTGGCAAACGTTTACCAGGCACTCGACAACGACCATGAGATTGTCACGGTTCTCAACAAGATCGACCTTCCGGCCGCCGAACCCGACCGGATCAAATTGCAGATCGAAGAAGTGATCGGCCTTGATACAAAGGACGCCGTCGAGATTTCTGCGAAGACCGGCCTCGGTATTCCTGCGGTGCTTGAAGCCATCGTCAAACAATTGCCGCCACCCAAGGAAGGCGACCCTGACAAGCCGCTGAAGGCGCTGCTGGTCGATTCGTGGTATGACGTCTACCTCGGCGTTATCGTTCTTGTGCGCGTCATTGACGGCGTGATGAAAAAAGGCATGACCATCCGCATGATGGGGGCTGACGTCAAATACCCGGTTGAACGGGTTGGCGTGATCACGCCGAAAATGCTGCAGGTCGAAGAGTTGCGTCCCGGCGAGATCGGTTTCATCACCGCCTCGATCAAGGAAGTGGCCGACACCCGCGTTGGCGATACGATCACCGAGGACAAGCGGCCTACCGCCAAGGCGCTGCCGGGTTTCAAGCCGGCCCAACCGGTTGTTTTCTGCGGCCTCTTTCCGGTTGATGCTGCCGACTTTGAAGACCTTCGCGCAGCCATGGGCAAATTGCGCCTCAATGATGCGAGTTTTTCCTTCGAGATGGAAACATCGGCCGCCCTCGGCTTTGGTTTCCGTTGCGGCTTTCTCGGCCTTTTGCATCTCGAAATCATCCAGGAGCGGCTTGAGCGTGAGTTTGATCTCGACCTTATCGCCACCGCACCATCGGTTGTCTATGAAATGCTGATGAAAAACGGCGAAATGCTGCAATTGCACAATCCGGCGGACATGCCCGATCCCTCCTTCATCGAGGAAGTGCATGAACCTTGGATCAAGGCGACCATTTTGACGCCGGACGAATATCTCGGCAGCATCCTGAAGCTCTGCCAGGACAGGCGCGGTTTACAGACCGAACTGACTTATGTGGGCAAGCGCGCCATGCTGACCTATGAACTGCCGCTCAACGAGGTGGTGTTCGATTTTTATGATCGGCTGAAGTCGATCTCAAAGGGTTATGCCTCGTTTGACTACCAGTTGATCGGCCACCGCGAGGGTGAACTCGTCAAGATGTCGATCCTTGTCAACGAGGAGCCGGTCGATGCGCTGTCAATGCTGGTGCACCGCGGACAGGCGGAAAAGCGCGGCCGCGTGATGTGCGAAAAGCTCAAGGACCTGATCCCGCGCCATCTTTTCAAGATACCCATTCAGGCGGCGATTGGCGGCAAGGTGATTGCGCGCGAAACAATTGCAGCGATGCGCAAGGACGTTACCGCAAAATGTTATGGCGGCGATGCCTCACGCAAGCGCAAGCTTCTCGACAAGCAGAAGGCGGGCAAGAAAAAGATGCGCCAGTTCGGCCGCGTCGAGATCCCGCAGGAAGCCTTCATCCAGGCGCTCAAAATGAGCGACGAGTGATGGGGAAGTCAGTTTAAATAAACTTATCCCCGTCTCCAATTTTTCCTGCAATATCGCCCCACTGTTTCCACGCAAGCCGCCGGGTTCGGCTCTCATCGTTTACGGTGTAAACGATTGCCGACCATCGACAGCACTTCGCTTGCCTTGGACAAGCCAGATGATGAGAAACCGATACATCACTCACTGGGTCCTCGGCTCGGACGCCGAGAATGACTAACTACAGGTGATGACAACTGTCAATCAGTCGTCGGACAGCAATGCCTTGTAGATCACCGCACCCAAGGCTGCGCCGACCAACGGGGCTACCCAGAAGAGCCAGAGTTGCGGCATTGCGCCGGCACTTTCGGAAAAAAGCGCAACAGCAGTCGAGCGGGCCGGATTGACCGAGGTATTGGTAACCGGGATCGAGATCAGGTGGATCAACGTCAGGCCAAGGCCAATCGGGATTGGGGCAAAACCGGCAGGAGCCTTTTTGCCGGTTGCTCCCAGAATGATGATCAGGAAGAACGCGGTCAAGACAACTTCGCAGATGAGGGCTGCCGTCATTGAATATTTACCGGGTGAAAATTCTCCAAAGCCGTTTGTGGCAAAGCCGCCAACCGCACTGCCGTTTCCTGTGGCTATCAAATAGAGGATGAAAGCACCAAGAGTGCCGCCGATCACCTGTGCTACGACATAGGGTCCGAATTCGCCCCATGAAAAACGTCCGGCAACCGCGAGGCCCAATGATACCGCCGGATTGAAATGGCCACCCGAAATGCCGCCAACGGCATAGGCCATGGTGAGAACAGTAAGACCGAAGGCGAGCGATACGCCCATGAAGCCGATGCCCACATCTGGAACACCGGCGGCCAGAACAGCACTGCCGCAACCGCCCAATACAAGCCAGAATGTGCCGAATGCTTCGGCTGATAGTTTCCTGATCATTTGAAAGTCCCCTTCAGATCGAATCTTACCTTACGGTAGATAATCCAACGGCAATAGGTTTGCAATTGTTATTCAAGGATTTTCAGACCTGAAAAATCTCAACGAATTCCGCGCAAGGCCCAAGGCAATTGCTGTTCGCCGTAAATGACCTGCTCGATACCCGATTTGCCAACGCTGAGCACGCTTGCAACAGCAGGCCGATTGAAAACACAAAGGGCGACGAAGACCAGAACAAAATAGCTCGCCCAGGCCAATGTTTTTTGAAACCGTCCGTCGCTTGAACGAATTCTTTCAAGATCGGCATGCGTTGTATAAAGCTTTTTTTCAACCTTGAAAGGGGAGTAACTGTCGCCTGAAAAACTGATTCCGAATTTGCCCATCGGTATTCTCCTGCCATCACCCGGCCCGCCCGGCAGTCGATATTTTCCCCCCTGAATGCTAAAATTCCCTCTCACAAATGGCTAAAATTTTAATCGTCCGGCCAATCCTCATGGCGAATCTCACGGTGAATTTATTTCCCCTCATATGACAAAGGTTATAATCTCACGAAAAGGATATTCCATTCAGGTTCAGACATTCGAATGGATTGCAATCAGGGATCAACAATGAAATCCATTTACAGCCTTTGTGCCGCAATTTTGATGCTGGCAATCTCTATCAGCCTTTCGCTTGCGGCAGAAACCCTGAGTGCTCCCGAAGCGTTGAAACGGGCGGAAGCAGGTCAACTGGTTCTGGTTGACATACGCCAGCCCGATGAATGGAAACAAAGTGGTATTGCCTCGCTTGCTGTTCCGCTATCAATGCAGGACAGGGGATTTCTCGATGGCCTCTCAAAAATCCGCAGCGACAATCCCGGCAAGGAGATTGCGATCATTTGCGCAACAGGCGGGCGCTCTGCCTATCTGCAGCGCGAACTGGAAAAACGTGGCCTCGGCAGTGTCATTGATGTCAGCGAGGGAATGTTCGGCAACGGGCGGGAGGCCGGATGGATAAAGCGCGGATTACCGATGAAGCAGGTTCAATAACCCAGGTACACAAATACGGGAATGCGGGTGAGCGCCGGCCTATTTCCAGCTTCCCTCTTCCCACATTCGCTTGAGGCTGGTTTCATAGTCCGGCCATTGATACTTCATTTTGAGGACTTCCCTTGACTTCAAATTGGAGACTCTCTTGTTTTCGCCGTAAAAGCTGCGCGCCATCGGCGTCAAGTCAGCAGTTGCAAAATCGGTTTCCTCAGGCGGTTCCTTTCCCATCAGTTGATAGGCATACGTGACCACATCCTGGGGAGGCGCGGGCAGATCGTCGGTGATATTGAAAATGCCTGATGCGCAAGCGGCAATGGCAAGGTCCACCGCCTGGGCAATGTCATCCCGGTGGATGCGGTTGAAGACCTGGCCGGGTTTTACGAGGCGGCGGGCATTGCCCTTTGCGATGTTGACAAAAGTATTGCGGCCGGGGCCGTAAATGCCGGAAAGGCGAAAGATAGCTACAGGCAGATCAAGGCGACGTCCGGTTTCAAGCCAGGCATTTTCCGCCGCCACACGCTCAACCGAGCGGATGGAGACTGGCCGGCACTGTGTCGTCTCGTCGACCCAGTCGCCGTCATGGTCGCCATAAACACCGACTGTGGACAGATACCCGATCCATTCGAGGTTCGGGCAAACGGTGAGATACTCGCCAATTGCGTTCAGCACCGGATCGCCGGCTTTGTCAGGGCCGATTGAGACCAGCAGATGGGTAGCACCTTGAAGAGCCTGTTTGAGGTCCGGGCTGGCGGTGTCTCCGTCAAACAAGACAGGCCGCAAATTCTGCGCCTCAAGACCGGCAGCTTTTTCTGCAGACCGGGTGGTGCCGGAAATCGTCGCAAATTTCTTGCCAAGCCGGGTCGCCACCGCTTTCGATGTAAAACCAAAACCGAAGATAAAAAGATGATTATTGTTCAATTGGTTTCACCTGTATTTTCAGAAGCGTTTTGCCACTCTTGCAAAACCAGTGGTTCAGTTTCATTCCGCATCAAGCCGGATCTTTGGCTTATAAACTCTTCGCGGGTTGCCAACCTTGAAAAGGCCCAAACCGCTGTTGCCCTGATCACATTGTCAGGGTTCGCCAAAAATGCCTTCAAGACATCGACAAAGCGCTGCGAGTTGGAGTTGCCAATGGCGATAAGAACGTTGCGGATAAAGCGTTTATGTCCGATGCGTTTGATGGGCGAGCCGTAAAACTTTGCCCTGAAGGCGGCATCGTCAAGGGCGACAAGGTCCATCAGTTCTGGGGACTGCAAATCGGGGCGGGCAATGAGTTTGATTTCACTGGCAGTTTGGGCAAATTTGTTCCACGGGCAAACGGCAAGGCAGTCATCACAGCCGTAAATGCGGTTGCCCATGGCGACCCTGAATTCTTCTGGAACCACACCGTCAAATTCTATGGTGAGATATGAAATACAGCGACGGGCATCGAGTTGGTAAGGAGCAGGAAAGGCATCTGTTGGACAGACATCAAGGCAGGCATGACACGACCCGCAGTGGTCAGTTTCTGGTTCATCCGCTTCGAAAACATGGCTGGTTAGGATTGACCCCAAAAAAAGCCACGAGCCGAATTCGCGTGAAACCAGATTGGTATGCTTGCCCTGCCATCCAATTCCCGCCTGTTGGGCAAGCGGTTTTTCCAGCAGGGGCGCCGTATCGACGAAGACCTTGGCCTGGCATTTCGTGCGCGAGACAATCAGTTGGGCGATCTGCTTCAATCGGCCCTTGATGATATCATGATAATCGCGATTTTGGGCGTAGACGGAAATTGTGGCGTTCTGCTTGTGAGCGAGATTTTCAAGTGGATTGCTGCGCGGTCCATAGTTCATCGCGAGGGTGATGGAAGTTCTGGCTTCCGGCCACATTGCGCGAGGTTGCAAACGGCGCGCAAGAGTATCGGCCATCCATGCCATTGTGCCGTGGTGGCCATTGGCGACATATTCCTCGAGGCGGCTTGATACAGACGGATCGAGGACAGCGCTGGTAAAACGGCAAGTGGAAAAACCAAGATCTTCCGACAAACTGACGATCTGCATTTTTGTGATGTTACCGGGCAAAGCTGGCCTCAAAAATCAAGATCCACATAATGGGAGGCGGGCGGAATGCCGCCCACCTTGTCTGCCAAGATCGGGCGGAAGGAGGGCCGCGACTTGATCCGCGCATACCAGTCCCGTACAACAGGCTCGCTTTCCCAAGGCACTTCACCAAGATAATCAAGGACAGACAAGGCGGCGGCGGCGGCAAGATCAGCCTGGGATATCTTGTTGCCGCCCAACCAGTCACGCGAGCCCGCAAGCCAGGCGATATATTTCAGATGGTTCTTGAGATTGGCGCGACCAGCGCGAATGATTGCAGAATCCGGCGAGCCACCGCCTTCTTCGCGGCTCATCAACTGCTTGTACACACGTTCATGGATCAGATACTGGCTGACTTCAGTCTCAAACTTGACCAGGAACCATTCGACAAGACGGCGTACTTCAGCCCTCGCGCGGCTGTTTTCGGGCATCAGGCGCTTTTCACGCATCATTGCGCCGGAGGTTTCATCCAGGTACTCGCCAATGGCATTTGCGCCGCAAATCGCCTCTTCACCATTTTCTACCATAACTGGCAGAGTGCCGGCGGGGTTGATCATCAGAAACGCTTCGCGGCGCTGCCATATTTTTTCTTCGGTGAATTCGGCTGACAATCCGTACTCGCCAAGGATGAGGCGAATGTAGCGCGAAGGGGTGGACATGGAAAAATGGAACAGTTTCAACATTGTGACGTGTTAAATCCAACTTCTGGGTTGATTGTTTCAATCTTTGGTAATGATTCCCCATCAATATCGCAATGGACATTCAAAAGCCAACCTGTCATTAGCGCCAAAACCCGGGAATTGGAATAACGGCTCCCGATTGCAGCAATGCCAATTCTCCAGGAAATTTTCCAAATGGATCAACAGACAGTTATCGGTGCCATTATCCTGAGCATGCTCGAGGGGCTTACCGAGTTTATCCCCGTTTCCTCGACCGGGCATGTATTGCTGCTTGGTCATTTCATCGGTTTCAAATCAACGGGAAAAGCCTTTGAAATTCTCATTCAGCTCGGCGCCATCATGGCGATTTTGACGGTGTATTTTTCTCGGCTGTGGAACCTTGCCATCTCGCTTCCTTCAAGCGCCAAATCGAGGATGTTTGTACTCGGCATACTGGTTGCGTTTCTGCCTGCGGCAGTAATCGGTGTCATCGCCCACGGGTTCATCAAGACTGTGTTGTTTGAAACGCCGATGCTGATCTGCATCATGTTGATTGTCGGAGGCGTTATTCTGCTTTGGGTCGACCGAATGGACCTTAAACCACGCTATGATGATATCATGGATTATCCACTGTCCATGTGCTTGAAGATCGGCTTTTTCCAATGCCTGGCGATGATCCCTGGGACCTCGCGCTCGGGCGCAACCATTGTCGGTTCAATGTTGATGGGGGCGGACAAACGGTCTGCTGCAGAGTTCTCGTTTTTCCTCGCAATGCCGACAATGGCCGGCGCCTTTGCTTATGATCTTTACAAGAACAAGGACGCCCTTTCGATGGACGACATATCCCTGATTGCCATCGGGTTTGTTGTATCATTCGTCACAGCGGTTTTCGTCGTTCGCTGGTTGCTCGGCTATGTGTCGAAAAACGGCTATTCATTTTTTGGCTGGTGGCGTTTGATCGTTGGAACCCTCGGAATTGTCGGACTTCTGCTTTTCCCGTCAGGTGTTACCGCCACTCAGGCCGACAATCAGGCACCGGCAACGACCAGCGATGTGCTGGCGGGCGGCGTTGAACAATCGCCGTCAACGCAACTGCGCGGCACGAACAACTGACTGATACTACGCTTCGCCCTTGCGGGTGAACTGGCCTTGCGGGCGAAAGCGGACAAGATAAGACGGCAGGACCGATTCCATATTCTTTGGATTGATGCCCATGCCTTCGAGTGTCCGGTTCTGGCGGATTGCCTCTTGTGAAACGATCGTGTCGGTTTCAAGCATCTTGACCTGATCAAGTGTAATGGGTGCGCCAGGCAGCCAGCCAGTCAATTTTCCCATGGCCTTGGCAAAAAACCATGGCAGGGAAATATACGAGCGGTTCTGGTCGGCCACTTTCTGCATGATATCAAGGCATTCGCGGAAACTGGCGACTTTCGGCCCGCCAAGTTCATAAACCTTGCCGCCTTTCAACTCGCCATCCACAGCCCTTGCGATCGCCTCGGCGACATCCCCAACATAAACCGGCTGGAATTTGGTGTGTCCGCCGCCAATCAGCGGCAGAAAAGGAGACAGTCTTGCCATCGTTGCAAAGCGGTTGAAGAAACTGTCTTCAGGGCCAAAAACAATCGACGGACGGAAAATGATGGCATTCCGGTCGACATCAAGTACGGCTGCTTCACCCTCGCCCTTGCTGCGGCCATAGCCCGAAGCCGATTGGGTATCAGCGCCGATGGCACTCACATGAATGAGCTTTGCGCCTTCCTGACGCGCCGCCTCGGCGATTGCCCTCGCGCCAAATACCTGAACCGCATTGATATTGTTTCGCCCGCCCGTGTTGAATGTACCAACAAGATTGATGACCGCGTCGGCGCCCTTGACCGCCCGGTCGACCGACCAGCGGACCCTGATGTTTGCCTGGATTGCCTTGATCTGACCGAGATCGCCCAAGGGCTGCAAATGGCCCGCAAGGTCGGGCCGACGAACGGCAACGACGACACGATAGCCGCGCTTTGCCAACGCCCGTACTACATGACGGCCGACAAAACCCGACCCTCCAAAAACGGTGACTACTCTGGTTTTGCTGGCGCTGGTTGTCATGACTTTTCTTTTCCATGAGGGCTGTAGTGCGTTATCTGCAAGCAAATGGCTTTCAGGCTGCTCAAAGGGAGCAATAAACCAGAACAGGTGATTTTGGAAGTCGCGAATTCAGGATGGGACACATTGTTCACCAGGTCGCTCAACCGGTTGTTCACCCGCTGGTTCACGGGGATTAAAATGCGGGGCGCCGGCTCAACAAGGGGCGTCCGGTTCAACAAAAGCATTCCAGCATTGGATAGCCATTCAACCAGCCTTTCAACCAGCGATCTGCCGCCGGGCATTCTCCGCGGATTGCCTCGTTTGGCCTGACTTCGATATCGATTTCAGGGATCGCGACGATAATTCATGCCGACATACTTTCGTGCTCTTTCGCCGCAAATCGGAAGACGCAAGATTTGCCTGTAAAAGAACGCATAATCTCATTGACAGACAACCGCGCAATGCCTAAACGTCACGCCATTCCGACGGCTTTTGCAGTCAGGGATGCCCAGGTGGCGGAATTGGTAGACGCGCCAGCTTCAGGTGCTGGTACTCGCAAGGGTGTGGAGGTTCGAGTCCTCTTCTGGGCACCATCTATTCTTCTCATATCATCTCAAAACCGTTGAAAAACAAGGGTTTTCGTGCGACTCTCCTTCTCATAGAAGACCATAGGATACCCCTAAATCGCATCATTTTGGGGGTACGAAACTGGGTACAAGGTCAGTTCGCAGCTTCAATAACTTCTCTGAATAGAATGATCCCCATAATGGACATGACTTCGGAACGATCAATAGTATGGGTGAAAAGCGTTCTGGAAAATGGATTGCTACGCACAGGACATGTTGCACGGATCAGAAGACCCTACTGACACTTCAAAGACTGTTCGGGTTTTGACGATCATGCTTGCCTGTGAATATTGATGGCAAGAGGTAGTGACCTGGTTCGCCCCGAAGCGGACAGGGAGTTGATCTCCAAACTTGCAACGGCTTTCTTCCCCTCGATATGACGACGCAATCTCAAACACTCGATGAGCCATTGAAGTAACTGCCACGACAATGCCGTTGCGGAGAGCTTCTTCAACCTACATAGGCACGAATGGACAAGGCGCAGAACTTATCGAACCGTAGATGATGCGAGGCAAGACGTGTTCGACTGCATCGAAATGTTCTATAACCCGAAACGCAAGCACGCCAACAACGGGATGCTGCCGCCCACCAACTTCGAACGGAGCTGAGACTGAACCCCGGGGTGCCTCGAAAAGGCGGAGCTAGTCTCATCATGCTTATTGGAATGCCAATAGCTTTCACATAGTTACTTTAAGATCTCTTTTTCAATCGACCATATGGATAGAGGTTGCCTTCCAATGGTGTCGCGCAAACTTGTTTGGCCTTTCAACCGGACTTGATCGGTTACCTGAACTAGAACTTGATCTCCTCGCCAGTTCCTTTGTCGGCTGCTTGCGCGCTTCTGGTCGCCAATTCGCGTACATTCACAATATAATCAGTGTCGACCAGATACATTTTGCTCCCCAATGCACCCAGATAGGACCCGCATGCCAAACTGAAATAGTCTGGATCAAGGCTTGCTCCGTTTGCTGGCCAGGGAGTTCGGGCGATACATTTTTCACGAAATTTCTCATCTTCCACAGCCATGTTATGGGCGGTTGCCGTCGAGAACCAAAAGCTGTCTGAACCTGAAATCTTGACCATGTCTCCGCCATATTTCTTGGTCAGGGAAGCGATAAGATCCACCTTGCCTTCTGCCCCGTCGAGAGATCTGGCTATCGCAACAATCTTGCCTTCGTAACCTGGAACCCCCGACTGGAAATAAGTGATCCTGTCGCTGACACCATTCTTGTAGTTGACAGCAACCCTGAATGCCGGCTGCATGATTCCCATCAGTTGCGCAGCACATTCTGCCGGGATTGAAGCAAGTACGGACTCCTGACCCGTGCGGAGTTTCTGTCTTTCTTCGTCATTCAATGTATCGCGTCCCTCGAGCAATGCATTCGCATTGAGCGCATTCAGCAGGTCTGAAAGCTGTTTTGCTCCATCTTCGCAATTGGATGGCACCACATTTGCTGTGGTGCCCTGCCCGTCGGTGATGCTGAAATCATACCCCTGAAGCTGTTTTTCAACACTGCTCCTTGCATCTTCGACACCTGACCAAAGCCTCACGCCAAGAACATCAAATTCGCGGTCGGGGAAACTGACCCTAGCGGCCAACATCTGATTTTCTTTTTGAACCAATTGCTGACGTTTGTTTTCAGCATCCAACATTGCCGAGCGTTCTTTTTCCTGCTTCTCCTTCAACTCTTCATCAACCGCAAGCATTTCCAAAGTGACGGGGATGATAATTTCCCGAAGATTTGCATCATAGGTGAAAACCATGTGATCAATCTGGAATGGCAGGTCGCCCGATTGCATCTGGATTTTCCCGAAGGAGCCGGTAAATGCCAGCCGGCTGCTTAATGATTGGCTGCCTTTGGAGCGATCAATCTTTTCTATGATGGCTCTTGCCTGCTCGGATGGAATTGGAATTTCCGTGGCCCATCGATAAGGCCTGGTCTCAAATTCCAGGTTTCTGTCACCGCTGTCATTACCCGGCTTTATCGGAAGGAAATTCTCGAGAAAATTGATTATACCTGAATCATTGTTCCAGCGATACTCCCCACCAAGCCTTGGCGTCGCCAACATGGATGTCTCCTTGTTGTAAGCTCCGATTCCTGCCTGGTTGATCAACACAATATTCAGTTCGCCCTGAATCGGCTGAGCAAATGCTGAAAGAAATTCACCCTTGAAATAATCGTGGAATTCTTCGCGTTCAAACTCATTTAATCTGTTCAAGTACAATTTGAAAAATTTCGGCCCGCTGTTTTCCGGACTGTACCTGTTGATAATCGCTTCTTTTTGATCTTTCGACAGCAGCAAATCTGCAAGCTCAACCGAATCTTCAAAGTCAGCATTTTTTAAGAGGTAGGCGTTTACTGAAAAGAAGCGGTGCCAACGCTGATTTAAAACCTTGCCATTAGGCTTGCCCTCATAAAGCCAGGCAACCCCTCTGCTGGGCAAGACGAGGTATCCGTTCAAAACCGGGATACCGTATTTATCTGACACATATTTCGTAGCATCGCTCAATTCAACCACGGGAAGCGTCGAGGCATCCGGCAAGGCGTTTGATTTGGTCTGCCCAGCCTTGTCCCCGGCCTTTTTCAACGCCTGGGCAAGCAGGCCGACCGGATCATCTGCGCCCTTTTTTCCGTTGTCGGACAAGAATTGTGATGCGGCCAATATCGCTGCAGCATCCACCACGCCATCAATATCACCGGGATGGTATCCCTGCTTTTCAAGAAACGTTTCGACCTTCAATACCTCAGAAGCCTCCAATGTCTGAGACTGAGCCGATGAAAAGGAGACTGCGAGAAGCGCCGCGACGAGCGGAACCAGACGAATACCAACAACCCAGTTTTGAAAAAATAAAGGCATCTTCACTCCCTGTCTTAAAACATGCCCTGTTTGTAGTTCATCCGACACGAAATCAAACAAACGACCAGCCATAGAGGAAACCACCCCCAGCACTTGCAACAAAGCCAGCTCCACGGGTGGAAAACGCGCAGGCTCCCATCCCGTTATTGCTGATTTCGATTGCTCCGGAGAGGAACCTAACAATTTTCAGTTTCTCAAGATCAAAAATCAGCAGATCGGTTGAATCTGGAACGGTACCAAGGACTGCATAGCGGAAATTGGCAGAAACCGCATGGAGCCGGTGGCTCCAATTGTTCCCATAAGGATTTTTGATGCCGGCCTCCAACAAATTGATACGCCTGATCTCAGTACCGGTGCTTAAATCCCAATAGGCGAGGCCATCGTTTCCACCCGAAACTGCAATTAGACCATCCGGTGATATGTGCAGACTTTCCACACCTTCACGATGACCAAACATTGATGGCAGCGGTTTGCCTGCCTTTATATCAAAACCTTCAATGGCCCCGTCGAGGGTAAACCACACAACACGATGTGAGTTGGCACTGATCCTGGATCGTTCGGGATCCAAACCAGGAACATCTATGGTAGCGAGAGGTTTCATGTCCTTTGCACGCACCAGCACAATCTTTCCTGGCGAACCAAACTGGAAGGAATAAACATTGACCTTGCCCACCTTGTGAAGCTTGTGGGCATCGCGCAGATATCCGACATTCAGCACTTCACCATTGCTGACCATTTGCCCGCTGCTCAATTTGTAGTGCTCCAGAGTGTCACCAAAAAACAGGCGATCATTTTCCTCATCAACAAGCATATCGTACTTGTTGGAAACATTGACTGCACTTTTAAAGTTTCCGGAAGGCCAGTCCCAGATTGCCAAATCGGTTTGTGAAAGGCTGTAAAGTGTTTTGTCATCCTGTGAAAATGCCATGTCCATGATCGAGCTTTTCTGGCCTCGAAATGACACATTAGCCTGTAGTGTTTTTATCTCTTCCTGTGCGAACGCCGGAAAACCCTTCAAATAAACCGCAGCAATGCCTGTGGCAGCAGCTTTGGCAAAATGCCTGCGCGTGACCTGGAGGGTGCTCTTTGGATGAGACAGACTCTTGTATTTGTTCATATGGCGGTACTCACTTTAACTTGCTTTGGACATATTGGAATTCAATTGCCACCGGCTCCCTCCAGTCAGCAGGAGTGCTGAGATACTCCTTGAGGACCTCTTGTGCAGCTGGCTTGTCTTTTCCGCTGATCCTTTGTTCAAACTCCTCTACCGCGCCAATCAACTGCTTCCTTCGCACGGCCGTATATTGATTGACTGCATTGGTGTAAGCCGCGTTGGATTTGAACGCTGCATAGGAGCCATCCAACTTCTCCTTCCACTGAGCGGCATCCAACAGACCCTTGGCGTTTGCCGGTAGCCCCACCAAATCCACTAATTGCCTTTCGGCTTCGCGTGACAGCAATTCGTCGATCTTTTGTTTGTGCGCTGACGAACCCTTCTTGTACTGGTTTGTCGAACTGAACTTCGAAAAATCACCGGCAAAACCCGTTTCAAGCAGCGCCAGCTTTTCAACACCCTCAAACCCTTCGGGAACCGACTTGAGTAGTTCAATTCTCTCCTCGACAAGTCTGGTCAACAGGCTTTCCCTGGTGTCACTGATCATTTTTACGAACGGGATCGAGAGACTGCTGTCCAACATCACCTTGACAGGTGCAAACTGTTTTTCAACTTCTCCAATAATATCAAAACCGCTCATATCCTGCGGAACGGTCTGGAGGGCAGCCAATATCGGACCAATAACCTCATTGGCTGTCTCACCTTGAACTTTCAGGGATGCCCGCCGGATTTTATCCCGCACAGAGCTGCTCAGGGCGGGAAATCTGCTGTCAACGCTGCGTTCCAGCTTGGTTGCCGCCTCCAAGCGCCCTTCTGCTGTGGCAGGTTCATCGAGCTGTTTCAAAAGTACTGATGCCAGTTGGGCTGACAATGCGTCCTGCCGCCCTTGCAATTCTTCAGTGATTTCCCTGATCCTGCCCGGCCAAAGAAAGGTTTCAACTTTCTCCATCGATTTCCGCTTTGCATCAATTGCCTTCAGACGCTCGCTCGCCTCTTCCTCAGATGTGATTTTTCCTGTTGGCAAATCATAGGCGGTATGTTCGACAATTCTCATTTGGCGGACAGCCCATTTGATGCCATTTGCCGAAAAACTGCCACCATTTTCGCTTGATTCACCTATTGCATGCAAAAGCGTGTATGATGAGACAAAATCTGCCTTGAAGATCGGATCGGACATGCAAAGTTCGTCGATCTCACGTTCCAAAACCTTTCTTTCCTCGTCTGTCATTGAGTCAAAAGCTTTGCCAAATACCGGAATGAACACCCGGTCAGAAAACAGTGGCACCATCTTTGGGTAGACTTTTTCCGAAGCCGTAGTTTTCCAGCCAAAACCCGGAAACTCGTTCTCGGCATTGGCTGCCCAATCAAGAATGATCTGGCAGCGGTCATCCGGCCTGCGCAATGCGCCAAATTTTCCGCGTGGATGGTCTGCCTTTATCAAAGGCACTTCGCCCGGCGATGATTTTGTAATCCTTTTGAGGGTTGGGGTTCCAGGACACCCATCGGCAAACCTGACCATGATCTCGTTGCTGGTGTTACCAGGTATAAACTCAATATTCCTCATGGACTGCGGCAGGCTGCTGTTCATACGGTTGTTGGTGTTTTCGGCAAAGCGCCAGCCGGTACCCGAATTGTCTTTTTTCCCGATGAAGTTCAACCAGGTATTGTCGTGGGCCAAGGGATTTTGTCCGTAAAAGGATGCCCATGCAAGTATTCGACCAGCCTTTGGTTCACTGAACTTCACCACCATGTCTCGGTAAGATTTCTTGCCGCAGTTTATTTCGCCTTCCCATAGCCCCTGCAGTTCCTTGTCGGTTGAAACCTTGCCTACGGAAACCTGAGTGTTCTTGGCGGTTTTCGGTGCACTTTGGGAAACAGTCTTTTCGGTTGAACCAACCCGCTTCAATTCGCCGAATGGACATGAACCAATTTCAGCAAAAAGGCTTTCACTTTTCTGACCGGATGTTCCGAAGTCAAACTTGGCGACGTCGATATCCCAATAGTAGTTCTCCATTTCCGAAGAATCCCAGTTGTTGCGCAATCTGGCTTCAATGTTTGAAAAGACAAATTTGCCACTGGCTTTGTCGAACTCACCAACCAGAATGTTTCTTCCGGAGTAATTTCCATCTATTGCTTCATATATCTGGTCAGCTACAATTCTGCGGCCATCAAAGGGATGAAACATCACCTTTAATGCCCTGTCTCCCCTTTGACATCGCTCCATCAAACCTTGCCAAAGTCCCATGATTTCTGCGTGCTGCTTTGGGGATGCATAGCGCTTGAAGGTGATCTGCGATGGTCGCTTTCCGCAGATACTCAATCTGGTTTTCAGTTCGGTTTTTGAAACAGCATCCAAAGAGTTTGCATAATCGTCATTAAAACGGCCGCCCTCAAAATCCACACGAACGATGCCTCCCATGTCGCGCACCTCTAACAGGATATGGCGATCAAACTGGGCCTTGCCATCAGCGACGATGTACTGCCGCCCTGTAATGTAAGGAGCATACAGAGTTCCATCAGGGAGTATTTGCTGAGGGTAAATCTGCATATCGAGGCGCACAGTGTAGGGATCCGAGTGTGTGAATTTTCTACACTCAACATTTCCGCTCCAAAGACCGGTCATCGAGTTGTAATTTTGTGATATGGTCTGGGCCCTGGCGGCAGTCGGTCCGATCGTAAAAAATGTCAACAGTGCAAGCAGTGCAGTTATGGGAAACGCCAACAAAGCGCTGTGCAAACCCATGACAAAAATCAAACGCGGCTTCATCAGTAACATGCCCTCAATTTGTCACGGAACCCATCAACCGCAGGCGCTACAACCAAAAGCGAATTGAAATCACTTGAAATCTCGTTCCATGCTCTCTCATTCAAGGTTTCGCTCTCAAGAGTCTTGATCATGCAACCGCAGAATTTCTTGTCGCTATAACCAGCCTCGCAACGTGCAGCTGCCTGTAGCCGGTAATTTTCCATGCGCCTTTGCGCATCAAGCCAGGGAGGGCGGGTGACTGGCGTATCGAGAAACAGGGCAGACAAGTTTCCATAGATCGCCATGGATACCGGATGATCACATCCATAGCGTTGCGCCAACATTACGGCGTCCTGTGTCCCGCCCTTGATCATGGCCTCCTTGTTGGCGGCACCAGCAATCATTCCACGGAAATTATTGTTCATCATGTCTTGAACTGAATTGGCAAACAGCTCGAAACCACGCCTGGCGAAATCGTCGCTGCTGCCGCCAAAACCAGCCCCCTGCATTGCATTGTTTGCGATTGCACCCTCCATCCCGCCGACATAAAGCGCCAAGCAAGCAGGGTTGGAAACACCAAAACCCGAGGCGGAAACAGCATCATTGAAAAACTTGATGTAGTGGAGAACTCCAATATCCTGCTTGTTGATTTTTGACATTTCGCCTTCAAACAGATTTTTAAGAAGCTCACCCTGTTGAAAGCCCGAAGGATTGAACGATTGCTGTGGCTGGATTTGCGAACCATCAACCAATTTGTACCTCGCAACAGCAGACGCGCTTTCCATCTGTTGGCTGCCCTGCTCCGATTGTCCGGCGACGGGTGAATTCCCCCTGATGCTTGCAATCAACGCATCAGCGTCCGAATATCCGCTGAAATCCACTGCCTTGCCCAATAGCTCAATGGCTGTCTGATAGGCCTTTTCGTCTTTTCCCTCATGCTTCACTGCGCTAACCGCACCGATATAAACGGAAGAAGTCGGGTATCCCAATTTATCTGCCTTGTAGAAGCCTTCGAGCGCCAGTTTGGTCTGGCCATTCAGCAAATGTATCCTCGACAATTGAAACTGCAGTCGGCCATTTTGCGGATATTGACTGACGGCGGCAACGCATGATTCTTCCGCGATAGCAAGTTTGACCTCGGTGGAAGAAACCCCTTCGCTTACACGCAGAGTATCATGGGGATCTGCAGCATATTCATCACACGCTGTCAGAGGGGCAAAAGTCTGGGCCTTCGAAGCGCCGGGCAGAGCCACAGCAAAAATAGCCAGAGCAACAATGTACAACCTGAAAACCAATGTACTCCCCCCCAATCATGACAGTCACAAGCACTGGCACCTTTGCCGCATCAAATCCTAGTCAGGCAGTTTGAATTCTGGCAATTCGTCTGCCTCAATTTCTTCCGATGTCGTTGAAGGCACAGCAGTTGAGGCCTGCGCTCCGTTCTTTCCATTATCCTGATTTGCACCAGCCATGGCGACCTCACCTGTCACAACTTCTCGCACCACACCTTCCGGCAAGTTTGAATTGTTTCCGCCTTTGCCCGGTTTGTACTCATCATCGAAAATAAAACCTGCCTCCTGCGGCTCAGCCACAGCAGGTTCACCCGCATCGGCCGGGGTTGAGCCACCCGCATCAGCGGCTACCGCCAGTTCCAAAGCTTCTTTTGACGACTGCGCAGGTTCGCTGTTGCCGTCTGAATCCGGCAGTTCCAGCAGATCAAGCTGATCCGTATCTCCGTCTGCACCCGTGTTGCCATTTGCGAGTTGAGGGGATCCGGTGTCACTCTCATCTTGCAAAAAATCCAAAACACCGTTGGATGAAGGATCAGCAAGATTGTCATCCGACTGAACCACCGCCGGTGATTGCGAACCATTCGCGATAGAGGCAAGCTCACGATACTGCTCGGGAGTAATGACGCCGGTAATTTCATAACCGTACTCAGACTGATATTTCGAAACAGCCTGCTGTGTGCCTGAACCATCCTTGCCATCAATTTTGGCGACGTAAAATCCAAGCGCAGCCAATCCTGTCTGAGCCAGCGCCAGCCGCGTCTGACCAAGAAACTTGTTGGATTGCCCTTTTGACTGGGCTACCTGTCTTTCAGGA
Organism: Salaquimonas sp.; assembly: GCA_041736675.1. Taxonomy (GTDB): domain Bacteria; phylum Pseudomonadota; class Alphaproteobacteria; order Rhizobiales; family Rhizobiaceae; genus Salaquimonas. The sequence continues at coordinate 99,920 of JBGSTD010000022.1, forward strand.
TTGCTCTTCACAACACGATTGCTGGGCGTTCTGGCAATTTTGTTGTTCTTTCTTTTCTTTTTGTTGAAGTGCTTGATGCCTTCATGGATTATTATTCCACCTATAACGCCACCAATAATCCGGTTCAGCTTCTTGCTGCCGGCGAAGCCGGGTGTTGCTGGAGCCATCAAAATCAGGGATGCGGCAACAACCGTAAGCAGGGATTTCTTTGCAACCGATCTCATCTTTCAAATTTCCTTTCCACCCAATATCAACCTTGCAATTTATTCCAAACACCCAAGTTATTCTAAAATTGCGATAAGGTTTTTATTTCCTGACATTTGATCAGGTCACAATTGTGTAAGAAATCAACAAAGTCCAGCGCCAGTGCTCCGGAAAATTAAACCCAAAAATAGCTCGCAGTTCAAGAGAAAATCACTGTTCCGATTTTCATTTGTTCTCGCCCCCCCTGAGGATACGCCAGTCAAACACTGTTCAGCGTAGTTAGACTTCAATCTTGTTACTGGTGGTGTTGTCAATTTCTCCCAACATTCGCTACCCCAGAGTGGGCGAGGGTTTCAGGAATGTAAATTCCAAGAGTGTTCACGACTTTCCAATTATCTGGAAACCGCAGGTTATATCCAGGCGTCACGCGTCTCGTATTCGCACATAGCTGCGTTGAGTGAAGATGCATCTTTATCCATCATGCGAACCAGTTCGGTAAACACCTCATTGGTCAATACCGCTGGAGCCTCGAACTTGAATTCGGGGTTGGTACCGAGAATTTTTACCATTTTGTCGCCGGTCTTGATGGCGAACAGCCTGTGTTGACCGGGAGGGCCTTGAACAACAAAATTTTCCTGGGAAAACGGATCAGCATCCGGAATGACAATAGAATCGCCCGTACAAAAAGTTTTTGGCGATAAAATCGATGGTCTCAAAATGGAAATATCGCCGTCCAGGCGTTCGTTCAGGACAATCAGGTCACAGTCACGGAAGCCCTCACAGAGAATTCGCACACTGGAGCCAATCCTGAATATCTGAACCGGATCTTCGTTTGACATGCCAAATGAGACGCCGCTTCGTTTGACAGATCCAGGCTTTGCAATAATTGTGATCCGTAGTCCGCTGGATTGGTGTGCGATATTCATCAGGTTCTGGCGAAACCTCCTGCTCGTGTTTGCTCCGTAGGTTCCAACGCCGTTTTCACGCAGAATTGACAAAAACTTCTCAACAGTTTCCACCTGGAAGAGACGGTAATCGAGTCCAAAGCTGCCGAGCTCAAAATAATCCACCAACTTGCTCAGTGTTGAATTCTGAACCACCGCACTACCGTTTTTTTGGGATGACCAATATGTTTCACCGAGATTCAGATCTCTTGCCTGGGTCCTTCCTTTGAATCGCTTTGCAGGATATTTGTAACCAATCACTCCCTCAAGGGCATCAATCAGATCGGACAATGTCACCTGATTGGAACGTCTGTTTTTATCATCTGTCATGTTGAATGCCTTTCAAGAGACTTGCGCATTCCTTACATTTTGGCTGAAATCATTTCTATGGCAAATGCTTCCAACAGTTTCCGAATCTCAGGCTTTATTTTTAACCGGAAGTGAACAACCTAAACGCAGCCCAGTCAGTCGGACTTGAAAACTCCTCCTCCATGCTCATGTTGACTATCGTGGTCTGCAACGCCTTTGCATAGGTTTCACCTTCACGAACATGGCGATAAAATTCGGAGGCGCAACGCGCAGCTGCAGCATCTGTAATGTCCCAAGCTGTGCCAATATAGGCCTTTGCGCCCCCCCGGAAGATAAACAGATCAGCAACAGACAGTGTCTTTTCTATTTTGTCAGGGTGCCATTCAGAAATGATATCCGATGTCATTCGGGCACTGCCGCAGGCACAGTTAAAAACCAGATCGATTCCGCGAAGACTGTCTTCATGGCCAAAAATCTCTTCAAGTGAAAGGCGCTCACTGGCACCTGTATGAAAGTAGGAGGAGCCGGGCGCTCCCGGCAGGAACATGAAATGTGTTGCAAAGTGTAGAATTGAAGGGCGTAGGTTTAAGGCCGCAATCAATGCCTGTTTTGTGAAATCGGCGTTCAACAACACTGTCGAACCCGGAAACATTTCGGCAATGTGACGCGTCTCGGAATCTACATGAGCCAGATCGGCAAAAGGTCCTTTGCCCGAGGATGCTCCGGCGATAACGACCTGATTACCGTTCTGCGATGTCGGTGAACGGGTTTGGCGTTCAGGGCTCGAGCGCTGGAAAGCAAAATGCTCCACAAGCAAACCATTTTGACAGTTGGCTATTTCCAATGGAAGTTCGTCGAAGAAACCACTGCTGGCGATGAAGATTTCGTTGCAGTTTGAAAGCTCATCCATCACTTCAGCAAAGATCATCTCATAAAAATACCGCCCAGTCTGGCGCCAGTTTTCATCTCCGCAGAGAATTTGCCTTTTTGCCTGATTGACCGCCTCCCTGATGGTCTTCGGATTTGCCTTCAAGTGCCTCGAAGTTATCCTTCCATCCCGCTCAAGTGTAACCAGACAGGATTCCATACCCTCATAAAGCCCAAGGTGAGCGCTGTGTGTTGCCAACTTTGAAATTCGCGCTCCAGCGCCTGAGCCAGCCAATCTTGGATGACTGTTCCTCATAGACCGCTCATCAAGTGCGTCGATCGATTTCAGAAAGGAAAGCGTTGCGGCGGCGGCTTGCGGCCCTTTCGCAGCCGTATGCTCATCCAAGTTTTGCATGCCAGGAGCGAGGGTGTGCTGCCTTGCAATATCGAGGCGCATTTTCAGCCAAAACCCGACGATCTGGTGCTCAACTTTTGAAAACAACGTCTCTGCCAGTTGATCAGGTAATGAATAATAATTGCCTTGATCATCAGGATCGGCGCAAACTGCACGCATCAGATGCTCGATGTGTTGCCATTCCTCAATCAAGCCGTGACGGATCATCAATCCGCCAAGCAAAACCGAGGCAGCCTCGCATTCAGCCAGCGATTTCTCACCATCTGTTCCTATTGAACCTGTTTGCCTGATCGAACTGATGATCTCGTAAAGTGCCAGCTTACCTGCCAGAATTGCTGCGCAATATTTTTCTTCGGCTGCCTTGCGTCGCGATAGCGCGTGAAACAATCTCCAGCCAAGTGGAGATCGGGAACGCAAGAGATTCGCCGTTATGCCAAAGGGCAAAAGTCGATTCATGAGTTCGGCCTCACTCACCTCATCCATTTCATACAAGAGGCAACAGAGCGCATCAAACCTTTCGCCGTGAAGGATGTCAGTGGCATCCACAAGCCCATCTATACACAGAATATTCCCGATTTGCTGCTTCGCTGCCCTCCTGAGGTCTTCCGGGGATTTTCCCACCAAGACTATCATTGCAATTTCAAGCAATTGTTCAGTGTTGCCTCCGGCCTGGCTCTCAATCATTTTGCACGCAGAACGGTATGCCTGCCGGGCACCATCTTGGTCATCAAATCTGAATGCAAGGCGCAGCTTCAGTTTCTGGTAGCCGATGTGAAACCAGAATGGCGCAGACTTTTGCAACCTGCTTTCAATCAATTCTACGATTGCCAGAGCCTGCCCGTTCCAACCTTTTTCCAGCTTGAATGAAGCAGCATTGGTCAGCGCCGCCAACCGGTTGCCGCCCTGGACTTCCTTTAGCGAAAACAAGTCGTGGATCCTGTCGAACAGGCTATCGGCTAGCAGGACATTACCTGCAGAGTTTGCTAACAATGCTGACGCATTGTACCAGCGGACCAGCAGGTCTGGTTCGGAAGATTCGACTGGCCTGATCTCATCCAGCAAAGACTTTGCAGCAGCATGTTTTCCATCGTCTGCATACAAATTTGCCAATCTTATTTTCAGGTCAAATTTTTGCTCAGGAGCTTCAACCTCATCCATCAAGGCAACCAAATCTGAGAGAATCCCGGTCGCTGCAGACAGGTTTCCGATTGCATGGTAACACAAAGCCATGTTTTGAAGAGAAGTATGCAGCAGCAACGTTTTCTTCGTCGAGTTTGATTTAACCAGAAGATTTCGGGCTGTTTCAAAAAATTTCAATGCATCAACAGGTGAAGTCAAATACCATTTGGAAATTCCCAGTGCATTCAAGACCTGAGCCCTGAGATCGACTTCGCTGGAGTTTGCCTTGAGAAGTTTCAGCGCTTTCGATGCCGACTTTTGAGCAAGTAAATACGGGTCTTGAATGCCTAGCGTATTTGCCGCCCCCACACCCATTGCGTTGTAACAATCAGCAAGAAAGCAAAGACGCTTTGCCTCAAGGTCTGGGCGGCTTTCCTGCCCTGACAAATGTTTGAAGAATTCCGACGGCTGCAATAACTCAAGTGCGGCTACCCAGTTGCCTGATGCCATGCAATTTTCAATTACTGTAAAGGCCGAATTTTGGAGCGTCACACCCACCTCTTGCGATAACAACACTGCCCAAATGCAAACATTGGGTACTTTTATCGCAAGGAACCGGTGAGCATGAAAGATAGATTCAAGGAATAAACAAAAGTATTTGGCAAGTCAAAATACCAGGCCAATCCGAAAAACGGCTCATTACTCATTGAAAGCAATCCAAATTCCCGATCCCTGCATGATGTCTTTTCCGATTCCGACAAAATCGTTGGTTTTCATTTCGTACAAAGGTTCATTTTGCCGTGCTTGCTCTTCACACTGACTGTGACTATGAACCAGAACCTGTCGGTGCATGGCAGCCATCCAGCATGTTCATAGCTTCAGATTGACTCGATCAAGAGGTCTTATAATGCAACACTATTCTCTCCTCGATCTCTCGCCTGTCCCGGAAGGTTCCAATGCATCCGATGCATTGTCCAATTCGTTGGACCTTGCCCAACGCGCAGAAGCCTTGGGCTATCATCGCTATTGGCTGGCAGAACATCACAATATGCCCGGGATTGCCAGCGCGGCCACGGCTGTTGTCATCGGGCATGTGGCTGCGGGCACAAAAACCATTCGGGTAGGGGCAGGAGGAATAATGTTACCCAACCATGCGCCACTTGTGATCGCGGAACAGTTTGGGACGCTTGCATCCCTCTTTCCTGATCGTATCGATCTCGGATTGGGCCGTGCGCCCGGAACAGACATGAATACCGCGAGGGCATTGCGCCGCAATTTACAGGGTGGAGATAATTTTCCCGAGGATGTGGCAGAATTGATGTCGTACCTTGATGAGCCGGCTGGCGAGGCGCGTGTGCGGGCGGTGCCCGGACAGGGAACGCATGTTCCAGTGTGGATACTGGGTTCAAGCCTTTATGGCGCGCAGTTTGCTGCCTATATGGGACTGCCCTATGCCTTTGCTTCACATTTTGCGCCGCAAATGCTGGAAGAAGCATTGCACATTTACCGAACAAGCTTCAGGCCGTCAAAATCACTTAAAAGACCTTACGCGATGATGGCTGCAGGAGTTTGCGCCGCAGAGACAGACGAGGAAGCGGTATATTTGCGGTCCTCCCAGATTTTGGCCTTCGCGCGCCTTCGAACAGGGCGTCCCGGGAAATTGCCCCGGCCGGTTCATGATTTCGCAGGCGAGATACCCGCAGCGGTCATGGTACAAGTGGGGGAGGCATTGTCCTGTTCGGCGAATGGAAGCCCGAAGACAGTGCGCCATCAATTGGCACAACTTATAGAGCGCTACAAACCGGACGAACTGATGGTAACCGGGATGGTGCATGATCATGCCGCACGCTGTCGGTCTTTTGCCATTGCCTCGGAAGCCCTCCGCGATCTTTCATAAAATTCAACTGTGACTCATTATTCCTGAACTCAATGTTCCTGAAAAATGTGACATCCAATACGCACATAGAAGCCGCTATTTAAAGCTAAGCATCCGCTTGGAACCCCGGAACATTTACAAATCCGGGTTTGCAGCAACGGCCAGACTGGTGTGATCTTCACGCCGCAGCAGCAGGTTGCGGATATCCGCCGGCAGGTCCGAAATCGATTTTGGAGAGCCCATTTCAAGATAGGAAAGCGGTTTGTCCAGATTCTCGATGACAAGGCTGGCGGAGGAAAAATCCTGTCCAAATGTATAAATGCCCGGCGTAACAATTGTTGTAAGTCCAGCCGTCACTGCGGCTTTCAATCCCTGATGGGAATCTTCAAATGCCACACATTGGCTGGCAGCCAGTCCAAGTTTTTCAAGTGCCAATAGAAAGACAGCGGGATCCGGTTTCTTGCGCAAAACCTCGTCGCCACAAGCAATTGCGTCAAACCAGGCAATGGACTGCACCCCAAGGGTGCTCGACAGCAGCTCATCCACATTCGGCCTGCTTGTGGTGGTGGCGATTGCAAGACGAAGACCAGCCGCCCTTGCATGGCGGATCATTGATGCGACGCCCGGACGCAATTTCAGCGCCCCGTTTCGAACAGCCCTGACATAAACTTCCGTTTTGCGGGCATGCAATGCAGGGATGTCTATACCGCCAGTAAGTCCTGCAGATTTCATATAGGCTGCAATGCGCTCTTTCCCCCCTGTGGTAAGCAGCAGGACGCGATAGTCGTCAATCGACCATCGCCAGGTCAGCCCACTCTCCTGAAATGCCTGGTTGAAGGATGCGCGATGGATTTCCTCCGTCTCTGCCAAGGTGCCATCCACATCAAAGATCAGAGCCTCAAGGGACATTTTTTCCCAAATCCCGCAGCTTTGCAATTGCTCCAGAAACTTCCATCAGATTTTCAACTACAAAATCCGCTCCCAGCTGCTCGACAGCGATATTTGTATAGCCGCCGCGAACGGCAATACTTGGTATACCTGCATTTTTTGCCGAAGTGATATCGGCCGGACTGTCACCGACCATGATCGAATTGGCAGGAAGTATCCCGGACAGGTTACAAACGTGCAACAGCATTTCCGGTTGTGGCTTTCGGGTCAAACAGGTATCGCCGCCAACAACCGCATCAAGCATGTTGTCCCAGCCAAAATGAGCGATGATCTGGCGCGAGAAGTTCTCCGGTTTGTTTGTGACTACAGCAAGCTTTCGGTTTTCGGCCTTCAAGTCCCTCAACAAGCTGTCAGCACCTGCCATTGCCACTGTCATATTGGTGAGATTCGATGCATAGATCTCCATCATCTCGTCGGTTCGCAGCGACAGTGACTTATGATCCAGCCCGGTTCCAGCTTGCAGAAATGCCCGCTCCACCAGCTTCCTAACCCCGTTCCCAATCATCGACCTTACATCGTTCAGGCTGAGTGGTTCATGGTCATAAAGTTTCAGCAGTTCGTTCGTCGCCGCCGCAATATCCGGCGCCGAATCTATCAGTGTTCCGTCAAGATCAAAGAGGACCAACTCAGGCCAGTGTCGTTTGGTTTGTTCATCCATGAATGTCCCTGCTTTCGGCCTGTGCCATTTGATCTCTTCACATTGCGGTCATGTCAGATGAATTGGAAGAATTCTGATCAGCGCCTGGTGGCGCTTCCAGCCGCTGTGCGTATCGCACTGATATTGCTCCTGTAAGCCGCTTCGTTGCCACCTGCAAAAACGGCTGAGCCTGCGACGAGGACATTGGCTCCCGCGGCGCAAACAAGAGGTGCCGTCTGCGGTGTAACCCCGCCGTCGATTTCAATATCAATCGGCCGGTTGCCAATCAGCGCCTTGACCCTCGCCACTTTGTCGATGACCGAATGGATGAACTTCTGCCCGCCAAAACCGGGGTTCACCGTCATCAGAAGTACGAGATCAAGCCGGTCGAGAACATATTCGATGACATGTTCAGGCGTCGAGGGATTGAGCGATACCCCGGCCTTCTTGCCAAGATCGCGGATCGCCTGCAGCGAGCGGTCGAGATGTTTGGTGGCTTCGGCATGTACCGTGATGATATCGCAACCCGCATCCGCAAAGGCGGCCAGATACGGATCGCACGGCTCGATCATCAGGTGACAA
>JBGSTD010000024.1:0-16801 GCA_041736675.1 Salaquimonas sp.
GCCCTGCGCGAAGATTTTTGGTGTCTGGAGGCTCTTCAGTACACGGTCCTGCCAAACCCTCAAGGTATACCCCCTGGGATTTGAACCCTCTCGGCATACCGCTCCGCTGCTGTTTTCTCCCTATTCGACGGCGATATCAAATCCGGCGGCTTGCGTGAAAACAGTGGGGTGATGATGGGGGAGAAATTGTGGACGGGGATAAGAATATGCAAACTTCAATCCGCCATCGGGCCGGCGTGAGGGTTGATGCTCGGGGCGAACACGGCGCACGCCGCGACATCCCGGACTTGATCCGGGATCCATACCGTTAAGCCAACGTTCTGTAAGACTGGTAAAAGGAAGCGTACCGCTTGATGGTTTTGCCTGACGACAGTTGAACGGGATGGATTCCTGTGATCGAAATCAGATCAGCAATCGATTAAGTATCGATTGCCTGATGGAGGCACAGGAGTGACGGAAGTATGAAGCGTAAAAACTATAATTACGGTGCCAGATTACTAATTTTGATGCATGTTGTGGTGTCAGCGGACTAATTGGTAAAATGTCACCGTAATTCGTTGCAATAAGCATCCCACAACAATCGTACGTGCAACCGCATACCGATCTTTGGGTTTATTTGTTTTGGAGACTTGAATTACAAGCGAATCAATCCGATAATATAAGCATGGTGTTCGCTTTCAGTCGAAGCCACCTTCAGCACGGTTCAGGATCACAGTGCAGCAAAATCTCCCAGTGGGCGAATCGATGCATTGGAATACGATCCGACAGATAGTTTAAAAGCTATCTGGTGTATAAACCGCTCCCAGGAGGTGCCCATGCCCACAACTAGAAAAGACCGACAGAGGGCTGGTGGCATTGTTGTTGGAAGGTCGAAGCACCGGAAGCGCGTCGCCGCAGCCGTTTGTTCATGGTTTGTTCTTCTTGCGCTCGCGGGAATTAATGCCCATATCAATGGTGCCGAGTTAAAGGTCAAAGCCTCGCTTTCAGTCGAAGCCACCTTCAGCACGGTTCAGGATCACAGTGCAGCAAAATCTCCCAGTGGGCGAATCGATGCATTGGAATACGATCCGACAGATAGTTTAAAAGCTATCTGGTGTGCCCGTGCCTGTGTGACATAGGTTTGTTGGATTTCTGTCGCCCTATGTCAAAGGACAATTCCTACCCACTGCCCGTCAAACTTCTTTCAGCGAAAAGGCTCCGAGAGACTTGGAGCACAAGCAAAGATGCAAAACCAAATTATGGCTCCCCCGGTATTGACAGGCAGAAAGCTCCTCGGTTCGCCGAAAATCTAGACAGCAATATTAATCGGCTTGCCGAGGAGATCAGGTCCGGGAAATATGCACCGCAACCCTTGCGTCCGTTTCGATTTCCAAAAGGAAACTCTGGAAAATATCGACTGATTTGTGTGCCGACAGTGCGCGATCGTCTCGTTCAAAGGTGCATTGCGAACTACATTGAGGGCCTGAATTCCCTACCAACCAAAAACGATGTCTCCTATGGTTTCATTCGCGATAAGGGCACACAGCGTGCATTGCGGGATACCATAAAGTTCCGTAATTGTTTTGATTACGTATTCGAAACCGATATAACAAAGTTTTTTGACAACGTTCCGAGATACCAGATTAAAGAAAAGGTTTCACGTCTGCTAGGCCGAAGCAGCCTTGTACCAATCATCAACAAGTTTATTGATACGGAAGCGAAAGCACAAAGAGACTGCAGTGAACTGCAAATGAGGGAACTTGGTGTCATTCCTGGAAAAGGTTTGAGGCAAGGGATGCCACTTTCGCCATTTCTTGCAAATCTTATGCTTGTAGATTTCGATCAGGAAATGATGCGCAGAAACTTCAAAATGGTAAGGTATGTTGATGATTTTGTAATTTTCGCATCATCCAAAAAGGAAGCCGAATATGCTGGACGTTACGCATCAGATGCGTTGGAAAAACTCGGTTTCAGTCTCCCACCTTTGGAAGACGATGGCAAAACGAAAATATCAGGCAAACAGGAATCCTTTGAGTTTCTTGGAATAGAAATATTCTATCACACAGGTGATAGCACCTACAAAACTCGGATTTCTGATGCAAAAATTGAGAAAATCCTCGATTCTATGCTGGACGATTTCAGCATCAAATCTGCATTGGACAACAACATGGAATTCACAAAATTAATTTCAAAAATCGGGCGACGTGTGGATTCTTACATTTCTACCTATCGCGAAATGGATAATGCGCAGCATTTTGCGAATGAAATTCGCAGACAAGGCAAAGAAGTTCTGAGGGGAATATTCAGAGACATATTTGGAGCTACCGCAGTTCAGAAAATATCTGAAAAACACCAAAAATTTCTAGGAATACATAGAATGCCAAATTCAGAGGGCGGGATAGAACCAGTTTAATTTTCTATCCCCCTCACTTCCAATCCCTTATATCCACGAAATGCCCGGCGATTGCCGCAGCGGCGGCCATGGCGGGCGAGACGAGATGCGTGCGGCCCTTGAAGCCCTGGCGGCCTTCGAAGTTGCGGTTCGAGGTCGAGGCGCAGCGCTCTTCGGGTTTCAGCCGGTCATCATTCATCGCAAGGCACATGGAGCAGCCCGGCTCGCGCCAGTCAAATCCGGCGGCGATGAAAATCTTGTCGAGGCCCTCGGCCTCCGCCATTTCCTTGACGAGGCCGGAGCCGGGAACAATCATCGCGTCAACGCTGGCGGCAACCTTTTTGCCCTCGACGACTTTTGCAACGGCGCGCAAATCCTCGATGCGGCCATTGGTGCAGGAGCCGATGAACACCCGGTCGATTGTGATGTCGGTGATCGGTGTTCCGGCTTTGAGGCCCATATAGTCGAGCGCCCGCTGCTTGGAGGTGCGCTGTGTCTCGTCTTCAAGATCGGCAGGGTTTGGTACAACGCCGGTAACCGAAATCACATCTTCAGGGGAAGAACCCCATGAAACGATGGGCGGCAGATTGGCAGCGTCAAGGCGGACGATCTTGTCGAAATGGGCACCCTCGTCGGTCTTGAGAGTTTTCCAGTATTCAAGCGCCATTTCCAGCGCCTTGCCGGTCGGCGCCTTGGGTTTGCCCTTGATGTACTCGAAGGTTTTTTCATCGGGAGCAATCAGGCCTGCACGGGCTCCGCCTTCAATCGTCATGTTGCAGACGGTCATGCGCCCTTCCATGGAAAGCGCGCGGATCGCCTCGCCGGCAAATTCGATCACATGGCCGGTGCCGCCTGCCGTACCGATTTCACCGATAATGGCAAGTATGATGTCCTTTGCGGTGACCCCGTCGGGCAGTTTACCGTTCACTTCGACCAGCATGTTTTTGGCTTTTTTCTGGATCAGCGTCTGGGTTGCCAGCACGTGCTCGACTTCAGACGTGCCGATGCCGTGGGCCAACGCACCGAAAGCCCCATGGGTGGAGGTGTGGCTGTCACCGCAGACAATTGTCATGCCGGGAAGAGTAAAGCCCTGCTCCGGCCCGATAATGTGAACAATGCCCTGGCGCTTGTCATGCTCGGAATAATATTCAACGCCAAACTCCCTGGCGTTGACCGCCAGCGCCTCGACCTGGATGCGGCTTTCCTCATTCTTGATACCGTTGACGCGGTCTTTCGAGGTCGGCACATTGTGGTCAACCACAGCAAGGGTTTTTTCCGGCGCGCGCACCTTGCGGCCGGTCATGCGAAGACCCTCGAAAGCCTGCGGGCTTGTCACTTCATGCACCAGATGGCGGTCGATATACAAAAGCGAGGAACCGTCATCATTGACGGAAACCACGTGATCATCCCAGATCTTGTCGTACAGGGTCGTTTTTGTTTCTTGGGCCATTTCATTCACTCGCAGGGTTGAAAACAAATATTGCCCGATGATCTACGCTGGCAGTGTGGCAAGGTCAAGATTTTCACGACGGGTTTTGGTCATTTCGCCATTCACTGGGTGTCCTGCCGGTAACACGGACAAATTCGCGGTTAAAATTGGATTTGGTGTTAAAGCCCGAGGCATAGATTGTCTCAGTGACACTGGCCTTTGGATCAGCCAGTATCCGGCAGGCCTCTTCGATACGCAGCTGGTTTACATATTGCGAAACATTGTTGCCGGTGGCGAGATTGATCGCCCGCGAAACCTCCCTTGCAGGCAGGGTCAAGCGCCGGGCAATCCGGTTCAAATTGAGATCGGGATCAAGGAATATCTTTTCGCCTTCAAAGAGGGCCTGTATCTTCGCCAGTGTCGCCTCATTTACCGCCTTGTTCTGGTTGTCAGATGCTTTTCCCGCCGAATTGCGCCAGGCCAGTAATCCGGAAGCAAGGATGACCGTCGCAAGGCCGCAAATCGCGGCGAGCCCGACGATCGACCGCGTGTGGGTTCCGCCCGTCAGCCAGAAATCAGCGGCGATAACAATATCGGCAATGCCTGACGAAAACAGCAGCGCAACGATCAGCCACAACGCCACCAGCAGACCGGGAATGCGGTGGATCGGTGCCCAGCCCAGGCCGTCACTGCCCTTGAGCCCGATCATTGCCAGCGCGAAAGCATAGGCCACGTTGTTGACTGCCAGAAACCCGTCCAGCAATTCGATTGCAAAGAGTGGAATGGCAAGTGCTGCAACCAGAGGAATCAGATGGAGCAAACCGGCAGGCAATGCCGGTCGTTCGCGAAACGACAAATAGGCCAACGGCGGCAGCATCGAGGCCGTCAGCGGCTGGATGCGTCCGAGCGACTCAACGCCGTAACCAAACCGCGTACCAATCAGAAATGCCTGAAATGCCAGCAACGCCAGAAATCCCACCAACATCCGATTGCGCTCGGGCCTTTCCACCAAAATGATTTCACGCCAGATCAAAAGCAGTACGGCAAACGCAATCAGATAGTGTAGCGGGATCATGATCATGGGTGGCGATTTCTTTCAGTCAATTTCCCGCCTTATGCACCAAATCGCGATCAAGGACGACCTGAATCATGATCAAGGACGCGGCACAGCGCGATGGATGGCAGATTGGGCAAAGAACAGCCATTAAAACGGGTAACCCAAGCCCTTCAGCTATTAGGAATATCGCCATGTTCAGTACTTCTGTGTGCAGCGCCGCCGCCGCCCTTGCACTTTTCGCCGGATCAGCCCTCCAACCGCATAATGCGGTTGCAGCAACCGGCCACGAGAGCAAGACTGTTACTCTTGCCAATCGAAGCATACCCGTCAGGCTCGACATCTATTTTCCCGCCGAAGACAAAAGTGAGAAAATTGTTTTCGGCAAGAATGCCGTCTTTACTGGCACTGGGCTTGTCGCCAATCCAAAGCCGAAGCAAGGCGCGCATCCGGTTGTTGTCTTCTCCCATGGCTCCGGCGGCAACGGGATGAACATCAGCTGGTTTGCCAGGGCGCTGGCTGATCAGGGCATGATCGTCATTGCCCCCAACCATCCAGGCAGCACCAGCGGTGATTCAGACCCTGAAAAATCCCTTAAAACCTGGGAGAGACCACAGGACATGTCCGCCATTTTAGATCAGCTGGATAGCCTGCTGCCCAATGGCCTCCAGGCAGACAAGCAGCACATCGCCGCTACAGGTTTTTCTCTCGGCGGCTACAGCGCGCTATCCCTCGCAGGAGCACGATTGAACAAGCAGGCCTTCATTGATTATTGCGCCCGCGAAGATGAGAAATCGCTCAATGAGTGCGCCTGGTTCACCCATACCGGATTTGATTTGAATACCATCGACACGGAAGGGTTTGAGCGCAACAATGTTGATCCGCGCTTCAAAGCAGTTGTTTCCATTGATCCGGGTTTTGCTGCAGCCTTTACTTCTGAAAGTCTCAACGCCATCACAAACCCTGTTAAGATCATCAATCTTGGCGGTGCAGGCACAATCCCGGATGGCGTTGATGGCGAAAAAATCGCAAGGCAAATTTCAAACGGCGACTATGCGCAGATCAGGGGAGCGTGGCATTTCGATTTTCTGGGAGAGTGCACAGGGCTCGGTCCGCTAATGCTGGCAATAACCTTTGACGATCCGATCTGCAGCCAAAAAAGCGATCGCAGCCGCAGTGACATTCACAAGGAAATCGCCGCCGAGGCCATCAGTTTTCTAGCGAAGCAATTTGCCCTGACCAATTGAAGCATCAGAAGAGAGCATGGCGGCCTGAATGCATGTATCCTCTGGCTCGGCACGAAAAAACCTCAAGGCCGCCCTCACCGCTCACCGCTTTGGCGCAAGCGTTTTTCCAGCTGGCGCAACAGCAACGACAGGCCGATGGTGAGGATCAAGTATATATAGGCAACAATAGAATAGGTCTCGAAAAAGCGGAACGAGCCGGACGCATAGACCTTGCCCATCTGCGTGATATCAGCAACGCCGAGAACCGAAACCAGCGACGAATCCTTCACCATCGCCACAAAGTCATTGCCAAGCGGCGGCAATATCGTGCGGATCGCCTGGGGAAAAACGATCAGGCGAAAACGCTGCCAGCCATTGAGGCCGAGCGCCTTTGCCGCCTCGATCTGGCCCTTGTCGACAGACTGGATGCCTGCCCGGAACACTTCGGCGATAAAGGCCGAATAGCCGATGGTGAGTGCCATGACCGCACGCCACAACAACGGAAAATCGCGGATATTGGCAGGGTCGAGAATTCCCATCGCCTGCAACGGGGTGGTCAGCCAGTTCCAGACAATAATGGTGAGAGGCGCCAGCGCAAACGCTATGTAAAACAACAGGACCAGAATGGGAACACCGCGGATTACCTCGACATAAAACCGCGCCACCTGGCGCAGCAACACAAACTGCGACAGCGCCATCACCGCCAGCGCAAGGCCAAGGATTGAAGCCAGCGAAAAGCCGACAAGGGTGACAAAAACAGTAATGCCAATACCCTTGGATACAATCGAAAAAACCTGCGAATAGATGTCCGAGACCGCGATGGTGACGCCGAGCGCCAACCCAATGAGAAGTATGAACACCAGCCACCAGGGAAAATCCCGCGGCCCTTCGCTCCGGTCATAAGATAAAGCTGACATCAACGCTCACCGCTCGGCTGGTTCCCGCGCCAAGGCCTATTCGCCGAACTTGTAGTCGAGGAACCATTTCTTGTTGAGGGCCTCAATCGTGCCATCAGCTTTCATTGCGGCAATGGCCGCATTGACCGGCGCGACAAGCTCCGAGCCTTTGGTGAAAATGAATCCGAAATCCTCCGTTCCAAGCGGGCCGCCGATGAGCTTCAGCCCGCCATTTGAAGCATCCACATAGCCTTTGCCGGCCGTGCCGTCGGTTAATACCGTGTCAACATCACCCGCTTTGAGGGCCTGAACGGTCGCACCGAAAGTCTCGAACAATTTGATCCGCGGGTTCTGCTCATTTCCGTCAAGGACCGAATAGACGGCCGTATAAAACGGGGTGGTTCCGGCCTGTGCGCCGACCAGCGCATCTTCTACCTTGGCGAAACCTGCCGCATCACTGAACCGAGACTCGTCGCCGCGCACCAGCATGAATTGTTCGGAACGCATGTACGGATCAGAAAAATCGACCTTTTCCTTGCGCTCTTCCTTTATCGTGATCCCTGTCATGCCGATATTGAACTGCCCGTCCGACACCGCCTGGATCATCGCGTCCCAGGACGTGTTCTGATAGGCAACCTTGAAATTGAGACGCTTGGCAATTTCATCCATTGCATCATATTCCCAGCCAATCTGGTTGCCGCTCTTCGGGTCAATGAACTGCAGCGGCGGATAGGCATTCTCTGTCACCACCAAAACTGTCTTGCCGCCAAGATCGGGCAGGTTTTGGGCAAGCGCGGCAACAGGAACAAGAACAAGAGCCGCAAGAAATAGAAAGAATCGGGAAACACGCATGGAGAACTCCTGTCATACTGTTTGGGAGGAAAACCGGATCGGGAAAAGACTGGAATCTTTCGGCGTAAATATCAAGCCGCGTTTCGCGCCACGTTCGCGGCAAACAAAAAAGGCGGCTCACGTGAGCCGCCTTTTCCACATTCGGATGTATCAAATGCTTATTCGGCTTTTGGAGCTTCTTCGGCAGGAGCCTCGGCTGCTGCTGCTTCAGCGGCTGCGGCGGCGTCTGCTGCGGCTTTTGCTTCTGCTGCTGCAGCTTCCGCAGCTGCTTTTTCCTCGGCGGCCTTTTCAGCGGCAAGTGCTTCGGCAGCGGCGATCTTTTCGGCTTCCAGACGGGCTTTTTCAGCCAGGAATGCCTGACGCTCGATGTCGTTCAATGCTTTCGCGCGAACGTTTGTCTTCTCGATGATACGGGCAGACTTGCCGCGCAGATCGCGCAGGTAATAGAGTTTCGCACGACGAACCTTGCCGCGGCGAACCACTTCAACCGCTTCAACCAGCGGAGAGTACAGCGGGAACACACGCTCAACGCCTTCACCATAGGAAATCTTGCGAACTGTAAAGCTCTCGTTCAATCCGCCACCGGCTCTGGCAATGCAAACGCCTTCATAGGCCTGCAGACGGGTACGGGCACCCTCTGTCACACGCACCATGACGCGGACGGTATCACCTGGTTCAAATGCTGGGAAAGTACGTTTTCCGGCAATAGCTGCCATTTGCTCGGCTTCGAGCTGCTGGATAATATTCATCGGTTCAAACCTTTGTTTGTGTCACCGGTCAGGGGCGCAGGCCGTTATTGGCATTTGTCGCGTCTTTACAGGCAATCTTGTTGTTGTTTAACAAGCCAGCGCGACCTTCTTGTACGGCGTTCGAGATATGTCGCGGCAACCCGCTTCTCGCGCGCCGGGTGGTTTTGAACCCGGTCGTTTGCTCATTCTTTCCGGTTTGTCGGAAATTTGAGGGTGCTATAGGCGAAAAAGCCACGTTTGTCGACAGGGAATGTTGAAAAATCTGCCTGGCATGATGCAGCATCTATTCGCTTGACGTGCCATACTTTGTCCATACTATGTCTGTATGGTTGAATATGTATGGAACGAAACGAAGAATACTTCGCTGATCCTGAGCAAGGACAGGGCAATAGGTTTTGACGAAATTGTAAAGGCGATTGAATCAGGGGGATTGATTGACGATCTCGAACATATCAATTCAGGTAAATATCCGAACCAGAGAATGTATATCGTCGAAATACGTCAATACGTTTACGTGGTCCCCTATGTGAAGCAGGAGAACCAGGTCTTTTTAAAGACAATTTATCCAAGCCGAAAGTTTACAGCGATTTATCTCGAAGGAGGCAAGAATGGCTAAAATACCCACCATTGGTGAATATATTGACGATGAGGAGCGTGAACTCATTGAGTCGATTGAAAACAGTGATGCAAAATTTGTCAGCATACTCACTCCCGAGCGGAAAAGGGAACTGATGGAATCAGCCCGTGAACAACTGGAAAAAACCCGCAAGAAAATCACCATAAGGGTTCAGGAGCGTGATCTTGAAAAACTGAAGGCAATGGCCGCCAAAGAGGGCATGCCTTACCAGACACTGATCAACTCGATCCTGCACAAGGCGGTGAGTTGAGAGGAGCAGCAAGTAACTATTTCAGTAAAATATCACTTCAACAAATCCGGCCGTCTTTCCCGTGTCAGTTTTTCCGCCTGTTCACGCTGCCATTCAGCAATCTTCTTGTGATTGCCGGAAGTCAGGATTTCGGGGATTGCCATGCCCTCCCATTCCTGCGGCCTTGTATAATGGGGGTGTTCCAAAAGCCCCGCTTCGAAACTTTCATGGGTTCCGGACTGCTCATTACCCATGACACCAGGCAACAGGCGAACAATGGCGTCAAGCAAAATCATCGCCGCCGGTTCACCGCCGGACAATATATAATCACCAATCGAAACTTCCATGAGACCCCGTGCCTCGATCACCCGCTGGTCAACGCCCTCAAACCGCCCGCAAACAATCACAGCGCCAGTGCCCTCAGCCAGTTCACGCACATAGGTTTGGTCAAGCACCCGCCCGCGCGGGCTCATCAGCAATCGCGGACGCGCCCCGCCGTTCGGATCACTGATACTGTCAATCGCTTCGCCGAGAACATCAGCCCTGAGCACCATGCCCGCTCCACCGCCCGATGGCGTGTCGTCCACCTGCTTGTGCCTGCCTTTGCCAAATTCCCGCAGCGCAATGGTTTCAAGCGACCATGCACCTTCCTCAAGCGCCTTGCCTGCCAGCGAAACACCTAGGTGTCCTGGAAACATCTCGGGATACAGCGTGATGATGGAGGCTGCAAAACTCATTCCTCTTCGCGCTCACTCACAATGACAGGCGGCACAAACACGATACGGCCGGCCGCAATATCAACCTTGGGGAAAATCTCGCGGGTGAAAGGAAACATCTCCAAAGGACCGTTTTCCAATCTGATTTCCAGAATGTCACCCGCACCAAAATCATACACTTCCTTGACCGTGCCAAGGACTATCCCGTCTGGCGAAACCGCTGCAAGGCCGACCAGATCGGACATGTAAAACTCGTCCTCGTCCTCAACCTCAGGCAGCGTTGCGCGATCGACAAACAGTTCGATGCCGTTGAGCGCCTCGGCCTTTTCGCGCGTGTCTACTCCCTTGAAACGGGTAACCACGACCGTTTTGGCGAGGCGCATGTCCAGCACCTGGTATTTGCGACCCTCTCGGTCGTGCAGTTTGCCGTAGTCGCCAAAAGCCAGCGGATCATCGGTAAACGATTTGACCCGAACCTCGCCCTTGATACCGTGCGGCGCGCCAATTTTTGCAAGCAGAATGTCTGATGTTTTCATGAATGCGTTTTGAACCTGAAATCGCGGATTTGTAAAGGTAATTGAGGCAAGTTGATCCATGTCAATGTGACGGGCGCCCGATACGCCATTATATCAACAATCATAAATATAAACAGGCGCTCGTTAAAACGCGTTGCAACAGGAGACAGAGATGAGCATTCACATTGGCGACCACGTGCCGGATTTTGACGTCGAGACCACAAAAGGCCATATCAATTTCCACAACTGGATTGGCGACAGCTGGGTATTCTTCTTCAGTCATCCCGCCGATTTCACCCCGGTTTGCACCACCGAAATGGGCCGAACCGCGCAACTTGCCGACGAATTTGCCAAACGCAATGTCAAGCCGCTTGGCCTTTCAACCGATACGGTCAGTGAACATCTGAAATGGATCGAGGATGTGAACGACACCCAGAACACCACATTGAATTTCCCGATCATTGCCGATCCGCTTGGAAAAGTGGCCAAACTTTACGACATGATCCATCCGGGCCAGAGCACTACTGAAGCCGTGCGCTCGATATTCATCATCGACCCGAAACAGAAACTGCGGCTCACGATGACCTATCCGATGAATGTCGGGCGCAATTTTGATGAAATCCTGCGGGTTATCGACGCGCTGCAGCTAGCCGATGCTAAACAGATCGCAACGCCTGCCGACTGGCAAATAGGCGACAAGGTGATCATTCCGCCGTCAATCACCAATGAAAAAGCCAAGGACCTGTTCCCGCAGGGATGGGACGAAATCCGGCCCTATCTGCGCAAGACCGCCGTCTGAGCGAAAACCACATCAACAAAAAGGCCCGGATTGCATTATCGCGTTCCGGGCCTTCTTTTTTCATGTCAATTCAGGATCAGCTTGCGGCGTCTTCAGCCGGGGCATCAGCAGCCGCTTCTACGGCAGGAGCTTCAACAGCCGGTGCATTTGCGGCGGCTTCCGCATCGGCTTTAGCTTTTTCAGCGGCAGCTTTTGCTTCTTCTTCCTTCATGATTTTCGCTTTGACGCGTTCCTGGGCTTTCTTGCCTGGCGCACCTTTTGACGGATTGTTCTTGGCATCACGCTTCAGAACGCCTGCAGCGTCGAGAATGCGGGCAACACGGTCGGTAGGCTGGGCACCTTTGGCAAGCCATGCAGCTGCTTTTTCTGCATCCAGAACAACGCGGTCAGCATCATTGGTCAACATCGGATTGTAGGTGCCGACGCGTTCGATGAAACGGCCATCGCGTGGTGAGCGCTCATCAGCGGCAACGATTGAGTAAAACGGGCGCTTTTTGGAGCCGCCACGGGCGAGACGAAGTTTAACAGCCATAATTTAAGTTCCTTTTGTAAGACTGGTTGAAGCGGCCTTATGAGCGCGCCTGTTCGTGGTGCCGGATCACTTCACGAATAATGAAATTCAGAAGTTTTTCGGCGAAGTCCGGATCGAGACTGGCATCTGCCGCAAGGGCGCGAAGCCGCTCGACCTGTTGTTTCTCCCGGTCAGGGTCTGCCGGAGGAAGGTCATTATTGGCTTTCAGCACGCCCACCGCCTTGGTGATGCGAAAACGTTCAGCCACAATTCTGATCAGCGCATCGTCGAGATTGTCGATCGATTTGCGGAATTCCATAAGTTGCTCGAGGGCGGGTTTTTCGGTCATTATTTCTTCTTCCCGAACATTCCGCCCAATCCCCCGGGGCCGCCCGGCAGCTTCGGCATTCCGCCGCCACCCATGCCCATCTGCTTGGCGAGAGCTTCAAGTTCCTTTGGGTCCATTTTCGACAGGTCGGGCATGCCGCCCATTCCGCCACCCATGCCACCGCCCATGCCACCGCCAAGCATCTTGCCCAGACCGCCCATACCTCCGCCGCCCATCATGCCGGCCATCGCGCCCATCATGCCGCCTTTTTGCTGCGACATCTTTTTCATCATGCCGCCCATCTGCTGGTGCATTTTCAAAAGCTTGTTGACTTCCTGAACGCTTGAGCCGGAACCTGCTGCAACGCGAACCTTGCGCTTTGCATTGAGAATGTTCGGGGATTTGCGCTCCTTGCGGGTCATTGAGGAAATGATCGCCTGCTGGCGCTTGAATATACTGTCGTCGATACCGGCAGCCTCGATCTGCTTCTTCATTTTGCCGATGCCGGGAAGCATGCCCATGATGCCACCCATGCCGCCGAGATTTTGCATCTGCTTCAGCTGGTCCGAAAGATCGTTGAGATCAAACTCGCCCTTTTGCATCCGCTTGGCCATTGCAGCGGCTTTTTCCGCATAAATGTTTTCGGCGGCACGCTCAACCAGCGAGACAATATCGCCCATGCCGAGGATACTGTCTGCGATACGGGCTGGATGAAAATCCTCCAGCGCATCCATTTTCTCGCCGGTACCAATCAGTTTGATCGGCTTGCCGGTTACCGCGCGCATGGACAGTGCCGCACCGCCGCGGCCGTCACCGTCAATTCGGGTAAGCACGAGGCCGGTGATACCGACACGATTGTCAAAATTCTGCGCGAGATTGACAGCGTCCTGCCCGGTCAGTGCATCGGCGACCAGCAAGATTTCATGCGGATCAGCTTCGGCCTTGATCTGCGCCATCTCAAGCATCAGCGGTTCGTCGATATGCGTGCGTCCGGCGGTGTCAAGGATAAGCACATCATAGCCGCCTAGCTTGGCTGCCTGTTTGGCCCGCTTGGCAATATCAACCGGCGACTGGCCGGCGATGATCGGCAGGGTATCAACCCCTGTCTGTTCGCCCAATTGGCGCAACTGTTCTTGAGCAGCAGGACGGCGCACATCAAGCGAGGCCATCAAGACCTTCTTGCGGCTCTTTTCCGTCAGGCGCTTGGCAATTTTGCCCGATGTTGTTGTTTTGCCCGAACCTTGCAGGCCGACCATCATGATGGTGACAGGGGCAGCGGCGGCAAGCGAAATCGGCTCGGCGTCCGAGCCCAGCATCTCCACCAGTTCGTCATGAACAATCTTGACGACCATCTGGCCGGGGGTAACAGATTTGACGACCTCGGCACCAACCGCCTTTTCGCGGATGCGGTCGGTAAAATCACGCACAACTTCCAGCGCCACATCAGCTTCAATCAGTGCACGGCGTACTTCGCGAAGCGCAGCGCTGACATCCTTATCGGAGAGCGCGCCCCGGCGGGTCAATCCATCAAATATGCCACTCAGGCGGTCTGAAAGCGATGCAAACAAATCCAAATTCCTTTTTATCAATCAGCATGTTCCTGAAAGATAATGGCTCCAGCCAAAAATTCCAAACACCATACAGAAAACAAATGCACAAAGCCGAAAATCACCTGAGGGCGCGTCGCGCTGTCAGATGTTGGCTTCCGGAATGCGTCTCGGCTTCCAGTCAGCCTTTTGCAAATGTCTCATTTAGGAGATATGGCGCATAAATAGGGAAAACGGCGGATTGTCAAGCCCAACCTATGGCCCATGCCGGTCAAGCGTTGCGCAAGACAGGGCGCTTACCATACTCCTGTACTCCGCCAATACAGCTACGATGTTTTTCCTAGACTCATCTTTGATCGTATTCTACCAATGGTTCGGAAAGCCGCCGTTGGTGTCTTCACTATTGGCCGGAACTTTTTGTCTGGCTTAAAAAATAAAACGTATCATCTGGGAGGATGACAATGAAAAATCTGATTAAGGGTATGGCCTTTGGCCTTCTCATGAGCGTCGCCACTTCAGCAACAGCAGCCGAATGCATTGCACCGGCAAACCCCGGCGGCGGCTGGGACTTTACCTGCCGCCAGATCGGCAAGATACTTTACGACATCAAGGCAGTTGATCAACCAGTCCAGGTTACCAACATGGCTGGCGCCGGAGGCGGTCTCGCATTTTCAACGGTCGTTAACGAACGCAATGACGACGCGGATCTGATTGTTGCTGCCTCATCAGCCACTACCACCCGCCTTGCCCAGAATGCCTATGGCGGCGCAACAGCCGACCAGGTGCGCTTTGTGGGTGCCATTGCAGGTGATCCGGGCGTTATCGTAGTTGCCAAGGATTCTCCCTTCAAGACACTCAAGGACATGGTTGATGCTATCAAGGCTGATCCGGGTTCTGTCGCCTTCGCCGGGGGCTCTGCCGCAGGCGGCTTTGACCACATGAAGCCTCTTCAGATCCTGAAAGCTGACGGCTTCACCGACATCAAGACAATCAAGTACATTTCTGTTGATGGCGGGGCGGATGCGATCACCCAGACAATTGGCGGCTTCACCCAGGCCATGACCGGCGACATGTCGGAAGTCATTTCCTTCCTCAAGAATGGCGATGTGCGCATTCTTGCTGTCATGACCGACGAACGCGTACCGGGCTTTGACGACATTCCAACAGCCAAGGAACAGGGCTATGATGTTGTTGCTGTCAACTGGCGCGGCCTCTATGTACCAAAAGGTATTTCCGACGATCGCTTCAACGAATGGGCTGAAATGCTCAAAAAGGTTGCTGAATCGCAAGAGTGGAAAGATTCCATGGCTGCAAACGGTCTGGCACCTTTCACCAAGGTGGGAGCGGATTTCCAGAGCTGGGTCGACAATGTGATCGTCGAAACAGTTGAACTTTCCAAGGAAATCGGGGTCATTCAATAATGGCTTCCGACCGGATTTTTGGTCTGGTCGTATTAGGTTTGGCGCTCGCATATGTTGCGAGCGCCTTCCAGATCCAGACGAGTTTTCTTTCAGATCCGGTAGGCCCAAAGGCGTTTCCGATCCTGATCGGATCTGTGGCGGCGATAGCTTCCCTCTTTATCATCATCAAGCCTGACGCCGATCCTGAATGGCCCAACACAAGGGTTTTTGGCGCTCTGGCAATCGCTGTCCTCTCGCTGATCGCCTATTCCTATGCCTTGAAACCGTTTGGCTTCATCGTGCCGACCGCCATAGTCGCAAGCATTTTGAGTTACCAACTCAAACCACAGAAAGTATTGGCTGTACTGGCAGGCATCGGCCTTTCGCTCGGACTGTATATCATATTCAAATTCGCCTTGGGTCTCAACCTCATAGGTTTTGCGACCAAGTGGATGGGCTGACGACGATCCTCGAACCGCAGACTTTCTTAAGGCCTGCCAAACCTGATTCACGAATTTCAATGGGGAAACTGAATGGACATTCTGAGCAATCTCGCCCTCGGCTTTAGCGTCGCTCTTTCGCCCTACACGCTTTTTCTGGCAGTTGTCGGCTGTTTTCTTGGCACCATCATCGGCGCGTTGCCGGGCCTTGGGCCATCAAACGGTGTGGCAATCCTCATCCCCATCACCTTCACCCTCGGCCTTGATGCAACCGCCGCACTGGTCCTTATGACAAGCGTCTATTACGGCGCCATGTATGGCGGGCGCATCTCTTCTATCCTGCTCAACATTCCAGGCGATGAACCTGCATTGATGACAACGCTCGACGGTTACCCGATGGCCAAGCAGGGATTGGCTGCCGAAGCACTTGTGCTTTCGGGGGTTGCCTCCTTTTATGGTGCGTTTCTGGCAACGGTTGGCCTGATCATCATGGCTCCCCTGCTGGCTCAGGTTGCCTACCTTTTCGGCCCGGCGGAATATTTTGCTCTTTATCTGCTGGCTTTCTGCACCCTTGGCGGCATGGCATCCAACAACCAGGCGAAATCAGCCCTTGCCGCCTGTATCGGCCTTGCCATCGCAATGATCGGTCTCGACAATTCCACCGGCCTTCCGCGCCTGACTTTCGGCAATCTGCATTTGATGGACGGGGTTGATTTTCTTGTTGCCATCGTTGGTCTGTTCGCGATCACGGAAGTATTCTTCTTCATTGAAAACCACGGCAAGGACAGCGCAATCGGCATCAAGCTTGGCAAGGTGGTTATCCCGTTCAAAATGATCGCCGACAGTTCGCGGACAATGCTGCGCTCATCCGTCATCGGCTTTTTTGCCGGTGTCCTGCCGGGGGCCGGCGCTTCGCTCGGTTCATTCATGGCCTATATGGCCGAAAAATCCCTCTCCAAGGATCCCGAAAGTTTTGGCAAGGGAAATCCCAGGGGCGTTGCTGCTCCCGAAGCTGGCAACAACGCCGCTGCCGGTGGCGCGCTTGTGCCGATGCTGACCCTCGGCGTTCCCGGCTCCGGCACGACCGCCGTGCTGCTGGCGC
>JBGSTD010000030.1:0-56900 GCA_041736675.1 Salaquimonas sp.
GTCATCCTCGGGCTTGACCCGAGGATCCAACGCCGAAATTTCTTTTGTCTGGATCCTCGGGTCAAGCCCGAGGATGACGAAGAAAAATAGATTAATGTTTCCATCATCACATCCTGAACAGGCCGAACCTGGTTTCTTCAATCGGGGCATTGAGCGCTGCCGAAAGCGACAGTGCCAGCACATTGCGGGTCTTGCGCGGATCAATAATACCGTCGTCCCAAAGGCGGGCGGACGCATAAAGCGGGTGGGCCTGTTCTTCAAACATGTCGAGTGTCGGTTGCTTGAAGGCGGCTTCCTCCTCGGCGCTCCAGGTGCCGCCTTGGCGCTCGATGCCATCGCGTTTTACGGTGGCAAGAACCCCTGCCGCCTGCTCGCCGCCCATGACGGAGATGCGCGAATTAGGCCAGGTCCACAAGAAGCGGGGCGAGTATGCCCTGCCCGCCATGCCATAATTGCCAGCGCCGAAGGAGCCGCCAACCAGCATGGTGATTTTCGGAACTTTTGTGGTGGCAACTGCTGTCACCAGTTTTGCGCCATCCTTGGCGATGCCGCCTTGCTCGTATTTCTGGCCAACCATAAAGCCGGTAATGTTTTGCAGAAAGACCAGCGGAATCTTGCGCTGGGAACACAGTTCGACAAAATGCGCGCCTTTAACGGCACTTTCAGAAAACAGCACGCCATTATTGGCGATAATTCCGACTGGCATGCCCATGACATGGGCAAAGCCGCAAACCAGCGTTATGCCGTAGCGGGCCTTGAATTCATCAAAGCGTGAACCATCAACAATGCGGGCAATCACTTCTCGAATGTCATAAGGGGTTTTCAAATCCCCTGGAACCACTCCGAGGATTTCATCGGGATCATATGCCGGTTCCTCGATCGCCTGAAGCTGGAGTTGGGTCTGCTTGACGCGATTGAGATTGGCGACAGAGCGGCGGGCGAGAGCCAGAGCGTGGACATCATTTTCTGCCAGATGATCTGCAACGCCGGAGAGACGGGTATGCACATCGCCGCCACCAAGGTCTTCAGCCGACACGATTTCACCGGTTGCTGCCTTGACCAGCGGCGGCCCGGCCAGAAAGATGGTTCCCTGGTTTTTGACAATAATCGACTCGTCCGACATCGCCGGGACATAGGCTCCGCCTGCCGTGCACGACCCCATGACGACGGCAATCTGCGCAATGCCCTTGGCGCTCATATTGGCCTGGTTGAAAAAGATGCGGCCAAAGTGTTCGCGGTCGGCGAAGCCTTCGGCCTGATTGGGCAAATTGGCGCCGTCGCTGTCGACAAGATAGACGCAGGGCAAATTGTTCTGCTCGGCAATCTCCTGCGCGCGCAGATGCTTTTTAACGCTCATCGGATAGTAAGTGCCGCCCTTTACGGTCGCGTCATTGCAGACAACCATCACCTCGCGGCCCTCAACGCGGCCAATGCCTGTTATCAAGCTGGCGCAGGGGCTGTCGCCCTTGTACATGCCGTGGGCTGCGGTGGCACCAATTTCCAGAAAAGGAGTGTTGGTGTCCAGCAATTGCTGAACACGCTCGCGCGGCAGCAATTTCCCCCTTGATGTGTGGCGCTCGCGCGGTCCTTGCCCGCCGCCCATCTGTGCTGCAAGAGCGGCATCTTCGGCCAGTTTCAGGGCAGCAAGATTGGCTGTCTCGTTACGTTTGAATGTTTCAGAACCGGTTGAAACATGTGAAATCAATCTGGCCATTTAGCGGGTTTCCCTGTTGGTGGTCGTCTTTCCGGCTGCCTCTTTCAAGGTTTCCATACGCCGCAATTCCTTGCGGATAATCTTTCCTGTCACCGTCATCGGCAACTCCTTGATGAACTCGATTTCACGGGGATACTCATATTTTGCGAGGCGGGACCTCACATGATCCTGCAACTCCGCCACCAATTGGCTGGTGCCGGCAAATCCTTCGCGAAGGACCACAAATGCCTTTACGATCTCGGTACGCTCAGCATCCGGCTTGCCTATCACGCCAACAGACGCCACGGCCGGATGGGTTATCAGGCAATCCTCGATTTCGCCGGGGCCGATACGGTATCCTGCCGAAGTGATCACATCATCGTCGCGTCCGACAAAATGGATAAAACCGTCTTCCATGACGCCGCGATCACCGGTGACAAGCCATTGATTGCCCGATGTATCGGTGCGGAATTTTGCCTCAGTCGCGGCGGGGTTGTTCCAGTATTCCAGCATCATCACAGGCGTTCCGCGCTTTACGGCTATATCGCCTTCGCCGTTGGTCCAGTTTGCCTGCTCATCCAGCACTGTGACTTCGTGGCCTGGAACCGGCCTGCCCATGCTGCCCGGCTTTGGCGCGAACAGGGTGCCGCAGGATGAAACAATCATGTTGCATTCGGTCTGACCGTAAAACTCGTTGATGGTCAGGCCAAAAGCCTGCCTTCCCCATTTCAGCATTTCCTCGCCAAGCGGTTCACCGCCGCTTGCAACCGAGCGCAGGCCATCCAGTTTTGCATTTCCCGCTTTCAGCATTTTCAATGCAGTGGGCGGAAAAAAAACATTTCTGACATTTGCCTGCGCCAAGATCCTTTGGCATTCAGCGACGCCGAACTTGGACATGCGCGCGGCCACAACAGGAACCCCGTGATGCAGGGCAGGCATCAGAACATCGAACAATCCGCCAATCCAGGCCCAGTCTGCGGGTGTCCAGATGACATCATTTTCCTGCGGGAAAAAATCATGGCTCATTTCGACACCTGGCAGATGGCCTGGCAATATCCGGTGGCCGTGAAGGGCGCCTTTTGGCGCGCCGGTGGTACCGGATGTGTAAATCAGAACCGCCGGGTCATCTGGTCCCGTACTTGCATTCTGAAATCCTTCCGCATCCGGGAATGACAATTCATCAGGAACGATGACATCCTTGAGCGCAGGCATTTGGGAGTGCAGGTTGAACAGCAATTCGGAACCTTGCGGATCAGTGATTACTGCCATGGCGGATGAATCATTGATCCGCGATTTGAGCGCCTCTTCGCCAAACAACTTGAACAGCGGCATTGAGATCGCACCCAGTTTCCAGACGGCGATGTGGGCAGCGGCAGTCCAAGGCGACTGCGTGCGGAATACACCAACGCGGTCGCCGCGCTGAATGCCCAGGCTCTGCAGGTAAGCCGCAAGACGATCGGAACATTGTTTCAACTCACCAAACGAAACATCGCGGCGAACCTCACCTGTCATGTCGATGATCGCAGTCTTTTCGGGTGCTTGCGCCGCCCATTTGTCACAAACATCAAAAGCCATGTTGTAGTCCACCGGGATATCCCAGCGAAACCTGTCGACCAATACCTCATAGGTTTGGGCAGCGGGGAGCATTTCAGCCCGTCACTTTCATCAGTTCGCGGCCAACAAGCATGCGGCGTATTTCAGACGTTCCGGCACCAATTTCCATCAGCTTGGCATCGCGCATGATGCGGGAGACCGGGCTGTCATCAAGGTATCCTGCGCCGCCCAGCGCCTGCACCGCCTGCACCGCCTGGTTCATCGCCTGCTCGGATGCGTAAAGCACACAGGCGGCAGCGTCCTGGCGGGTGACCTCGCCCCGGTCACAGGATGCAGCCACAGCGTAAACATAGGCACGTGCGGAATTCATCGCCGCATACATGTCGGCAATCTTGCCCTGCATCAGCTGGAAATTGCCAATCGGCTCGCCGAACTGCTTGCGCTCATGCATGTAGGGCATCACATGATCAAGGCAGGCATGCATGATCCCGATACCGATGCCTGAAAGAACCACGCGTTCATAGTCAAGGCCCGACATCAGGACATTGACGCCCTTGCCCTCTTGCCCGAGAACGTTTTCAAAAGGCACTTCGCAATCTTCAAAAATCAATTCACCGGTATTGGAGCCGCGCATTCCCAATTTGTGGAAGGGTTCGGACGTAGAAAATCCCTTCATGGATTTTTCAACCAGAAAGGCGGTCATGCCGCGAGGACCGGCCTCCGGATCGGTCTTGGCATAGACCACCAGCGTATCGGCATCAGGTCCATTGGTGATCCAGTATTTGGAGCCGTTGAGACGATAGTGGTCATTGCGCTTTTCGGCACGCAGTTTCATCGATACCACATCAGAACCGGCGCCCGGCTCTGACATTGCAAGTGCACCCACGTGATCACCCGAAATCAAACCGGGCAGATATTTCCTCTTCTGCTCAGGTGTTCCATTGAGATTGATCTGATTGACGCAAAGATTTGAATGAGCGCCGTAAGACAATGACACCGAGGCAGACGCACGGGCAATTTCCTCAACTGCAACCGTATGGGCGAGATAGCCCAAACCGACACCACCATATTCCTCTGAAACCGTGATACCCAACAGGCCGAGATCACCCATTTCCTTCCACAAGCCGGCAGGAAAATTGTTCGACTTGTCGATTTCAGCGGCCATTGGCGCCACCCGATCCTGCGCCCATTGGTGAACCATGTCGCGGAGCGCTTCTATTTCATCGCCCAAGGCAAAATTCATACTTGCGTAAAACATGCTTCC
The DNA here is from genome assembly GCA_041736675.1 of Salaquimonas sp. Lineage (GTDB taxonomy): Bacteria > Pseudomonadota > Alphaproteobacteria > Rhizobiales > Rhizobiaceae > Salaquimonas. The sequence continues at coordinate 4,512 of JBGSTD010000030.1, forward strand.
TCCCAATCAATTGACTTCAAATTTGATGAACTGCCTGGCGCCAACGAACCTTGATATTCATGCCAGTTTCCTGCCAGGCTGCAAGCCTGCCAGCATATCGGCCGACAGGCAATTCAAACTTCCAAAAACCATCTGAACATAAAGCTGTTCCACCTCGCTCTCGCTCAGGCGGCCGGTATTGCGAAACCAGGTGTTGACACCGGTCAGCATGGCAATAATCGCCATGGTGGCAACAGGCACATCCTTGACAGAGAATATTCCGGCGTCAGCGCCTATGGAAATAATCTTGCGCAAATAACCTTCGTAATAACGCCTGAGTTTTTCAATTCGGGCGAATCCTTCCGGCTCCAGATTTCGCAACTCCATGTAGGAAATAAAAACTGCCGCCTGTTTGTCGAGGTGATAGCGGATATGAAAGCGGACAAAACCTTCCAGCGCAGCAACCGGATCCGAATAATTCCTGCTTCGACCTTCCCAGGCATGCAGAAGTTCGAGGAGATGCGTTTCCATCAGATCAACGAGAATAGCCTGTTTCGTGGGAAAGTGATTATAAATAGCGCTGGCCTGAATACCGACATGGGTGGCAATTGAGCGCATGGATACAGCCGCATAGCCGAAATTGGCGAAAAGCTCCAAGGCCGCAGCCCGCACTTTTCTAGCGGTTTCCTCACCAACTGTACCTGCAATTCTAGCCATTCAGTGCCTCCCACCAGTTATATAAATGAACATTCGTTCATTAACAAGGAATTCTTGCGAGATGAATATGAAAAGTTGATGAGGCTACTCCTGGCGCAATAAAATAGGATGATTCATCATTGGAAAAGCTATCGGCGCTACCGCCGCTTCATTGCATTCAGGCCACAGGAAAAAACATTCTGGAACGGAACGCAAAAATTTGATATATACTGTGCATCAGGGGGCTTGAATAATCCCGGGATTTCAGTCTTTACCTTGTGTAACTTCGTACCTCCCAACGCGGGCCTCCCAACATCGGATATTTCGTCGAAATGACCAAACTTCGTGAACACACGTCTATCAGAATTACATTTCCCTTTATTGTTGGGGCCGCATTGCTTGGTGCCATGCCTGGTGCTCATGGCGAAACCGCAAAACAGTCCAAAGCCGTTGAAGTAAGTGAAACAACGAGCGACAGGCCGAAGACCCTGTTTGACCTGTTCAAGAAAAAGCAGGCAGACGAAGGCGCAGAAGCAGGAAAAACTGCTGAAAAGAAACCGCTTTTCGGCAAGCCGTCCAAGAGCGACAAAGACAGCACCAAACTGGAACGCGAAACCGGCACTGCTTTTGGCAATTCAGGCCTCGAAGCATTGTTGAAGCAGAAAACATTCTCCTACAATGGCAAGACGATTAACCCGGCAAACTATGCCGCTTTTTACAAGGCTAACAAGAACAAACCACTTTGGACAGAAAAGAGCGGGTTTTTTGGTATCAAGAAAGACATCAGTCCTGAAGGCAAGAAGCTACTTGCAGCCTTGCGCGATGCAAAGAATGACGGACTGAACCCATCGGACTATTATTCTCCAATGCCGGGTTCCCTGAAACAGGTAAAAGGGGCTGAACTGGCTCAAATCGAGTTGTATCTGACAGCCTCGCTTGTTGATTTTGCTCGTGATCTTTACATCGGCAAAATTGATCCAACCCAGCTTGCCGATGAAATCGTCCCAGCAAAAAAGACTTTTGACGCCAATGCGATTTTGCAAATTGCCGCCAAGCAGGGCATCAATGCAGCGCTACAGCGGGCCCGTCCAAGCCATCCGCAATATCAGGCACTCCGCACCTTGATGGGCCGCACTCTGGACCCAAACAAGCGGGCACAAATTGCTGTCAATATGGAACGTTGGCGCTGGCTTCCCGAGGATCTTGGTCACAACCACATTCTCGTCAACCAGCCGGCTTTCAAGGTTTATATCTACAACGGCAACAGCATCATTGATGAGCGTAATGTCGTTGTGGGGAAACCTGAATTCAAATCTCCGATTTTCAGCGACACGATGGAATATGTCGAATTCAACCCCCAATGGAATATACCCTCGTCAATTGCAGTGAATGAATTTCTGCCCAAGCTGGTTGCCAATAAAAGTTATCTGCACAAGCTGGGATACACAGTCTATGAAGGCTTTGACGAAAATTCGAAGGAAATAGATTCGCGCAAGGTGAACTGGAGCAAGGTTGAAGCCAATCAGGACAAATTCCCTTATCGCTTCGTTCAGGGCGAAGGCGGCGACAACGCGCTCGGCGAAGTGAAGTTCCTTTTCCCCAACAAGTTTAATGTTTATCTTCACGATACCCCTTCGAAAAAGCTTTTCAAGCAGCCTTCCAGGGCTTTTTCCCACGGTTGCATCAGGGTGCAGGACCCGCTTGATTTTGCCGAGAAGATTTTCGGTCTGGCTGGTGGCATTGCCCCACAGAAAATCCGTGACACTGTTGCAACGCGCGAGCGCAAGCAGGTCAACTTGACCAACAAGCTGCCGGTTCACTTGACCTATTTCACGGTTTGGGTTGAAAATGGCCAGCCAAATTTCTACGATGACGTTTACGGGCGCGACAGTGTTTTGCGCCCCATGATCAACTAGCATCCGGATAGGCGTGAAGGGCACAGGCGATTTTTGCCAAATTTTGTGGCCTGCAAATATAAATCCGGGAAAAAGGCAGGGCAGCATCCCCCTTTGTTAACGGTTTGTAAACCACGTTTCTTAATAGTTTCTTCATGAACGCTGCTGCGCACCTACGCATGCTTTGCGCTACTTGGAGAAACGATGAAAAACTTTTCAAGAACTACCGCATTGGCTGTCCTGTTGTTGCCTGCTTTTGCAACGGGTTTGATTTTTCCTGCTACTGCGCAAGCAGAAAATGTTGCCCGATTCGCAACTGCTGAAGCAATCAAATGGCGCGGCGGCGTTGTCAACGTTGAGCCCAGCATGGCATTTTACCAGAGGCAGGGTTATCAGGGGATTTGGACCGGCACGCAGGGGCTTTCCAAACGCGGGCAACAACTTGTCAGCGTCCTCAACGATGCCTGGCTCGACGGATTGGAGCCGCTCGACTATCTGGGAGGCTTTCCAGACAATCCAGAGAACCTTCGCGGCGACCAGTTGATGGGGGCCGAGCTTTTTCTGTCTGATGCAGCCATTCGATTTGCGCGCGATCTTTATGCCGGGCGGACTACACCATCCGTGAGCGAACCTGATATCGTGATTGAACGCAAGAAACTCGATACGATTGCCCTGCTCGGTTCGATGGACAAAAACGGTCCGTTGGCAGTGACGGAACGCCTGCGTCCGACCCATGAGCAGTATAACGCTCTTCGCAAAAGCCTGATTAAAACCAGTGATCCCGCCAAACGGCGCCAGATCATCATCAACATGGAACGATGGCGGTGGCTGCCGCGCAACCTCGGTGACAAACACATTTTTGTCAACACCGCCGCATTCCTGATGTACACGCGCAAAGACGGCAAGGATATTGACCGACGAAAGGTTATTGTCGGACAGGAGTTTCACAAGACCCCTATATTCTCCGACAATATCAAGTATTCGGAGTTCAATCCAACCTGGACAGTGACCCCAAGCATTGCCGGAAATGAAATTCTTCCCAAACTGCGTCAGGACCCCGGATATCTCAGCAAAAAGGGATATGAGCTTTATGCAAGCTGGGAAGGCGACGCACCTAAAATGAACGCTGCCCAGATTGACTGGACCTCTGTCAATCCGAAAAAATTTCCCTATCGGATTGTTCAGCCGGCAGGGCCGGACAATGCGCTCGGGCAAGTCAAGTTTCTTTTTCCCAACCGGTTCAACGTCTATTTGCATGACACCGCCAACAGGGCACTTTTTGACAAGCAGGACCGGGCGCTGTCGCATGGATGCATCAGGGTGCAGGATCCGATCGAGTTTGCAAAATTGCTCTATAATATGGACAATAATCCTGCAGCATCGAAAATTAGTGACATTCTGCAAACCAAAAAGACAAAGGGTGTGAATTTTCAAACCCCGATTCCAGTGCATCTGACCTATTTCACGACCTGGGTCAAAGATGGCAAGGTCCAGTTCTTTGGAGATATCTATGGCCGCGACAAACTGATTGGCAACATCCTTTTTGGCAATGTCTGATGACAATCGAGCAATCCGGGGCGCAATGCCGTTGAGAAATATTTGACCCGAAACCGGCAAGGCAGTATGACCCGATGACAATCTCGATATGGGTATATGCTTTTGACAAAATCTCTAACAATCAGGAAACCGGATGACTGGCATTTGCATCTGCGCGATGGTGCAATGCTGGAGGGCGTTATCGGTGATAGTTCACGCCATTTTGCCCGTGCGATCATCATGCCAAATCTTGTGCCGCCGGTGGTTACCACCGCTCACGCAATTGCCTACCGCGAACGAATTCTGGCAGCAAAGCCGATAGCTGACTTCTTCAATCCACTGATGACGCTTTATCTTACCGAGCAAACCGACCCGATGGATGTTGCCATGGGATTTGAGAGTGGGATTGTTTCTGCGGTAAAACTTTATCCGGCTGGAGCCACCACCAATTCGGCAAGTGGCGTAAAAGACTTTGAAAAGGTCATGCCGGTCCTCGAAAAAATGGCTTCCATCAAAATGCCACTTTGTGTGCATGGAGAAGTCACTGATCCCGATATAGATATCTTTGACCGCGAGGCTGTTTTCATCGACCGTATCCTTGACCCTCTGCGCAAGCGGGTTCCCGATCTCAAGATCATCATGGAGCATGTGACGACGGAGGAAGGTGCCAATTATGTGAAGTCGGCTGATAAAAATCTGGCCGCAACCCTCACCACCCATCACCTCATCATCAACCGAAACGCCATCCTCGCAGGTGGCATTCGGCCTCACTATTATTGCCTGCCGGTTGCCAAACGCGAGAAGCACCGACTTGCCCTTCGCGCTGCTGCCGTCAGCGGCGACCGTCGCTTCTTCCTTGGAACCGATTCGGCGCCCCACACAGATCCCAACAAGGAAATGGCCTGTGGCTGCGCCGGGATTTACTCCTCACTCAATACAATTAGCTGTCTTGCCCATATTTTCGAGGATGAGAACGCACTCGACAAACTGGAAGCCTTCGTCTCCCTGAACGGACCGGCCTATTACGATCTGCCGGTCAATGAAGAGACCATCACGCTTGTCAAACACGACAGGCCGGTGGAGTTTCCGGAAAAGATTGTAACAGGCGCCGGACCAGTAACCCTGTTCGACCCGATGTTTCCACTCTACTGGAATATCAAGTGACAAATTCTCACCCTTGCATTGCGATCAGACCATACTCTCACAAGGATTTGAAATGAGCAGAACTGTTTACGTGAATGGTGAATTTTTTCCCGAAGAAGATGCGAAGATTTCGGTTTTTGACAGGGGTTTCCTGTTCGCAGATGGCGTCTATGAGGTCTGTTCTGTTCTTGACGGCAAGTTGATTGACAATGCCGCACATCTTGCCCGTCTCGAGCGCTCGCTCAGGGAAATCTCTATGCCGCTGCCCTGCCCGCTTGAGGAAATTGAAGCGGCCGAGAAGGAAATTGTCAGCCGCAACAATCTCAATGAAGGGATGGTCTATTTTCAGGTAACCCGATCCTCAAAAGACCGCGATTTCTATTTTCCCAAGGACGCAGCTTCCTCTCTTGTCATGTTTACGCAGGTGATGAACCTTTCCAACAATCCAGCTGCCGAGCGCGGACTTTCGGTCATTTCGATGCCGGACCTTCGCTGGACGCGGCGAGATATCAAGACGCTGCAGCTGCTTTATCCCTCGATTGCCAAAACCGAGGCAAAAAATCAGGGCGCCGATGATGCCTGGCTTGTCGAGGACGGATTTGTAACCGAGGGCAGTTCGAACAATGCCTGGATAATTTTGCAGGATGGAACCATTGTCACCCGCCAGCTTTCAAATGAAATCCTGCACGGGATCACCCGCCGCTCGATTATCAAGCTGGCTCAATTGCACCAGCTGAAGATCGAGGAGCGGCCCTTTACCATCGAAGAGGCAAAGCATGCGCGCGAAGCGTTCGTTTCCAGCGCCACAACCTTTGTCATGCCGGTCGTCAAGATAGACGGAGTTGACATCGGTGACGGCAAGCCGGGCGAACTCACGTTGAAATTGCGCGGCATTTATCTTGGTGAAGCCAAAAATCTGTAACTCCTTTACGCTGCCAACACCTGCAGTGAATTCTTGAAACTTGATGGCGGTTTTGGACTATTGAAACGGAGGGTTTACCCCTAACATTGCTCAATTCTCAAACACGGGCATAAAATGTTTCTTTCGGTTTTCGACATCTACAAGATCGGCATCGGGCCCTCGAGTTCGCACACCATGGGGCCGATGAGTGCTGCCGCAAGGTTCCTTGATGAAATAAGGAACGGCGACTGGCCGCGTCCGCAAGGGGCTGAAGTGGCGCGGCTGCATGTGTCGCTGCACGGATCGCTTGCCTTTACGGGAATTGGCCATGCGAGCGACCGCGCGGTAATTCTTGGTCTCGCCGGATATTTGCCGGATGGCATTGACCCCGACCAGATGGACGCCATCATATCGACCGTCAGATCGACCGGCAGGGTTACTCCAGATGGCCACCCCGCCTATCGTTTCAAGCCCGACGAAAACCTTGTGATGGACCGCAAGACCCCGCTTCCCGGCCATGCCAATGGCATGATGTTTCAGGCTTTCGACAAACTTGACCGATTGCTGCTGCGGCGTGTCTACTATTCGATCGGCGGCGGCTTTGTTGTCGATGAGGCTGAGCTCAAGGCCAGCCAAAACGCCAAAAAGGCTCCGGTGGAATCGGGGGTACCCTACCCGTTTCGCAATGCGAAGGAAATGCTTGCGATGGCCCGGCGCTCCGGTCTTTCGATTGCCGGAATGAAACGTGCCAATGAGGAAATGAGCCAGCTGCGCGAGGAACTTGACCAGCGGCTCGACAAGATCTGGGGCGCGATGGAGCGCTGCATCGAGCGCGGTATCGCCAATTCGGGAATCATGCCCGGCGGGTTGAAAGTGCGCCGCAGGGCCAAGGACATTCACGACAAATTGCAGGAAGAGTGGAAATCCAACCGTCACAACCCGCTGCTCGCCAATGACTGGCTGGCTGTGTATGCCATGGCCGTCAACGAGGAAAACGCATCGGGCGGCAAGGTTGTCACCTCGCCGACCAATGGCGCGGCGGGCGTGGTTCCTGCGGTTCTCCGCTATTTCCTGCACTTTCACAGCGATGCAACCGCCAATGACATTCGCGACTTTCTTTTGACCTCAGCGGCAATCGGCGGGATCATCAAGCACAATGCTTCGATCTCGGGCGCTGAGGTCGGATGCCAGGGCGAAGTCGGATCGGCCTCGGCGATGGCGGCCGCCGGACTTGCCCAAATCATGGGCGGCACGCCCGAGCAGGTGGAAAATGCCGCAGAGATTGCACTCGAACATCATCTCGGCATGACCTGCGATCCCGTTGGCGGGCTGGTGCAGGTTCCCTGCATAGAACGCAATGCACTGGGCGCAGTCAAGGCCGTAACCGCAGCCTCACTGGCTCTCAAGGGCGACGGCACCCATTTCGTGCCGCTCGATGCTTGTATCGAAACCATGCGCCAGACCGGTCTCGACATGAGCGAAAAGTACAAGGAAACCTCTGAAGGCGGATTGGCTGTCAATGTGGTGGAGTGCTAGGCAATTTTGCCTCAGGCAATAATGCGTTGGGCGGCAGACAATTTGCGCAGCAAATGTCGAGAGCCCTAAGGTAATCATGGTCGAGCGCTGACCCACTATTGATTATATTGGTTGGGCGCCGAAACCTCGGTCCCGTAGCAGAGGTTCCATTCCGTGATGCTTCAAAGTTCAATGAAAGCGTATGGATTATGGTATGGATCGTCGGATCAAGTCCGACGATGACGGGCGCAAGGGTGCGTTCACTCGGCGAAACCCGCCAGTGTTATGAGAAAGAGCAAGAGTCAAAAAGCAAACTGCGTGACCTGCGCGCCATTTCTTCGACCATTGTGTACGGGCCTGCAGGCCACGCGCGAAGATTTTTAGTACCGGGAGGCTCTTCAGTACACCGTCCAGCCCGACCTTCAGGTATGCCCCTTGGGAATAGAACCCCGTCGGCATACCGCTCCGCTGCTGTTCCCTTTGATCCCGATGGCGATATCAAGCCCAACGTTTGCGCGGAAACAGTGGGGTGAGGATAGGGGAGAAAAAATGGACGGGGATAAGTTTTTAACGAATGGCAGCTAAGCGGACGAAGTGTCGTTTTCATTTTGGACTGATGCTCGGCCTGCGACCTGCCCTATATCGATGCTTTGTGCCAAGGAACGGTCATTTGTACCGTAGGGGGAATTTATGGTTCAACTAATCCGCGTTCCGATATAGCTTGGCTAGTTCCGCTGTGTGATCGAGTTTCAATTTTCGATATGATTTTTCAAAATCGCTAGCAGCCTCAATCCACTCATATTGCAAATCGTCAAATAAATTGATCTGGATATCATAGATACTGGCCGCAATATCTTTTTGCATCGCGCAATCCCCACCGATGACTTCATCAAACTGTATCAAAGAATTGCGATTCTGCAGGACTTCAATTCGGTCTTCATACTGGCGAAACAATGCGCCTTGACGCGCACTACCATCCAAAGTTCGAGCCCTTATCCGAGTGTCATATAGGTTTGTATGGCCATAATATCCAGCCTGAAACATAGGGTCTTGGGAAAGCATCTTTATTGGCTGATAAATCCAAACAACAGGCTTAAACAAATTCAAGCCAGTAATTGGATTGGTTATTTCGGTTGCATAGCTGAACCCATCCATTTTCAACATTCCGTTATTTTCACCCCCCATCAAGAGCTTCATCGATTTAGGATGTGGTAATCCGCAACCTTTCGAACAAAAAAAGTCCGAGGAAACATTCAAAATAAGGAGATCGTTGATACGCAAGCCGAAGCTGCTCGGCATTTCGTTGAAAATTAGGCTGTCGATTCCGAATAGATTGATTCCTTTGTTCCCACTATCGAACACATAAAGAGCCAACATTCGATCTTTTTCAGCGATTCTAGAGGAAATATGGAAATTTGGAGTGATCTTGATCGGGTGTTTTTCGATCATGTGTCGGGTAAGCCAAACGCCAACGCGCACCTTGTCTAGCCAGTCTAATAGGTCGATGTATGCCGATACAGTCAGGAGCTCCTGTCTCTGCAAGGCTTCGATGTTGGGCTTAATTCGCCCTTCCAATTCTGCGTATTTGTTGTTGCAAGTGTCACATGCAGGGGCAACGTAACTCGACCAGGAGTATTGAATAGGTTCTTTTTGCTTTTCAAAATTTTGACCAAATACAACCACACGACGTGGGTCGCCAGTCATTTCGAGCAGCCATTTCGGAACCACATGCTCTCGTGTTTTGGCGTTCGGCGGTTTCCCACAAAAAACGCACAATTGATTTTCTGTTAAGGCCATATCGGCTCCTCTTTCGACTCCAGTATTTATACGAATTACTCGCCGCTGTGACTAGGATGAGCAACAAGGGTGCAAATAAGAAGCATACGCCGGCCCGTCAAAATATGGCTTGATCGCCTCAGAGTGACGACCGCGATTGTTCGGGGTGGGTCAGAGCTCCTTTCACACGTCTCTCAATTTGTTCTATCCCCGACAACCTTCGTCTGGTATAATTGGGTTCGAAGCTGCCATTGAACCAAAGAACTGATACGATAATTTCCGTAACGCACACGATACAATCACTACTTCCCCGCTGTCGCCTTTGGCGACTTCCCTCCGCCGCAAAAAGGGAAAGTGGGAGAGCGCGGCTTGCATCTGAAAATTCGCCTCCCCCTACCCGACACTTGCCAGCAGGCTGGCATTGCCGCCCGAAGCGGTTGTGTCTTCGCTGATCGCTTTTTCAGCAAACAGCATTTCGGGGTTTTCATTGGGATTGATCACCAGAACCCGCTTGCCCGGACGGGCTGCGAGGGCCTCGCGCATTGCCGCAAGCGACTGGTCTCTTGCCTCATACAAAACGAGGGAAAGTTTCGGCAGGTTCAAAACCGTTTCCATCGAGCCGTCATGGTCGCCAAGCGTGACAACCAGATTTCCTGCTGCCTTGGCGATTTCGACCTGCGCAGCTATGTCGGCAGCATCGGGGCCGAGGCAGGCAACCAGACCGCGCGGGATCAGTGACCAGGTGTTTTGCTCGCCTGTCGGACCTTGCATCTGCATCACTCGCGTCTGCGGCAATTCGGCAGACGGGGCTATTGTGAAGCGTTTTGCATAAAGCGGTCCGCCCGCCTTAGGCCCTGTGCCCGACAATCCCTCGCCGCCGAAGGGCTGAACCCCGACGACTGCGCCGATCTGGTTTCTGTTGACATAAATATTGCCTATTGTAGCGGCAGCACAAATCTTGTCGACGCGCGTATCGATGCGCGAATGAACCCCCATGGTGAGACCGTAACCTGTCGCGTTTATGCTTGCGACGACCTCGTCTATCCGGTCGGCCTCAAACTCGATAACGTGAAGCACGGGGCCGAAAATCTCGCGCTCCAGTTCGCTGATCGTATTGAGACGAAAGGCGACCGGTGCGATGAAGGTACCGTTCCTGCATTCATCAGGCAGCTCCAGCTTAAACAGCAGACGACCCTCGGATTTCAGTTTCTCGCAATGGGCGAGAATGCCCTGACGCGCCTCCTCGTCAATCACCGGACCGACATCTGTTGCCGGATGCCATGGATCACCGATTTTCAGTTCCTCGGCAGCGCCTTGCAGCATATCGAGCATTTGCGGAGCTACGTCCTTTTGCACGAAGAGAACGCGCAAGGCCGAACAGCGCTGGCCGGCACTTTGAAACGCGGAAGCGACAATATCGCGAACCGCCTGCTCGGGCAGTGCGGTTGAATCAACGATCATGGCGTTCAGCCCGCCCGTTTCGGCAACCAGTGCCGCGTGCGGGTTTGCCCTTGCCATCGACAGGTCGATCAGGCGGGCGGTGTCTGTCGATCCGGTAAAGGCGACACCTGCGATCTGAGCCGAGCCGGTCAGTGCGGGACCTACGACAGCGCCATCACCCTGCACCAGAACCAACGCATCCTTTGGCGCTCCCGCCTTGTGGAACAAGGACACCAGAAATTCGGCAATCAGCGGCGTCTGCTCGGCTGGTTTGGCGACGACGGTATTTCCAGCGGAAAGCGCTCCGGCAATCTGTCCGGTAAATATGGCGCAGGGAAAATTCCAGGGCGAAATGCAGACGATGGGTCCAAGGGCATGGCGTGGCTCATTCGTTCTGGCTTCTGCCGCATAATAACGCAGGAAGTCTACCGCCTCGCGGATTTCAGCGATTGCATCAAGGCGTGTCTTGCCAGCTTCGCGCACAATGATCGCCATCAGTTCGGCGTGGTTTTCCTCATAAAGATCAGCGGTTCTTTCGAGGATACCGGCGCGGTAGGCGGCGCTCGCTGCTGACCATTTGGCAAAGCCGGCCTTTGCCTTTGCTACTGCTTTTGCCGCATCTTCAGCGCTGGCAATTTTGAAACTGCCAATTTTCTCTCCACGATTGGCGGGATTGCGCACAACGCTGCCCTTGCCAAAACTCCATGTCGCAACCTTGTAAGGCTGCATTTCCTTTTCAAGCTTTTCGAGAGCAGCCGGATCATTAAGGTTCCAGCCTCTGGAATTTCTGCGACCTGAAAAAATCTCCTTTGGCAGGGGAATAGCCGGATGGGGAATTGAAGCATGGGATTTCAGCTTTGCAATCGGTTCGGCGGCTATGGTCTCCGGCGCGATCGCGCTGTCGAGGACCTGGTTGACGAAAGAGGAATTGGCGCCGTTTTCCAGAAGACGCCGAACAAGATAGGCCAACAGATCCTTGTGAATGCCGACGGGTGCATAGATCCTGCGCTGGCGCTTGTCTGTTTCACGGCGAATTTCATGCAGCGCATCGCCCATGCCGTGAAGGCGCTGAAACTCGAACTCAACCGAAGCTTCCAACTGGCGCGCCATTGCCTCAATGGCAACAACGGTATGGGCGTTGTGGGTAGCAAACTGCGGATAGATACGGTCAGTCATGGCAAGCAGCTTTTGCGCGTTGGCGAGATAGGAAATATCGGTCGCCTCCTTGCGGGTGAAAACCGGATAGCCCTCAAGGCCCTGCACTTGCGCGTTCTTGATTTCAGCATCCCAATAGGCACCTTTTACAAGACGAACGGAAATCTTGCGGTCAAGGTCCTGCGTCAACTGGTAGAGCCAATCGAGAACCGCCGGGCAACGCTTTGAATAGGCTTGTACGACGACACCGAAACCGGACCAACCTTTAAGATCGGTATTGGCAAGAACCGCCTCGATGATATCAAGGGACAGATCGAGCCTGTCGGCTTCTTCCGCGTCAATTGCGAGCGGAATATTTGCAGCCTTCGCGTGAAGCGCGAGAGCGGTGACGCGCGGTACCAACTCGTCCATCACCCGCTCGCGGTTGACCGTTTCATAGCGCGGATGCAGCGCCGACAATTTCACGGATATGCCGGGATTTTGATGCGGGTTGCTTTTCTCGGCGTATTTGGCGATTTCCGAGATTGCATCGGAGTATGAGAGGAAATAGCGCTTCGCATCGCGGGAAGTACGGGCCGCCTCGCCCAGCATGTCAAAGGAATGAAGATAACCCTTCTGCGTATCTGGCTGCGCATTCCTGAGCGCTTCCTCGATTGTGCGACCGAGGACGAACTGGGCCCCGAGAATTTTCATCGCTTCGCCAACCGCTGTGCGCGCGACCGGCTCGCCGAGACGCTGAACCATGGAATGCATGATAGAGGCAAGGTCATTGGCCTGGGCGGGAATGGAGCGGAACACTTTTCCGGTAAGCATCAGTGCCCAGGTAGAGGCGTTGACGAGTGAAGACTTGGCTTTTCCGAGATGACGCGCCCAGTCGCCCTCACCGATCTTGTCAGATATGAGGGCATCCAGAGTTTCACTGTCGGGGGTGCGCAGATATGCCTCTGCCAGACACATGAGCGCAACGCCTTCGTCTGTGTTGAGACCATATTCGGACAGGAATTTTTCCATGATGCCCGGCGTGTGGTCGGACCGGATGATTTTAACCGCCGCGGCCGCTTCCCCGACAATCGCGGCCCGGGCAATCTCCTCGAGTTTCAACGATTTCATCAACGCACTCACCGCCTTGACCTCATCAAGATTGGTCAATTCCCGAAGTGTTTTCCTGACTTTGGCAAGGGCGGCGCTGGACGTTGGCATTTGAAGTTTCCCAGATTGGCGATACTCTACAACTACACCAAAATTTCAGTTACTTTGCGCTATATTTATCAAACAAGGTAGTGTATTTCACTGCGAAAATTGGATGAATGGATATAAGGATATCGAATTGGACGCGATTGACCGTAAAATTCTAAAGGCGCTGCAAAAAGATGGACGGATGTCAATTACCGAACTTTCGGAAGTTGTCAGTCTTTCCAAGACTCCTTGTGCCGAGCGTGTAAAGCGGTTGGAAAAATCTGGTCTGATCAAGGGATATCTTGCAGAACTCGATCCGCTTGCGCTGGGCCTGCCCTATGTCACCTTTGTCCAGGTTTCGCTTGACCGTACCACGACCGATGCGCTGGAAAAATTCAATCTTGCAGCAAGCCGCGTTGCTGAAATTGAGAGCTGCCACATGGTGGCGGGCGGATTTGACTATCTCCTCAAGGTTCGCACGCGCGACATGGCACATTACCGCCAGGTTCTTGGCGACAAGATCGGCGCGCTGCCGGGCATTACCAATACGCACACTTATCCGGTCATGCAGACGGTTTGCGAAAACAAGGGCATTGACCCGCTGCTGTTTTGATCTGCGTCAGGCCGCCAAGACAGCGGCCTGTCACTTCAAGGTTCAAAACCTGATCAGGCCAGAACCTTGTCGCTCATCAGGGTTGCGATCTTGTCTGCGGTTGCCGCCGAAAGCGTCCATCCCAAATGACCATGGCCGGTGTTGTAAAACACACGGGGGTTTTTGCCCTGCCCCACCCTTGGCAGCATGTTCGGCATCATTGGGCGAAGGCCAGCCCAGGGAACACAGTTGCGGGTACTCATCTGCGGAAAGTTGACCCTGCACCAGGCGATCAGCGGCTCGATACGGCTCCAGGATATGTCGCGGTTATAGCCATTGAATTCGGCGGTGCCTGCAACACGGAAGCGGTCTTCGCCCAGCCGGCTTGTGACAATTTTTGCCGCATCATCGAGCAGGCTTGTCCATGGAGCGGCCTCCTTGTCAACGGCCTCGGGCAATTGCACGGTGATTGAATAGCCCTTTACAGGATAGATGTTAACCCGGTCTCCCAGCCTGTGTACAAGCTCGCGCGAGGCCACACCTGAGCATATGACGATCTGGTCGTAAACTTCCATTTGAAGGGAGCGGTCATGGCCGGAGCCCGCCTTGCCGCTGGTGACGATAACGCCTTCATTGCCGGTCTTGAGATCAATGACATCGGTCTCAAGGCGCATATCCACACCGTTTCGCAGGCAGGCTTTTGCAAGTCCGTTGGTAAATTTGTGGATGTCGCCGGTAAAGTCGCTGGGTGTATAGATGCCGCCATAGACATCGCTCTTTAATGCCGGTTCAATCGTCCTGATTTCCTCTGGCGTAACCGACTTGCGGTGTAATCCGCCCTTGGCCAAAAGCCTGCTGGCTCTCTCACCGTCTTCAAATTCCGCCTTTGTCTTGTAAAAATGAAGAATGCCTCGGTCCTCGCAGTCAAAATCAATACCTTCATCGGCTGCCATCTGGCGAAGATGATCACGCGCGGCCAAGGCGAGACGGACCGTGGTAATTGTGTTTTCCTCATGTTTGGGAATTGAAGCAACGAATTCCGCCATCCAGGAAAACTTGTGCCAGCTTGGCTTGGGATTCACCAGCAGAGGCGCACCAGGGCTGAACATCCATTTCATGCCCTTGAGGACGGTTGACCAGGAATTCCAGACCTCGGCGTTGGACGCAGAGAGCTGGCCTCCATTGGCGAAGCTGGTTTCCATCGCCGCATAGGGATGGCGGTCAAAAAGGGTGACTTTTGCGCCCCGACGGGCGAGTTGATAGGCCGTTGTAGTCCCGGTAATTCCAGCACCAATAACAGCAACGCGATTTGCAGATGATTTCAACATGGCAATCCTTCTCCTGCCTCAGCAGGTGTGATTGCCCCCTCTGTCATTGGCCTGAGAGTTTTGCGCATCGCCCTCATGGCTTTGTGCTTACACCGTCGGCGGGAGTTGTTGCTCCACTTTCCAGAGTTCAAATCTATTACAGCGGTCCGTGTGCCTGAGAGTTTCCGGGGCGGTTGCTCCTTCGGCGTCACAACTGAATGTGACTCTCCCGCTGTTGGGTGCGACATAGCCTAATTCAGATTTTATGTCCAGCATCATTGTGAAGGTCACCGGATCAGCTATGATCCTCGTTCACGGAATCGCCAGATATTCCAAATACTCTACCCTCCCGTTCAAGGTGACCCCATCCAATGAGCACTCCAATCAAACCCTTTGACCCGCTAACCTGGATTTTTGACGGGCATAACGATGTATTGTCAGTATTGGAGCGGGCAGATGATCCTGCCGCGGCATGCGAAGCATTTCTAGTCGGATTGCCGGGCAACATTGATTTGCCGAAATTGCATCAAGGCCAAATGGGCGGCGGGTTCTTTGCCATTTGGGTGGGAGGCAAAAGCGCGTCGCCACAAAAGCAGGTTGATCCGCTGACGATGGCAGACGGAGTATATCACTTCCCGCCTGTTTCACAGGAGGCGGCACTTCAGACCTCCGAGCTGCAGATCGGGTTGTTTGAAAGACTGGTCGCAAATGGCGCCATCACCCACTGTACTTCAGTGGCACAAATTCAAGCCTGCGTCGCGGCGGGCAAACCTGCAGCAATCCTCCACATGGAAGGTGTTGAAGCTGTTAATGAAGATCTCGCCTATCTCGAAACACTTTATGACCGAGGCCTTCGATCACTCGGTCCGGTTTGGAGCCGAAACAACATTTTTGCCCAAGGGGTTCCGTTTGTTTTCAATTCGACGGGCGATATCGGCGAAGGACTGAGCCAAGCTGGCGTAAAGTTGGTGAAACGCTGCAACGAGAAAGGCATATTGATTGACCTGTCCCATTTGAATGAGGCAGGTTTCTGGGATGTAGCGCAAACCAGCAATGCGCCGCTTGTTGCCACCCACTCCAATGCCCATGCCATCTGCCCGCATTCCCGAAATCTGACGGATATGCAGCTGGATGCAATTGGCAAGAGCGGTGGCATGGTAGGACTCAATTTCGGCACTGCATTCCTGCGCCCTGATGGTCGGCGCGTATCAGACTGCCCGCCGGATATTCTCTTGCGCCATCTTGATCACATGATCACCCATCTGGGAGAAGATCATGTCGGTATCGGTTCCGATTTTGATGGAACACTGATGCCCGATTTTATCAAGGACGCCTCAGGGCTGCCCAATCTGGTTTCAGCCATGCGTGAACATGGCTACACCAGCGAGCGAATTGGCAAACTGTGCCATGAAAACTGGATGCGCGTACTCGACAAGACCTGGCACTAACGATCCATCTGCCTATTTCGAATAGTCGCGCTGATCGTCGATCACCTTGCCGTCATTGGGGAGCGTGTCTGCCAGTTTCACACCGCCCTTGAGTTTGGTAACGGCGGTGAGCGATTTTGTGATCGCAGCAAGATCGGGGCTCGCGCCTTTTTCCGCTTCAATCTGCAGCTCCATCGCATCATTTGTTCCATCACGGGTGACCACAAGTCTGGCCCGGGAAACTCCCCTGGCGGCCTTGACCACCTCGTCGATCTGCTTTGGATCGACAAACATGCCCTTGACCTTGGTGCGCTGGTCGGCTCTCCCCATCCAGCCCTTGATGCGCATATTGGTGCGCCCGCACGGAGAGGGCTCATCAAGGACCGCCGAGAGGTCGCCAGTGCCAAAACGGATCAGCGGATAGGCCGGATTGAAATTCGTCACCACCAGTTCGCCAACTTCGCCGGGTGCAACAGGGTCATTGGTGCCGGGGCGGACGATTTCAACAATCAGGTCTTCATTGCAGATCATCCCTGGCAGCGGTTTGCCGCGCAGCGATGTCTCATAGGCGATGACGCCCAGGTCTGCAGTCGCATAATTCTGGAGTACCCTGACCCCGCGCTGGCGGTATTCTTCACGTATGGAGGGGAAAAGCGCACCGCCGGAAACCACCGCTTTCGTGATTGCCGAAAGATCGAGACCCATCTCTGCCGCCTTGTCGAGCAGGGTTTTGAGGTAATCCGGTGTTCCGGCATAGGCAGTTGCCCTGATCGCTGCCGCCGCTTCAACCTGCTGCTCGGTATTGCCGATACCAGCGGGAAACACATTGGCACCCGTCGCCCGTGCACCTGCGTCGAGGATAAATCCGCCCGGGGTCATGTGAAAGGAAATGGCGGCATGAACAAGATCCTTTGGGCCGATACCAGCTGCATGAAAGGCACGTCCACCGCCCCAGGGGTCATGACCTGCTGCTTGTGGCTCCCAAATTGGGCCTGGCGACATGAAATAGCGCGTCCCCTGCAACAGGGCCGGATTGGCAAAGCCGCCAAAGGGTGGTTTTTTCGCCTGCGCTTCCATAAGTTCGGATTTTCGCAGGACTGGAATTGTTGCCAGCGCCTTACGCGATTTGATCGAAGCGATGTCAACCTTGGCAAGGCGCTTTTTCCAGGCCGGAACAGTTGTGGAAATCTCTGCAAGGAACTTTGGCAGACGCCGCATCAGCGCAGCTTCCCGAGCCTTCGGATCACGGATTTCCAGTTCATCAAAATACTTGCTCATGTTTTTCCCCTTGTCTTAAACCCTATTTCAGAATCCTGACCCAGCGGGCCAGATCAAGCAAACTCATCAGCGCGCCTGCAACATAAGTGAGCGCAGCGGCTTTAAGCACCTGCCTCGCCGCAGGCATGTCCTCTGGTTTCAGATACCCGCCCTGTTCAAGGATGGGCAGCGCCTTGTTGAAACTTGCGTCATATTCCACCGGCAGGGTTACCAGATGCACCAGAACCCTGATTGCCAGAAGTGCGATGCCGAAACCCACCATGGCGACAAATGCCAGCGGTGTATGCGCAATAACGCCCAATACAGGAGACGCGAAAAAGAAGATGGCGGCAATCACATCAGTGACAGATGCAAAACGAACCATCTTCTGGCGCAATTTGAAAGACCGTTCGCCGTGCTGGTCCTGAATGGCATGGCCGATTTCATGGGCAGCGATCACGACCGCGGATACGGATTTTCCACCATGGTGCGGCGAGGTCAGGCGAACTGTTTTTGCGGCGGAATCATAATGGTCTCCCGCCAGCGTTGTTTCCAGTTTGACTCCATCGAGTTTTAACGTGTTTATCAGATGTTCAGCCAGTTCGCCGCCTGTGCCGGGAAAATCGCTGCGGTCAACACCATGCTTGGCGATGATGTGTTTCACCCAGAATTGCGGGACAAAAATGATCGCGCCCAATATCAGAATTCCCAGACCAATCAGCAACGCCATGGCTATCGCTCCATTCGAATGGGCATATACTTTTGAATTGCATCAAGGATTTTTTCCGACCCACCTTCAAGTACCGAGAGTTCCAGTTCAAAAGAATTTTCCTGCAAGGTGGTATTTCCGTTTCTGCCAGGCCACAAAATGACCGACAGCGAATAGTCCTGCTCGCGGCGGATCAGGACAAGCTCCTTGATTTTCTCCCAGGCAATCGTCTCATCGGAAATTCGGCCATCATAAATGCCTGTTGGCTGGACAGCCAAGATGATTTCATTGCGGAAATACTGGGCAAGCATGCGGGCAGATATAAAGGCGAAAAAGCAAAGGCCGGTTATGATGGTCAAAAGGTTCATGTGATTGGAACCATATATGCCAAGCAGCAGCCAGGTAAGGCCGCAGATCAGAAGGGTCAAGCCGATTGCAATCACAAGATTACGTCGAAAGCCGGCCTTGGAATATCTAAACTGCAGGGCTTCTGGCTGACCTTCAATTTGCGGGCTGGCCGAAATACCGGAACCGGGAAACTGGATAATCATCGGCAGAAACCTGCCTCAGGCAAGCCAGCGTTTGCGCCGCTTGTAGTGTTTGACATCGCGGAAGGATTTGCGTCCCTCGCCTCCCACTCCCAGATAGAATTCCTTGACATCTTCGTTCTCGCGCAGGTCCTTGGCATGTCCATCCATTACCACACGACCCGATTCAAGGATATAGCCGTAGGTTGCATAGCGAAGCGCGATATTGGTGTTTTGTTCGGCAAGCAGGAACGACACGCCTTCATTGGCATTGAGCCCTTTGACGATCTCAAAGATTTCCTCGACCAACTGCGGCGCCAGACCCATGGAGGGTTCGTCCAGCAAAATGGTGGAGGGTTTGGACATCAGGGCGCGGCCAATGGCGCACATCTGCTGCTCGCCGCCCGAGGTATAACCGGCCTGCGATTTGCGACGTTCGCGCAGACGCGGAAAATAATCATAGACCATTTCAAGATCGGCAGCGATGGCACCGCGTCCGTCGGTTCTGGTGTAGGCGCCCGTCAACAGATTTTCTTCAATGGACAAATGTCCAAAACAGTGGCGGCCTTCCATCACCTGGATGCAACCTTTTTTCACCAGTTCGGAAGGCGAAAGATTCTGGATTTCCTTACCCTCGAATTTGATATTGCCCTTGGTGACTTCGCCGCGCTCGGCATGCAACAGGTTTGAGATCGCTTTCAAGGTCGTTGTCTTTCCGGCACCATTGGCGCCCAGGATCGAAACGATACCCCCTTTGGGAACCGTCAGGGAAACGCCTTTGAGCACCAGAATGACGTGGTTGTAAATCACCTCGATATTATTGACCTCTAGGATCGGCGGCTCCGGTATTGTCGGTGTGTCATCGGTCATTTTAAGCATCGGTTTGCCTGTTCAGCCAGGGTTGGAAGTTCTGGGGATGATGGCGAACATGCCGCCATCATCCGTGTCGTCAGCCCGTTCGCCTTAGTTGCAGGCACGCGGTGTAATGTTGTTTTCCTTGGCAAATGCCTCAGAATCCTCTGTGATCAACGGATCAAGAACTTCGCGGTCGGCAGAGCCGAACTCAGTCACCAGAGACCATGTTTTTGCTGCCGCATCCCATTGCTGGATGGCGCCAAGACCAGGGCCACCATGGGAAGCACAGGTAACATTGATTTCAGGACCAAAGCCTGGAAGGCCCAATTCGGTCATGCGGGCCTGGTCAATGACCAATGCTTCCATACCGTTGCGCATGTCGGCAGCAGTGATTGCGGGCTTGCCGGCAATTTTCTGGGCGGTACGCGCAGCTTCAACAGCCAACATGGCTGCGTACATGCCACGGTTATAAAGAACCGTGCCGACCTGATCGCCAGCACCGGCTGCCTTGCCTGCGTCGACGACATATTTCTTGATGTCGGCGAATACCGGATAATCAGCGCCAACGCCGTGGAAGGACGCGGCCTTGTAGCCATTGGCGCCTTCACCGGCAGGGATCACATCGTTCTCTGAACCTGACCACCAGATGCCATAGAAATGATCCATTGGATAGCGGATGTTGACCGCTTCCTGAATGGCAACTGCGTTCATCACGCCCCAGCCCCACATCAGTACATAATCAGGACGGTCACGGCGGATCTGCAGCCACTGGGATTTCTGTTCCTGACCAGGATGGTCAACAGGGATCAGAGTAAGTTCATACCCATGCTTCTTGGACAGTTCTTCCAATGTGCGGATTGGCTCCTTGCCGTAAGCAGAGTTGTGATACACAAGAGCGATCTTCTTGCCTTTGACATCACCATTGTTGTTTTTCAGGATGTCATTGACGATGACAGATGCGCCATCCCAATAGTTGGCCGGATAGTTGAATATCCACTCAAACACCTTGCCGTTGGCTGCCGACGTGCGGCCATAACCCATCGAGTGAACGGGAATTCCATCGGCTGTCGCCTTGGGGATAAGCTGGTAAGTAATACCGGTTGAAAGCGGTTGATAAATCAATGCGCCCTGACCTTTTGTGGACTCGTAGCACTCAACACCCTTTTCAGTGTTGTAGCCGGTTTCACATTCAGGGTTGGCAATCTTTTCTCCGCCTATACCACCATCGCGTTCATTAACGAGCGTCAGGTAGTCTGCGTAGCCATCCGCAAATGGAATGCCGTTTGCAGCATAGGGACCTGTGCGATAGCTTAATGACGGGAACACCAGTTCGGCAAAAGCCGGAGACACCCCTATCGTTGAAGCCAGAGCGGCAGCCATTATCGTCTTGGTAATTTTCATGTCTTTCCTCCTACGGTTCTTAGACACTGTTTCATTCTTTTCACCGGCTGTTTCCCATCTGAAAATTCCTATTGGAAATTTCCTGTTGGAAAATCGCCGCCTCCCGAAAAGAATTTCCTTTACATCCTGCCAGACCCGGGAAGCCCGGACAGGAAATCTTGTTGTCGCTTCTTCAGCGGTTTTTGGGCCTCAATACGGGAAAGGCCAAATACGAAGTTTTTCCTTGGTAACCCGCCACAACTGGGCAAGGCCATGCGGTTCTGCAATCAGGAAGAAGACGATCAGTCCGCCGACCAGCATGATCTGAACGTGGGCAGCCAAATCTGTCGGCCAGCCAAGGTAACCCACCATCAAGTTTTTCAGCAGAACAGGCAATAGCACCAGAAAGGCAGCACCGAGGAAGGAGCCTAGGATTGAGCCAAGGCCACCGATGATGACCATGAAAAGAACCAGAAACGACTTGTCGATGCCAAAAGCCTCGCCAACCTCGGCAGCGCCCAGATAGTTGGCAAAGAACATCGCACCTGCAACGCCAATATAAAAGGAAGAGACCGCAAAGGCCGACAATTTGGCCTGAAGCGGCGACACACCAATGATCTCTGCGGCAATGTCCATGTCGCGGATTGCCATCCAGCTGCGGCCAAGCCGTCCGCGTGTCAGGTTGCGGGCAACCCAGGCAAAGACAAACAATATGGTCAAAGCGAACAGATAGGTTGCCCAAGGCGCGCTGCTCGGACCGGTTACGGCGATGCCAAAAATCGTCCGCTCAGGAGCTGTGATCTGGCCCGAAGCCGAATAGTTGTAGAACCAGGCAAACTTGTTGAACATCCAGACCAGAAAAAACTGCGCAGCAAGGGTTGCGACCGCGAGATAAAACCCCTTGATGCGCAATGAGGGCAGACCAAACAGAATGCCGACGGCAGCTGTGGTCAGACCGGACAGGACAACAACGGAGAACATGTCGAGACCTGGAAACGCGGTCATGAACTTGTAGCTGGCAAAAGCACCCACAGCCATAAAACCGCCGGTACCTAATGACACCTGACCGCAATAGCCAACCAGAATGTTGAGACCCAAAGCAGCCATCGAATAAATCAACAGCGGCATCAGAACAGCCTTGGACCAATAGTCGTTGATAAGGAAGGGAACCACCAGAAATGCAAAAGCAATAAACGCCCAGAACAGTATCCGTTCGGATTTGATCGGAAAAGTCTGCTGGTCTGCCTGATAGGTGGTCTTGAAATCACCGGCTTCACGATAGAGCATTGATCATATTCTCCCTAAATCCGTTCGATGATCTTGTCGCCAAACAGACCTTGCGGCCTGAACAGCAGGAAGGCGAGCGCCAACACATAGGCAAACCAGTTTTCCACTGCGCCGCCAAGATAAGGCACGCCGATATAGGCTTCTGCCAGTTTCTCGGCAACGCCGATGATAAGGCCGCCGACAATGGCTCCGGGGATGGATGTAAAGCCGCCGAGAATTAGTACCGGCAGTGCCTTCAAGGCAATCAGTGACAGCGAGAACTGCACGCCCGATTTTGATCCCCACATGATACCAGCGACGAGGGCAACAAAGCCTGCAATGGACCATACGATAACCCAGATAGTGCGCAGTGAAATGCCAACCGACATGGCTGCCTGGTGGTCATCGGCAACCGCACGAAGGGCGCGGCCTGTTGCCGTGTACTGGCTGAACAGCGACAGGGCCACAACAAGAATGATCGCTACAATCGTGGCTGTGACATCAAGCGTATCAATGTACATGCCGTAATATTCCGAACCGCTTGCCGCCCATTCGCGGGTGATGTCTTCCCACCAGAAAGAACCGCCCGCCGGAATTCCGACATCAAGGGTTTTCACGTCCGAGCCCCACATCAGATCGCCGAGTCCCTCAAGGAAATAGGCAAGGCCAATGGTTGCCATAAACAGAATGATGGGTTCCTGGTTGACGAGATGCTTGAGCACCAGCTTCTCGATGAGGAATGCCATGACAATCATGATTACCATGGTAAGCAGGATGGCAAGGAACGAATTCATACCCCCACCCCAGTGATGTATTTCAGTTCCGAAGATTGCATTGATCAGATGCGAAAAAGGCACCTGACCCGTCTGCAATCCGACAAGGGTCAGCGCGGCAAAGAGCGCCATGACCCCTTGGGCAAAATTGAAAATTCCCGACGCCTTGAAGATCAGCACAAAACCGAGGGCGACCAGCGAATACATAACCCCGGCCATAAGGCCGTTCAGGAATATTTCGATGAAATTGAGAAATGCCGGGCTCATGATTTGCCTCCTGACACGGTTGCAAGATTATTCATCATGGCTGATCCCCAAATAAGCGTCGATCACGTCCTGGTTGTTGCGCACCTCATCGGGTGTACCATCACCGATTTTACGGCCATAGTCGAGCACCACCACGCGGTCGGACAAATCCATCACAACCCCCATGTCGTGTTCGATCAGGGCAATGGTTGTTCCAAATTGCTGGTTCACATCAAGGATGAAGCGGCTCATGTCCTCTTTTTCCTCAAGGTTCATGCCCGCCATCGGTTCGTCAAGCAGAAGCAGTGCGGGTTCAGCCGCAAGGGCGCGACCAAGCTCAACGCGTTTTTGCAAACCATAAGGCAGACGGCCAACGGGCG
The DNA here is from genome assembly GCA_041736675.1 of Salaquimonas sp. Classification (GTDB taxonomy): domain Bacteria; phylum Pseudomonadota; class Alphaproteobacteria; order Rhizobiales; family Rhizobiaceae; genus Salaquimonas. The sequence continues at coordinate 28,443 of JBGSTD010000030.1, forward strand.
TCTTGCGGATCGCCTCGATCTCGAGAAAATCAATAATGTGCTCGACCGAGCGGCGGTGTTCGAGTTCCTCGTTTTCCGCCGGACCGCGCCAAAGCGCCTGCCAGAGCATATTGCGTTTTTGCAGCGTGATCCGCCCGGTCATGATGTTGTCGAGAACCGACATGCCTTTGAAAAGCGCAATGTTCTGGAAGGTGCGGGCAATGCCCTGATTGGCGGCCACATGCGGGCGCATCTTGTTGCGCTTTTCGCCGCGGAAGGTGATTGTTCCCTCCTGCGGGTGGTAAAAGCCATTGATGACGTTGAGCATCGAGGTTTTGCCGGCACCGTTGGGTCCAATGATTGCTCGGATTTCGCCTTTGCGGACATCGAAGGAAATGTTTGAAATAGCCTTTACGCCGCCGAAACGAAGCGTGATATTATCGACAATCAGCAAGGGATCACCCTTCTTGATGCCATCATCGGGACGCGTCATCCGGATTTCCTGGGCAGGCTTGAGGTGCACGTTCATTCTGCTGCCTCCTTGCTTAGTTTACCAAGAAAGACACGTGAATTTGCGTACAAGAAAAAATCTAATTTTTGTGGCGTTATTTTAAAAGAGTCAAAATTTTTACAAAATTTTATTATTTGATCGATGTAATTAAAATAATCCTCTTTTGTGTAGTCAGTACTTATTTTGTTTTGGGTATAAGTTGTCCAAGACCTCCATGCATGACGATCAATCACAGGGTATTTCTCTGGAAATCGCCAAGATAAGAATGCTGATGCAATTGATAATCCCAAGTGCTTTAGCTGACAAAAATCATCAATTGATTTTCTAATATCTCCGTTGGGTTCATGCCTATATGCTGAGTTAATTTGTTTAACAGCTTCCTTTTCCGTTACACACCTAACGAACTTCGCTGCAGTCGCAGGTCGTTTTAACCAAATTATTTTATTAATAATTTTAAAATCAATATCTTTATCAGAGGGGATTTTCTTCAATTCAGAAATGATATAATCGGGGTGATTTTCTCCTTGGAAAGCACCGAGCAAACACTTTCTTTCTTTTAAAACATGATTCAATTTATCTAAGTTCATTCTGCTGCCTCCTTGAGAAATGTGGACGCATGCATGTTCATGTCCCTGATTTCAACAGTTGCCGAAATCTTGCCCTTTCGGCCATCCTCGAACACAACTTCGGTCTCGACGAACTTTTCCTTCGATCCGTCATAGAGGGCATTGATCAGGGGCTCATAGCGCTCGGCAATAAACGAACGGCGGACCTTCTGGGTACGTGTCAGTTCGCCGTCGTCCGCATCGAGTTCCTTGTGCAGAACAAGGAAGCGGCGGATTTGCGAGCCTGCCATCATTTCCTCTGATGCCAGATCGCGGTTGACCTGATCGACATGCGACTCAATGGTTTTATAGACCTGCGGATGCTGCGCCAGTTCCTGATAGGAGGCGTAGGCGATATTGTTGCGTTCGGCCCAGTTTCCAACAGAGGTGAGGTCGATGTTGATGAAAACGGCGCAATAGTCGCGGCCATCCCCGAAAGCGACAGCTTCCTTGATGTTGGGGAAAAACTTCAATTTGTTCTCGATGTATTTGGGCGCGAACATATTGCCGGATTTGAGTTTGCCGACATCCTTGGCGCGGTCGATGATTTTCAGATGGCCTTCCTTGTCGAAGAAGCCCGCGTCACCGGTATGCACCCATCCGTCCTTGGTCTTGGTTTCAGCCGTCGCCTCATCATTTTTGTAATAACCGACAAACACACCGGGTGAGCGGTACATCACTTCGCCATTGTCTGCGATCTTGATTTCCACATCCGGAGACGGACGACCAACAGTATCTGCCCTGATTTCACCATCCGGCTGGGCGGTAATATAAACAGAGGCTTCGGTCTGCCCGTAAAGCTGTTTGAGATTGAGGCCGAGCGAGCGGTAGAAACTGAAAATTTCAGGGCCGATTGCCTCACCCGCTGTATAGCCAACCTTCATCCGCGAAAAACCCATGCGGTTTTTCAACGGCCCGTAAACGAACAATTCGCCAAGAAAATATTTGAAACGATCACCAAAACCAACCTTCTCCCCGTTGAGAATCGGCTCACCGACCTTGCGGGCATGGGCCATGAAATACTCAAACATTTTCTTTTTGGTCTTGCCTGCATCTTCCATGTTGACGATCACCTGCGTCAGCATGGTTTCAAAGACACGCGGCGGCGCAAAGAAATAGGTCGGTGCAATTTCGCGGCGATCCTGATCAGCCGTCTCAGGGCTCTCAGGGCAGCAGATGCAATAGCCCGCGCAGTAATGCTGTCCATAGGAAAAGATGTGATCACCAACCCAGGCCAGCGGCAAATAGGCCAGTGTTTCCTCATGTTCGTCGAGATGGTCGAACTTGTTGCCGTTTTCAGCGGAAATCACCAGATTGTCAAAAGAGAGCATAACCCCCTTTGGGCGGCCAGTAGTACCGGACGTGTAAAGCATGACGGCGAGATCGGCGCCCTTTGCCTTGTTGATCTGTTCGATCCAGCGATTTTCACCATTTGCGGTGAACTCTGCCTGTCCAAGTGCCTCGACTCCGTCGAGGGGGTGCAGATCAGTATGATCATAATCGCGCAAACCGCGAATTTCATCGTAAATTATCTTTTTCAGTGATTTGACCTGATCGCCCATCGACAGCACCTTGTCGACCTGTTCCTGATCCTGGCAAACGGCAAATTTCACTTCAGCATGATTGAGAACGTAGACCATTTCATCGGCGACACTGTCGCCGTAAACAGGCACAGGTATACCACCGATTGCCTGAACTGCGCAAAAGGTCCAGTAAAGGCGCGGTCGGTTTTGGCCAATGATAGCAACCTTGTCCCCTGCCTTCAGACCAAGGGCTGCAAGGCCCATGGAATAAGCGCGGATTTCGTCCCGCAATTCCGACCAGGTCCAGCTTTGCCAGACACCCAGATCCTTGTGGCGCATCGCCGGGCGGTCGGCAAAACGAACGGCATTTGCAAGCAGGAACTTCGGAAATGTGTCAGGCCCACTGCCTGACGCACCTTTGTTTCCAGCGAAATTGGATTTACTATCTATTGTCTGCGCTGTCATACGCGGACATCCTCCCGTTTTTCCTCAACAAGGGTACCTCCCCTCAGTCAAGGCATCCTCCAGACAGGTTTCCTCAAACCTGCGTTCATTGCCAATGAGACTATAGTTGACCGCAAAACACAATGCGGCTTAAGACTCATACACAATTCCACCCAATCAGTTTGGGCAAAGTGACCACAAAGAGTCAACGCCTTCATCTGCCTAAATTTGAACAATGAATTTGCAAAATCAAAGTTTATTGAGCAAATTTGCTTCAGTTAAAATTTGCTATGCAAAAAATCGCCCGGTTGATTGGACCGGGCGATTCTATCTCAATTACAATGTGCAATCAGGAGTTGCCTATTTGCGCGCAACTTCCTTGAACACACCGCCTTCGACCTTGGAAATGACAATCAACTTGCCACCCTGGTGCTGGCCAGGACCGTATTCAACGGCAACGTCGCCGATTTCGTCCTGAAATTTCACGCTTTCCATGCCTTTCTGGAACGTTTCGGGCGTCAGATCCTTGCCGGCATTTTCAAGTGCCTTCACAACCGTTTCGGCAGCGCCATAGCCAAGAATGGCAGCCATTCCCGGTACTTCACCACCATATTTACCGGTATATTTGTCATGCCAGGCTTTGACGACTGGCTGATCCATGCGAGGCTTGTAGTCTGCCCAGCCGGCAGCCGCATAATAACCATCGGTGACACCGCCCGGAATCGAGGAAATTGCCTCATGGAAGCCTGCGGATGAGCCGATGAAGGTTACATCGTTCCAACCCAGTTTCTTGGCGGTTCCCACGGTAACGATGGTCTGGCGAACACCAAGTGCCAGCGCGATAATGTCGCATTTGGCTTCACGCAGTTTGGTCAGTGCTCCGACAAAGTCACCCTCATCCGGTTTGTGCGTTGTTTCAGCAGCCCAGACTTTACCGAGTTCCTCTGTTTTGGACTTGGCGCCTTCCTGGATTTCCTTGCCAAAATCGGAAGGAATATACATGGCACAAACATTTCCGGCATTTTTATCGGCAACCAAATAATCAATCCCCGCGCGAAGCTGGTCATAATAGGATGATGCGCCGGCATACTTGAAATTGATATCGCCTTCCAGCATCTGGCGCGCGGAAGTCAGCGGTGAGATGTTGGCAATCTTCTTGGCTTCCATCATCGGAAAACCGGCAATGTTGTGAGGTGTGCCAAGATTGAGCATCATCGCAAAAACACCATCGGAGTTGATCAGCTTGTTGAAATTGGCAACAGCCTTCGGCACCTGGTACTGGTGGTCTTCAACAATCAGCTTGATCTTGCGGCCATGAATGCCACCGGCCTCATTGACCTCGTCAAACTTCATCTGCGCAGCCTTGATTGCCTGCACGTTGAAGGGTGCAAAAATGCCGGACTGATCACCATTTGAACCAATGAGAACTTCCGTGTCGCTTACTCCCTGCTGGGCCATTGCAACAGACGAAATGCCTGCCGCAAGTGTTGCGGCAAGTGAAAGGCCTGCAATTGTATTCTTTATTCTTTTCATTTTATTCCTCCCTTTGAGAACAACATTCTAGTTTGTATACATGGCATCAATCAATGCCTTGTGCTTCTTCTCAACGAAACTGCGTTTCAGCTTCATTGTTGCAGTCAGCTCATCGTCCTCGGCAGTCAGCAGAATGTCGATAAGTCTGAATTCCTTTATCTGCTCAACGCGGGCAAACTGCTGATTGGTTTCCTCAACGACCCTGCCGATGAGCTGCACCACCTCAGGCGCTGCGCAGAGCGAACGAAAATCACTGAAGGGGACCCGTTTGTCCTGTGCATACTTTTCCACGTTTTCCTGATCTATCATGATGAGACAGGACAGAAATTTGCGCTTGTCGCCAATCACCACGGCATCGGAGACATAGGGCGAAAATTTCAGCCGGTTCTCTATTTCGGCGGGCGTTATGTTCTTGCCGCCGGCTGTGATGATGATGTCCTTCAAGCGGCCCGTAATCGTCAGATAGCCTTCATTGTCGAGACGCCCGACATCGCCTGTTTTCAGCCACCCGTCCCCGGTAATGGTTTCAGCGGTTTTCTCCGGCTGGTTCCAGTATCCCTTGAACACGTTACCGGCACGATACTGGATTTCGCCATCAGGAGCGATGCGGATTTCCGCGCCACTCACTGCCACGCCAACTGTCGAATTCTTGTTTTCGCCAATGGTGTTGATCGAAATGATACCTGAACTTTCGGTCATTCCATAGCCCTCAAGCAGAGGGACACCGACAGCGTGATACCATTTCAGGAGATCGGGTGAAATCGGGGCAGCGCCCGATCCGCCGCGACGAAGGCGGTCCATTCCGAGCATGCGGCGGACATTTTTCAGCACCAGAAAATCCCAGATCCTGTAGTTCAGGCTTGTGGAAGCCGGGACTGCCTTGCCGGCAAATTCCAGTTCGACTTTTTTCATACCTGCCGCGACAGCCTTCCTGAATGCCCATTTCTGCAGCGGGGTTGCATCGCCAACCAGAATCATCACCCGTGAATAGATTTTCTCCCATACCCTTGGAACCGCGACAAAACTGTGGGGACTGACTTCCTGCACATTTTCAAAAACGGTTTCAGGGCTTTCGGCAAAATTGACCGTGGCGCGTGAGACAATCGGGGCAAAACCCGAGAACAGACGCTCAAGAATATGGCAGAGAGGTAAAAAGCAAACCAGCTCATCGCTTTCATAGGAAGGAACCGAGGAAAGTCCGCTGGCCAGTGAAAACATGATGTTCGAATGACTGATCATCGCGCCCTTTGGCGGGCCAGTGGTTCCGGACGTATAAACAAGAATTGCGGTGTCATCCGGCTTCGATTTGGCGATTTCGGCTTCAAACAGTCCGGGATTCTCCTTTTCATGGGCTTTGCCCAAAGCATAGAGATCATCCAGAAAGATCACCTGATCATCGCTGAAATCATGCAATCCGTCTCGATCATAGACTATGACCTTGTCAAGCGTCGGCATGTCTTTTCTGACTTCAAGAAACTTGTCGAGTTGCTCATCATTTTCGACAAAAAGGAATCTGCTGGCTGAATCGTTCACCAGATACTTCAATTGGCTGGCGCTGTCGGTTGTATAGACCCCCGATGCGATGGCCCCCATCGATTGGGCAGCGAGGTCTGTGTAAATCCATTCCTTGTTGTCCTCGGACAAGATTGAAATAACATCACCGCGCTTAAGACCGAGAACCCGCAAGCCAAGCCCGATGTGTTTGGCATTTTCCCAGAAGTCGGCCCATGTGAATGACAACCAAATACCGAAATCCTTCTCGCGATGGGCAGTCTTTCCCTTCAACTCGGCGCAGCGGTCGGCGAACAGTTTTACCAGCGTGTCACAACCGTCTACGACAAAGGGTCCTTTTGAAAGGTCCTTGTTGGTTGTAATGCCGTTGACAGCCTGAAGCTCAATTCCGTCTGCAGCATTTATGTTCTTGTGCACGGTCATCGGGTTACTCTCGTTACCTCGTTTATATCGCGGCGGTTTTTCCAAATGCCGCCGATGGTTCGTTCTAAACAGATGGCAACCATCTGATTGAGTCAGACCACCCCATTCATCTCCACGTCTTTTTCTGCTTCCAACGTTTTTGTTCACGCTGGCCACCAGTATTGGCACCCAGATAAAACTCCTGAATATCCTTCGAGGCCCTGAGATCTGCGGCGGCACCATCTATCACGATACGTCCAAGTTCCATGACGTAACCATAGTCGGCAACATCAAGGGCAACCTTGGCGTTTTGTTCAACCAGAAGCATGGTTACGCTCTGCTCCTTGTTGAGGCGACTGATTATGGCAAAAATTTCCTTGACCAGAAGAGGCGACAGGCCAAGGCTGGGTTCGTCGAGCAACATCACCTGGGGGCGCGCCATCAGTCCGCGCCCGATGGCAAGCATCTGCTGCTGGCCGCCGGACAAGGTTCCAGCCGCTTGTTTGCGGCGCTCTTTCAGGATGGGAAAATAGGAGAAAACGATTTCCTTGTCGGCGGCAATGCCGTCCCGGTCGCTACGGGTGAAGGCTCCCATATCGAGATTTTCCTCAACCGAAAGCAACGGAAACACCTCGCGCCCCTCGGGCACATGAACGATCCCGGCATTGACGACCTGATCGGGATCAGAACCTGCAATATCCTTGCCATTGTAGAATACCTGTCCTTTTTCAGGATTCATGACGCCGGAAATTGTTTTCATCAAAGTGGTCTTGCCAGCGCCATTGGCACCCAGAACCGTCACAATCTGGCCTTTGCGCACGTTCAACGAAACACCGCGCAAAGCCATGATCGGACCGTAATAGCTTTCCAGATTGACGATCCGCAGCACGGGTTCGGTCTTGGCCGTTGCCTCGGGAGACTTGAGCGGTGCATTCATGCTGCTACCCCCTCCCCAACATCATCCGACCCGATATAGGCCTCAATTACGGCAGGATGGTTTTGCACTTCCGCCGGGGTTCCCAGAGCCAGCATCTTGCCGTCTGCCAGCGCCAATACACGGTCCGATACGGACGACACCAGATGCATGTCATGCTCGACCATAAGGATGGTGATGCCCATCTGCTTTTTCATGTCCTCAACCCAGAAAGCCACATCCTGCGTTTCTTCAACCGACAGGCCCGAGGCTGGCTCATCCAGCAGCAGCAATTTGGGTTTGATTGCAAGCGCCCTGCCCATTTCAACCACCTTGCGTACTCCGTAGGGAAGCCCTGCAATGTATTTGTCGCGATAAGCATGAAGGTCAAGAAAGTCGATAACCTCTTCAACAGCAGCGCGGTTTTCGAGTTCCAACTTGTGAACCGAGGGCAGGAAAAGCAGTTCGGAAAGCATGTTGCTTTGGCGGAAACGATGCCTGCCGACCAGAAGATTTTGCAGAACCGTTGCCTGCTCGAACAATTCGATGTTCTGGAAAGTGCGGGCAATGCCGAGTTTTGCAATATCGTGCGGGGGATGTTTAAGAAGGCTTTCGCCATCAAACAATATCTCGCCTTCAAAAGGGTCATAGAAGCGTGAAATCAGATTGAAGAGCGTGGACTTACCCGCGCCGTTTGGGCCGACAAGGGCAAAAACCTCTCCCTGCTCGATTTCAAAGGAGACATCATTGACGGCAACGACGCCGCCAAATTTCAATGTAACATTTTGTACCTGCAACAAGCTCAACGCATCCGCTCCGTTTTCAAGTAGGATTTCTGGCGGCGGAACATATCCTTTCGATAGAACGGAAAAAGTTCGAAATAAGTCCGCATCTTGAGCCACATTCCGTAGATCCCCAAAGGCTCAAAGAGAATAAAGAGAATGAGGAGAACGCCAAAGACCGCGGTTTCTATGCCAGGTATGACAAGTGAAGTCATGCCGAACGCATCGCCGATCCAGCCGCGCATGATCGACAGGAACTGCGGAAGGAACGCGACAATGATTGCCCCGAAGAATGCGCCGTGGATTGAGCCGACACCGCCGACAACAATCATCAAAAGCAGGGTGATGGAAATAATGACGTTGAAGGTTTCGTTGGTGAAAATTCCTGCAAAATGACCCATCAACGCACCGGCAAGGCCTGTGATTGCGGTGGAAATGCCGAAAGACATTGCTTTGGTGCGAGCCACGTTGACACCCATTGCCTGGGCTGAAATCTCCGAGTCGCGAACAGCGGCAAACGCCCTGCCGAGGGGAGAGCGTAGCAGGTTCTTGTAAAACAGCACAATCACCAGAACGACAGCCAGCGTCAGCCAGTAAAATCCCGCGGGATTGGCATAGCGGTTGATGGTGTATCCGAACAGGTCAATGTCCGGCGCATAAAGGCCACTCACCCCTCCGGTTAAAGGCTCCGCCAAAACGATCACATCTTCTATGATAATCGAGGCGGCAAGGGTGGCGATCGCAAGATAAATGCCGTGCAGGCGTGTGGTGGGGATAGCAAGGGCAACGCCAGCCAAACCCGATATCAACCCTGCAAGCGGGAAGCTGACGATGAAAGGCAGGCCGAGGCGGGTTTGCAATATCACATTGGCATAGCAGCCAATCGCCAGAAAAGCTGAATGCCCGAGCGAAGCCTGACCTGTTTGTCCGACAAGGATCATCAAGCCCATCCCGGCCAGCGCCCAGATCAGCACGTTATTGAATTCACCGACCATGTACTGGCTCACAATGAAGGGCAACAGAACCATCACTGCAAACAGCAGGAGATACCAGAACCGCTGGTGACTGTGCTTGAAGAGGCCCAGATCGTCATTATAAGACGTTTTGAAAAGGATACGCATCTTACACCTTCTTGCGGTGGATTTGGGCAAGGATGCCATGCGGACGGAAGACAAGAACGAGGAAAAGCAGCAGATACGGCATCACCTGGCTGTATCCGGCAGCCACATATCGCGCAGCAAACGGCTCGACCAGGCCAATGATGATGCCACCCAGCAATGCCCCTGGAAGGCTGCCCATGCCGCCGATGACAGCGGCGGCAAACGCCTTGATGCCGATCAGACCTGCGCCCGGATCAATGGATCCCTTGGAGGCATATAAAATTCCGGCAATGGCAGCCATCATTCCCGACAGTGCCCACACAAGTGACTGAACCCGCTTTACAGGTATTCCCATGTAATAGGCCGCCAGCTGGTTTTGCGATGATGCCTGCATGGCAATTCCGAGCTTGGTATTGTTGAAATAGAGATAAAATCCGATGGTGAGGATAATTGTTGCCGCAATGACAACCACTTCATCAAGCCCGAGGACCACCCCGCCAAAATTGACATCGCGTCCGGCAAACGGCGACTGGAGCGACTGGGGTTCATGGCCCCAGATTGTTCCCGCTGCAAAACGCAGGACAAAACCGATTGCAATGGTCAGGATGACCACCGAAACCTGGTTCTGGCCAATCATGCGGCGAATGATGATGCGATCAAGAAGAAAGCCGAAGCACCCCATGAGCAAAATGGCGAGGGGAACGGATATCCAGAACGGATATCCCATGTGATCTGAATTGGTGAGGCCGAGCGTGATGAAAGCACCAAGCATCATCATGTCGCCCTGGGCAAAATTGACAGCTTCTGTCGCCTTGTAGATCAGCACAAAACCCAAGGCGATAAGGCCATATATACAACCGTTCGCCAGGCCACTCATGACCAGCTGAAATACTGCCAAGCCCACTCCTCCCAAAATGGTAATTGCTCTTAACACCAGTTAAACATTAAGTTTCCCGCTTGACTACCGTAAATCGAAAAACACGCCAATTTTTTAATGTCGGGTTTGCCTGCGCCATCGGCATACTGCATGAAGGTCACGGCACTGGCATTACGCCATTGGACAAAGTGATCCGGTCGGAGCACAAGCCTGATTGCAAGAGGTTCGTATTTTTGCCATATTCCCGCCACGGCAAGTCCTGTTGATCATTGTGGAGTAGGAATATTGTTATCCGGTATTTTGCCATCCAGGCATGTCAACGTTCTGGCAATATCCCTCATGATGCTGGCACTTGTTTTCCTTGCCGGCTGCATCGCCCGTCCGAAGGAGGCGGTCGAAACCCGGACAATCAATCCGATTGAAGCTATCGACCCGTGGGCTGATAACGTCCTGACTGCCCGTGAAACAGGGGATGACCAAGTGCATACCGTGCTTGCCATTTCATCAGGGGGCGCGGATGGGGCATATGGCGCCGGAGTGCTGGCAGGTTGGTCAAAAAGCGGTGCAAGGCCGGTATTTGATGTGGTGACCGGCGTTTCAACAGGAGCATTAATGTCGGTCTTTGCCTTTTTGGGTGAACCCTATGATTCGATCCTCAAGGACGTCTACACCACCCAGAAGCAATCCGACATTTTCAAGAAGCGCGGACTAGGCGGACTGGTTTCCCAGGGACTGTACGACAATGAACCGCTTAAAAGACAAATCGAACTTTACGTGGACGACGAGACTCTTGAGCGCGTTGCAGCCCAGCATGACCTCGGACGCCGCCTCTATGTGGCGACCACCAATCTGGATGCCGGCAGCCTGGTAATTTGGGACATGGGACAAATCGCCAAAGGCAACCGTGCTGACAAGGTGCTGCATTTTCAAAAAGTGCTGCGGGCGTCAGCGGCCGTACCCGGCTTTTTTGATCCGGTTTATATCAAGCCGCAAAAAGGCAAGGAATTGCGGCAGGCCCATGTGGATGGCGCTATCAAGGAACCGGTCCTTGTCAATGACTTCATGCTCGAGACGTCATTGAAAGACAAGCGCCTGTTCATGCTGATCAACGCCGGTGTGCGCCGTTTCAACGACGCCAGTCCAGTGAAGGCAAATCTGCAGGATATTTCACTGAAGGCAATTTCCGAGTTGCTGCGCGGGTTGACCGAAGAGACAATCTATCGCGACTATGTATTGGCGCGAAATGCCGAGGCGCAATTCCGGATGACGGCAATACCCGATACTTTTCCCGATGCGACCGAGTTCCTGCAATTTGACCCAAAACGCATGCAGGCGCTTTTTGCGGCCGGATATCTGGCAGGACTCAAGGGTCCTGAAAACTGGTTGAAAGCGCCTGAGCGGCTCGGCCGGTTTGAACAGTAGGCGAAGCAACGCCAGTGGGTTCCGGATTTTGCGACTGGCTGTTTGTCAGACAGCACCTTGCTTGAGCATTGCGACCACCTTTGCCAGAACCGGGTTTTCATCCAGCGGCTTCAAAGTTGAAAACGCCAGGTTTCGGGGAAGCGCAACCTTGATTGCATATGGTTCGACCAATTGACCGCTGTCGATTTGCGCGCGCACAAGCGCTTCGTGACCGATAAGGACACCGGCGCCGTTCTTGCATTCTTCAAGGGCAAGCGAGTAAAGTGAAAATTCCGGCCCGCTCTTGTTTAGGTTCTGGCCGGGAGATGCGACGGAAAGCCATGTTTTCCAGTCATTTTTCCAGGTGGAATCGTGCAGAAAAACCTCGCCGGCGAGATCATTGACGGATTTCAGTCTAGCAGCGATTGCTGGCGAGCATACCGGATAAATCATGTCGCAGCCCACCGTTGCCGCTACGTTCTCGACACTTTGATCTTCGTAAAATATCGCCAGATCAAAGGGCTCGCGGACAAGATTTGGCCGCTGCTCAAGGGCACTTACAGAGATCAGAACCTGCGGCATAGCTTCGCGGATTTCAGGCAATTTGGGCGACACCCAAAGTTGGGCAATGCTTGGAAGCGCTGCAATACGCACCTCTAATGGCGCAGCACTGGTTCGCAGCTTCTGAACCGCTGCCCCAAGGTGGTCGAATGCATCGGTGAAATCTGCCATCACGCTCGAACCCAAGGGGGTCAGTTCCACGCCCTGTGCATTGCGCTTGAACAGTTTTTCTCCCGCCCAGGACTCGAGTGACTTGATTTGCTGGGCGACAGCGGCCGGAGTGACAAACAATTCTGCGGCCGCGGCGGAAATGCTGTTCAACCGCGCGGAGGCCTCAAAAGCACGCAATGCGTTGAGCTGTGGCATTTTCGGACGGGGTGGTGATACAGCCATAATTAGACCTAGTTTTTATAGGCCTATTTTTTAGCAAAACTCGTTTGCGAAGTCCAACACCATTTGCTTGTATTCAATTCGAATTACGGAATTATCGGGCTTTATTATCGGGAGATTGAAATGACTGCTTTGGTCAAGCGCGACTGGGTACCGGTGGAATGCGAATCCTACATACAGAAACTGGCTGCAAAGACTGCGCAGAGCCCAACGAAAGCCGTCGCCGCCCGCATAGAGGAACTGATTGACCGCAACCGCACCATTCACGAAAAGGAATGTTTCAATCTCAATCCTGCAACGAACATCATGAACCCGAAAGCCGAGGCAGCGCTTTCCGCCGGCCTTGGGTCGCGACCCTCGCTCGGCTATCCCGGCGACAAATATGAGATGGGCCTTGAAGCCATTGAGGAATTGGAAGTCATCTGCGCCGAATTATGCGCTGAAGTATTTGAGGCAGGTTACGCTGAAATCAGGGTGGCATCGGGTGCCCTGTCAAATCTTTACGCTTTCATGGCAACCACAAAGCCCGGCGATGTCATTATAGCACCACCCGCCACAATCGGCGGCCATGTTACCCACCACAATGCTGGATGCGCCGGATTGTACGGGCTCGAAATACACGAGGCGCCGATCAACCCAGACGGATTTACGGTTGATCTTGATGCGCTGCGGGAACTGGCACACAGGGTGAAGCCCAGGCTCTTAACCATTGGCGGCAGCCTTAACCTGTTTCCCCATCCGGTTTCAGATATCCGCACGATTGCCGATGAAGTCGGGGCAAAAGTCCTTTTTGATGCCGCGCACCAATGCGGCATCATTGCAGGCGGCAGTTGGCCGAACCCGCTTGGCGAAGGCGCGCACCTTATCACCATGAGCACTTACAAAAGCCTTGGCGGACCGGCCGGCGGTCTTATCGTTACCAATGACGCTGAAATTGCAAAGCGGCTGGATGCGATTGCCTTCCCCGGCATGACCGCCAATTTTGATGCGGCAAAATCCGCGGCGCTCGCCATCACCATGCTGGACTGGAAATCCCACGGCAGCGCCTACAGCAATGGGATGGTGGCACTCTCCAGGGAACTGGCGAAAGAGCTGGATGCGCTTGGAATACCTGTCTTTGCAAAGGATCGCGGCTATACCTCCTCGCATCAGTTTGCGGTGGAGGCAGCATCCTTCGGCGGCGGTCAGGCGGCATCCAAAACCTTGCGCAAATCGGGCTTTCTGGCTTGCGGCATCGGGCTGCCGATCGCCCCAGTTACAGGTGACCTCAACGGCCTGCGGATCGGAACGCCGGAACTCGTGCGCTGGGGCATGACCCCCGCCCATGCCAAGACACTTGCCGGATTTATCGCGCGCGGCCTTACCACCAATGACCACGCGTCACTCGCAAAAGAAGTGGCCGCCTATCGCGGGCAGTTCAAGGACCTGCATTTCATCAACTGACCGAGTGCAATCAATCAGCATTAACAGCGATGGCAGCCTCTTCAACAAGAGGCTCGCCCGCCTTTTTCGGCCAGTTTACTGTGGCCCGTCTATTGAGGAAAGTGCTCGACGTGCAGTTCCGCAGTGCGGCCGAAATACAAAACACGCCTGCCGAGGAACGAGACGATATATCCCGCGCAGCCAAACGCCTTTATGTTGTTGCTGAATGCCTTGTAGGAATATTCCGGGGGATTGGCCTGCGCCCATTTTATCTGTTCGGCGATGCCAGACTGATCGAATAGCGCAGCGACCTTCTCTTCTGAGGGCTGGTTTTCAAGCGTGATGCTGTCGCTGTCGGGAAGGAAATAGCTGGTTGTATTGCGGCGATAATCGACCACGTATCCTTCAAATCCGGCATTGATCAAGGCTCCAACGATATCAGGAAATGCCATTGTCTTGTCATAGGTTGCTTTCAGACAGGTTTCGGCAATCCGGGTCTGTTGAACATTCATGGCGTTTTCCCTTTCATCACTGTTGACGGTCCGCCAGATCAGCCGAACGACCTTGCCAGTTTGACCGCAATTCATCCCAAAGGTAAATTGGGATTGCGCACTGGTTCAATAAAATACCCTGCCAGAAATTCTGCCATAATGCAGAGTACAATTCTGGCGAAGCCCAAAATGCGGAATTATCCGGATCTCCAGTTTAAACAGCAGTAACATGCAACAAGTATAAGGCTGTCTTGATGGCAAATTCCCAGCCAAATCTATGGAGCGGGCGCCGAGGCCTATGAGAATTACATGGGACGATGGAGCCGTGAGATTGCCCCATTGTTTGTCACCTGGGCCAATGCTTCACCAGGCGCAGACTGGATCGACATCGGCTGCGGAACCGGAGCGCTGACTTCCGCCATTCTTGATAAACAGGAGCCTTCACGCATTGTCGCTATTGATAGCGCTGAGATCTTTCTACAGACGGCGAGCGCCCAAATTGCCGATCCCCGCATCATCTTCAAAAAGGGAGATGCAAGTGCGCTGCAGGAAGACGCGGACACTTTTGACTTCGCTGTCTCAGGTCTTGTCCTTAACTTTCTGCCGGACAAAAGCGCTGCCATGCAGGAAATGGTTCGGGTGGTCAGGCCCGGCGGCACAGTTGCGCTCTATGTCTGGGATTATGCCGGCCACATGCAGATGATGCGCTACTTCTTCAACGCCGCCGCCGCTCTTGACCCTGGGGCACGCGACTTCGACGATGGAATCAAAGCACCTGTCTGCAGACCACGTCCGCTGACGGACCTGCTTGCCGGCTCAGGGCTGACCGATGTGTCGGTGGAGGCAATTGACATTCCGATGGCATTCGGGAGTTTTGATGACTATTGGAAACCGTTTCTAGGGGGATCGGGATCGGCGCCAAAATACTGCATGTCGCTGGATGACGGACCGCGAGAACGATTGCGCGAGGCAATTCGTCAAAGTCTTCCGACAGGACCAGACGGCGAAATATTGCTTGCAGCCAGAGTTTGGGCCGCGAAAGGGGCGGGTTTGCGGATAAACCGCGAACCCCTCTCAGCTTGACCGCTGGATTGGAAACATCAGTCTGGTGCAGACCCTGAAAAATATCTGCTTTATTGCGCTTGCCGAGTTTATTGAAAATATGGTGCACCCGAAGAGATTCGAACTCCTGACCCCCAGATTCGTAGTCTGGTGCTCTATCCAGCTGAGCTACGGGTGCATCATACCCGAGAGCCACGCAGAGCGTGCTTCAGGTGAGGTGTTCGTAATTGGATTGCCTCGGAAATGCAAGCCGTGAATCGGGGAATTTTTTCACCTGGTAAAGTTTGTTGTTCCATCCCGGCAAAACCACCCGGTTTGGCCTTTTTCGGCAAGCGGTTCAATTCATCATGGTGATGAGGAAAGTTGTCCCCTTGTCACCGGATTTTTCCAAAGCGATTTTCCCGCCCTGCGCGCGGACCAGTTCGGAGGCAATCGCCAATCCCAATCCGGTTCCGCCTGATTTGCCCGACCCCTGAAATGCCTCAAACAGGCGCTCCTGCTGGTGGGATGGGATTCCGGGGCCGGTATCGGAAATCCTGATTTCGATGGACTTGCCGTTTTCGAGCGCGCTTACCTCCAATTGGCGAACAGGGTTTGGTGAAATATCACTTTCCATGGCTTGAACCGCATTGCGGGCAAGATTGAGAATGGTGCGGAATAAATGTTCGCCGTCACAACGCACCTCTATGTTGCTGGAAACCGCATTGATCCATTCGAAGTCGGCGCGTTCAACAACATCCAGTGTATCGCCAACATCGGTGACAATCTTGTGCAGATTATACTTGCGAATTTTTGGCGGACTCTCGGTTGCCCTGCCATATTCAAGGACCGACTTTGTGTAACCAACCGCTCTCTCGATGGTTTTGACAAGCTTGGGGGCAAGGCGTTCAACGGTAGGGTCCTTGATGTCTGCCAGCCGGTCGGTGAACAAAAGAGCTGATGCCAGAATATTGCGCAGATCGTGATTGATCTTGGAGACCGCGAGACCCAACTCGGCAAGGTGTTTTTTCTGGCGAAGGGTCGATTGCAGGTCATGCTGGAGCGAGGAAAGGCGTTCTTCGGCAATCCCCATTTCATCATTGCGTCCAGTCGGCTGGTATACGAGGGCTGCATGTTCGGGATTTTTGGAGAACTCATCCATGTTGGATGACAATTTGATGATCGGGCGAACAATCATCCAGTACAGCGCCAAGAATACGAGTGTTGCCGTAATGAGCGAAATAACAAGGGAAATCAGCAAAATATTCCGCGAATAAATCAGCAGCGCCTCGCGAAGATAACGGTCCTCCTGCACCAGTTGAATAATGCCGTCACGCGATTTCATCGGGCCCGAAACCTTGTAGACCCGCTCACCGCCCAGAATCAACGTGGAAATGGCGCTTTGAAGGGAGTTCATCGGCTGCACACTGCCGAGCGTGATCTCCTCGACCACAGTCTGACTCTGGTCTGCGCTCGCCATCAAACGGGTTACGGCCCCTTCCTTGATTGCCACGCTAAGCGACTGCGTGGCTTTGAGCAAGGCTGCCTGCGCCATTTTCGACAGCATGACATCGCTGCCATCCAAATAGACAATAGAGGCCGTTTCTGCGGTATCGAGATGGTTTTGCAGCCAGACATTGCGAAAATTCGCAACGGACGGAAAGAAGATCATGATCTCGGCAAACATGACAAAGACTATGGTGAGAACCAGCAATCGGCCTGACAACCCGCCTGCAATGCTGCGCCGGAACTGGGTTGCGAAGCGAGCGTGTTCTTTGTCTTTCATTTCCACCCTGTTTCCGGCCTGTTTCCGTTTTCAACAATCCTGTTCATGCCCAAATGAAAGCCTAGCCGAATTTTCTCAAAAAGCCGATGACTTTCCGCAGCCAGGGTTTTTGCGGATAATCCGAAAAATAGCTGATGGCGGCGCGCTTGCCGATTTCACTCATTGTCGGATAGGGCGGAATATATCCGGCGACGTCCTTTGTCGTCATCGCCTTTGAAATTGCCAAGGCCCAAATATTGATCATCTCGCCCGCATTGGCACCGGCAATGCTAACGCCCAAGATCCTGCCTTTTCTGTCGGTAACCATCTTTATCATGCCAACCGTCTTTCGCTCGGCCTGGGCGCGGTCGTTCTCATGATACGGCCAGCGCAATATTCTTATCTGGCTGTACTTTTTTGCCGCATCGCTCTCGCTCAATCCAACATGGGCAAGTTCAGGATCGGTGTAGGTAGACCAAGGGATGATATGGTTGTTCGGCACTGCCTTCAGGCGGAACAAGATGCCGCGGATCACCAGCCCCGCATGATATCCCGCAACATGGGTAAACTGCAGACTGCCCGCAACATCGCCAATTGCATAGACCTTGCGATTGGATGTGCGAAGGTCATCTTTTACCTTTATTCCTTTGCGGTCATAGGTAATCCCCGCTTCCGCCAGTCCCATACCCTCAACATTGACCGCCCTGCCGGTTGCCACCAGCAAATCAGACCCATCGACGAAGCCTTCGCTCTCGCCCATCTTGTAGTTGACACGGATGCCGGTTTTGCCGCGCCGTTCAATGGATGAAACAAGGGCACCCTCCAGAATTTCCAGCCCTTCGCCGCGCAACTTGTCAAGCACGATTGCCGCCAGTTCGGGGTCATCCTTGCCAAGTGCCTTGAACCCCTCGACGACGGTAACCTTCGAACCAAGCCGCAAATGCGCCTGTGCCATTTCCATGCCAATCGGGCCGCCACCGATAACAATCAGATGTGCAGGTTTGCGCTTGTTTTCGAAAAGCGTTTCATTGGTAAAGTACTCAACCGTATCCAGCCCGGGAATGGGTGGAACCAGAGGCGAAGATCCTGTTGATACCACAAAACGCCGTGCCTTGATCGTATACCCGCCGGCTTCGACCGTGTTTTTATCGACAAATTTGCCGTGGGCTTCAATCACCTTGACGCCAAGTGCGGTAAACCTTTCGACCGAATCGTTCGGAGCTATAGAGGCAACGACCGACTGAATGTGCTGATTGACCTTGCGAAAATCGACCTTCGGCTCATCGGCAAAAACGCCAAAATGAGCGGCTTCACGAATGGCATGGGCATGTTTGCCTGCGGCAAGGATCGCCTTTGAGGGGACACAGCCGTAGTTCAGGCAATCGCCGCCCATTTTGCCCTTTTCGATCAGCACGACTTCAACGCCAAATGCGGCGGCAGTGGCAGCTACGGTCAGGCCGCCCGACCCTGCCCCAATGATACAGATATCTGGCGTCAGTATTTTCGACATTTTCCGGTTTTCCAGTTTCATGTTTGTTTTTGTTTGAAGCGGATCTCAAACAGGGGTTTTACCACCGCGTAACTTTTTTATAACCACTGGAATGAAGCTTACAACAGCCAGCGCGGTAATGGCGATGACAATTTCCCTTGTTACAAGCGCCGACGGATCGATGTGGCATGTGCCGGCATCCGCGCATCCGGGATTGGCTTTTTCCTGGGCGGCTATAATACTGTCGAGACCCGCGCCAATATAGGCATAGGCGAAGGTTCCTGGAATAATTCCGAGAAATGTCGCTAGCGCGTACGGACCAACTTTCATATTCATCATTGCCGGCACAATGTTCATGACCCAGAACGGAAACGGGGTCAGGCGGATCGTCAGCAGATAAAGGAACGAATCCTTCCTGAAACCGTCCACCATTTTTTTGACAAACGGGCCGGCGCGTTTTTCAAGCGAGGTACCAAAGGAGGAGCGCGCGATCAGGAATATGATGACGGCACCAATGGTCGCCGCAAATACAGTGAGGATGCCAGCGATGATACCGCCGAACAGGAAACCCGCAAAAATGGTCAAGAGCGATGCCCCAGGAAACGATATGGCCACAAGCACTATGTAAATTGCGACATAGGCAATCGTCCCGAAAAAGAAATGATCCGCCACATATTCCGCCATCATCTGGCGGTCTTTTATCATGCTGGACAGGGAGAAATATTCAAACCAGCCATTGAGCCAAATGATGAAAAATGCCGAAATGACAGCAATCACCGGCACCCATTTGCGCAAATTTGCAAAACCACCCGCAGGTTTGTTATTCTCGTGATCCATATCTTCTGCCAATTTTACATTGTTCATACTGATTTTCCCGGTTGTATGACGGATTGATCCCGGGGACTGAGAAATTTGGTAATGCTGCAGGGTCCCGCGCGGCATTTGTGCGTATTTGGGACTACCAATGCAAGGTATAATGGCGATTCTCACTCGCAATTGATCATGCAATGCAAATGGTTCACAAATCCGTTACCATAATCCACGGTGGTGTTCCCAACCATTTTGGATATATAAAAAGCAAGTCCGGAGGCATTCAGGCAACGCTTCATGGTTCTGTCGGCATCGGCTCAACAGCCGGTATGAACTTTCGTGTCATTTAGCCCTTGAATCTTGGGCCTTTTGATTGACTTTACCGAAACCGCAAACTATAAGCGCCTCAACTTTAGAACCCGTTTGGTTCTTCCGCAATTGCTGTTGCCCTGAAATATCGACAGCTTTAAAGTTGCAGAAAATCCGAATAGGCGTTCCAGACCTACAGCAAAACACAATTTGAAGGCTTGCTTGATAGCAGGAGAATAGTATGAAACGTACATTTCAACCCAGTAAACTCGTTCGCGCCCGCCGTCACGGATTTCGTTCGCGCATGGCAACAGTAGGTGGACGCAAGGTTCTGTCCGCACGCCGAGCCAAAGGCCGCAAGCGTTTGAGCGCCTGAACATAAAACCAACTGTATTTTTTACAGATGTGTTCATGATATAAATCTGCAAAGCCCGGCTGGTCCGGGCTTTTGCGTTTGGACAGTCAACCACTGGAAAATTCTGGAACTTTAGTTGGCAAACTCAATAAAACCATTGCCCAGCCTGAAAAAGCGATCCGAGTTTTTGGCGTTACGTCAGGCTCCGCGCTTCAGTTGTGACAATTTTATCCTGCAGGGCACGCTTTATGCTGAAAAAGGCTGTTTGCCGCGGGTTGGATACACAGTTACCAAGAAGATCGGCAATTCTGTCGAGCGCAACCGGATCAGGCGGCGATTGCGGCAGGCAATCGCAACCGCTTTCAACTGCAAAATGGCAGAAAATGCAGACGATGAGCCGCATGGCGGCTATTGCGGCGAGATGGTAGTGGTCGCCAGGCGCGGTGCGCTTGATGATACTTACGCAGACCTCGTCAGCAAATTCACAAAAGGCATTGACCGTCTTGTTACAAAAGGCAACAAGGCTGCTTGAATAGACAATTGCGCTGAGACAGCTTCTTTCAGCTTAAAATGGATGATTGGCATGGATAGTCAGAATAAAAACACGATGCTTGCAATTGCACTTTCTGTGCTTGTCCTGATTGCCTGGCAGTTTTTGTATGTTGCTCCGAAAATGGAACTGGAACGCAAGGCAGCCGAGATTGAAGCAACTCGTGCGCAGCAATCGGCTGGCGGCAGTGCCGCGACTGGTGAACCGGCTGCAACTGCTGAAAAGCCGTCAAGTAGTGCCAGTGATTTGCCAGGTGCCGTCTCCCCGACAACGAGTGCCCCGGGAACCAGCGAAGTTCCAGGCGCCCTGACCCTTGGCCGTGACGCTGCACTTGCGGAAAACCAGCGTGTTGTCTTTGAAAACCAGCATGTCATCGGTTCGATCAACCTGAAAGGTGCCCGCGTTGATGACCTGCGCCTGAAAGACCAGACAGAAACGATTGCCAAGGACAGTCCGCTTATAGCACTGCTTAATCCGGGTGGCACAAAAGACGGCTTTTTTGCAGAGTTCGGCTTTGTCGGCTCTACCGATTCAGGCGATGTTCCAGGTCCGCAGACCGAATGGAAGCTGGTTGATGGCAGCCAATTGAGTGCCGCCACCCCTGTCGTGCTGGAGTGGACAAACCCAAAAAACATCACATTCCGGCGGACGATTTCCCTTGACGCCAATTTTCTTTTCACATTTGCCGATGAAGTCAAGAACAATTCTGGCACGCCTGTTACCATGACCTCCTATGGCCGCGTCACACGTTTCAACAAACCAAAAGTGCCTGGCATTTATGTATTGCATGAAGGACTGGTGGGTGTGTTTGGCGAGGACGGCCTTGCAGAATACACCTATGATGACCTTGAGGAAGCCAAGGAGTTTTCGGGCAAGACCGGCGGGTATTATCCTTCAGGCTGGCTTGGAATAACTGACAAGTACTGGGGTGCGGCCATTCTTCCGGTTGGAGAATTCAAGCCCCGCTTTGCCTATTTCCCGGATGGCACTCCGCGCTATCAGGCAGATTTGCAGGGGCCTGTACTGACCGTCGAGAACGGCGCGACAGGCACAGTTACCCAAAGACTGTTTGCCGGCTCGAAGAAGCAACCGGTGATTGATGCCTATAATGACACATTGGGACTGAACAAGTTCGACAAGCTGATCGACTGGGGCTGGTTCTACTGGATCACCAAGCCGCTGTTCATCCTGATGTACTGGCTGTACCAGCATATAGGCAACTTTGGTGTCGCCATTCTTGTTACAACAGTTATCCTAAAAACAGTCCTCTTCCCGCTGGCCAACATGTCTTACGCCTCCATGGCCAAGATGAAAAAGGTACAGCCGGAAATGGCCAAGCTGAAAGAGCGCGCCGGCGATGACCGTGTCAAGCTTCAGCAAGACATGATGGCGCTTTACAAGAAAGAAAAGATCAACCCGGCAGCAGGCTGCTGGCCAATGCTGGTTCAGATCCCGATCTTCTTTGCCCTTTACAAGGTGATCTATGTGACCATTGAAATGCGCCATGCGCCTTTCTTTGGCTGGATACAGGATTTGTCAGCGCCTGATCCAACCTCGATCTTCAATCTTTTCGGCCTGTTGCCATATGATGTGCCTGCGTTTCTGCTCATCGGTATTTGGCCGCTGATCATGGGTATAACCATGTTTGCACAGATGCAGATGAACCCTGCCCCGCCGGACCCGACCCAAGCGATGGTTTTCAAATGGATGCCGGTAATCTTCACGTTCATGCTGGCAACTTTCCCGGCTGGTCTGGTGATCTATTGGGCATGGAACAACACACTCTCCATCCTCCAGCAGGGCTTCATCATGAAAAAGAATGGCGTAAAGATTGAACTTTGGGACAATCTGCGCGCCATGTTCAAGCGAAAACCTGCCGACACCGGCAGCAAATAGGCCGGCAAAAGCCTGCGAATAACAAGCAATCCCTTCTCCTCATTTTGTGTGGAGAAGGGTTAGAGCCGAGAAGGCGCCGCCCATATGTCCGAGATAGACGACGAACTGAACGACAGCCTTGACCCGGTACTTTTGGCGAGTGGCCGCCAACTGTTTGCCAAAAGCTGGATTTTCATCCGTGGCGTGCCTTCGATGAAATTTCTTCCGCCCGAGGGGCCGGTGGAAATTGCGTTTGCAGGCCGCTCGAATGTCGGGAAATCCTCGCTCATCAATGCGCTTGTCGGCCAGCATGGTCTGGCGCGAACTTCCAACACTCCGGGGCGCACCCAGGAACTCAACTTTTTTGTGCCGGACGGGTTTTCCGGTGAAAAGGGTGACCTTCCTCCACTGGCGCTCGTTGACATGCCCGGTTACGGTTTTGCCAAGGCGCCCAAGGCAACTGTCGATGCCTGGACCAGACTGGTGTTTGATTATCTGCGCGGACGCAGTACCCTAAAGAGGGTGTATCTGTTGATTGATGCGCGCCATGGCATCAAAAAGAATGATGAGGAAGTGATGGACCTGTTGAACAGGGCCGCAGTTTCGTATCAGGTTGTTCTGACCAAGATCGACAAGATCAAACCGCCGGCGGTGAAACGCCTTGAAGCGGAGACCTTCGAAAAAATCCGCAAACACCCTGCTGCATTTCCCGAGATCATTGCAACGTCATCAGAAAAGAAATCCGGGCTGGACGCGTTGAAAGCTGCCATCGCATTTCTGTTGTGAAATACGGCGCGTCAGCTTGAAGGTATGGGGCACGGATATCAGGAGTCCCGCTTCCGGTTGGCTGCGAAAGCGGAACTCCAATCAAAGATTGTTGAAACTGGCAATTCAGGGTGCCAGCAGCTTGCGGCTCAACAATCCTGCTGCGGAGACATGGCTTCATGTCACCGAAATCAGCAGCGGTCGAGGGGGACAGAACCACTACTGATGAATTGAAACGCGGCAGTGTGAAAAAAGTTTCAATCAGCGCTGATTTTTCAGCGGCTCAAAGTTCGCGCGGCGCTCCCACGGCTACCACGGGACCCTGGGCTACTCCTGTGGGCGAACCGCCCTTTTGTTCTATTGAGACGGCCAGAAGGCCACCCTTTTCAAGAATTGCGGCAAACTCAGGCGTCAACTCGACTGCAGACCTGCCTGGCGCAATAACACCCAGCGAAACCGTATCCTTTTGCGGCTCGACCAGCCAAAGTTCGAAATCCTTCTGCTGATCTACATCACCCGACACAAGGGTCATTCGAACCTTGTCCGAGCCTTCTTCATGCACTGCCAAAAAACGGTAGTCGGTATCACCCGATTCAAGTGAGACAACCAGAAGCGGGGTTTCGCGCGACAATGCGTTTGTCAGTTCAGCCTTCGCTTGCGCAAGAAGAGTATCAGCTTCTTTCAATTTGGCGGCATTTGACGCAACTTCTGTTTCAAGGCTTGCCAACTGTTGCCCGCGCGAAGCAAGCTCTGCCTCAAAAGCTTGCAGATTTCCTTCAATCCGCGCTTTTTCCTCGAGACTGGCAGTCAATTCTATGCGGGCGCCTGTCAATCCTTCGTTCAAGCGCAGTCCGTAAACGCCAAGCAAAATGGCTGCCGCGGTGCCGGCAAACCCAAGCGAGCGCCAGAAAACAAGCGAGCTCCACAAACCTCCGATTTGACGCGTTTCAGCATCTGCTGCAGCCGATTGAAACAACTGCTTATCAATCCGCTTTTTGACAGAGATTGGGGGCGCAAGCAGCTGATAGTCCGAATTGAGTGCCTGCAAACGGTTTTCCCAACGCATTTTCGCATCGTGCCAAGCGACATCAGCCGCTGAACGTTTCTCAAAATCGAGACGCTCTTGCGCGCTCGAAACGCCAACAACATATTCGCCGGCAAGAATTTCCAGGTCCTGTTTCCCTGACGAGGCCACCTTAGCCATTATCCAAACAATCCTTCAAACTCAGCAGGCTGCGACGCAACCACGTTCTCATTGTGTTAAGCGGAATGCCGTAGCGTTCAGCCAATTCCTGATAACTGTAACCCTCGACATATGCCGCAACCACAGCCTCTGCCTTTTTAGCTTCCAGTTCCTCGAGACAGCCGTCTATTCTTGCGCGTTCGCCCGCATTCACCGCTGCCTCTTCGGGTGTGGGCTCTGAACTTTTCAAATCATAATGATCGTCAATATCGTCGTGTTTGCGCCTGTTGGCCCTGATAATATCGATTGAGTGATTACGGGCAATCGCGCACAACCAAGCCATCGGAGCCTGTTGCCCGGAACGATAGGAAGACGCCTTTTGCCAGACCTTTACAAAAATTTCCTGCAGTGCATCTTCGGATAATTCGCGGTCCCGGAGTATACGCATCGTGATTGCAAATAGTTTCGGGCTTGCGGCCGCATACAAGGCATCGAATGCAGTCCGGTCAGAAAGTGCCACCTTCGCAATCAGGTTCTCAAAATCTGGATCGGCCATTTATTCCCCGGAAGCTGCCACAAAAATTTATTCCGCACCACTTTAGGCATTTGCGCATTTGAACCACACCCAGTAAATAATACAAGTAGGTTCGCGCAAAACGCGGCAATATGCTTTCCCTTTATTTTGGGCTTTCTGAGAGGATTTCAAGGTTTCCATGAGCAATTCAACACTGACTGAAGAAGAATATCAGGCCCACCTACTCTCCCAAGCCCTGCCCTACATGCAAAAGTATGAAAACCACACCGTTGTGGTGAAATATGGCGGCCATGCGATGGGAGATCCGGAGCTTGGCAAGGCCTTTGCACGTGATATCGCACTCTTGAAACAGTCCGGTATCAACCCGATCGTTGTCCACGGCGGCGGCCCGCAAATCGGTCATATGCTCAACCAGATGAACATCGAATCGCGCTTTGAAGGCGGGTTGCGGGTTACCGACCAGCGGACAATGGAAATTGTCGAAATGGTGCTGGCCGGCTCAATCAACAAGGAAATCGTTGCCATGATCAATGCCGAGGGCGAATGGGCCATCGGTCTTTGCGGCAAGGACGGCAACATGGTTTTTGCCGAAAAAGCCCACCGGACCATCAAGGACCCCGACTCCAATATCGAAAGGGTACTTGATCTTGGATTTGTAGGAGAAATTACCGAGGTTGACCGCACACTGCTCGACCTTCTGGCCAAATCGGAAATGATCCCGGTCATAGCCCCTGTTGCGCCGGGTCGCGACGGCCATACCTACAATATCAACGCTGATACCTTTGCAGGCGCGATTGCCGGAGCGCTGGGTGCCAAGCGCCTGCTGTTTTTGACCGATGTGCCGGGCGTCATGAACAAGGACAAGGAATTCCAGGAAGAACTGACCATTGCCCAGTGCAAGGCCTATATCGCAGACGGAACGGTTTCCGGCGGCATGATCCCGAAAGTTGAAAACTGCATCGAGGCGCTGGAAAAAGGTGTCGAAGGCGTCGTTATTCTCAACGGCAAGACACCACACGCAGTGTTGCTCGAATTGTTCACCAAGCACGGTGCGGGTACGCTGATCAAGCGAAAGTGAGGCGGGCGGCTAAATGGACAAACCGGACTTTGGCTGATGTTTACTGCGCCCGTTTGAATGCGGCCGTTGCAACGCCCATCGCAATCAGCGCACTACCGCCCAATCGAGAGAACCAAGCCAAAACTGAAGGCCTTGCAATTTTAGCGCGTAGCTTATCTGCCAAGAGTGCATATACGAGAGCATTGATAGCTGCCAAACCTACGAAGGTAACGACCAGAATTGTGAACTGAGGCAGAAGCGGGCTGTCCACCGCAACGAATTGCGGTACGAAGGCAATGAAGAATACTATGGATTTCGGATTCAGCGCAGTAACCGCTGCCGCGTGACCGAAGACACTGGACGCGCTTGTCGCTGTTACTTTTTCCAGATCGCCAAGAGAAGCCGTTGATGCGCTGCGAAAAAGCTTGATACCCAGATATACGAGGTAAACAGCTCCGACCCACTTCAGAACAGTGAATAGCGTTGCAGAGGCCAGGACCAAGGCACCCAAGCCCGCCAATGATGCAGACATTGCGATGAAGTCGCCGAGAGCGACACCTCCAACCGTCGCAATGGCCACCCTTTTACCTTGGCTGATCGCATAACTAAGAACGAGCAAGACCGTTGGTCCGGGAATGAGCAAAAGAGCTATCGAGGCTGCAACAAACGCCAGCCAGGTCTGAAAGGCCATAATACTACCCTCTACTTTTAAGCGAGCCAGCCACAGTTCTGGCGAACTGTAAAGAGAAAAAAAGCCAGCGGTCTGCTGCGTAGCAACATCGGTCGATCAGGGCTCCAAGCGGACGCCCTTATCCAAGTACCAGTACCAAAATTCCAAAGACGATCATTGCACAGCCGATGAGTTCGCCCGGACTTACTTTCTCACGGAAAATGAATATGGTTGACGCATAGGTGAAAAGCATCTCGACCTGCGCCAAAGCCTTGATGACGGCGGCCGATTGCAGCGTGAAGCCAATGAACCAGCCGAAGGATGCGCAGGCACCCGAGGCTCCCGCCAGCAGGCCCCATTTCCATACCTTGGCGATCCTGCCGATTTCGGCGCGGTCGGTGATTGCCATCCAGATGAACAACGCCGCGCTTTGCATGATGATCGTCGTGAGGAGGGTGAACCCTGCCTGCATCAGAAAATTGGGTTCGCTCAACCCATCTGCAAGGGCCAGGGATGCGCCGCGATAGGCCGTTGCTGACAGCCCGAAACAGGCACCCGCCATCAGGCCAATCCGCGCGCCCTTGGAATTGATGGCCGAGAGCAAACCGGCGAGCGACAGTGAGGACTTTGCCAGTGCAAGCGTTATGACACCTGAAACTGTCAGGGCAATTGCAATGAGCGAATTCAGCGATACCCGGTCACCCAAAAGGACAAGGCCGATGATAGCCACCTGCACGGCCTCGGTCCGCGAATAGGCGGTGCCTACTGTAAAACTGTCATGGGAAAACGCATTGAGCAGAAACTGCTGGGCAGAGATTTGCATTGTTCCGGCAAGGACGACCCAGAACCAAAAAGTCTGGTTGGTTTGCGGCAAATCCCACCCCAGACCATAATGCATGATGGCAACGAACAGCACCGCAAAAGGCATGCCAAAGCCAAAACGCACGAACGTTGCGCCAACCGTTTTCAACTTCCCCTTGAGATGGCGCTGGGTAACCGAACGTATGTTTTGCATGAACGCGGCTGCGATCGTGATCGGTATCCAGATTTCCATTTGAAATTGCCCGGCGAATTGAGAACCAGCGATCAGTAGAGCAACCGCACCTTGTTTGTAAAGCGGCAGCGTTCAGACATTGGTACCATCAGGCGGCACGATCCAGCGGGTAATCTATGACCACCCGGTTTCTGCCGGAACGCTTTGCCTTGTACAAATTTCGGTCAGCGTCACGCATGACTTCGGAGAGTTGGGCGTCACCTATTTTAGCCACGCCGCCAATGCTCACTGTCAGCAGATGTGGTTTCTTATCCGGCTCTGGCAGGAATATTACTTCTTCCACTGATGCTCGGATGCGCTCGGCAACTTCAATTGCCTGTAAGTCGCTGGCACCTGCCAAAAATACTGCAAATTCCTCTCCGCCAATTCGTCCGACAATATCATCGGTGCGGATTGCATCCCTGATTGCGCTGGTGATTGCCTTCAAAGCCTCATCGCCTGCCAGATGTCCCCAACGATCGTTGATAATCTTGAAATGGTCTGCGTCGATGATCAGCAAAGCACCAATCCTGTTGGCGCTGCGGAGCTTTTTCATTTCCTCGAAAAAATATTCC
>JBGSTD010000064.1:0-50827 GCA_041736675.1 Salaquimonas sp.
TCATCAATTGATCTCCTTGGAGGATGTTGAGGAACCCATATTTTCGTTTGAAGTTTATTGTCTTCAAGTGAAAACCATCAGCGGGTATGGTGAAATTGGTAGACACGCCAGATTTAGGTTCTGGTGCCGTAAGGCGTGGGAGTTCAAGTCTCTCTATCCGCACCAAATTACAAACGGGCCGGTTGGCGGACGAACCGCAAACTGCTTTCATTTAATCGAATAGGTTGGTCATTCCATGCAGGTAACAGAAACACTCAACAAAGGTCTGGAACGCGAACTTAAAGTGGTTGTTCCCAAGGAAGATCTGGCTGGAAAACTGGCTACACGTCTTGAAGACATGAAAGACAAGGTCAAGATTTCCGGTTTCCGTCAGGGCAAGGTTCCTGTCAGTCATATCAAGAAGTTGTATGGCAAGCAGATCATGGCCGAGATCGTCAATGAAACGATCAATGTGCGCTCAGGCGAAGTCATCAAGGAACGCAACGAGAAAGCTGCCCAGCAGCCTGAAATCTCGATGACCGAGGACGAAAAGGAAGCTGAGATCATTTTGGCAGGTGAAGCTGATTTCGAATTCAAGATTTCCTATGAAGTCATGCCTGAAATCACCGTGCCTGACCTTTCGAAACTGAAAATCGAGCGTCCGGTTGTTGATGTAAGCGACAAGGAAGTCGACGAGCAGGTTCTCAAGATCGCTGAAAGCGCCCGTACTTACGAGGAGAAAAAGGGCAAGGCCGCCGATGGTGACCGTGTTACCATGGACTATCTAGGCAAAGTGGACGGCACACCTTTTGACGGCGGCAAGGACGAAGGCGCCAAATTGGTTATCGGTTCCAATCGTTTTATTCCGGGCTTTGAAGAGCAGTTGACCGGCATGAAGGCCGGCGACACAAAGACAATCAAAGTAACGTTCCCGACTGAATATCCGGCTGAAAATCTTGCCGGCAGGGACGCTGAATTTGACATCACGCTGCATGCTGTCGAAAAGCCTGCGAAACTTGAGATCAATGACGAATTGGCCAAGCAGTTGGGCGTTGAAAGCGCTGACAAGCTGCGCGAGGCTGTGAAGTCGCAGATTGAAAGCCAGAACGGCAGCTACACACGTGCGCGCGTCAAGCGTCAGGTTCTCGACCAGATGGACGAGAAAACCAAGATGGAATTGCCTAACCGCATGGTGAAAGCTGAATTTGAAAACATCTGGACCCAGATGACCAACGAATTGCAGCGCGCAGGCAAAACTTTTGAAGACGAGGAAACAACCGAAGAAGAGGCTCGTAAAGAGTATCAGAAACTGGCCGAGCGCCGGGTGCGCCTCGGACTGACCCTCGCCAAAATTGGCGAAGATGCCAAGATTGAAATTACAGAAGACGAAATGCAGAAGGCGGTTTTTGACCAGGTTCGCCAGTATCCTGGCCAGGAACAGGCGATTTTTGATTATTTCCGCAAGAATCCCGAGGCAGTAGCCGGACTTCGGGCTCCGATCTATGAGGAAAAAGTCGTCGACCACATCATGAGCGTTGCCAGTGTCAATGACAAAAAGGTTTCTCGCGAAGAACTGATGAAAGAAGAAGAAGTTTAATCACAATTGGTTAGATATTTTTCTTTAAGTTAATAATTAGCCCGCTGATGAAAATCAGCGGGTTTTTGTATTATGCAAGCTGTATTTGTGATTGGTCGCGCACTGTTTGAATTTCTGCGTAGCCCGCCTCCAAAATTTACCGCATTTTCATTCTTCAAAATCAACCCCTTTAACCTTTCCTTTGCCTATCCTATGTGTAGTGGCGAAAGATTCTAGAAATTTGGTCCCCTTGGCCAAGAGTGCCAGAACAGAAAGATAGTACATGAGAGATCCAGTCGACCTAGCCATGAACCTTGTTCCGATGGTGGTGGAGCAAACCAACCGCGGCGAGCGCGCCTACGACATTTTCTCACGCTTGCTGAAAGAGCGTGTGATATTTATCAACGGCCCTGTTGAAGACGGCATGTCGATGCTGGTCTGCGCACAGCTGCTGTTTCTGGAAGCGGAAAATCCGAAGAAGGAAATCAACCTTTACATCAATTCCCCCGGCGGTGTCGTTACTTCGGGCATGGCAATTTATGACACCATGCAGTTTATCCGCCCGGCGATTTCAACGCTTTGCATGGGGCAGGCGGCCTCCATGGGGTCGTTGCTTTTGACAGCTGGCGAAAAGGGCATGCGTTTTGCCCTGCCGAATGCGCGCATCATGGTGCATCAGCCATCCGGTGGTTTCCAGGGACAGGCATCAGATATTGAGCGCCATGCCCAGGACATCATCAAGATGAAACGCCGTCTTAACGAGATCTATGTAAAGCACAGCGGCCAGTCGCTTGAAAATGTTGAAAAGACCCTCGATCGCGATCACTTCATGACTGCTGAAGAATCGATGGAATGGGGCCTGATCGACAAGGTTATCGACAAGCGCGCCGTACCTGACGAAAAATAGGCGAAGGAAGCCGGAAAAGAATCACCGGTGGCCAACATGCGGCCGGTGATCCGGTTCCATGTGTCTTTTTGTAACAAAATCAGTGGCAAAAATGCCATAAGTGGGTGAATTGTAGTGCGTCCGTTAAGCCTATGGTTAGGTTTTACGCGCTAGGCTATTGTCTCAATTCGTTGTATGAGGCGTAATCGGTTTGTCGGTAATTGACTATTGACCTGATTATACCAATTTATGGTTGGAACAGACTGCTGGTAGTGCTTTCGGGCATCAATACTGAGGATAGGCTTTATGAGCAAAATTTCAAACAGTGGTAACGGGGACTCGAAGAACACGCTTTATTGCTCGTTCTGCGGTAAAAGCCAGCACGAAGTGCGCAAGCTTATCGCCGGGCCCACTGTGTTTATTTGTGATGAGTGCGTTGAACTTTGCATGGATATCATCCGTGAAGAGAACAAGACCTCGGTTGCAAAATCAGGCGAAGGCGTTCCATCTCCGCAGGATATCCTGGCAACGCTCGATGATTATGTAATCGGACAGCCACATGCCAAGCGTGTTCTCGCCGTTGCCGTTCATAATCACTACAAGCGACTGGCCCATTCGACAAAAAACCAGGACGTTGAACTGGCAAAATCAAACATCATGCTGATCGGCCCTACAGGCTGTGGCAAGACTTTGCTGGCACAGACACTTGCACGCATTATCGATGTTCCCTTTACCATGGCAGACGCCACTACATTGACCGAGGCTGGTTATGTGGGTGAAGACGTTGAAAACATCATTTTGAAACTGCTTCAGGCTGCCGACTACAATGTCGAGCGGGCCCAGCGCGGTATTGTATATATTGATGAGGTCGACAAGATTTCCCGCAAGTCTGACAATCCTTCGATCACCCGCGACGTGTCGGGCGAGGGCGTGCAGCAGGCATTGCTGAAAATCATGGAAGGCACTGTTGCTTCTGTTCCTCCGCAGGGCGGACGCAAACATCCGCAGCAGGAATTCCTGCAGGTGGATACAACCAATATCCTGTTTATTGCAGGTGGTGCCTTTGCGGGCCTCGACAAGATCATTTCCGAGCGTGGCCGTAAAACATCCATTGGTTTTGCTGCTAATGTCGAGTCTCCTGAAGACCGCAAGACGGGTGAACTGTTCCAGGAAGTTGAGCCGGAAGACTTGTTGCGCTTTGGTTTGATCCCGGAATTTGTCGGCCGCGTTCCAGTTTTGGCTACGCTGGAAGATCTTGACGAGGAAGCCCTCGTGCAAATTTTGACAGAGCCAAAGAACGCGCTGGTCAAACAGTATCAGCGTCTTTTCGAAATGGAGGAAGTTGAACTATCCTTCCATGAAGATGCTTTGAAAGCGATTGCCCGCCGGGCCATTGAACGCAAGACCGGTGCTCGCGGACTGCGCTCTATCATCGAAGCCATATTGCTTGATACCATGTTTGAACTTCCGGCAATGGAAGGCGTTGAGGAAGTTGTTATTTCCGAGGAAGTGGTGACAGGCAAGGCACGTCCGCTCTACATATATTCCGAGAAAAAGGTCGAGAAGGAAGCGAGTGCCTGATTTTCCATTGGCTCTGCTTTGACAATTGAAGGCGCCCTGTGTTTCGGGGCGCCTTTTTCTTTGCGATAGCCGTTTTCTTTTGGACAAAATTATTTGATCCATGTGGTTGATGCATCGCACTTGAAATGAATGCGATTGCGCACCATTTCATGTTTACAAGAAAACGCCCTCCATGCTTATCGCATTTCAGCTTTTGACAAATGCACTCCCCGCAAAAAGTTGTATTTCCGGAATTGTTTTTGCAAAAGCTGTTTTCAGAAGGTGGAAAGCGTTAGAATAGAGAATCAAACGGTGATTGGCTAATGCAGCAATTACTGAAACAAAAGGATGAGTGCCATGGCTAAAACCGGGAAAACCAAAATCGGACTGGGATCGGGGGACGTTTATCCCTTGTTGCCACTGCGCGATATCGTCGTCTTTCCTCACATGATCGTTCCGCTTTTTGTCGGTCGTGAAAAGTCGATACTGGCGCTTGAGGAAGTGATGAACAAGGACCATCACATTCTGCTTTTCACCCAGAAGAATGCGGGTGACGATGATCCCACTCCTGAAGGACTTTATGAAACCGGCGCTCTTGCAAAAGTGCTGCACATGCTGAAACTGCCGGACGGTACCGTAAAGGTGCTCGTCGAAGGCGTGTCACGCGCGCGTATTGTGCAGTTCACCGACAAGAGCGAATACAATGAGGCATACAGCGAAATTATCGCCAATGAGGAAGATGATCCCATTGAAGTGGAAGCGGTTGCGCGTTCGGTTGTTGCTGAATTTGAGAACTATGTGAAATTGAACAAGAAAATATCGCCAGAGGTTTTGGGTTCGGTATCGCAGATTGATGATTATTCCAAACTTGCCGATACAATCGCCTCGCATCTTGCCATCAAATTGAACGAGAAACAGGATATTCTCGGTATATTCAGTGTACGCGAACGCCTTGAACACATTCTGTCAATGATGGAGAGCGAAATTTCCGTTCTCCAGGTTGAAAAGCGTATTCGCAGCCGTGTCAAACGCCAGATGGAAAAAACACAGCGCGAGTATTACCTCAACGAACAGATGAAGGCCATCCAGAAGGAATTGGGTGAGGGTGAAGACGGCAAGGATGAACTTGGCGAGTTGGAAGCGCGCATCAAGAAGACCAAGCTGTCGAAGGAAGCCAACGAGAAAGCACTGGCTGAGTTGAAAAAGCTCAAACAGATGAGCCCGATGTCGGCCGAGGCCACAGTGGTAAGAAATTATCTCGACTGGCTCTTGGGCATTCCGTGGGGCAAAACGCCTGCAAAGAAAATGGACATAAACAAGGCACAGGAAATCCTTGATACCGATCATTTCGGCCTTGAGAAGGTCAAGGAGCGGATCGTGGAGTACCTTGCAGTGCAAAGCCGTGCGAACAAGATAAAAGGCCCGATTCTTTGTCTCGTAGGTCCTCCTGGCGTGGGCAAGACTTCTCTGGGCAAATCAATTGCCAAGGCCACCGGTCGTGAGTTCGTTCGTATGGCGCTTGGCGGCGTCAGGGACGAAGCTGAGATACGCGGACACCGTAGAACCTATATCGGCTCGATGCCCGGCAAAGTCATCCAGTCGATGAAGAAGACAAAGAAAACCAACCCGCTTTTCCTTCTCGACGAGATCGACAAGATGGGACAGGATTTCCGCGGCGATCCGTCTTCGGCATTGCTGGAGGTACTTGATCCGGAACAGAACCACACATTTGCTGATCATTATCTCGAAGTGGACTATGACCTGTCGAATGTGATGTTTGTGACGACTGCAAACACCCTGAATATTCCAGGTCCGTTGATGGACCGCATGGAAATCATTCGCATCGCCGGATACACTGAAGACGAGAAGGTGGAGATTGCCAAACGCCACCTGCTGCCAAAGTCGATCACTGACCATGCCCTTGGTGTCAAGGAATTTGCCGTGAGCGAAGATGCGATACGGGATATTATCCGGTATTACACAAGAGAGGCCGGTGTGCGTAGCCTTGAACGTGAGTTGTCAAAACTGGCGCGCAAGGCTGTTACAGAAATCCTCAAGGGCAATAAGAAGTCTATTAAAGTGACCGCGGAAAATCTTGGTGATTTTCTTGGTGTTACGAAATTTCGTTACGGCAAAGCCGAAAACGAAGATCAGGTTGGGGTTGTCACTGGCCTCGCATGGACGGAAGTCGGCGGTGAGTTGTTGACCATTGAGGGTGTTTCGATGCCCGGCAAAGGAAAAATGACGGTTACCGGCAACCTGCGGGACGTAATGAAAGAGTCGATTTCGGCGGCGGCTTCCTATGTACGTTCGAAAGCAGTTGACTTCGGAATCGAGCCTCCCTTGTTTGATCGTATGGACATACACGTTCATGTTCCCGAAGGTGCAACCCCGAAGGATGGACCTTCTGCAGGTACTGCGATGACGACTGCCATCGTTTCTGTCATGACGGGTATACCTGTTCGGGCCGATGTTGCGATGACAGGCGAAATCACTCTGCGTGGAAGAGTGTTGCCGATTGGCGGACTGAAGGAAAAGCTTCTGGCGGCCTTGCGCGGCGGCATTACCAAGGTGCTGATACCCGAGGAAAACGCCAAGGATCTGGCGGATATTCCAGCCAATGTGAAAAACGGAATGGAAATCGTTCCGGTTGCTCATATTGATCAGGTTCTCAGCCACGCGCTGGTTCGCAAACCGGTGGCAATAACCTGGACAGCTGAAGACGCGGAACGCGCCCGCAGGGCACTGTCGCCGACGTCAGATGCAGGTCCGGTATCCACTGCACACTAGGTTCAACACAAAGAGTCGAAACAAAAACGGGGCTTTCAGGCCCCGTTTTTTTTATTTTCATGGCTCAAATTACAAGCAGACAGCAGCTTTTTGCGATTCGAAGCGGGAAAGTGATTCTGAAATTCTTCTAGTTTTTGTGGCGTTTCCTGCATGTTTGCAGGAGATATTTGATATTGACAAATTGAAATATTACCCAGAATCATCTTGGAATGCCTAAAAAACAGCGGTTTCTATTGTCTAGTGGCTAATAAAAATGCGATTTTGATGCTGCGCTCAACGAAAATCGTTGTTTGATCTGAAATGATTTAGAAATGAACAAAAACGAGCTTATTGCTTCCGTTGCGGAGAAAGCTGATTTGACCAAAGCTCAAGCTGCAGATGCTCTTGAAGCCGTACTGGGTGGCATCACGGGTGCCCTGGTGAGTGGCGATGAAGTTCGCCTGATTGGTTTTGGCAATTTTGTTGTGGCAGACCGCAAGGCCAGCACGGCCCGCAATCCGCAAACCGGCGCCACCATCAATGTACCAGCTTCCAAAGCCCCAAGGTTCAAGCCGGGCAAGGCACTGAAAGATGCAGTGAACAAGTAATCCCTGTATCTTACCAAATCATGGTCCGGGGTATGGGGTGCCTTGGCAATTTGCCATTGCGACGCTGGAACCATGATCTCCCGGGATCCGCTGTCGTCCAGACAGCGGATTTCTTTTTGGCACCCGATTTTCAAGAATGAGCACTTCCAGGGAAATATAAAAATACAAATCATATCGTTGACTGGGGATAATTGTCACAATTCAGGCAATCGTTTTCAACAGCGCACTGGACATTTGCGTCCGATTGAACTCCTATCAGGGCATTGAAAACAATATGAACAATGCAGCCTGCAGGCAAATTCAATATGGCAACACTTCTGGAGGTCAAGGGATTGACCAAGATCTTTGGCGAATTGACAGCCAATGATCATCTCGATCTGAAAATCGAGGCTGGCGAAATTCATGCATTGCTGGGTGAAAACGGGGCAGGCAAGTCCACACTGGTAAAGATGCTCTATGGCTCGCTGCAGCCAACTGCCGGAAAGATTTTCTGGAACGGCGAAGAAACCATTATACCCAGTCCTTCATATGCACGCAGTATCGGCATTGGAATGGTGTTCCAGCATTTTTCACTCTTTGAATCCCTTACCGTTGCTGACAACATTGTACTGTCGCTTGGCCCGGAACATACGATTGAAAAGATTTCAAAAGATGCAGAGCGTCTGTCCAAAGAGTATGGTCTGCCCCTGAAGGCAGATTCCATAATCGGCGATCTGAGCGTCGGAGAGCGGCAAAGGGTCGAAATCGTCCGCTGTCTATTGCAAGATCCCAAACTCATTATTCTCGATGAACCTACATCGGTGCTGACACCGCAGGAAGCGGACAATCTGTTTGTAACCTTGGAAAGACTTCGATCCGAAGGAAGGTCAATCCTATATATTTCGCACAGGCTAGACGAAGTAAAACGGTTGTGTGACCGGGCGACCATACTTCGACATGGAAAATTGATTTCTGAATGTGACCCGCGAAAGGAAACAGCAGCTAGCCTTGCGAGCATGATGGTTGGCTCGGACGTGGCCGATGTAAAGCGCAGCGAAGTTGTCAGCGCCGGACAAAGCGAAATTCTGCTCGAGGCAAAGTCGGCTAATCTGCCTGCCGCGACACCGTTTTCCATAGCGCTCAAGGATTTGAGTTTTGTAATCAAGGCGGGAGAGGTGGTTGGCATCGCAGGGGTTGCCGGACACGGACAAAGCGAATTGTTTCAAATGCTCTCGGGTGAGGATCTGGTTGAAAGTAACTCCATTTTGATGCGCGGAAAGCCCGTTGGCGGAAGGGGTATCAATGAACGCCGTAAAATGGGGGCTGCATTTGTCCCTGAAGAGCGACTTGGGCACGGGGCTGTGCCAGGATTAAGTCTTACCGAAAACATGCTTCTTGCACGCCATTCCTCCGACCGCGTTGCCTTTCAGAAGTTTGGCGCAATTGGCTATATCTGGCAAACAATGGTGGATGGTGCCACCAAGCGGGTCTGTGAAGTGATGGATGTACGCAAATCCTCGCAAAACCCTGTTGCCTCCGCATTGTCGGGTGGTAATCTGCAGAAATTTATTATGGGCCGGGAACTGGATCGCCAACCTGTTGTTTTTATCGTCAACCAGCCGACTTGGGGTGTTGATGCCGGTGCGGCCCAACGCATACGTCAGGCATTGGTCGATTTGGCGCGTTCCGGCTCGGCAGTTCTGGTTATTTCACAGGATCTTGACGAAATTTTCGAAATCTCCGACAGAATTTTGGTGATGCACGATGGGAAACTGGCTGAGGCAGGCAAATCTATCACTGTCACGCGGGAAGCAATCGGCCTGCTGATGGGCGGTTCAGGTCATTCTGGAGAGGGAGCCACCCATGCGGCTTGAACTTGAGCGGCGGGCAAATCCGTCGAAAATGCTGGCATTCCTGTCCCCGGTCATTGCCTTGAGCCTGACAATTTTGACGGGTGTCATCGTCTTCATATTTATGGGAATTGATCCAGGCAAAGGTCTTTATTCATTTTTCATCGAACCGTTGACTGAAACCTGGTCAATCCATGAACTCGTCATCAAGGCTTCTCCAATCATTTTGATAGCGGTTGGATTGGCGGTTTGTTTCAGGTCGACAAACTGGAATATTGGCGCTGAAGGTCAATTTATTGCCGGTGCCATATTCGGCTCGATGCTGCCTATCCTTGCGCCGGATGCTAATGGACCATGGGTGCTTCCGGCAATGCTCTTGATGGCCATGATCGGCGGGGCATTGTGGGGGCTCATTCCGGCAATCCTTAAGACACGTTTCGGTGCCAACGAAATCCTGACGAGCCTCATGCTGGTCTATGTAGCCCAATTGCTGCTGGACTGGCTGGTCCGCGGCATATGGCGCAATCCTGCAGGGTTCAATTTTCCAGAGTCTCGCGGTTTTACGGCTGGTCAGGTCTTGCCTGAGATGTTTGCCTCCGGGCGAGCGCATTACGGTGCGCTCTTTGCAGTCATCGCCGTCGTGCTGACCTGGTTCATGCTAACGAAAACCATGAAGGGTTTTGAAATCAAGGTTATTGGGCAGGCGCCAAGGGCAGGGGCTTTTGCAGGGTTCAGCACTTCAAGAATGACGATTTTTGCGTTGATGTTTTCGGGCGCACTCGCAGGGCTGGCGGGTATTTCAGAAGTTGCCGGGGCGATCCAGCAATTGCGGCCGGTGATTTCTCCCGGTTACGGATTTACCGCGATTATCGTCGCCTTCCTTGGGCGGCTCAATCCGTTTGGTATCCTGTTGGCTGGTCTTGTGCTTGCACTGACCTATCTCGGCAGCGAGGCGGCCCAAATCACGCTGGGCATATCAGACAAGCTGGGTAGGGTGTTTCAGGGGCTTGTGCTGTTCTTTGTACTTTCCTGTGACACGCTGATCTATTACCGCATCAAGTTTTTCTCAGGCAGTTCGGTGGAGGTAGAAGGATAGCATAATGGGTATGATCGAAGCTATTTTGCTGACTATCTTTACCGCCGCAACACCGCTGCTGCTGGCAGCGATGGGAGAATTGGTCACAGAACGTGCGGGTGTTCTCAACCTTGGTGTCGAAGGCATGATGATCATGGGGGCGGTTGCCGGATTTTCTTTCGCCCAGATGACTGGCAATCCATATATCGGCGCATTGGCCGGGGTGGTTGTAGGGGCCTTGTTCTCGCTACTTTTCGCTTTTCTCGTCTTGTCTCTTGTTGCAAATCAGGTGGCGACGGGACTGGCGCTGACCATTTTGGGCCTTGGACTTTCCGGACTGTGGGGGGAAGCCTTTATTGGAATTCCCGGTATCAAACTGCCCGTCATCGTTATTCCGTTTCTTTCTGATCTGCCTCTGGTAGGCAAATTGTTGTTTGCGCAGGATCTTATTTTTTACATTTCGATTGCTCTGATTTTTGGCGTCGGATGGTTTTTGTTCACCTCGCGTGCCGGTCTTAAACTTCGCAGTGTCGGCGACAATCATCACTCGGCTCATGCACTTGGTATCAATGTAATCCGGATACGCTATCTTGCTGTCATGTTTGGAGGGGCTTGTTCGGGACTGGCTGGCGCTTATCTCTCCCTGGTTTATGTTCCGCAGTGGGTGGAGGGTATGACCGCAGGACGCGGCTGGATTGCCCTTGCTCTTGTCGTCTTTGCCTCGTGGAGGCCGATGAGGGTTGCCCTTGGGGCCTATTTGTTTGGCGCAATCACGATTGCCCAACTGCATATCCAGGCGATTGATCTCAATGCCTTTTCGGGACTGCCAGCACCTTTGTACTATCTTGCAAGTTGGGTAAAAGCGACGCCGTCACAGTTTTTGTCGATGTTGCCCTACGTTGCGACAATTGTTGTGTTGGTGTTAATTTCGCGCAATAGGCGATTGACGTTGATCAATACTCCAGCCACACTTGGACAGGGATTTGTGCCGGATCGGTAGGGAGGGCTGTACGCCAGCTTCAACAATACCCGACAACCAGATTAACAGGGAACTATTAAACATGAAGAACATCTTGGGTATCGCAGCGGCTTTCGCCATTGCATTGGCTGGTACATCCAGCGCCATGGCTGCAAGCCACGGAAAAACAAAAGCCTGCTTTATTTATGTGGGGCCAATCGGTGATTTCGGCTGGTCTTACCAGCATCATCAGGGTCTGCTCGCCGTTGAAAAAGCGATGGGTGACAAAGTTGAAACAGCCTATCTTGAAAGCGTTCCTGAAGGCGCGGATGCTGAACGTGCCATCGAGCGTTTTGCCCGTTCGGGCTGCAATATCATTTTCACAACTTCCTTCGGCTATATGGATGCAACCAACAAGGTTGCCGCCAAGTTTCCGGATGTCAAGTTCGAACACGCCACAGGCTACAAGCGCGATAGCGCCAACGTAGCCACGTACAATTCCAAGTTCCACGAAGGCCGTTATATTCAGGGCCAGATCGCAGCGAAAATGTCGAAAGTCGGCACTGCCGGTTATATCGCCTCTTTTCCGATCCCTGAAGTTGTTCTAGGCATCAACTCTTTCATTCTTGGTGCCCAGTCGGTCAATCCTGATTTCAAATTGAAAGTGGTTTGGGCCAATACCTGGTTTGATCCAGGCAAGGAAGCTGATGCCGCCAAGACGCTGATCGACCAGGGCGCGGATGTTATCACCCAGCACACAGACTCAACCGGTCCGATGCAAGTTGCCGCCGAACGCGGTGTAATGGCTTTTGGTCAGGCATCAGACATGTTCAAGTTTGGTGAAAAAACCCAGCTTACTTCAATTGTTGACGATTGGGGTCCGTACTATGTCGAACGCGTCAAAGCGGTCGCAGATGGCACCTGGGCACAGCATGATGTCTGGCATGGTATGCATGAAGGTCATGTGGTGATGGCTCCATACACCAACATGCCTGACGATGTGAAAGCCATGGCTGAAGCAACACAGGCAAAGATCACTGACCTGTCTTTCGATCCATTCACCGGTCCGATTACCAAACAGGATGGATCAGAATGGCTGAAAGAAGGCGAGAAAGCCGACATCGGCACGCTACTCGGCATGAATTTCTATGTCAAAGGCGTCGACGACACATTGCCTAAATAAGAAATTACCCCTTGGGTGCAGAAGGGCTGGGCGCAAATCCGGCCCTTTTTGTTTTCCATGATCTTTTTCGCGAATGTGCAACGGTTTCCACTTGAAAAAGCTTTGTGAATGTCGCATTAGGCTGCAGTCGACCATAACGGGTAGGGCGCAAGCTGAGATCTGTTACAGGCATCTGGAGAGGTGGCAGAGTGGTTGAATGCACCGGTCTTGAAAACCGGCGTGCGTGCAAGCGTACCGTGGGTTCAAATCCCACCCTCTCCGCCATATGCCTGGACTTTTAGATTTTTAAATTGCAATTCGCAGTTGAACCGCTTTGGGAACCCACAGTTGATTGATGTCTGTTTTGCAAAGCAAAACGGATGGGTTCAAATCCCACCCTCTCCGCCATATGCCTGTTCTCTGATAAATTCAGATTGGATGTGGCAGACCAACTACATCGGGAAGTTATAGGCACTAGATCAGCGTTTTTCTTGCGGAACCCCGCGCTAACATCTGACTATTCTCCGAACCGGGCGTTTGACCGGTTTGCAAAGCGCGCTTCGTGCAGGCTGCTTTTTTCCTGCTCAAGTTTGATGATGGTGTAGATGCTCAGACCTGCTGTCATGAAGAATGCTGTGATGATGATTGTCATTTCGCTTGCCTCTTTTGCTGTGAGATAAACGCGTCATCCGTTATTTGGTTTCATTTGTTGTCGAAAATTGTCAACTTGAAACCGGATGGCAGTCTATCGGGTTTGTTTGTGGCCTTTCATGAGTTCAACATTATGAGAATAGCTGACTTCCTTCTGTGCGTTTGATCACATCAAGAATAGGCGCTTCAAAGTCATGTGATGACTATTTTACCAGTTGCAGAAAGTCTGGCGAGGTGAGAAAAGGGGCGTCATGGAAAGAACAGCTCTTTACGCAGGGTCTTTTGACCCATTGACCAACGGACATCTGGATGTCATCCGCCAGGGTTTGCAAATTGCTGACAGTGTCGTCATTGCAATTGGTATTCATCCGGGAAAAGTCCCTATGTTCAGTTTCGATGAGCGCGTTGAGTTGATTGAAAAATCCGTTGAAACTTCTCTCAAGAGCGAACAATCGCGGGTGAAAGTTGTTTCATTTGACGGATTGGTAGTGAATACGGCTGAAAGCCTCGGTGCAACACTCATGCTGCGCGGACTTCGCGACAGCACCGACTTTAATTATGAGATGCAAATGGCCGGAATGAATAGTGCGCTAAAGCACCAGATCCAGACGATTTTTGTTCCCGCCAGTCCTGGATTGGGCCACATTACTGGCACATTGGTCAGGCAAATCGCAAAAATGGGTGGAGATGTTTCTCCGTTCGTCCCCAAACCGGTTCTGGCCGCACTCAATAAAAAGCACGGCTGAATTTCACTCATGTCATTACAGGAATCATCATGACAAATTTTTATCGTTCAATCGCGGCATCTTTTATACGCCTTTCTGTTGTTTTTGGTTTCATCCTTGGCCTCTCGTCCGGTCTTGCGTCGGCAGCCGACGAAAACACTCTTTATCTGGATTTGAAAGATGGCCGTGTTACAGTTCAACTGCGGCCTGATCTTGCCCCATTGCATGTGGAACGTATCAAGACACTGGCCAAACAGGGCTTTTACGACGGTGTCGTATTTCATCGCGTGATCGAAGGCTTCATGGCACAGTCAGGTGATCCGACAGGAACCGGATCGGGTGGCTCTGATCTTCCGGACCTTCCAGCAGAATTCACCCCAGAGCCGTTCAAGCGCGGAGTTTTGGGCATGGCACGTTCGCAGGATCCTAACAGTGCCAACAGCCAATTTTTCATCATGTTTGCCGACGGCGAATTTCTCAACAACCAATATACTGTTTTTGGTCAAGTAACCGAGGGAATGGACGCTGTTGACAAAATCAAACGTGGCGAAGGCCAAAATGGTCTGGTAAGTGATCCCGACAAAATCGTTAAGATGCAGATGGCATCGGATGCAAACTAGAATTAGAAACGAAGGAATTTGAAATGGCTTATGACGATCCGAAAAATACCATCCTGATGGAAACCACTAAAGGACCGGTTGTAATCAAACTGCGTCCTGACCTTGCGCCAAACCATGTGCAACGCATCAAGGAACTGGCTACAGAGGGCTTTTACGATGGTATCGTGTTTCACCGCGTTATCGACGGCTTTATGGCGCAGGTCGGTTGTCCGCATGGTATCGGTACAGGTGGTTCTGACAAGCCTGATCTGAAAGCAGAGTTCAATTCCGAGCCGCATGTACGTGGAACCTGCTCGATGGCCCGCAGCCAGATGCCGGACAGTGCCAATAGCCAGTTTTTTATCTGTTTTGATGATGCAGGCTTCCTGAACCGCCAGTATACAGTTTGGGGACAAGTTATTGAAGGCATGGAAAATGTCGACAAGATCAAAAAAGGTGAAGCAGTGCGCGATCCGGATTCGATTGTTTCCATGCGTGTTGCAGGCTGATTGTTTTTATTTGAATGATGATTGGGCAGCGTTTCGGCGCTGCCCTTTGTTTTGGAACTTCCATGCGCGTTGACCTGTTTGATTTTGAACTGCCTGAAGATCGTATAGCCCTGCGGCCGGCGGTGCCGCGCGACAGTGCCAGGCTTCTGGTTATAAAACCGACAGGAGATTTGGAAGATTGGCAAGTCAATCAGCTTGCGGAATTTCTCGAACCCGGTGATGCACTGGTTTTCAATGATACAAGGGTAATTCCGGCGCAGCTTGAAGGTATTCGAAACCGCGATGGTGCCATTGCCAATATTGGGGCAACATTGCACATGCGGATCGATGATAATCGCTGGAAGGCTTTTGTGCGCGGAGCAAAAAAGTTGAAGGTCGGTGACCGTTGCCGCTTTGGACATGAGAGCAGTTCATGTCTTTTGGGGGCGCTCGATGCAACAGTGCTGGAAAAGGGCGATGAGGGCGAGGTTGAATTCAGGTTCGATCTCTCAGGCATTGCCCTTGATGAGGCGCTGGTTGCTGTCGGTCATATTCCCCTGCCGCCTTATATCGCCCTCAAAAGGCCGGAAGACGACCAGGACCGGACCGACTACCAGACGATCTATGCCAAGGATGATGGCGCTGTTGCAGCACCTACCGCCGGACTGCATTTTACACCCGAGCTTTTTGCAAGACTGGACAACAAAGGGGTCGAGCGGCATTTTGTGACGCTGCATGTGGGCGCGGGGACATTTTTGCCTGTGAAGGCTGATGATACCAAAGATCACAAGATGCACTTCGAGCGTGGGGTGGTTTCAGCGCAAACTGCAGAGGCTCTTAATGCTGTAAAGGCCCGTGGCGGGAGGATTGTTGCCGTCGGAACAACATCGCTGCGCCTG
This sequence comes from Salaquimonas sp., assembly GCA_041736675.1. Classification (GTDB taxonomy): domain Bacteria; phylum Pseudomonadota; class Alphaproteobacteria; order Rhizobiales; family Rhizobiaceae; genus Salaquimonas. The sequence continues at coordinate 15,765 of JBGSTD010000064.1, forward strand.
CTGGAAAGCGCTACAGGCGAGGAGGGGACATTGAACCCCTGGATGGGAGCAACAGACATTTTCATCACACCCGGATACCAGTTTCGCTTTGTGGATATGCTGATGACAAATTTCCATTTGCCGCGCTCAACACTGATGATGCTGGTTTCTGCATTCAGCGGCATGGAGCCAATCAGGGCGGCTTATGAACATGCAATCAAAAATCAATACCGCTTCTATTCCTATGGGGATGCGAGCCTGCTATATCGCGCGCCATGACCCAGGAAACTTCCGCTGAATTTACCTTCAATTTGATTGCCGCTGATGGTGCTGCCAGGCGTGGCGAAATTACAATGCCACGCGGCACCATACGAACGCCTGCCTTTATGCCGGTGGGCACTGCCGGCACCGTAAAAGCCATGTATATGGATCAGGTGCGCGACCTTGGTGCAGATATCATCCTGGGCAACACCTACCACCTGATGCTGCGTCCGGGTGCGGAACGGGTTGCCAAACTTGGCGGTCTGCACAAGTTTACCGGATGGAGTGGACCCATTCTCACCGATTCCGGCGGATTTCAGGTGATGTCACTTTCTGCCCTGCGCAAATTGAATGAAGAGGGCGTGACCTTCAAATCCCATGTAGATGGCCAAAAGTTCTTCATATCGCCGGAGCGCTCCATCGAGATACAGGGATTGCTCGGCTCGGACATTCAAATGCAACTCGACGAATGCATCGCGCTTCCTGCGGAAAAAAAGGAAATAGAGCGGGCAATGGAATTGTCCCTGCGATGGGCGGAGCGTTCGGCAACGACATTTGGTGATCAACCGGGCAAGGCGATGTTTGGAATTGTCCAGGGTGGTGATGATGAAGAACTGCGTATTCGTTCCGCTACACAATTGTCTGCAATGAACCTCAAGGGGTATTCAATTGGCGGTCTTGCGGTTGGCGAACCGCAGGAGGTAATGCTACGCACGCTGGAATTCACTTGTCCGGTATTACCTGAAAACAAGCCGCGCTATCTGATGGGTGTTGGAACTCCAGATGATCTGTTGCAATCGGTTGCTCGGGGCGTTGACATGTTTGATTGCGTCATGCCGACGAGGGCAGGGAGGCACGGATTGGCCTTTTCCAGGTTTGGTAAGATCAACCTTAAGAACGCCCGTCATGCAGAAGATCACCGGCCGCTAGATGAAACCAGCAATTGCCCGGCCACGCGTGACTATTCGCGAGCCTATCTGCATCACCTTGTCAAATGCAACGAGGCGCTTGGCGGCATGCTCCTGAGTTGGAACAATCTCTCTTATTATCAAACCCTGATGCAGGGAATGCGCGACGCGATCGAAGCAGGCAGGTTTGATGATTTCAAGGCGGAAACCATTGAGGGATGGGAAAAAGGCGATATTGCAGCGCTGTAAAATCCTGCTAGGTTCTGTTGATGAACCCGCCCGTATTTGACATTGATCCTGTTGCCTTCAAAATCGATCCGTATCCGGTTTATCACCAGATGCGGAACAAAGCTCCAATATGCTTCGTGCCACAATTGGGCGCAATTTTGCTGACCCGGCGCGATGATATTTTCACCTGTGAGAAAGACATCGAGATATTTTCTTCCGAGCAGCCGGGTGGATTGATGACTGTCTTGATGGGTGAAAACATGATGCGTAAGGACGGCGAGGCGCATATGCGCGAACGGCGCATGATCTTTCCGACAGTGTCGCCCAAAACAGTCGCCAACACATGGAAAGAGCAATTCGAACTGGCCGCTGATACTATTTTGCTTGGCCTCATAGACAGAAGTGAATTTGATCTGGTCAGGGATTATGCGATGCCACTTTCCGGCGAGGCATTGAAGCTGGTGACCGGGTTGACCCATGTGTCAGCGCAAGCAATGAATCAATGGTCACAGGCGATGATTGACGGTATCGCTAACTACGCGGGCAATCCGCAAATCGAAGCTGCGTGTCATGAAGCGACATTGGGGATTGATCAAGCTGTCAGTCAACGCATGGAAGAGGTGTCAAAAAAACCCGATACTTCGCTATTGTCGGTATTGCTTCAGGCTGGTCTGGACGAAGCCGGTGTCCGTGCAAATGTCAAACTTGCAATCAGTGGCGGGCAAAATGAGCAGCGTGATGCTCTTGCCGGCGCTGTTTATGCAATGCTTGCCCACCCAAACCAACTTGAAATTGTAACGGCCGGTAATGCGAGCTGGATGCAGGTTTTTGACGAATATTGCCGCTGGATGGCTCCAATCGGAATGTCGCCACGCCGAATTGCAAAAGCGGGTTGTTACAAGGGAATAACGTTGCAACCCGAGCAAAGAGCATTTTTGATGTTTGGTGCCGCAAACCGAGATGAGGCATGTTTTGATCAACCTGATGTATTTGATGTTCAGCGTGATACCTCAAAAAGCATTGCTTTTGGAGCAGGACCTCATTTCTGCGCCGGCGCGTGGATATCGCGCTGCCTCGTTGCCGGAGTCGGGCTGCCAAAACTGTTCGAGGGTTTTTCTGATTTGAGACTGGCTGAGGGGGCAGAGCCCAGGTTCGAGGGCTGGGCCTTTAGAGGTTTGCCAAATCTGCAGGTGCAAACCGGCAGGTCAGGTTGAAGCCCCCTTGTGCGGGTTCATTTTCACGCCTGTAATTTTCCAAGTGCCATCGGTTTGTCTCTGCAAAGTGTATACTGCCTGCCACTGTTTGCCTTGAGGATCGGTTATAAATACCTCCTGATAAATTTCACCATTCACGCTGGTATTGCGGCCAAAGATGAAACTATCGGATTGATAAATAGCACCATATCCGCCTTTCACCATACCAGTAAAACTTTCCAAAGTGGTGAAGTAATTGGTGATATTGGGCGCGGCATGCGAGTAAGCGCGAGCGTGATCACCGGATTTGAACGCCATCAATTGGTCACTTACAACCGATTGGGTTTGTGTTGTATCTGCAGGTGATACAGCGTTTTCCTGACCAAAGCTGAAATTAGCAAATAGAATTGTCGCCAGAAACAAGGCGCATCCTATGAACAATACCTTGAAATCTGTTTTGTGCATTAAACGCTCCATGGCCTGTCCCTTTTGTCGGCAGGTGTTTAAGGGATACGCTTCGGCTGTCATCTTAGTTTCAGTTCCATTCGTCCAAAAGCACGTAACGATCCTTTGAACTTCAAGTTAGTTTAATAAATGATCCAAAATTACTGATAATAATATCAAATTTCTCTAATCATCTGCATAGCTAGCGACCCAAGGATCGGCACAGCAACGCCATACTGCTTTGCTTTTTCAGGATTGGATGCATTTCCGTCGAGCGATCGTTTGTAAACGCCTTGCAAAATCGCGGCAAGGCGGAAGAAACAGAAGGCAACGTAAAAATGCCAGTTTTCGATTTCTCCAATGTTGCGCCGTTTGCAATAGGCTGCGACATAGTCCTTTTCACTGGGTAGGCCCAGTTGACTGGTATCCAATCCACCCAGACCACGAAATCCACCTTGATGTGGCAATCGCCACTGCATGCATTGGTACGCGAGGTCCGCAAGAGGGTGACCAAGGGTAGAAAGCTCCCAATCAAGAACACCTATTATTTCATGGGCGTCGTGGCTGAACACCATGTTGTCGAGCCGGTAATCGCCGTGAACGAGGCTCACCTGCTGATCATCGGCGGGCATATTATCTTCCAGCCATTTGATTAGTTTTCGTACATCGTCGTTCGGCTCAACCTCACTGGCATTATACTGCTGTGTCCAGCGGCCCAATTGACGCTCAAAATAATTGCCTGGCTTACCGAAATCACCCAATCCGACTTCATTGACGTTTACCTTGTGAAGTCGCGCGAGCGTTTCATTCATACGGTCATAGATCAGTGCCCGCCTGGCCGGGGCGTTTTCGCCATGGTTTTCATGAATTTCAGGCAATGCCGGATCCCAGAAAATATGGCCATCGAGATATTCCATGATGAAGAACATTCGACCAATCGGGCTGTCCTCTTCACTGAGAGCAAAAACTTTGGGCACAGGCACATCCGTATCGGCCAATGCCCTGAGAACACGATACTCGCGATCAACCTGATGGGCTGATTTCAGCAGTTCACCCGGCGGTTTGGCACGAAGTACATATTTTCCACTTTGCGCAGTGATTAAAAATGTCGGATTGGACTGGCCTCCGCTGAATTTCCTAATCTCCATAAGGTCGTGAAAATTTGGAACATGCGTTGCCAGCCAAGGAGCGAGGGCTTCATTGTCCAAATTGTTCAAGGGCGCGCTCATTCTAATTCCTGCATAATTCCAATTAGTTTTGCAAAGAGTGAATAGGTTTATCACAAAGGTCAAGACAGGTTGGATGATAAGGATTGAAACTACACACTCGCTGGCTTTGATTGACACGGAGTGATGTGAAATGAGTTTTGGCGGGCAAAGATGCTGTATCGCAATTACAACAAGAATCAGTTGTTATTGCCGTGAATGGCGAAATTGCCCTACTATCGACAAAACTTCGCACCATAGCAGCACTTCGAATGGATCGCTGTCAAAGTAGTCCGGCCTTTGAGGCAGAGAAAAACATGAAACTACTGGAATGGTATATCTTTCGCCGCGTGGCGTTTGCAGCGTGTGTCACGCTGTTGGCGCTGGCTGGCGTTATATGGATCATTCAAGTTTTTCAGCGCATAGATGTTATTTCCTCCAGCGGGCAATCAACACTCGCCTATTTCAAGATCACCTTCCTCGCCATCCCCGGGTTGTTGCTGGCAGTAATCCCAATTGCGTTACTCTTGGCAACCGCCAACACTATCAACCATTTCAATGCAAACTCCGAACTGGTGGTTATCAATGCCAGCGGAGCATCGAACCGTGTCATCGTTAAGCCGTTCCTCCTGATTACCCTGCTGTTTTCGCTTTTCACTGGTCTGGTAGGGCATTTCATAATGCCGTTGTCCACGACACAGTTGAGAATTGAAACTTCTTCGAAAAATGCAAACCTGATCAATGTGATTGTTCGTGAAGGTGTATTCAGCAATCTTGAAAAAGATCTGATGGTGCACATTAAAAAACGGAACATTGACGGCTCGCTTTCCGGCCTTTTGATCTCTGATGAACGCGATCCGGAAAACTCGCTGCTTTATATTGCGAAGCGGGGCGTTGTTGCCAATCAGGGTAAAAAATCACTTCTGTTGCTCGAAGATGGCGAAATTCAGCAATCCAACAAAAAAGATGGCACGTCTTCGACAATCCGGTATCAATCCTATGTGGTTGATCTTGCTTCAATGGGGCCGCAGCAGTCAAAAATCACACGCAGGGCAAAGGCAAGAACCACTTATGAATTGCTGAATTATGATCCTGATGATCCGGTTTACAAATCTAGGCCGGATGATTTTACAGTTGAAATCAATGAACGCTTTTCCGAGATGCTTTGGCCGTTTGCCAATGTGCTGGTGATGCTGGCTTTTACAGGCCAGGCACGATCAAGCAGACAGGGGCATAGCAGCGCTGTCGCAGTTGCCACGACGCTGTTGCTGTCACTTCGCGGTATTGCTTTCGGAGTTCAATTTTCAGCTACCGGCGATATCAAACTGATCGCCTGGATGTATGTTTTGCCACTATTGGCCATTGCCTTCGCCTCTTGGTACCTGTGGCAGAACAAACTTGTGGCGCTACCTAAAAATGCTCAGGACAGTGTTGATCGCCTTACTGAACGGCTTTCGGATATCCAAAAAGAATGGTCCCGGCGATATCTTGCCTTCATGCGGCGCGGCATTCGGGTAGAATAAAAGCCGCGCCTATTTTCATGTCGATTTGTAGTGCCCTCAGTAGACTTCGAACAGTCCGGCCGCACCCATGCCTCCACCCACACACATGGAGACAACAACATATTTTACACCTCGACGCTTGCCTTCGATCAATGCATGGCCTGTCATACGGGCACCAGACATTCCGTAAGGATGCCCGATCGAAATTGCACCCCCGTCGACGTTGAACTTGTCAGGATCAATTCCCAGTTTGTCACGGCAATAGAGAGCCTGAACAGCAAAGGCTTCGTTTAGTTCCCATAATCCGATGTCATCGATTTTCAGGCCGTTTGCCTTCAACAATTTGGGAATGGCGAAAACCGGGCCGATACCCATCTCGTCCGGATCGCAGCCAGCAACCGCCATGCCAACATAGCGCCCCAGCGGTTTGAGCCCGCGTTTTTCAGCTTCTTTTTCTTCCATCAACACAGATGCCGATGCACCGTCTGACAATTGTGATGCATTGCCGGCTGTGATGAACTTGCCTTCCTTGACCAGTTTGCCACCCTTGAACACCGGGGCAAGGCTCTGCAGGCCTCCGAGTGTCGTTGAAGGGCGGTTACCTTCATCCTTGTCCAGTGTAATTTCGACATCGGAAATTTCCTTGGTTTCCTTGTCCTGAACTTTCATGATGCTTTTCAATGGTACGATTTCATCGTCAAATCTGCCTGCATCCTGGGCTGTTGCAGTACGCATTTGCGACTTATAAGAATATTCATCCTGCGCATCGCGCGATATTTTGTAGCGCTCACCGACCACTTCGGCTGTTTCAAGCATGCTCATGTAAAGTGACGGCAGATTGGTCATCAGCCACGGATCAACACCGCGGTAGAGATTCATTTTGTCGTTCTGGGTGAGAGAAATAGACTCAAGCCCCCCTCCAACTGTTACAGTCATGCCATCGGCTATGATTTGCTTTGCGGCAGTGGCAATTCCCATCAGACCAGAAGCGCACTGACGGTCCAGAGACATGCCCGCAACAGAAGTAGGAAGTCCGGCGCGCATCGCGCACTGTCGCGCAAAATTGGTCCCGGTCGAGCCTTGCTGGATGGCAGCGCCCATCACAACGTCGTCTATCTCTGCTTTGTCGACGCCAGCGCGTTTGACGGCGTGTTCGATGGCATGTCCGCCCAAATGTTGTGCTTGAGTATCGTTGAATGCGCCTCGATAGGCTTTTCCGATCGGTGTGCGTGCGGTTGAAACTATGACGGCTGAGCGCATGATGATTTCCCTTGATGACTGATAGTTACGTTAAGCCTTTGCGGCCTGTTGTGCATTGTTCAGAATTTTTGTCACGTGTTCGGTTCCAGAGCGATAGACAGTGGCATTTGCCATATCTGAAATTTTTTCAAATTCCGCTGCAATCGTATCTGCGTTCCTGTTCTCTTCAGGAATATACAATCCCTTGCTTTCGCGTATTTCGAGGGTTGAATAGGTTCCTGCACCTGCAAACACGACTGTCCGGTTTGGGGCATTGCTGCTCACCAGATAGACAGCCGCAGGAGTTACAAATGCCGGATTGAGTGAGTTGAGCATTTCAGGGGTCATAATGTCCTCAGTCATTCGCGTTGCTGCGGTTGGCGAGACACAATTGACGCGTATGTTGTTTTTGGCACCTTCAATGCAAAGTGTGTTCATCAACCCGACAACACCCATTTTCGCTGCGCCATAATTGGCTTGGCCAAAATTTCCATATATACCCGAGGTGGAAGTCGTCATCAGGATGCGGCCGTAACCCTGTTCCTTCATCTGGTTCCAGACTGCCAGTGAGCAATTTGCCGAACCATTGAGATGAACACCGACAACACCATTCCAGTCCTCGACGTTCATCTTGCCAAAACTTCTGTCGCGAAGAATTCCGGCATTATTGATCAGGATATCAACGCGGCCCCATTTTTCAACCGCGCCAGCGACCATTTTTTCGCAATCCGCGAACGAGGCAACATTGGCACCATTGGCCATCGCTTCGCCGCCAGCCACCTCGATTTCCCGAACCACCTCTTCTGCAGGCGAGAGAGACCCGCCGCTGCCGTCCCTTGCGCCACCAAAATCATTTACAACAACTTTTGCTCCACGCCTGGCCAACTCCAGAGCATGACTTTTTCCAAGGCCGTTGCCTGCGCCGGTTACAATTGCCACCTGTCCATCAAAACGTATTGTCATTCAAAATATCCATTGTTTGTATTGATTTTGGTATCTCTATTTCAATAGGGTCATGCCCAGCCATTCGGCGATAAGGGCAGGTTTTTCGACGCCTTCAATTTCCACACTTGCTTCATAACGCGACAACAGTTCGCCCGGTTTTCTTTCACTGCATTCGAGCAACTTGAAATGTCCCCGCACTTTTTTGCCGCTGTTCACCGGCATCAGAAAGCGAACTTTATCAAAACCGTAATTAATACCCATTTTGCTGTCAGCAATACGGGGCAGGGCTTTTTCAACAAAACCGGACAGCAACGAGAGCGTCAAGAACCCGTGGGCAATCGTGCCGCCGAATGGGGTTTCAGCTTTTGCGCGCACTTCGTCGACATGGATAAACTGATGGTCGTTAGTCGCATCCGCAAAGGTGTTGATCATTTGTTGGGAGACTTCGACCCAGGGCGAAGTGCCGGTAATCTTTCCTGCGCCTTCCAGCAGGTCGCTGGCGGTAATAGTGTACATCTCGTTCATACCTTGGAAGCTTCATCAAAAAGGTCCGGTCCGGTCATCACATGAATGCCGCCGTCAATCGGCAATATTGCTCCGGTGATGTAGGATCCGCCGTGTCCGCACAAATAGAGCGCAGCAGCGGCAATGTCGTCGGGAGTGCCAACGCGTCCCAAGGGAACGGATTTGGCAACAACATCCCTTTGTTCCTCCGTTGCCGTTGCATGGGCAGTCATTTTTGATGGAAACGGACCAGGTGCAAATGCATTGAAGGTGATGTTCTTGTGGGCAAGTTCCTTGCCGAGGATTCGGGTCAGGTGATGAACTGCGGCCTTTGAGGCAGCATAGGAGTAGGCACCATCGCCAAGAGCTGCTGTTCCCATTACCGAGCCGAGATTGACCACGCGCGCCGGGCTGTTTCCTGAACCAGCTTTCTCAAGCAGCGGCAATAGTTCCCGTGTCAGATGGAAAAGTCCGGTCACGTTGAGATCAAGGACACGGTTCCACGCTGAATATGGGAATTCCTTGATTGGCGCGCCCCAGGATGTGCCGGCATTATTGAACAGTATATCAAGTTTGTCTGTACGGTTTGCCACTTCGCCAGCAAGTGCCACGACACCTGCTTCAGTGGCGACATTTCCGGCAAATCCCGTAATGCTGCCTTTTGCTCCTGACGTTTTGGCTGACGCAGTAATTTCAGCTGCAACTTTCTCGCAATCCTCACCTTTGCGCGAAGCAATCATGACTGCAGCGCCCGCTTCAACCAATGCGGTCGCGATCATTCGGCCAATACCGGTTGCGCCTCCGGTAACCAGAGCAGTCTTGCCTTCTAATGAAAACAGTTTTTCGAAAATGGACACTTATTCCTCCCAGAATTGTCTATGCTTGCCTATCCCAATCATTTCAAACCGGAATGACATTCAATCACCCACCGCTGGTTCTCCATGGTAGCCAAAGGACAACCAATCTGATTGACAACATACCCGGTAGTATGTACCCATTTCATCCAGATGGTAAAGCAGTAAAGCGGATTTTTCTTTTTAATCCAACTCATATTACCAATTTCCGGCAACCTGTTTTGAAGGCCTGAATAAAAACAAAAAGTGAGAAGTGGTTTGGCCCGCACGTCGCAATCCGTAAAAAACACCGCTGCCTCAATTGACAGGCCAGGCGGATTGAATTCATCAATAGTGTCTACAAAAACAGTTTCTGAAAAAGCCATGTCTGCGCTTGCCGATTCAGCGATGCGCCAGCTTGATGATATTGATGTTGGCAAGGCGCTGATACTTGAGGCCGCGGCTGAATGCTTTATGGAAGCCGGTTTTAACGCCACCAGTATTGATGATGTTGCTGCCCGGTTGGGGGCGACCAAAGGACGTGTTTATCACTATTACCGGTCGAAGGCCGATTTGTTTTTTGATGTGCATCGCACGGGCATGCAGATCAACCTTGGAACCATAGGGCCGATTGCCGGTCAGCACGGTGACCCGGTTGCAAAGTTAAATCGGATGTGCCGCAGCCATCTTTACAACATGCTCCACTCCCTCAGTTTCCAGCGGGTTGTCATGCAGGGTGTGGAAATGCATATGGCGGGGCGCACAACGCCCAAAGAACGCGAAAAACTGGCCTTGCTTATGGATGAGCGGGAGCAATATGAGTTGTTCTTTCAGAAAACACTTGTGGAGGGAAGGCAATCAGGAGTTTTCCGATTTGAAAATCCTTCTTTTGCATCCAAGGCTGTTTTGGCAATTTTGAACAATCCCGTAATCTGGTATCAGAAACGGAAGGGTGAAAGCGATGCCGGGCGCCTGGCCATCATCGACCAGTTCACAAGATTTGCCATGCAATGCGTTTGCAGTTCAACTGATCCAATCAATGAAACAGGAGTATCTGATGTCTAAATCCAACAATCCTACCATGGCACTTGGAATGACTGAAAAGTTGAGACCCATACATGAGGCTGTCTCGACCATGGTGCGCGAAGACATTATTCCCCTGGACGATGAGTATCTGGCGGAGGTGGACAAGGGCAGCCGATGGGAGTTCACCAAACGCCAGACTGAAATTCTCGAAGGTTTGAAGGCCAAGGCAAAGGAACGCGGACTTTGGAATTTCTGGCTGACCAATTCCGACAAAAGGTATGGTTTGACGACCGTCGAATATGCCTATCTCGCTGAAGAGATGGGAAAATCCCATCTGGCTGCTGAAGTTTTCAATTGCAATGCTCCTGACACCGGGAACATGGAAGTTCTCGAGCGTTACGGCAATGAAACGCATAAAAGCAAATGGTTGACGCCGTTGCTTGAGGGAAAAATTCGTTCTGCCTATTTGATGACTGAGCCTGATGTCGCCTCATCAGATGCGACAAACATTGCGATGTCGTGTGTCCGCGACGGTGATCACTTTGTCCTGAACGGAGAAAAATGGTGGTCATCAGGAGCAGGAGATCCCCGCTGTGCAATCTATATTGTCATGGTTGCCTCGCCTTCGGCTGATCGTCCGAAACATGAACAACACTCAATGATATTGGTGGATGCAAAGACGCCCGGCATTGAGGTGCTGCGGGCCATGGAAGTTTACGGAATGGATGATGCGCCGCATGGACACATGCATATCCGGTTTAGCAATGTGCGGGTTCCGGCGGAAAATCTTCTTCTTGGCGAAGGTCGCGGCTTTGAGATTTCTCAAGGCAGACTTGGGCCGGGGCGCATCCACCATTGCATGCGGGCCATTGGCCAGGCCGAGCGCGCGCTTGAGCAAATGTGCGCACGTTCGATCCGGCGCGAGGCTTTCGGCAAACCGCTGGCTCAACTGGGAGCCAATTACGATATCATCGCCAACTGCCGGATGGAGATCGAGCAGGCCCGCCTTTTATGCCTCAAGGCTGCGTGGATGATGGATCAGGGCGACGCAAGGGCTGCTGCACCCTGGATTTCCCAGATCAAGGTCGTCGCCCCTCTGATGGCACTGAAGGTGATTGACGAAGCGGTTCAGATGCACGGCGCGCAAGGTATCTCACAGGATACATCGCTTGCCCATGCCTGGAAGCATGTTCGCACGTTGCGACTCGCAGATGGTCCCGATGCGGTTCACCGGCGGCAGGTTGCCCGCACGGAGCTGCGTAAATACACCCAGCAAAAGATCTGAGGCATTTTGATGAAGGCGATTGTCTGCAATTCCTATGGTCCCATTGACGGACTGGTCTTTACTGACCTGGATGACCCTGTTCCGGGCGCAATGGAAGTCATCATTGATGCGGATGCCATTGGTGTCAATTTTCCTGACGGGTTGCTCGTGCAGGGATTATATCAGGCAAAACCGCCAACCCCTTTCATTCCAGGAATGGAAGTTGTCGGAACCATCAGTGCGACTGGAAATGAAGTCAAAGGCTTCAAGGTCGGTGACAGGGTTGCATCAATGGCGACGATCGGTGCTTTTGCAGAAAAAGTGAAAGCGAATTCTGCCAGCCTGATTGCCTTACCAGACAATGCGAATGGCGGAGAAGTTACTGCCCTGATGTGCGGATATGGAACCTCGCACCATGCGTTGAAGCAGCGGGCGGGGCTCAAGGCGGGAGAAACACTGGTTGTCACAGGAGCCGCCGGGCTGACAGGCCTCGCTGCGGTACAAATTGGCAAGGCAATGGGGGCAAGGGTTATTGCTGTTGCCTCCAGCAAGGAAAAGCAGAAAACCTGCCTTGAAAACGGAGCAGATATTGCTGTCGGCTATGATAACCTTAAAGACACGTTGAAATCTGTGACGGATGGCAAAGGTGCGGATGTTGTTTTTGACGTTGTCGGTGGCGACGCTTTTGATGCTTGCGCGAGATCAATGGCATGGGCCGGGAGACTATTGGTCATCGGGTTTGCATCCGGAACCATTCCCCAATTTCCGGTCAATCTGGCTCTTGTCAAAGGATATTCAGTTGTTGGAGTTTTCTGGGGCAGTTTTACGGCCAAGGAACCTGCCGCTTTTGCCGACAATATGAAAGAGCTGATGGATTGGTATATATCGGGCATGGTAAAGCCTTTGGTGGAAGCGGTGTATCCGCTTGAGAAGGCGGCGGATGCCCTGAAATTTATCCACGATCGCAAGGCGGTGGGAAAAGTGGTTCTGAAACCGTGAACTCCAAAATCAAATTCAATCCAAGCAGGAGAAGACATTGACTGTTCCAAAGACAATGAAAGCGCTTATTCTCAAAGGTCATGGTTATTCAGGAACGGCAGAAGGACCTGCGATCAGTTCACTCGAGCCTTGGCTCGACCTTGCTGAAATTGATGTGCCCAAGCCTGAAGATGGTCAGGTTTTGATCAAGGTAATTCAGTCGGGAATCAACCCTTCGGACCTTCATTTCATCAAGGGGGAGTACGGCATTCCCCGCGTGAAGGGTGCGCCTGCCGGTTTTGAAGGATGCGGGACAATTGTTGCTGCGGGAACCGGTGGCGAAAAGATGATCGGACAGCGGGTTGGCTTTATAGCCACCACTTCTGGCGCCTGGGCTGAATATGCGATATCAGATATCAAAAGCTGCTTTCCTGTTCATCCCTCAGTATCTGATGATGATGCGGCCGCATTGTATGTCAATCCGTTGACAGCCATTGCCATGGTGTCAGAAGTCAAGGCATCGGGGGCAGGGTGTTTTATTCTTTCAGCTGCAGCCAGCCAGCTATGCAAACTGATGATCGGATTGGCAAAACAGGAAGGGCTGCGGGTTATCGCTCTCGTTCGCCATGATGCACAAATGGCGCACCTGACCGATCTTGGCGCGACACATGTTTTGAACAGCGAGCGGCCGGAATTCATTACAGATATGCTGACATTGATGCGCACAGAAAAGCCCAAGGTTTTTCTGGATGCTGTGGCTGATCAAAAATGCTCGGATATATTTGCCGCAATGCCCAATAAAGCAGAATGGGTTATCTACGGTAAGTTGTCTGCGCAAAATCCGACTTTGACGCAAGCAGGGCAGTTTATATTCATGTCGAAGAAAATTCGCGGTTTCTGGCTGACCCGTTGGCTGCGCGAACAGCCTGTTGAAGTGGTGATGGAGGCAGGCAAGAAAGTTCAACAACTGTTCGGCTCCGGATATTGGAAAACCGAAGTTGCTGAACGTGTAAAACTTGATGAGGCACATGCAAAACTACCGGATTTGACCAGCCGCCCGAACAGCGGCAAGATCATGATTTTGGGCGAATAGGATAGACACGAAGTGACACCCGAAGAGCTCTTGGAACACTATCCTGCGATTGAAGATCTTAGGCAAATGGCAAAGCGGCGAATGCCACATTTTGCCTGGGAATATCTCGACAGCGGGACCGGCCTTGAATGCGCAATCAATCGCAACAGATCGGCGCTGGACAGCGTGATGTTTACACCCAAAGGTTTGAAAGGAGCAGACAAACCGGACCTTGCAACACACCTGTTTGGACAAAAATACGATATGCCATTCGGCATAGCGCCGGTGGGCATGACAGGATTGATGTGGCCGGGAGGAGAGACTTTGCTGGCCGGAACTGCCAGGCGCAAGAATATTCCTTATTGTCTGAGCACTGTCGGGTGTGAAACGCCTGAAGATGTAGGCAAGGCAGCCAACGGAAATGCCTGGTTTCAGCTTTATACTTTTGCCGATTGGGCAATCAACACGGATTTGCTAAAGCGGGCGGCCGATGCCGGATTTTCAACGCTGGTGATTACCGTTGACGTCCCCATTCCAAGCATGCGGGAGCGACAGCGCAGAGCGGGGTTAAGGGTTCCCCCGAAAATCACACCTGGCTTTCTTTTGGAAGTGATGAAGCGCCCGGCATGGGCTTTGGCGACGCTCAAGCGCGGCAAGCCAGCGTTCAGAATGCTGGAAAAATATGCAAGCTCAAATGACATGCAGCAATTGACAAAGTTCATAGCACAACAGCGCGTCGGCGGCGTGTACAAATGGCCTGATATCGCCAAATTCCGCGAAATCTGGAAAGGGCCGATTGTCATCAAGGGCCTACTTGATGCGGACGATGCAGCAAAGGCTGTTGAGCATGGCATGGAAGGGATTGTCGTTTCCAATCATGGAGGACGCCAGTTTGACGGCGCGCCAGCCAGCATAGCCGTGTTGCCGGAAATCGTTGAGCGTGTGAAAGGCAGGACGAGCGTGCTTTTTGACAGTGGTGTGAGAACCGGACTTGATGTCTTGCGGGCGCTGGCACTTGGCGCGGATTTCGTTCTGGCAGGCCGGCCGTTTCTCTATGGTGTTGGGGCCATGGGCGAAAAGGGCGGCGATCACGCAGTTGATATTTTGAAAGCTGATCTTGAAAACAACATGATCCAGCTTGGGGCAAAATCTGTCAGTGATCTGAAGGCACTCCCAAGATCGTAGAAACTCAGCTCTGCTTGCGGGTGTTTTGGGATGGAGATTGCCGGGACTTTTCAGTGGGGCTATTCTTGAAAGTTACCTCTCTTTGGGGGAAAGGAATTTCAATATTGTTTTCCTTGAAGGCATCCCAGAGTGAAATCAACACCTGCCCCCTGATGTTGGTCAAACCGTTTTGTGGATCGCTTATCCAGAAGCGCAGAACGAAATCGATGGAAGATTCGCCAAAATCCGTCATCCAGCAAACTGCGGTTTTTTGTTTGCTGATTCGCTCGATTGCTTGGGTGGATTCCAATGCAAGACGGATGACCTGGTGTGGATCGCTTTCATAGGAAACGCCAAATTTTACATCAATGCGAACCAGATCGTCGGAAAATGACCAGTTGACCACCTGTTGGGTGATGAAATCCTCGTTCGGGATCAAATACTCTTTTCCATCCCTTGTTATAACTGAAACAAAACGGGCGCGCAGCTCACGAATCCAGCCGAAGGTTTCGCCTAGCGTAATGGTATCGCCAGGCTTGATCGACTTGTCGAGCAGGATGATAATACCGGAAATGAAATTGGAAACGACTTTCTGAAGACCAAAACCGATACCGACACCGACCGCGCCGGAAAAAACCGTAAGTGCGGTAAGATCAATACCAATGCTGGACAAAGCGACACCAAGTGCAAGTATGATCAATCCGATCTTGATGAATTTTCCGAGCAGAACGCGAAGCGACGGTGTAAGATCCTCTACGCGCTGAATACGGGCATCGGCAAAATTCCCCATGAACGATGCCAGCCAGACAAGGCTGACGAGGGCAAATATACCTTTCAGAAATGTCAGCAGAGAAAGACGAAAATCACCCAGATCAAAGGCCACTGCATCAAGGCCTTCGGTTACCGTCGTCAAAGTTCCGGTTATGCTCAGTGCTGCAATCGTCCATCCGGCAAAGGATATTACGCGGGAAAGGAAACGGCTGCGGATCAGTCGTGAGAGAACTGCGATAATCAACCAAGCAGCCGCGAGGTTTATCGATATATCAATGATCCAGGCGCGGGACGGCCAGGTATTCTGCCGAATTACCGCGGCTGCGATTGCTGCGAGCGGAATGAAGAACAACCATTCCATACGACGCATGAATGCTGCCAGCATTCGCAAAAGATCAGGATTTCCCTTGATTGAGCGAACCCAACCCTCCAGCCTTGGCTCAAGATTTTTTGCTATCTGTTTTGCAAGAAAAAATGCCGCGACGATCAGCAGAAGCTGATAGATGGTCCAAGCGTTATAAAGATAAAACCATAGCGCCTTGAATTGTTGTTCGAACATCAAAACGACAGTATCCATAGCGTCCTGCCTTCCAGGATGCCAATGTTCAACTGTTTGCCCGGTGTTGTCAAATCAGGGTGCGGTTTGCTGCCTGTTATTCAGATCAACTGCAATTCGGGCAGCAAGCCTGGCATTGTTGCGGATAAGGGCAATGTTGGTTGCGAGTGAGCGCCCGCCGGTGATCTCGAGAATATGACCCAGCAAGAATGGCGTCACAGCTTTTCCGGAAACTGACAGTTGCTCGGATTTTTCAATTGCCCGCGATATATATTCAGCCATTTCCAACGCCGGAATTTCACTTTCCACGGGTACCGGATTTGCTACCAGAATTGCTCCATTTTGTCTGATTTGCCGACGGCTCAACCACAGGGAAGCAATCTCCTTTGTCGTATCAAGACGCAAGGGGGCCTTGATACCGCTTTGGCGCGACCAGAAGGCCGGCAACTCATCGGAACCAAACACAACGACCGGAACGCCCTCGGTTTCCAATACCTCCATCGTCTTTTCGATATCGAGAATCGCCTTGGCACCAGCACAGACCGTAATGACATTGGTACGGCCAAGTTCGTTCAGATCAGCTGAAATGTCGAAACTGGTTTCGGCGCCCTTGTGAACTCCGCCGATGCCGCCCGTGGCGAATACCGCGATGCCTGCCAATTCTGCCGCCATCATGGTTGCTGCGACTGTTGTCGATCCTATGCGCTTTTGTGATATTGCAAACGCCAAGTCTGCCCGTGAAAGTTTCATGACATTGGTCGCCTTTGCCAGCCATTCCAACTGATTTTCGGTCAGACCGACTTGAATGCAGCCGTCGAAAACTGCGATGGTGGCTGGTACAGCGCCGTTGTCGCGAACATCGTTTTCGACCAGCAGTGCTGTTTCCATATTCTGCGGCCAAGGCATGCCGTGGGTAACTATGGTGGATTCCAGTGCAACTACCGGTTTACCGCCGTCCAGCGCCTCGGAAATTTCCAGTGAATATTTGATGGGAAGTTTCATGCAAGCTCCGCTCTAAGTTCTTTGATCAAATCAGGATTGTAGGGCCCTTCAAATTGAACTGAATGTGATGCCGCACTGATTGCAAAAGCGACAGCATCGGTGAAGTCACGCCCTCTGGAAAATGCGGCGAGCAGAGCACCAGCCAAAACATCTCCGGCACCGTTAACATCAGCAATTTTTTCAGTTTTGCGGACGGGTAAACTACCTACTTCGTTACCCTGCCAATACGTAAGATCATTCGAACCATCTGAAACGGTTCCGGCTGCAACACCCTTGTCAATCAGCCATTTCGCGCACTCAAGGGCTGAAAATTCCTGACTTCCGCAAAGAACCCTTGCTTCACCAAGATTGGAAAACAGAATATCCAACTGAGGTAAAATCGCCAAAAGCCTTATCGCCTTTGCAGGTGAAATCGTAGCTGCCGCGACAAAATCCGCTTTGGCGCAGACATGCAGTAGTTGCGGCCCCGGCAAATTGCTGTTCAAAAAAAGACCGCAGTCCTCAGGCAGGTGTGTGTCGATCCAGGCATTGTCGATGCAGTCATAAATTGTCAGATCCGATGCTCCGATGAGGATATCGCCATCTGGTTCGAAAATTGCCGAATAGATGCCGGTGGTATGGCCAGGTGTTGGTATCAGCAATGGGTTGATGCCGCGATCTGAGCAAACCGAAACAAGAAACCGGCCATTGAGATCATCCCCGACAGGACTAAGCAGTGTTGTGTGGATGCCAAGACCCGCGGCAATACTTGCAGAATTCAACGCAGCACCGCCGGCAATCAGTTCTATTTTCGCAGGATTTGATACACCCATGATTGAAGACGCGTTCAGGCGCATGATCTGGTCCATGTGAGCGCCGCAAAAAACGACTAATTTATCGGGCATGGGTCTCATCAGATATTGCGCAGCATGATGACAGAGACTGGATCGCCTTTGCCGGCAGAGGATGCGTTGATCGGTCGGATGATCAGGCAATCGGCTCTGGAAAGGGTAGCCAACATCGAGCTGTCCTGTTTTTCGAACGGAATGACCCGGAGTTCGCCATCGCTGCCTCGCCTAGCCGTGCCGCGCATGTAATCCTCACGCTCGTCGTTAGCAGGCAATTCACAGTCAAGAATTGCGGTTGACGGTTTGATGGTATCAGCGGGATATCCTCCCAAAAGCCGGATCAGGGGCTTGAGAAAAATGTGGCTGGAGACAAGGCTGGAAACAGGATTTCCGGCGAGGCCAAGGAAACGGCGCTCTTTGCCTGCGATCACAGCTCTACCGAATAGAACGGGTTTACCGGGGCGCATGGCAATTTTGACGAAAGAGAACAAGAAACCAAGATTTTCCATGACAGGCTTTACAAGGTCATGGTCTCCCACCGATGCGCCGCCTGAGGTCACAATCAGATCGGCTCCATCATCGATTGCGGTAAAAATCTTCTGATGCAAATCCTCGATCGTATCTAGCGCAATGCCAAGATTTATAACTTCCCCACCTGCTTCTTCTGCTATGGCTGATACGCCGAATGTGTTGGAAGCAATAATCTGGCCATCGCGTATTGCTTCACCCGGCATTACCAATTCGTCGCCGGTTGCCAGAATTGCTATACGGGGTTTGGCAAAGACTTCGACAAAAGGATAATTCATCGAAGCGCAAAGCGAAAGACTTTGTGGATCAAGCACCGCACCCTTTTCAACCAGGATTTGTCCTTTCGCGAAATCCAGCCCGGCGGGGCGGACAAACTTTCCCTTGGGAGCAGTTTCAAGAATTGTTATTTCATCGCCATTTGCTGAAACGTTTTCCTGAATGATAATTGTGTCAGCACCTCGGGGTACAGGTGCACCTGTGAAAATGCGGATGCATTGGTTCAATCCCAATTCGCCACTGAAAGGGTGTCCGGCGGCAGATTCTCCAATCAATTTTAGTACAGCACGTTCAAAACCAAGATCCGCATGGCGCACCGCATACCCATCCATGGCTGAAGCGGGGAAGGGCGGCTGTGTACGTTTTGCTTCAAGATTAACAGCCAATACCCGTTTGTTGGCCAAAGCCAGAGGTATGAATTGAGTGCCGACATGGCAGGCATCCTCGAGGACCAGTTGCAGAGCCAATGGAGCGGGAACCATGCCCTTGTGCCTTATGTTGTCGTCCCCGGCCATCGCCTAGCTACCTTTGCGAACGAGATCACCGTGGTCATCCGCGTTCCAATTGCCGGATTTCCCGCCGGACTTTTCGATGACCCGTATATCAGTAATCTGCATTGCGCGATCAACTGCTTTTGCCATGTCGTAAATCGTCAGCAGCGCAACCGAGCAGGCAGTAAGCGCCTCCATTTCAACCCCGGTTTTACCAGTCAGTTTGGCTGTGGCTGTTACAACAAAGCCCGGCAAGGCGCTATCAGGTTCTATATCAACAATTACATTGGACAATGCCAACGGGTGGCAAAGCGGGATGAGGTCAGACGTCTTTTTGGCGGCCATTATTCCGGCAATCCGGCTTGCTCCGAGAACATCCCCTTTTTTGGCATTTCCTTCAATAATCATCGCCAGTGTTTCCCTGTGCATGACAATTTTGCCGGATGCAGAGGCCGAACGATCTGTCGATGCCTTGCTTCCCACATCCACCATATGGGCTTTGCCATCCTGTGAAATATGGGTCAGCTTGTCGGCCATCGTTCAAGCCGCCTTATTGTCAGGGTTTGCAAGCAAATGTCGGGTAGCAGCTTCAACATCCTGTTGGCGCATCAAGCTTTCACCGATGAGAAAAGTCCGGATAGAGGATTGTGCCATTCTCGCCAGATCTGCCGGCGTGAACAGACCGCTTTCGCTCACCAGCAATTTTTCCGCTGGAACCCGCTTTGCCAGACGTTCACTGGTTTCAAGACTTGTTTCGAATGTTTTCAGGTTTCGGTTGTTAATGCCAATCATCTCCGATTTCAGGCAATCGAGTGCCCGGTCTAGTTCGGCTTCGTCATGCACTTCGATCAACACATCCATGCCAAGTTCGAATGCCTTTTCCTCAAGAGCAACCGCTTCATTATTGGTTAGGGCCGCCATGATGATCAAAATACAATCAGCGCCCCAGGCCCGGGCCTCGTAGCACTGATATGTCTCAAACATGAAGTCCTTGCGCAAAACCGGAATTGAGACCGCATTTCTAGCATCAGTCATGTATTGGGGAGCACCTTGAAAAGAAGGCTTATCGGTCAAAACTGACAGGCAGGCTGCGCCACCGGCTTCGTAAGCCTTCGCCAGTTCTGGCGGATTGAAGTCGGCACGGATCAAACCCTTTGAAGGGCTGGCCTTTTTTACTTCGGCAATCAGGCCATAATCACCCGCGCCAAGTTTTTCACGCAAGCCGGCAACAAACCCCCGGGGCGGCTTCTGATCAGCAATTGCGGCCTTCAAATTCTCCAGCGGTATTGCAGTTTTAGCTGCTGCAATCTCCGCGCGCTTGTAGGTTTCAATTTTCTTGAGAATGTCGCTCATTGCGCTGTTTTTCCAAGATTGCTGGAAACTACCAACTGGTCGAGCGCTGCTCTGGCTTGGCCGTCATCAATAGCCTTTGCGGCAATACCGGTCGCCTCGATCAGGTCATTCGCGCGATCGGCAATCATCAGCGCTGACGCAGCGTTCATCAATACCATGTCGCGATAGGCTGAAGGCTGGCCATCCAGCAGAGCCAAAAGAGCTTTTGCGTTATACGCAGCATCTGCCCCGGCAATGTCATCGGCTGATTGTATTGAAAGGCCAAAATCTGCTGGAGTCACTTCTTTCGGCAATACCTTGCCATCGGCGAGGACTGCAATATGGGTTTCACCGGTAATCGTCATCTCGTCGAAACCGTCTCCATGAACGACCCAGACTTTTTCCGACCCCAGCTCGCGCAGTACCTTGGCAACCGTAATGAGCCATTTGGGAGAAAAAACGCCAAGCAGTTGACGTTTCACCCCGGCCGGATTGCACATCGGGCCAAGAAGGTTGAATATTGTGCGGGTTCCAAGCTCAGTTCTTGCCGGTCCAACGAAACGCATTGCCGAATGATGCGCAGGGGCAAACATGAAGCCGACATTGGCGTCTCTGATGCAATCTGAAATCTGGTCGGGCGAAAGTTCAATATTTACCCCGAGAGCCACCAGAACATCTGCTGCTCCCGAACTGGATGAAAGTGCGCGGTTGCCATGTTTGGCAACCTTCACCCCGCAACCGGCCACAACCAGTGCAGTTGCTGTAGAAATGTTGAGCGAACCTTTTGCATCTCCGCCGGTTCCCACGATGTCAATGGCATCTGTTGGAGCATCGACGGGGAGCATCTTGGAACGCATCGCCTGGATTGCGCCCACGAATTCGCTCTCACTTTCTCCGCGAACCCTAAGCGCCATCAGGAAGCCGCCGATCTGGGCCGGAGTAGCCTCACCTGACATCAAGATTGAGACAGCCTGACGCGTTTCGTCTACTGTCAGAACGTTTCCGTCGGCAATTTTCGCAATAGATTCCTTTAAATTGGACAATGCATTATCCCGTCATTCATCAAGAACAATATTGATCAGCAAGAACCCTAATTATAGCTGAGGGCAGCGTCTATCGCCTGCTGGCTGATTTCCACTTTTTCGCTTTCCTGGATCTTGGCGATCATCTGATTGACCATGTCATCACCGGCAAGCTGGTTAAGCTGATTTTTCTCGTCATCCGTCAGTGCTATCTTCACGCCTTCTGCTACTTCGGCAACTTTCAACACCACGACGGAACTGCCATCTTCCGAAGGGACCACAGTCGCGTCTGATTTTGCGATTGTAAATCCGGCTTCCACCGCATTGTTTGTTAATCCGATGGATTCGCCGTCGCGCTTGACCAAAGCGGTTTGCTGGACGATGCGCGGCGGTTGACCTTCCTGCGTTGGCAGCAGGGCTGCAATTACCGAATTGAACTCCTCACCTGTCGCTATACGGCCACGAATTGATTCAGCAAGTGCATTCAATGCCTTTTTCTTTTCCTCCAAGATCCAGTCGGCCGTTACGGCTGCCTTGACCTCTTCGAGTGTTTTCTGGCGCTCGGCTATTACATCTGCAACTTCGAACCAGACAAAACCATCAGAGCCAATTGCGATAGGATCTGCCTCGACACCTTCGTCAGTATCAAATGCTGCCGCCAAAAGTTCTGTTGATTGCGGTATGTCGGCAATCACATTTCCACCCGGATCGCGGGCAGAGCGGTCAACAGCGTCGATAACCCGAAGTTTCAAGCCTGCTATTTCGGCAGACTTGGCAAGATCTTCGCCGGCAGCGCGTTCGTCTTCAAGTTTATCGTGAATTTCAAAAATTTCATTTGCAGCGTTGGTAAGAGCCAACGCCTTGCGAATTTCGCTTTCCACTTCTGAAAGTGGTTTTGTTACGCCCGGAATGATCTCGGTCACCCGCAAGATCACCTTGCCAAACAATCCATCAATCAATTCACTGGTTTGATTAACTTGCAACGCAAATGCTGCGTCACCAATCTTTGCATCGGGTATCTCTTTTCTGGAAAGAACACCAAGTGCCACATCTGCAGGTGATTTTCCTTCATCTTGCAGTATCTGGTCGAACGTCTTGCCTGCTTTCAGACTTGCAATTGCCGCTTCCGCCTTTGCCGCGTCAGCAAATACCAATTGTTCAATTTTGCGCTTTTCTTGTGTGGAAAAACCATCTTTGCGGGCCTCGTAGTCTGCTTCAATTGCCTCTTTGGTAACAGCGGCTTCATCAGCGATGTCGGCGGCTTCAAGTTTTACAATATTCAACTTGCGATATTCCGGAGCGTTGTAGTTTTTCAAATTTGCCTCGTAGTAGAGCTTGATCTCTTCTCCACCTGGCTGGGCGATCTCCGGGAGATCACTTTCAGATACCACAACGAAATCGAACTTACGCTCTTCAGCCTGATATTTTGAAAGGATCTCAAGATATGCGTCAGGCAAGGAAAACTGTCCGGCCGCCCCCTCGATGATCTGGTTTCTGACAGCAACGTTCTTGCGGGTCTCCACGTATTGATCCTCACGCATGCCAACAGACCGCAGAACCTGCTGCAATTGGGTGCGGGAAAACTGTCCGGCCGCATCACGGAAAGCCTCGTCTTCACCGATAATGCCAGCCAATTTGTCTTTCGACAGGTTCAATCCCATTTTTCTGGCGCTTTCATCGAGCAATGCGCCACTTACCAACTGGTTGACTACATTGGAGTTCAGACCAAACGCATTGGCCTGTTCACGGGTCAAACGAGTTCCAAACTGACGCTGCAATTGCTGAAGTGCACGGTCATAAGCCAGTCGATATTCAACAAGGCCAACGTTCGTTTCGCCCACCGTGACGACAGAGTTGCCAACACCTTGGATCATTGATCCAGAGACACCCCAAATTGCAAAACTGGCAACAAGCAGGATCAACAGAATCTTGGCAGTCCAGCCCTTCGTGGCATTGCGAATGAAAGTCAGCATTTTTTGGTTCCTGTTCGACTGCAATCCATGCGTCTGACTGCATGGCAGCACGCGCATCATTTTTCTCAGTCTATAAAGACAATAGTTTGTCTTCTCAACACTGCTGTCACCTTATTCCGCATAGGATATGCAAGTTTCTATCCGGTCTTGTTCTGGAATCAAACAACGCGTCATATCTTTGACATTCCGCCAGCGTGTGTTATCGCCTCAAAACAGCAACAATCAAATAAGTCTTACCCTTTGCCACCTCAATCGAAGGAACAGAAATGACCCCTGGTATTAAGCCGCTACTGGCAGGAAACTGGAAAATGAACGGCCTCGCAGCTGATTTGAACGAAGTCAAATCCATGATTTCCTCATATTCTCCTGCGCTTCATAGTGTTGTTGACCTGCTCATTTGCATACCAGCAACCTTGATTGTGCCAGCCTGTATCATTGCAACAGACAGCGGGGTTCATATTGGCGGGCAAGATTGCCACGCAAAGGCGTCAGGCGCTCACACAGGAGATGTTTCAGCCGAAATGATTACTGATGCGGGGGCAGGGAGTGTCATCGTCGGGCACTCCGAGCGACGCACTGATCATTTTGAAACCAGCGAGACTGTCAGGGGAAAAGCAACAGCCGCACTGGCTCAAGGGATGCAAACTATCATCTGCATCGGGGAGACCGAGGCGGAACGCAAATCCGGGGTAACATTGAACGTGTTAAAAAAACAAATGGATGGTTCCATTCCCGATAATTGGCCCGAAAAAGACGAGCTTGGTGAAGTGGTGATTGCCTATGAACCTGTTTGGGCAATCGGGACAGGATTAACGCCGACAATCGCGGATATAGCAGAAGCTCATGATTTCATGCGCAAGGAATTGATAAAACGATTTGGCGAGCGCGGTGCGAAAACCAGATTGCTCTACGGCGGTTCGGTCAAACCTGGCAATGCAGTTGAGCTGATGGCCATTGTAAACGTCGATGGAGCACTTGTTGGTGGGGCCAGTCTGAAAGCCGATGACTTTATGGCAATTGCCAACACGTATTCTAGGATCAACTGAAGCCCGAACAAGATCGCGGGCGGATCGGCAAGAAAAAACTACCTTGAATTTGTGCTTCGAAACAACCAAATCGATCAGGTGGAAGTATTTTCAGCGAAAGTCGGGTTGATACTACCGAGCAGCCCAACGGCCAAAAGGGAGCGATACATTTTGACCCTTTATTTTGAGGGCAGGCTCCTGTAGAAGACGGCAATTAAATCTTTGGGGCCAGAGTCCCGTCAGGACAAAATGTCCAGAAAGTAGACTGAACAGATGGAAAATGTACTGATCGTCATCCACCTCATGGTGGTTGTGGCGCTTGTAATTGTAGTTTTGTTGCAGCGTTCGGAAGGCGGCGGCCTTGGTATGGGCGGTGGCGGTGGCGGCTTCATGACCGCCCGAGGCGCGGCAAATGCTCTGACACGAACAACTTCAATTCTTGCGGCAGCTTTTTTTGCCACGTCCATTGGCCTTGGCATATTTGCCAAGATGCAGGAAAACCCGGCAGACATTCTGAACAGGGTGCCGACCCAAAGCCAGGGAACAAATGGCAATATTCTGGATCAGATCACCCCTGAAGGAGCCAAAACGCCCGAGACAGGTGCTCCTGCGGCAACAACACCCGCAGCTCCTGCTGACACTGCGCCTGCGGTTCCGTCAGGCCAGTAATTACGATTACATTTTTCTGCGCCCGGCCGTACATGATCGTAATGCCGGGCTTTTTTTATTGTGAATAAAACCGAAGTTTCATATTTCTGCTTTGCGAATCCGATTTTAATGGTTAGGTCTTAATCCCCATGGCGCGATATGTATTTATAACTGGCGGCGTGGTTTCCTCACTTGGAAAAGGCATCGCATCAGCGGCTCTTGGAGCCCTGCTTCAGGCACGCGGGTACCGTGTGCGACTGAAAAAACTTGACCCGTATCTGAATGTGGATCCGGGGACCATGAGCCCGTACCAGCATGGCGAGTGTTTCGTAACCGATGATGGAGCGGAGACTGACCTCGATCTTGGTCACTATGAACGCTTCACAGGTCGTCCGGCCAATGCCAGGGACAACATCACCACAGGTCGCATCTACCAGACCATTATCGAGAAGGAACGTCGCGGCGATTATCTGGGGGCGACTGTTCAGGTCATTCCCCATGTGACCAATGCGATCAAGGATTTTGTGCTTGAGGGCAACGAGGACTATGATTTCGTTTTGTGCGAAATCGGCGGCACGGTAGGCGATATCGAGGCACTGCCGTTTTTCGAGGCAATTCGCCAGTTGGGTAATGATCTGCCCCGAAACAATGCAGTATATGTCCACTTGACCCTGATGCCTTGGATTGCGGCTGCAGGGGAATTGAAAACCAAGCCGACCCAGCATTCGGTCAAGGAACTTCGCTCAATCGGCATAGCACCGGATATTCTGCTGGTGCGCGCTGATCGCGAAATACCGCTTGAAGAACGCCGCAAGCTCTCACTTTTCTGCAATGTGCGTCCATCCGCTGTAATCCAGGCTCTGGATGTCAAGAATATCTATGATATTCCGATGACCTACCACAAAGAGGGGCTGGACGAGGAAGTGCTGGCTGCCTTCGGCATTGATCCCGCGCCCAAGCCGCAAATGGCACGCTGGCAGGATGTGAGCGAGCGTGTTCACAATCCGGAAGGTGAAGTAACGATCGCGATTGTCGGAAAATATACCGGCCTGCTCGACGCATACAAATCGCTGATGGAAGCGCTGCATCATGGCGGCATGGCGAACCGGGTGAAGGTCAACTTCAAATGGATCGAATCTGAAATCTTCGAGAAAAATGACCCTGCGCCTTATCTTGAAAAAGTTGACGGTATTCTGGTGCCGGGCGGATTTGGCGAACGCGGCAGCGAAGGCAAGATCATGGCCGCAAAATATGCCCGTGAAAAGAAGGTGCCGTATTTTGGTATCTGTTTCGGGATGCAGATGGCCTGTGTTGAAGCAGCGAGAAACCTGGTTGGAATTGAAGATGCCACGTCATCCGAATTTTCTGACAAGGGTACCCATATCGTTGGATTGATGACTGAATGGCTCAAGGGCAACCAGTTGGAGAAACGCGAGGCGGCTGGTGACATGGGTGGCACAATGAGGCTTGGTGCCTATCCGCATCCCTTGAAACCTGGTTCGTTGATTGCTCGCATCTATGGTAGCACGGAAGTTTCCGAGCGTCATCGCCACCGATACGAGGTCAACATTGACTACAAGGAACGGCTGGAAGCGGCCGGGTTGGTATTTTCAGGGATGTCTCCTGACGGACTTCTTCCGGAGACGATCGAATATGCTGATCATCCCTGGTTCATAGGGGTGCAGTATCATCCCGAACTTAAATCACGCCCTTTTGAGCCACACCCACTGTTTGCCAGCTTTATTGGTGCTGCCGTAGAACAAGGGCGCCTCGTCTGATTTACAGGCTCAAGTACTCCGTTCACTGGAAAAATGGCTTAGAGTCACAAATGATTTTGCAATGAACCCTTGATTACAATAGGTTTCACGGTAAATTAGGATGAATAGCGGGGGCTAACCAACAATCAACAAGCAGACATATATGCACCGCAAATTACCCACATTGACGCTTTTCCTGTTGTTTGTATTTGTGTTTTTCGGTCGTGCCCAAAGCGAGGTTTTAGGGCCGAACATCACTTTCAATGTCAATTCAGGTGAAATTTACAGTCAAAATCGCCCCTTCGATCAATGGTATCCCGCGTCGATCACCAAACTGATGACAACCTATGTGACTTTCAGGGAAATCAAGAGCGGTCGAATCTCCCTTCAATCACCGGTTCGCATTTCACCCTACGCCCTGTCGACGCCACCAAGCAAAATGGGTTTCCCCGTCGGCACCATCCTGACTGTCGAATCTGCCTTGAAAATCCTGATGGTGAAGTCAGCCAATGACATTGCAGTCGCGGTTGCTGAATCGGTTGGGGGGAGCGAGAGCCAGTTTGCCCAAATGATGAACCGGTATTCGAAGGAAATCGGAATGCGTTCGTCGAACTGGGTCAATCCGCATGGTCTGCACAATGCTTCTCAGTACACCACAGCCTATGACATGGGGGTTCTTGCGCGCCGTATCCAACAGGAGTTTCCGCAATATGCCGGACTCTTCTCCATTCAGGCAATCAAGGTTGGAAATAGGGTGTTGCGCAATCACAATGCGCTTATGCGGAAGTTTCCAGGGACAACAGGAATGAAAACCGGCTTTATTTGCGCCGGTGGGCTGAACATTGTCGCCAGTGCCAAATTGCGCGGCCGTCATATCGTATCTGTGGTATTGGGTGGCACCAGCGGGCGCTCCCGAAATATCCTGGCCGCCGAATTGCTGAAAGCAGCATCATTGAAAAATGGATGGAAGAAGGTAGGTAATATCAAACGGCCAAATCAAATAGGACCGGTTATGCCGCCAAGGGATATTTCCGAACAGGTTTGCCGCCGAAAAACTGCTGATAAACAATCAGCCTCCAATGAGGGGGCTGATGAAGATGCCAAAGCAGGCGGAGAAGGTGTGGAAAATGCTGCCGATCTCCTGAAACAGAAGGAAGAATATTATTTTCTCAAGCAGGAAGCGGCGATTGTTCCAATCCTTGTCTCGCTTGGAAATGCCACAGGTCCTGACCCGTTCAAGTTGCTCGAACCAAAACCAGTACTCATGTTGTCTGAAGAGGCAAACGCTCTGCCAATTGCTGGAACACAATCCCCGGATACGCAAGAGCGTTTTGGAATTATTAAAGGACAGGTGATCCCTATCCCGACCGCTCGCCCTGTCACTCCGTAATTGAGATGAAATATCAAGTCGGTTCTTGCCAATTGACAGCCGATGGGGCAAACCGCTTGAAACTTAGTTTACCAATGGCGCAAATCGATCATGTCTGTTTCTCCAAGAATTCCCCGCAAGGTTGACCATCTGGTTCTGCCGGTGACCAGTTTGGCGCTTTCACGCGCACGAATGAATTCACTCGGATTTACCGTGGCAGCCGATGCAAGCCATCCTTTTGGAACTGAAAATGCCTGCGTATTCTTCAAGGACGGAACTTATCTGGAGCCATTGGCCATTGGTCATCGCGAAACTTGCGAGAAAGCTGCTCTCAAGGGCAATGAATTGATGCGGCGGGATCAGGCTTTTCGTTTTCGTCGCGGGCACGAAGGTTTTTCAGCCCTCGTATTTTCTGCTGATGACGCTGACAGAGATCATAAGGAATTCCAGAAACTTGGGATTTCCGCCGGTCGACAACTTTCCTTTTCTCGGATTTTCACCGATTCGAACGGCAAGCAAAGCGAAGGTTCATTCAAATTGAGTTTCGCTGCTGATCTACGCGCGCCCGACAGTCTGTTTTTTACCTGCGAACGCGTAGGTGTGCCAAAGATTGACCGGTCTTCTCTCGAAAAACACCCCAATGGTGCAATATCTATAGTCGAAATTGCACTTGGTGAACCCAACCCGTCTGATTTTCAGTATTTGCTGCAGGATGTTCTCAATCAACGCGACATCAATGCGCATTCTTTCGGGATTGAACTTAAAGCGGCCAATGCCAACATTGCAGCGTATGGTGCTGAAGGAATGAAAGCCTGGTATGGTGTCACCAGCGGATGCCATGGGCGAGGATTGCGATTGCGGGCATTCAGTGTTGGCGTCAGGGATTTGGCGGCAGTCGAAAGGCATTTGAAGTCGGCAAAGATCAAAGTTGCGCGGATTGCCCATCGTTTGGTCGTTGATCATGCTCCCGGACAGGGATGCGTTATCGCATTTGAAGAGGTGAAAGTATAATGGGTGCAGCCAATCGTGTCGTAAAAGTCGGCAATGCCTCCTTTTCCAATTCAATGTCACTTTCGTTGATTGCAGGGCCTTGCCAGCTTGAATCACGCCAACATGCCTTTGATATGGCAGGTGCATTGAAAGAACTGACTCAGGAACTGGGCATCGGATTTGTATATAAATCCAGCTATGACAAGGCCAACAGAACCAGTATCGACGCAACCCGGGGAACCGGTCTTGAAAACTCGATGCCGATTTTTGATGATTTGCGCAAGGAACTGGGTGTCACGATTGTGACCGACGTACATACTGCCGAGCAATGTGCGCTTGTTGCTCCACATGTCGATGTGTTGCAGATACCGGCCTATTTGTGCCGCCAAACGGACTTGCTTGTCGCCGCTGCTAGAACAGGGGCTATCATCAATGTCAAGAAAGGTCAGTTTCTGGCGCCCTGGGACATGAAGAACGTTGCAAAGAAAATTACCGACAGCGGAAATGCCAATGTACTTTTAACCGAACGCGGTGCCAGTTTTGGTTATAACACATTGGTCTCGGATATGCGTGCCCTGCCGATCATGGCAAGGGATACAGGTGCGCCGGTTATATTTGATGCAACACATTCGGTACAAAGTCCTGGCGGGCAGGGTGGCTCTTCAGGTGGCGACCGAACAATGGTGCCTTATCTGGCAAGGGCTGCTGTCGCAACCGGTGTTGCCGGGGTTTTCATTGAAACCCATGATGACCCGGAAAACACAACCTCTTCAGATGGCCCCAACATGATGAAGCTGGCCGACATGCGCGGTCTTCTGGAAGACTTGATGTCCATAGATGCAATCGTAAAAAAAGGCCGGTAAACCCGGCCTGTTCTTCCTCGACAACATACCGTTAAAATCAGGATGCGCGGGAATCGAGCTGATTGATACGTTCATTGTAGCGCAATTCGAGGCACGGAACATCTGTGCGGCAGGCATTGCGTTTTTTAACCCATTCGGTTTGTTTGCGGGCAACGCTTTGGCGCTGGGGCGATGTACTGGCCTGCACAAATTTGTCGGCGAATTTTTCTCCCAATTTTTCATCGAGCAGAATAAGCGTTTCATTGTTGCAAATGGTGAATTCGGCGGCATTTGCCGCATTGGTACAGTTAAATGACTGGGCATTTGCGGGGAGTGACCAGAACATTGCAATGCCGCCAAGACAAATTGCGGCAGGCAGAAGGATCGCTCGAGCTGTGGCGCCCAGCCATGAAGCTTCGTCTACTTGAAAATCACGATCAAGTTTCGAATTTTGTGCGGTTATCATGGCGTCACCCTATTTCTGTTCCGGTTTAAAATCTGAGTAGCTTTTCAATAGCGAGCTTCCCGCGTTAACCGTTTGTTAACGGTTGATTTGGAGCGGGAAAGGGCTGAAATAAGGCAGGAGCGGGATGGTTTTGTGAAGATTGTGGCGCAGGGTGCCTGTCACAAATTGCAACTATTGAAAGTTTACTGTATCCCAATCCAAACCAGTAAAAATTAAAGCCGGATAACCCGGCCCATACTCCCGGAGTCTGTGAATGCCAGCCATTATTGATATTACCGCACGTGAAATTCTCGATAGCCGTGGAAACCCCACAGTAGAAGTTGATGTGCTTCTGGAAGACGGATCTTTTGGTAGGGCTGCCGTTCCCTCTGGTGCATCCACGGGTGCCCATGAAGCGGTTGAACTGCGCGATGGCGGCAGCAGGTATCTTGGCAAAGGTGTTGAAAAAGCGGTAGAGGCCGTCAATGTACAAATTGCGGATGCCCTCGTTGGTTATGATGCTGGTGAGCAACTTGCAATAGACAAGATGATGATTGAGCTTGACGGAACGCCAAACAAGGCGCGCCTCGGCGCAAACGCCATTTTGGGTGTTTCGCTTGCAGTTGCAAAAGCTTCGGCAGAAGCAGCTGGCCTGCCGTTGTACCGATATGTTGGCGGAGCAAATGCCCATGTTTTACCGGTTCCCATGATGAACATCATCAATGGTGGTGAACATGCCGACAATCCGATCGACTTTCAGGAATTCATGATCATGCCTGTTGGTGCGTCTTCGCTGAAGGAAGCGGTTCGCATGGGCGCTGAAGTTTTTCATACTCTGAAAAAGGATTTGCATGCTGCCGGTCACAACACTTCTGTCGGTGACGAGGGCGGCTTTGCACCCAATATCAACAGCGCCAAGGATGCGCTTGATTTTATCATGAAGTCGATTGAAAAGGCAGGATACACCCCCGGTGATGACATGCACCTTGCGATGGATTGCGCCGCGACGGAATTTTTCAGGGACGGTAATTATGTTTACAAGGGTGAGGGCGTTACGCGGACGCCGCACGAGCAGGCGAAATACCTGGATGATCTGGTGAACAATTATCCAATCATTTCGATTGAAGACGGAATGTCCGAAGATGATTGGGATGGCTGGAAAATCCACACAGATCTTACCGGAAACAAATGTCAATTGGTCGGTGATGATCTGTTTGTCACCAATTCGAAACGATTGCGAGACGGCATAAAAATGGGCGTTGCCAATTCCATTCTCGTCAAAGTCAACCAGATCGGAACATTGTCCGAGACAATGGACGCTGTAGAAACCGCCCACAAGGCTTCCTATACTGCTGTCATGTCTCACCGCTCCGGCGAGACTGAGGACGCAACTATTGCAGATCTTGCAGTTGCAACCAACTGCGGCCAGATCAAAACCGGTTCACTTGCCCGCTCCGACCGGCTCGCAAAATATAACCAGCTTATCCGGATTGAGGAAATGCTCGGCATTCAGGCGAAATATGCCGGGTCTTCGATACTGCGCAACAGAAAATGAACCTGACTGAAAAAGGGATCAGAGCTTCGCTCATCGACCAGGCTGCCTCCTGCGAGGCGCTTGGTTCCCCTTTTACGGGACGGCTTTGCCGGCTTTTGTCTGCCCGGCTTGATCCAGCGTCGCTTGTCGGGAGACATGTATTTGGCTGGAGGGGCGATTATTCAGCGCGCGCGGACAACGTTGCCCTGCGGCTTTGCGGGGCGCTTCACCAACTTGCCTTGACCAGAACTGACGATACACTTGCCAAAGTCTATCCACCAGAAGGCGGACTTGCGGATGAAACCGATGAAATATTCTGGAATGCTATTGCAGCGGCTCTGGAAACGCACAACGCCGCTGTCATCGACTTTCTTGCCTCAGCGCCACAAACAAACGAAATACGCCGCTCTGCTGTGCTGATCCCTGCCTACCACGCGGTTGCGGCAAAGTTCGGATTACCTATTGCCATGCACGAACTGGGGGCCAGTGCGGGCCTCAATCTCTATCCGGACAAGTACGGGCTGAAAACAGACAAGTTTTCGATCAATCCCGAAAGCAAGCTTGTTTTGACACCTGAGTGGCGCGGTGAAATCCCGCACACAGGATCACTTGAAATCATTTCCAAGCAGGCATGCGATTTGTCCCCGGTAGATATTGATATACCTGAAAACGAGATGCGAATGCTGGCTTACATTTGGCCGGATCAAATTGACAGGATAGAGCGGACGAAAGCTGCCATGAGACTTGCTCAAGCCAATTCTGCGCATACTGTCGACAAAGAGGACGCCGTTGTCTGGCTGGAACTGGCTTTGAAAAGGCGGAAAAAAAATGTCGCTTCAGTCTTCCACCATACCATAGCCTGGCAATATTTCCCGCCTGAACTTCAACGCAAGGGCGAACAGCTTTTTGACGAGTACGGTACTTTGGCAGGCGAAGAAAATCCGATTGTGCGCATCAGCATGGAAAGTGATGGGGGAGGCGTAGATGTTGGGGCCAAACTGACTTTGACGGTCTGGCCGAGTGGGACAAGTTACGATTTGGGCAGGGCTGATTTCCACGGCAGATGGGTCGACTGGAAAAATCCTGGTTGATCCGATTTCAATTTCGTTGTTGGCAGCCTGTTAGCGTAAACCCTTCCTTAAATTTGTTGCTCTAGTTTTAGCCGGATTGAGTATCCCTGCGTAATTCGGGAATTGTATCTGTGTCCACACGTCAAAAACGTCAAAGCCGATTTTCCGGCTTAATTGTTCCATTTCTCAGTGTTCTTGTTCTTGGTTATTTTGCTTATCACGCTCAAACAGGGCGCTACAGCATTCATACCCAGGAAGAAATGGACCAGGAAGCCCTGCGGCTTCAATTTGTTCTCAAGGATCTCCAAGCCCAGCGGATCACACTGGAAAAGCGGGTTGCCCAATTGACCAGCGGAACTTTGGAAAAAGATGCGTTGGACGAAATTGCCCGTGGTCAGCTCGGATATGCCGCCAGCGATGAATTGGTAATCCTTTACTGATCGCTCTCTTTAATTCCTGATTTGCAATTTTTTCATTTCTCCTCGAAATGCCGCAAATGCGATATTAACTCGATTTAAGTTAATAATGAAATTTCCTCATATTTTTCAATAGTTAGATAATGTCTAGCTATGCAAAAAATGCAATTGAATGATGTTAGATGTTCTGATTGAATGGATAAACAGTATTATATGGGAGCGCACCCAAGGGTGCAAGACACCAGGGAGATATCATGGCAGCCAGTCCATCGACCAAAGGCAAGGCAAAAGCGCCACGCCTAAAACCCACCCCGACGACAAAAGATGCCTATACCAAGATGGTTGCTCCCAAACCGGTGCAACTGACAAAAGATGAGGAAATGGCAGCCTATCGCGAGATGCTGCTGATCCGACGTTTTGAGGAAAAAGCCGGCCAGTTATATGGCATGGGTCATATCGGCGGATTTTGTCACTTATATATCGGCCAGGAAGCTGTGGTTGTTGGCATGCAGATGGCGGCAATTGATGGGGATCAGGTCATCACCGGATACCGTGATCACGGTCACATGCTTGCCTGCGGCATGGACCCAGACGGCGTTATGGCAGAATTGACCGGACGGCAGGGCGGCTTGTCGAAAGGCAAGGGCGGCTCGATGCATATGTTCTCGAAGGAAAAGCACTTCTATGGTGGCCATGGTATTGTGGGTGCCCAGGTCTCACTTGGAACCGGCCTTGCCTTTGCCAACTGGTATCGCGAAAGCGAAAATGTCTCCATGGCATATTTTGGTGACGGAGCCTCGAACCAGGGCCAGGTTTACGAGAGTTTCAACATGGCGGCGCTCTGGAAA
Organism: Salaquimonas sp.; assembly: GCA_041736675.1. GTDB lineage: Bacteria > Pseudomonadota > Alphaproteobacteria > Rhizobiales > Rhizobiaceae > Salaquimonas. The sequence continues at coordinate 50,232 of JBGSTD010000064.1, forward strand.
CTGCCGGTTATTTATGTGATTGAAAACAACCGCTATGCCATGGGCACCTCAGTCCACCGCGCCTCTGCGATGATGGATTTCTCCCAGCGCGGCGCCTCCTTCAATATTCCCGGTATTCAGGTGGACGGCATGGATGTCCGCGCTGTGAAGGCTGCAGCAGATCTAGCCACAGCCTATTGCCGCTCCGGGCAGGGGCCAATCATTCTTGAAATGCAGACCTACCGTTACCGCGGCCACTCTATGTCTGATCCGGCAAAATACCGGTCCAAGGATGAAGTGCAGAAAATGCGCGCTGAAAGCGATCCGATTGAGCAGGTAAAGCAGCGCATCCTTGAACAAAAGATTGCGAGCGAGGATGACCTGAAGGCTATCGACAAGGAAATCCGCGACATCGTTGCCAAGGCTGCCGATTTTGCCCAGAACGATCCTCAACCGGATGTTTCCGAGCTCTACACCGATATATTGATCTAAGGGGAAATGTGATGTCAGTTAATATTCTAATGCCAGCACTATCTCCGACCATGGAAGAGGGCAACCTATCCAAATGGCTGGTCAAGGAGGGTGACAAGGTTTCATCGGGTGATGTCATCGCCGAA
>JBGSTD010000031.1:0-58925 GCA_041736675.1 Salaquimonas sp.
ACATCGAGTCCACATGCACCCAGTGCTCACCGTCCACAACCCCGGGCGCTATGGCATTCACATTTATTCCATGCTTGATCAGATTAAGACCGGCGGACTGGGTCATCGAAATTACCGCAGCCTTTGTCGAGCAATAGACCAGCACGAGGCTTTCGCCGCGGCGACCGGCCTGCGAAGCCATATTGATGATTTTGCCACCATGTCCCTGCTTGATCATTTGCCGGACAGCAGCCTGCATGGTGAAAAGCGTTCCTGCGACATTGACTGCGTACAGTTTGTCATAACTCGCGCGTGTAATATCAACTGTTTCCGCAGCATCAAAAAGCGCGGCGTTGTTGATCAAAATGTCGAGTTTTCCTGCATTCGAAACAACACTGGCAATTGCAGCGTCGATGCTGTCCTGATTGCTTACATCCAATTGCACAGCATAGGCGGAGGTGCCAAGTTCATTAGCAGTTGCCTTTGCAGCCTTAAGATTGATATCGGCAATTGCAACCCTTGCACCTTCGCGGATGTATGCTTCGGCAAAACCCCGCCCGATACCGCGCGCGGACCCGGTGATCAGCGCAGATTTACCTTCAAGCCTTTTCATTTTATGCGAAGCCCTTCGTCGTCAAACTTGTGAATCTGTTTCGCATCCGGCGTCAGATACACCTTGTCGCCATGTTTCACAGACATTTCACCGCCGGCCCTTACAGTCATCGGGTCACAGCCTTCGATACCATGAACATGAATAAAGGTGTCAGAACCCAGATGCTCGGCAACACCAACTGTGCCGGCCCAGGCGCCTTTGGCAGCTTTGGTTGAAACCTGAATATGCTCAGGGCGAATGCCGATTGTATGTGCCTTGTGCTTTTTTGCTTCAGGGCCGCCAATAAGATTCATTTTCGGCGATCCGATAAATCCGGCTACAAAAACATTGCGCGGCTCGTGATACAATTCGAGCGGGCTGCCGACCTGTTCAATCACGCCACGCTGCAGAACCACAATCCTGTCAGCCATTGTCATGGCCTCAACCTGATCATGGGTGACATAAATCATGGTGGTTGCAAGCTTCTTGTGAAGCTCGGAAATTTCCATCCGCATGCCGACACGCAACGCAGCATCGAGGTTGGACAATGGTTCGTCAAACAGGAAGGCCTGCGGTTCTCGGACAATTGCACGACCAATCGCAACACGCTGGCGCTGACCGCCTGAAAGTTGCCCGGGCTTGCGATCAAGGTAATCTGTCAGGTTAAGCGCCTTTGCAGCGGCGGCAATCCGCGTCCCCTGTTCTTCCTTGGGCATCTTTGCCATGCGCATCGGGAAGGAAATGTTGTCACGTACCGTCATGTGCGGATAAAGCGCATAGGATTGGAAAACCATTGCCAAACCGCGTTCTGCAGGTCCGACATCAGAGACATCCCTTCCGTCGATGACAATCTCGCCGGACGTTGTATCCTCAAGGCCTGCTATCATGCGCAGCAATGTCGACTTTCCGCAGCCGGATGGACCTACGAAAACAATAAACTCGCCATCTTTGATTTCAAGGTCGGCCCCTGGAATTACAACCGTGCTTCCAAAGGCTTTGCGTACTTTCCTGAGAGTGATCTGACCCATTATTTTACAGCTCCGAATGTGAGACCGCGCACCAGCTGGCGCTGTGAGAACCATCCAATCACGAGGATTGGCGTTATGGCCATGATTGAGGCCGCTGAAAGCTTGGCCCAGAATTGCCCCTGCGGATTTGTATATTCCGAAATCAGAAAGCTTAGCGGCGCCGCATTGCGGGTAGTGAGATTAAGCGTCCAGAAGGCTTCGTTCCAGGCAAGAATCAGGCTCAAAAGGCAAGCCGAGACAATGCCGGGAACAGCCATTGGCGCCAGAATTTTTGTGAGTTCATTCCATAGTGAAGCGCCATCCATCCGCGATGCCTCCAGAATTTCCACAGGAATTTCCTTGAAGTAGGTGTAGAGCATCCAGATGATGATCGGCAGATTGAGAAGCATCATGAGAGGCACCATGCCCCAATGGCTGTCGAAGATCGTGTACGGGCGAAGGTCGATACCGTTTTCCCAATCCTTGAAAATCAACCCGTTCCGGTTGAAAATCAGAAAGATCGGAACAAGCGCACCTGCCGGAGGCATCATTTTCGTCGACAGTATCCACAAAAGTGAGTCTTGCGTGCGCCGTGTCCAAACCCACAAGGTGGGCGGCGTTACAACCAGAAGCAACATGGCAAAGCCTAGCCAGGCATTGTTCACCACCCAGCCATTGGCGTAGAGAATGAAAAATGCAAGAGCGATAGTGCCAAAAATGATCCCAAGCCATGTAAAGCCGTTGAGCTTGCTGGAAGCTTCTCCGCGCGGCGCAAATGCCATTGACCATGCGGCCGGAACTGCAAACAGGACGCCCAACAACGTCGAAAGACCGGCAATGATGATCGTATTCTTGAGGTAGGTGATATAGTCAGAGCGATCCTGTACTTCAGCGAAGTTTTCCATTGTCCAGGGAGACACAAACAAGGTCTGCGGGAGAGAATAGGCGTCCGACTCTGATTTGAAAGCTGCAATCGCCGTCCAGAGAATGGGAAAAAACATCATGATTCCCAATACCCAGGCCAGGATGCCGAAAAGCACGGTTTTCGAGCGTTTGGTTTTCATCGCCATGATTCAATCTTCCAAATTCTTGCCGACAAGGCGCACAAGGAAAAGCGTTACGATGTTCGCGAGAATGACCGCAATCACACCACCGGCAGCAGCTGCACCCACGTCATTTGCATCATTCAACTGGGAATAAACCAGATAGGTCAGGTTACCCGCGAGGCCGCCCGTGCTCGTCACCTTTATCTCCGCGAAAGTGTTGAGAAGAAAGATCGTCTCAATCAACACAACCACCGATATTGGCCGGGCCAGATGTGGCAGCACGATATGCCAGAAGTAACTCCAGGATTTTGCGCCATCAATTGCGGCTGCATCCTTTTGTTCCTCATCAAGCGATTGCAATGAGGTAAGTAGTATCAGAGCGGCAAAGGGCATCCATTGCCAGCCAACGATGACGCCTACTGAAAAGAGCGGCAATCTTCCGAACCAGTCGAATGCCTGTTCAACGCCGAACCAGCGCTGGATTTCAGCAAACAGCCCGAAAACCGGATGCATCAGCAGGTTCTTCCACACCATGGAGGAAACCGTTGGCATGATGAAAAATGGAGAAATCATCAGGACCCGGACGATGCCCTGCCCCCAGAACGGCACATTCAGCAAGAGAGCCAGACCGATGCCGCCGACAACAGAAACAACAATTACGCCACCAACAAGAAATATGGTGTTGAAGAGGTTCTTGAGGAAAAAGGGATCTTTCATGAAATAATAGAAGTTATTCCAGGAGAACCAGCGCACACTTTCAGGATCCTGAAGATTGTAACGCAAGAATGCGTAATAAAACACCAGTGTCAAAGGTACGAATGCAAAGGCGGACAAGATTCCAACCGAGGGTGCCAGAGCCCACTTTGCGATTGTTTTAGATCTGCGAGTTGCCATGAACCTGCTCCATCCCATTTTTCATCGTGGCAGCGAATGCGGAAGGCTTCCCGGGCTTTCAGCCCAAGACTAACAGTTTCCACATTGGCGACAAGGATGAATGTACAAATGAACAGCCCCCCGCCCCGGGAGAAACGGGGGGCCGTCAGCAATACTACAGTATTACTTGATGTAACCTGCTTTGGTCATTTCGTCGGTTGCATAGACCTGAGCCTGGGCAAGCGCGTCATCAGAAGTGATTTGACCAGCAAGCGCGTTGGAGAACAATTCACCAACCTTGGTAGCAATGCCGGCAAATTCCGGTATAGCGGCAAACTGAACGCCCACATAAGGAACCGGTTTGACTGTCGGTTTCAACGGATCAGCAGCATTCATTGAATCCAGTGTCATTTTGGCAAACGGCACTTTCTGATATTCAGGATTTGCATAGAGGGATGTGCGTGTGCCCGGGGGAACGTTGGCCCAACCTTCTTTTGCAGCAACCAGTTCGGTATAATGCTTGGAAGTAGCCCACGAGACGAATTTCTGTGCTTCTTCCACTTTCTGTGAACCGGCAGGCACGGCCAATGCCCAAGCCCAGAGCCAGTTTGCGCGTTTGCCCAGACCTTTGTCCGGAGCAAGTGCGAAGCCAACTTTGTCCGCGACAGAAGAAGCCTTCGGATCAGTCACGAATGAGGCTGCAACGGTTGCATCCATCCACATTCCACATTTTCCGGTCTGGAAAAGCGCGAGGTTTTCAGAGAACCCGTTACCCGAAGCACCCTCAGGACCTGCATCTTTCATCAGCTTCAGATAGGTGTCGAGTGTGTCTTTCCATTCAGCTGTATCAAACTGCGGCTTCCAGTTTTCATCGAACCAGCGGGCACCAAAAGAGTTTGACATCGCTGTCAGGAACGCCATGTTTTCACCCCAGCCAGCCTTGCCGCGAAGGCAAACACCGTTCACGCCATTGGCGCGATCAGTCATTTTATTGGCAGCATCGATAATGAAATCCCAGGTTGGCGCATCCGGCATGGTCAGACCAGCCTTCTCCATCAAATCCTTGCGGTACATGACCATTGAAGACTCGCCGTAGAACGGTGCAGCATACAAAGTGCCGTTATGGGAAAGGCCACCGGCAACCGCTGGCAGAATGTCCGCAGCATCATCAAGTCCGGTCAGTGGAACGAGCCAATCTTTTGCACCCCAGATCGGGGCTTCGTACATGCCGATTGTCAAAATATCGTATTGTCCGCCTTTGGTGGCGATGTCCTTTGTCACTTTCTGACGAAGATCATTCTCTTCCAATGTTACCCAGTTCAAAGTGATATCAGGATTGGCAGTTGTAAAGTCATCTGTGTATTTCTGCATGCGGATCATGTCGCCGTTGTTGACGGTGGCAATGGTCAATTCTGCAGCGGTAGCGTTGGTGCTGAATACGAGCGCAAGCGCCGACGCGCCCAGCAAAGCTTTCTTGAAGTCCATCGAATTTCCTCCCTTGGCATAAATGGATGCCTGTGAAGATTATCGAAACGCAAATAGGAGTCAACAGAAAACTTCACGCGCGTAAACTTTTTTAAATTTTCATTTTTTACATCGCTGAAGTCTCAGGCCGATTCCCGCAAAACCAGTTTGCCGTCAAACAAAGTCTCCTCGAGGACACCGGATTTGCTTCCAGAGTTCATGATTTCAAACAGTTTCTCAACACTGGTCTCCACAATTGAAGAGTAATCCTGTGACACCGTTGTCAATGGAGGGCAGGTGAAACGGGACCATGGATGATCGTCATGGCCTGCAATGCGCATGGCACAACCGGGCCCATGCCCTACCCGCAAACCCATCTGGTAAGCGGCTGCGAGCCAACCGATAGCGATCCTGTCGTTGCTGCACAAAACAGTATTGGACGGCAATTTTCGTTCGGCAATCAGGCGCTTGCCTTCTTGCAAACCCATTTGTTCAAAGTCCCAGGTCTGCTCGCCCGCATGAATGATTTCGGGTGTTTTTCCGAGCCGCTCCATCGCCTCGATATAGGCTTTCCGGCGGCGCAGAGCATTGGGGTTGACGGGGGGTATTTCAAAGAAGCATGGATCTTCACCTGTTCGGCAAAGATACTCTACGATCAGGCCAATACTTTGAAAATTGTTTGATCCAACAAAGGCTTCGCCGATTTTTTGGTTGCTGTCAAAAGTAACCGTAGGCACATCTTCAGCAAACTTCCGGATCATTTCAAGATCAGATGCCCGCCCCAAAGGGGCTATCAAGGCGCCTGCTGGCTTAAGTGACCTCAGCGTCTCAAGAGCGCTGATTTCAGACTGGCGCTGGCCGTGTGAACTGAAAAGGATTGGCCAGTAACCGGCGTCAATACACTGACGCTCTATCATCCTTGCCATTTCGGCAAAAAACGGATCTGCAAGGTAAGGGACGATAATCCCAATGTTCTTTGTATTCCGCCTGTTCTGGTTCACCGCAAAAATATTCGGTCTGAAATCGAATTTTTTCAGCGCCAGTTCGATCCGTTCGCGGGTCGACGCCCTGACACTGCCCGGATCATTGAAATACTTCGAAACCGTAGGACGGGATATGCCGCTGGCGGACGCAAACTCTTCCATTGTCTGAATTTTCAGTTCGCTCATCTTATATCATCCTCCCACTTCACGCCGTAAATTTGCATAAGTCAGTTCTAAAAAGAGATCAAAAAATTTCCGCGCGTAAAATTCTATATTGACACCAGATAATAATAATTCGTCGCATTTGACAAGCCAATAGATCTATTCAAAAGGCTTGATTAAAAAGAGCAAGGGTAGTGAAGCTTATGATGGCATTACCTTTACCGACCCCGATGCTTGCGCAAGCTGCCATCACCGGGCATTTTCAAAGAAGGATACCATGATGTTTCTGATTTTTTCGCGGTCAGCCTTTGTAGAAAGCGACAGCCTTGCCGCGTTGATTGTTTCCTGATCGGTATCCTTTTCCATTTCCGACAAAAGCGCTGAAATGAATTCCGGCGTCATCTCCGGATGGTATTGTGTGGTCAGTACATGTTTGCCAATTGCAAAGCCGGCAATCGGGCATCCAGGTGACACAGATACCACAGCAGCCTCCTCCGGTAATTCGACCACCTGCTCCTTGTGAGCCGCGTACAGATTGACAGGTGTCGCACCATCACTGTCACACCAGATTGTCTGAACAGTTCCCAGTGACCATCCCGCCGGATTGTACCCGACTTTCCCGCCAAGGGCGGTCGCTATAACCTGATGACCAAAACAGGCGCCAAACATTGGTGTCTTTTCTGAAAATATTTGGCGGACAAGATGCTCAAGCTGTTTGATCCATGGCGCCTCGTCCCGCACCGAGGCCGGACTTCCGGTGATCAATACCCCGTCAAAATGGCTTGTTTGCCTAGGATAAACACCATCCTTTACATTGAAAACCTCAAACTTCCAGGATGGGCGCAGTTCCCGAAACAGCGCGCTGAATTTTTCTCCATCGCCCGGATGCGCCTGGGAAAAGGCGGAATCATCCGTGTTCGTCATCAAAATTGCAATCAACATGGCGGGCCCTTTACATATATTTATAAATAGCTAATATATTTTTAAATTAAAGACAATTGTGCAGCCTCAAGTAATGCAGGGAGAGCAACTTGACCATTTGGAATCCAGTCGATGATGGCTACAGCGACATTTCCAGTCATGACAGTTTCGTCAACGGTGCGCCCTACAATACATTTGCCCGGCTACGGCGCGAAGACCCGCTGAGTTGGACGGAATGGGAAGGCGGCAAGCCCTACTGGTCTGTAACGCGCCATCAGGACATCCTGGACTTGAATGGCCAACCTGACCTGCTTTCTTCTGCGCAAGGCATTCGCATGGAAGACCAGAGCGAAGAGGAGTATCTTGCCCGCCGCACTTTTCAGGAGACCGATGCGCCAGAACACATGCAAACGCGCATGAAAGTCGCCAAGGCGTTTTCAAATCCGGTGATGTCCGAGTTTGAAAGCACCATCCGCGAACTGTGCGCAGGCATATTGGACAAGGCACTTGAAAAAGGCACTTTTGATGCGACCAGGGAAATTGCCCGCGAACTGCCCATGCGAATGCTTGGCCGAATTCTTGGAACCCCGGAAGAGGATCTTCCATGGCTCGTTGAAAAGGGCGATGCCCTGATGGCAAATACGGATTCTGATTTCACCGATTTCGTCATGGACAAGCTAACGACCGATGAATTCAGGCTGATGCCGTTCAACTCTCCTGCCGGTGCAGAGTTGTATGCCTATGCTGACAAGTTGATGGAGCGCAAAGCCGCTGCGGGCGATACAAACGGCATTCTCCACATGATCCAGCAACCAGGCCGTGACGGCAGTTCAATCACCGGACAGGAATTCAAGAATTTTTTCTGCCTTTTGGTCGCTGCTGGAAATGACACAACCCGCTATTCAATTGCAGCAGGAATGCAGGCAATGGCGCATCAGCCAGAGCTCCTCGACCAAATGAAGAATGAGCCGATAACGCAGGTTACTGCCGATGAAATCATCCGATGGGCTTCGCCAGCATCCTACTTCCGGCGCACTGCAACCCGCGATTTTGAAATGCACGGAAAGACTGTCCGCAAGGGCGACAAGGTGTTGTACTGGTTCATCTCGGGTAACCGCGACGAGACTGCCTTTACCGACCCTTACCGTGTGGATTTGAAACGCGAACAAAACCGCCATGTAGCCTTTGGCCGGGGTGGTCCCCATGTTTGCCTTGGAATGTGGCTGGCCCGTCTTGAAGTGCGGGTATTGTTTGAAGAACTTGCAAAGCGGATTTCTTCGATTGAACCTGCCGGTCCACAAAAATTTGTCCGTTCCAATTTTGTGAACGGCATCAAAGAACTTCCCGTAACCGTTACCCTTGCTTGAGGAGCAAAACATGTCAGATAGACTGCGCGCCGTCTTCTGTGACCATCTTAGTCTCGTTCGTGGGAAATATCTTCCCGCGACGAAGATTAAAAGCAGTGAGACCCGCTTTTGCCAATCTACCTTTGGCGTTCATTTTGACCGGGATTTGCTGCCTTCACCAGGATCAAAGATGATGGAAGGCCTTCCGGACATGGAACTCCGCTGGCTGGAAGAAGACATCCGCGATGGTTGGGAAGAACGCACCAAAATCGTGATAGGCGACCTATATGAAACAACCGGCGAACCGCTTGGAGTTTGTGGCCGGGGCGCGCTTCGCCGGGCCGTTGCTGCCTGGGAGGGGGAAGGCCTGACACCAAAGGTCGGGATTGAGTTGGAAGCGTTTGCCTTCCAGCATGATGAAGACGGCAAGCTGGTGCCGTATGATGCGCCGGGAGCAATCGTTTATGGCACAGGGCCTGTGACGGACCCGCTTGGCTTTAACGATGCAATCTGGGAAGCCGCCGATGAGTTGGGCTTCAGCCTGGACATGATAACGGCAGAATATGATGCCGCGCAGTTTGAATATACATTGACGTTCGACAATGCTGTAAAAGCAGTCGACGACATTGTCCTGTTTCGCCAGATGGCAAGGGAAATCGCCTTTCAGCACGGTATTTTTCTGACCTTCCTGCCAAAGCCAATTCAGGGTGCCGGCGGCTCTGGAATGCACATCAATTTTTCCTTCAATGACAAGAATGGCAAAAATGCCCTTTTGAAAAACGGAATGAGCGGCCCTGATCATCTCAATGACCTTGCAAGCGGATGTATCGGCGGTCTCTTGCACCACCACAAAGGATTGGCGGGTCTCCTGGCACCGAGCGCCATGTCCTACAACCGCCTGCAGCCCGCAAGTTTATCGGGTTACTGGCAAAACTGGGGCGGAGATCACCGCAATGTCACGACCCGGGTAACAGCCGAAGGGGGTGCGAAGGCGAGGCTTGAGCATCGCATGGCTGATGCCACATCCAACCCTTATACTGCTGTTGCAGCGGTGTTGCAGGCAAGCCTTCTGGGTTTCAAGAACAAGTATGAACTGCCTCCCAGGGAAACAGGCGACGGCTTCGCCCACAGCGATGCAGCGCAAGGGGTTGGAGCCAGTCTCGAGGAAGCGATGAATGATCTTGAAGGCGATACCGCACTGACATCTGCAGTCGGACAACTGCTTTGCGACAACCAGATATTCATGCGGCGTGCGGAGATCGAAAAAACTGCAAATCTGGATGCAACAGAGCTGCGGGACTTTTATATTCCTTTCCTCTAGAGTTGTTTTTCGGGAGAAAATCAATGAGCGGCCAGACCGATACGGTCATCGAAACGATCCTCCTGCAAATTGATGACGGTATCCTCAATCCCGGCGATGTGATCGGCGAGGAAGCTTTGATTGCAGAACTCGGAATATCCAGAACTCCATTGCGCGAGGCTTTGCTTCGACTGGAACAGACGGGTCTGGTCAAACGCCAAAGCCGCAAGGGCGCTGTGGTTTTCAAGCCAACGCTCGAGGAGTTTTTGAGCATTCTGGAAGTACATGCTGCCCTTGAGGGACAGGCAGCGGGGCTTGCCGCAAGGCGGCTTTCGAAAACCCAGGGAAACCGGTTGGAAGCAGCAGTCGAGGCATGCCTCAAATTCAGACGGGAAGATCACGAAGATGATGCGCGTGCCTATTACCAGCTCAACCTGCAGTTTCACAAGATTGTAGCTGAAGCCGGTGGCAACGTCTTTCTGCTGGAACTGATCAAGTCAAATGCTCGCAAACTGATGGCCTATTACAGGGCCCGATACCGCTATCGCGGCACCATCAGGGCATCGGCAGAAGAACACAGGAAAATTGCCGATCTTATCCTGTCGAGGAAATCGGTCGAAGCCCAGGAACTGATGACAAAGCATGTCCAGTTTGATCAGGTAACTGCCATTGACCTATTGGCAGCGATTGACTGAACTGCGCACCTAGCTTCGGTGAACCGGGACATTTGCCCAAGGATACTGTCTGGCAAATTGCCCTGATTTGAAAATTGACCTGATTCTGACCTTCGAAAAATGGCTGGGGTGGAAGGATTCGAACCTTCGCATGCCGGTACCAAAAACCAGTGCCTTACCACTTGGCTACACCCCAACAATCGAGCCATCCTATACAAAAGGAATTCTCCAACCGCAAGGCTGGAAAACAGCAAAATGCAGCAAGTTCGGCTGTAGAGCATAGAAAGCCGACCCGGCATTAAAATTTACAGATTTCCGGAAGAGTGGATCGCCAATGCATCTGGGAAGTAAACCATAGCGACTCCTCCCAAAGCATCTACAGTCCCTCACTCTCAGATGCATTGACGACGGGTATGGATTGCAGAAAATGAGGCTTTCGTCCAGATATTTTTGGCGATTCATGCCATCTGCACAAAAAGTATAACGACATTCCAATATTTTAGGGGCGGCTGGCTCAATGCCCGACCCAATCTACTTCTGCAACCGGGCCAGCTTGATGAGGTCTGCGGCTTTTTCAGCGATCATGATGGTCGGCGCATTGGTGTTCCCGCCAATCAACGTCGGCATGATGGACGCATCGACTACCCGCAATCCTAAAAGCCCATGCACGCTCAATGCTTCATCAACGACCGAAAGTTCATCTCTGCCCATTTTGCAAGTTCCCACTGGATGATAAATCGTGTCGGCGCGGCGCCGAATATGATCTTTCAATTCATCATCCGATTCGTTGCCGGACAAATAGAGCTCCTTTTTGCGATAAGGCCGAAGCGCGGTGCCGTTCATAATTTCTCGGGTAATTTTTGCGCCCTTCAGCAACAGCTCCATGTCCCGTTCATCCGACAGGTAGTTTGGATCAATAAGGGGATCGGCCAGCGGGTCAGCATTTTGCAACGAGACGCTTCCACGGGAAAACGGTCGCAATACACAAACATGACATGAGTAACCATATCCAGGATGCATCTTTCGCGTATGATCATCAACGAGGGCCGGAACGAAATGCAATTGCAAGTCGGGTATGGGTTGCTTTGGGTCTGATTTGATAAAGCCACCCGACTCGGCAAAAGTTGAGGAAAGGATGCTTGGCAAGCCCTTTCGCCATTTGGCGATTGCCTTCGCAATGTTCACTGTTGCTGCCACCCCAAGCCCAAACAGGCTTTTGTCGACTGATTTGTTTAGAAAAATGAAATCGAGGTGGTCCTGCAGGTTTTTGCCAACGCCTGGTAGGTGTGTGATGCAGTTGATCCCAAGTTGCTGCAATTCATCCTTGTCGCCGATCCCTGACAAAAGCAGCAATTGCGGCGAATTGAATGCACCACCGCAAACCAGAACTTCCTTTCTTGCCACGATGGTTTGCAGCCTGCCGCGGTTGCTGATTTCAACCCCTTTGGCGCGTTTGCCGTCAAATAAAATCCGGGTTGCCCTTGATTGAGTCAAAACCGTAAGGTTTTTTCGGTCCATCACCGGATGCAAATAGGCTGCGGCGGCTGAACAACGCTCCCCTGCACGCCCATCGTCATGGAACTGCGTTACCTGGTACAACCCGACACCTTCCTGTTCGGGTCCGTTAAAATCCGGATTGTGGCGGATCTGCATCTCACCGGCAGCAGCAATGAAAGCATGGTTGATTTGCATCGGTGCCCGCGGATCCGAGACCTGCAACGGACCGCCAGTGGCATGCAGATTATCATTGCCGCGGATGTTGTTTTCAGCTTTCCTGAAGTATGGCAGAACGTCGCTCCAGCCCCACCCTTTCGCGCCCTGCTTCTCCCAATTGTCGTAATCAGCCGGAACACCGCGCACATACAGCATTGCGTTGATCGCGCTGGAACCGCCAAGCGTGCGCCCGCGAGGCTGAAAACCACGCCGATTGCCAAGGTGCCTTTGCGGCACTGTGTTGAATGCCCAATTGTTGATCTTGAAAAGACCCCGCAAAAAGACGGCAGCGCCGACCGGAACCCTGACCATCAGGTCCTTTCCATGACCGCCCGCCTCGATCAGACAGACCGAAACATCCTCGTCTTCACTGAGCCTGCTCGCCAGCACGCAGCCGGCTGAACCGCCTCCGGCAATGACATAATCAAACTCCATCCACGCCTCCCGTCAATGGTTCGAGAAGACTAGCTGTTTATTCCGGCAGCTCAAGCAGAAACCACCATTGAAAGAGGGCAATATGAATGTTACGCCAAACTCTGAGACGAAGAAAGTGGAGTGAACGATGCGCTTTGAAGGCACCAAATCCTATGTTGCAGCCGATGACTTGACCATTGCGGTCAATGCCGCAATCGCGCTCGAGCGCCCTTTGCTGGTCAAGGGGGAGCCAGGAACCGGGAAAACCGAACTGGCGCGGCAGATTTCAGAAAGCCTTGGGCTTCGCTTTATCGAATGGAATGTCAAATCCACCACCAAAGCCCAGCAGGGTCTTTATGAGTACGATGCGGTATCGCGTTTGCGCGACAGCCAGCTTGGCGATGAACGCGTCAATGACGTTAAAAACTACATTCGCAAGGGCAAACTTTGGGAAGCCTTTGATGCGAATGAAAAAGTTGTTCTGCTGATTGACGAAATTGACAAGGCAGATATCGAGTTTCCAAACGACCTGCTGCAGGAACTCGACAAGATGGCGTTCCATGTTTACGAGACCAACGAAACCGTAACCGCAAAACACCGCCCAATTGTGATCATTACCTCGAACAATGAGAAAGAACTCCCGGACGCTTTTCTGCGCCGCTGTTTCTTTCATTATATACGATTTCCGGAAGCTGAAGTATTGCAGCAGATTGTCGATGTTCATTATCCCGGCATCAAAAAGAAACTGGTCAGCGAGGCGCTGACCCAGTTTTATGAAATCCGTGATACTCCGGGCCTTAAAAAGAAGCCTTCGACCTCCGAAGCCCTAGACTGGATTCGCCTTTTGGTAGCCGATGATGTTGAACCGGCAGATCTGCGCGGAGATGCCAAAAATGCCCTGCCCCGCCTGCACGGCGCCCTGCTGAAAAATGAGCAGGATGTACACCTGTTTGAGCGTCTGGCATTTCTGGCAAGGCAACGCGGAAACTAGGGTCAAACTGTTTTCTTGACCGCTTGAGCCTTAATAAGCTATGGAGCATTTGTGGTGATTTGCCGGACCCAGTGTCCAGCCAGCTTGCAGCCACGTTAAACAAGTTGCTAAAAGGGCCGTCTGATCACTCAGGCATGGAACCGGATAGCAATTTGCATCCGGTTTTTTTGTTTTTGTGAGTATTGCCATGCCCATTCGAATTCCTGACAAACTGCCCGCCCGCGAAACACTCGTCAAAGAAGGCGTGATGGTGATGGACGAGACCGTTGCGGTTCGTCAGGATATCCGGCCTATGCAGATTGCCCTGCTCAACCTGATGCCCAACAAGATCCGTACCGAAACGCAGATCGCCCGGCTGATCGGCTCTTCGCCTCTACAGGTCGAACTGACGCTGGTGCGTATTGGCAGCCACGCTGCTAAAAACACCTCGGAAGAACACCTGATCGACTTCTACAATACGTGGGAGGAAATAAAGGACCGCAAATTCGACGGCCTGATCATCACCGGAGCACCGATCGAGACATTGCCTTTTGAGCAAGTGACCTATTGGGACGAATTGGTGCGGATTTTCGAATGGAGCACAACCCATGTTCATTCGAGTTTCTTCATCTGCTGGGGAGCGATGGCCGCAATCAACCATTTCCACAGCGTGCCCAAATATACACTGGATAAAAAAGCCTTTGGTGTTTACCGGCACAGAAACCTTGTTCCGGCGTCCCCCTATCTCGCGGGATTTTCCGATGATTTCTCGATCCCGGTTTCACGCTGGACCGAAATGCGCTCTGCCGATATCAAGCCTGTAAACGGACTTGAATTGCTGATGGAGTCGGACATTACCGGCCCTTGCCTGATATCTGAGGACACAGGAAACCGGCTCTATATCTTCAATCATATCGAATATGATTCTACCTCGCTAAAAGAAGAGTACGAGCGGGATGTGGCGACAAATGTGCCTATCGAAATTCCTCACAATTATTTCCCGGCCGATGATCCGCATATGCCGCCGCAAAACCGTTGGCGCTCGCATGCCCACTTGTTGTTTGGCAACTGGATTAACCGGATGTACCAGACAACGCCGTATGATTTGAATGAGATTGGAAAATAGCCAATTTGGCCATTGTGACTATTTTAGCTGAAATGGCTATTTTAGCTAAAATCCTGGAGAGCGGTTATGAAACATTTCACAGCAACGGACGCAAAAAACCGGTTTGGCGAATTGATGGAGCAGTCCGGTATTGAACCGGTTGCCATACAAAAAAACGGGCGCGATTTCAGAATCGTAATTGCAGCAGAAGAATATGAACGCCTTTTGGCTGTATCTGGCGGAATGGATGTTCGTATGAAATCGTCGCTTGAACGAAGCATGAAGCGCTGGGACAAGCTTTACACTGCTTTGGCCCGTTAATTCGCCATGCGTTATCTCACCATTAGCGAAGTGCTGCTGATCCACTCAGCACTCATTGAAGCATATGGCGGCTCTCACGGAGTGAGGGACAAGGGTCTTGTTGAATCCTCGTTGTTGCGCCCTCAAACCGGATATTATCAGGATTTGCTGGAGGAAGCAGCCGCGCTTTGGGAAAGCCTTGGGATGAACCATGGCTTTATCGATAGAAACAAAAGGATAGCCTTTGCGGTGGTTGACATTTTTCTTGACTTGAACGGGCTAAATATAACGGCCACTCAAGATACAGTTGAGGCGCTGATCCACCACCATCTCGAGGCCGGCACATTTACCAAAGACAATCTGGATGCCTGGTTGCGCTCGAACACCGAAACTGCATAATCACCCCATGTTCATTCCATTCTTTCTTCAACTCAAGCAGGCAAAAATTCCCGTCTCATTGCGGGAATACCTGACATTGCTTGAGGCGATGGAGAGCGATCTGGTGACCTTCGATGTCGAGGGATTTTATTTCCTTGCCAGGGCGGCCCTTGTGAAAGACGAGCGAAATCTTGACCGCTTCGACAGAGTGTTTTCAGAGTTTTTCAAAGGCGTTGAAGCAGTTTCGGGACCGGATGGTATCGAGCAGGTAGACCTGCCTGAAGAGTGGCTGAAGAAGCTGGCTGAAAAAAACCTGTCAGAAGAAGACAAGAAGTTGATCGAGGCCATGGGCGGTTTTGAAAAACTGATGGAGACCTTGCGTGAACGGCTGAAAGAACAGCACAAGCGCCATCAGGGCGGATCAAAAATGATCGGCACCGCAGGCACCTCTCCGTTTGGCGCCTATGGTTATAATCCTGAAGGGGTTCGCATCGGCCAGCACGAAAGCAGGCACCGCAAGGCGCTCAAGGTTTGGGACCAGCGAAACTTCAAAAACCTCGATGATAATGTCGAACTTGGAACGCGTAATATCAAGGTCGCACTCAAACGGTTGCGGCGCTGGGTGCGCGAAGGTGCGCATGAGGAACTTGATCTTGGCGGCACCATTCGCGCCACAGCCGAGCATGGATATCTGGATGTTAAAACCCGCCCCGAGCGGCACAATGCAGTAAAGGTCCTTCTGTTTCTGGATATTGGCGGCTCGATGGACGATCACGTCAAGGTGGTTGAAGAATTGTTCTCGGCGGCGCGCAGTGAACTCAAGCATCTTGAATATTTCTATTTTCACAATTGTCTTTACGAAGGCGTTTGGAAAGACAACCGGCGGCGGCACAGCGAAGTGATGTCTACCTATGACATTCTGCATAAATACGGGCCGGACTATAAGGTCATATTTGTCGGCGATGCCGCGATGAGCCCCTATGAGATCGTTTACCGCGGCGGCTCGGTGGAACACTGGAACGAGGAGCCCGGCGAAGTCTGGCTGAAACGGGTGGTTGACCAATGGCGCAATGCCATCTGGATCAATCCGGTTTCCCCGAACGCCTGGAATTATACCCAGTCCACCCAGATGATCCGCAAACTCTTCGCCGACAGGATGTTCCCCCTCACACTCGCGGGACTTGAAGGCGCGATGAAGGAACTGTCGCACTGATCCGGTTTTCAGCCGTGGAATACTGCATAACAAAAAACCCGGCCGCATGAACGGACCGGGTTTCCATTGGTTTGATGGTAAATTATTTTGCCAGAATTTTGCCAATGGCCGGCACTGCGAGCGCGGCAAGCGCGATCTTCACGAAGTCGGCGAGAAAATACTGGCTGACAACTCCATAGGCTGTTGCTGCGCCAAGAGTGGTACCGGTCTTGGCCGAAACAAACATGAAACCGAGCCAGACAAAACCTAGTGCAAAACAGATGATGTCGGCTACCAGAATGGAAGCGAACAGTTTCAGGGGGGTTCTTCCCCAACCCTTGTCTGCGGCATAGCCAACAATGGCAGCAATCACGACAAAGCCGAGCAGAAAGCCTGCTGTCGGGCCGGCAAAATAGGCCGGACCTGCAAGAGGTCCGGCAAATATTGGTGCGCCAGCAAAGCCTGTGGCGAGATAAGCAAGGATGGTGGAAATACCGAGGCGAGAACCAAAAGAAGCGGCAATTCCCATGATCGCAAGGGTCTGCAAAGTCATTGGAACGGGCCAAAACGGGACCTGAATTTTTGCGGAAACTGCCAGAACAGCTACACCGGCGGCAATGAGAAGCAGACTATACAGTGATTTGGAACCCGAACTACTGATGGAACTTGGAGCGATGGCGAGGCTTTTGGGAGGGAGATTCATTTACTGTTTTCCTTTTTTCAAACACCGTATCGGCCAGTGGCGACCAATGCACGACTTCTATCGTTTTTTGTCTTTGCCAATCAAGGGAAACCGTGCAGACTGTGGTGGATAGAACAAACAAATTGGCTTGATGAATGACCTCAATACCCTTTCGCGCCGAATTCGAACCCCGCTATGGCGAGGGCGTCGAAATTGCCGAAAATATCCATCGCATAACAGCGCCGAACCATGGACCCTTCACATTTCACGGAACCAACACCTATATAGTTGGCGGAAAGGAAGTGGCGGTCATCGACCCAGGTCCGCTCGAACAGAACGATCATTATGAAACCATACTGAAATCGCTCAAAGGCAGGACTGTCAGCCATATTCTGGTGACCCATACCCATATGGACCATTCTCCGCTGGCACGCAGGCTTGCGGACGAAACGGGTGCACCGATCTATGCTGAGGGGCCGCACCGCGCTGCCCGCGAGTTGCATCTGGGGGAAATCAATGCGCTTGATGCTTCCGGCGACAGGGACTTCAACCCGGACCACATTATCAAACATGGCGACATCATATCAGGCAACGGGTTTGCAATTGAGGCCGTATTTACCCCCGGGCACACCGCCAACCACATGGCGTTTGCCCTTATGGACAGCAAGTTTCTGTTTTCCGGCGACCATGTCATGGCCTGGGCAACCTCGATTGTCGCACCTCCCGATGGCAATATGGCGGCGTATATGGGTTCACTCAACACCCTGCTCGACAGGCACGAAACCACCTATTTTCCAGGCCATGGCGGACGCCTCAACAAGGCTAAGGAATTTGTCCGGGGGCTGCGCGCGCACCGGAAAATGCGGGAAACAGCAGTTTTGCACCGCATTCGCAAGGGAGATACGACAATACCGGAAATGGTTGCCGTGATTTACAAGGAGACCGACAAGCGCCTACACGGTGCGGCAGCACTCTCTGTTTTTGCCCATATAGAGGATCTGCTGGAAAAGGGACTTGTAAGCTGCGAGGGCGCGCCAAGTCTTGCTTCACACTATAAGGCAGTTGGCTGAGATGTGATGAATGTCATGTTGAACGTCAAAATGCTGCAATATATTGCAAGTATTGATATAGGCTCCCGTTCGTGAAACCTATTCGCATTTTCAACGTATCATATTAGGATGTGTTAAAAGACACCATTTGGCTTGGGGGCCACAAAACGGAGGACGGCATGAAAATTCAATACACAACTTCATTGATAAGGACGGCAGGTGTTTGTGTTGCATTGCTCATTTCCGGCAATGCCTTTGCTGCGGAAGGCGGCACCAGTCAAACCGTCGCCGAGACACCTCAACAAAAATGCCAGAAAATTGGAAAGGTCTACAACAAGGAGACCAAGAAATGTGAGGCGAAAAAGTCCTCCATGAATCAGGACAGCCT
Organism: Salaquimonas sp.; assembly: GCA_041736675.1. Classification (GTDB taxonomy): domain Bacteria; phylum Pseudomonadota; class Alphaproteobacteria; order Rhizobiales; family Rhizobiaceae; genus Salaquimonas. Next base: position 18,539 of record JBGSTD010000031.1, read on the forward strand.
CTTTGAAAGTGGCCGCGAATTCGCTTACGCCGGACAATATCAGGAAGCACTTGCCATTTTTGATCTCGCACCTGACCAGCTTGATCCCAGACTGCTCAACATGAAAGGCTATTCATACCGCAAGCTTGGGCAGTTGGAAAAGGCGATGGCATTTTATAAACACTCCATCGCACTTGACCCCCAGTATTCGCTGGTGCGTGAATATTACGGGGAGGCACTGCTTCAAAACGGTGACGTAGACGCAGCCAAGATCCAGTTGGTGAAAATCAGGGAAATTTGTGCATCGGAAAATTGCGAATCTTATCAGCAACTTTTTGCAGCGATTTCAAATCATCAGACCGGGCAACCGGCAGTGTCGCGCTGGTAACAATCTCAAACCCGATGGAATGGACTTACTCGCCGGCCACTCCGGCGAGGGATTGATCAAGGGCAGCAAGAAACTCGCTGATATTGCTGGCGTTGCTGCCAAAATCATGGCGTCCCCAATAGCTCGCCGAGCGCATGTCCACTAGCGTTGTATCACTTTCCGATGAGACACGAACTACGATGTAGGATGGCAGCTTCATCAGAAATGACTTTGCCTCGGCTTGAACAATCACATCCGGCAAGTTTTCAGGAGCGTTTTGCTCGGTCAGTTCCTTTACTTCCTGTTCGCTCCCGGCAAGTTTTGCTTCACCCTCAGCCGCCTTGGCCGCTTCTTGATCCGGTTCTTTTCCGGCTTCATCCTCAGGTAAGTTCTCACTTGCCCTGATCCGCCAGTTCCAGCGTTTCAAAAGTTCCGTCACGGCGCCCACTACCCTCTCCTGAGGAGCGCTGTATCTTCGGGTGACAAGCTCAGGATAGTTCGAGACAATCAATTGCGCGGAATATTCGTCATACGCATCCATTGGCTCCCCACCTTCGTTGGCATTTTGGGCTGGCTCAAGGAAGATTGGCAAATTGAATACATCCGTTGAAACATCTTGCAACTGGGGATTTTCAAGCGCCTTTGAAAGTTGAATCCCGAAGGGTATCAACAACAATATGGACAAAACAAAGCCGTTCACCGTCGCCCTGCCGCCCTTGTAGCCTTTTTCCCAAAGATCGCTGGCAGCTTTCAATCCGAAAACCAGACTGCCCAGCAAAAGACCGATGCCAAATGCAATGAGCCACATCGCCTGAGGCGTCGTTATGCCAGAAGATCGGTGAAGAAGGATTGTCAGAATGAAAAAAGGCACAGCGATAACTGCAAGGCGCTGACACCAGATCGCAGCAGCTGAAACTCTTCGTTCATAAAAACCGGCCAAGTCAATACTCCTGCACAAACCTGCATTGCCCCACGATGCCCTAATGTGGCCTCGCAATTGCGTTTCAATTGCGGCAAATCCGGTGCGCGAAACCACGCTATACACGGGTTCCGGTTTTCAGCCAATAGAGCCTTTCAAGCGCAGTTTCATTTGATACCAATTGTGAACCCGCTGCCGTTTTTTAACCGCAGATTGGCCACTTCACCGATTTAGCTTGTTCAAAAAAGGGAGACTACAAATGGCACCACAAGCGTTACCGGCAGACAAAAGCCTACCAGATACGATGACACAAACAATTCCCCATTTGCTTGGGCCCTTGGGTGAAATAGTCTCTGAAACTCTCGAAAATGGGGGAATGTTCGACCCTGCCTCGCTGCCATCGGGCACGGTTGACTATCGCCTCCTTTTCGAGTTTCCTGCTTTGCTGATTAACAACCAGGCAGAAAAAGCCATCGCGATACTCTATCAGTCGGAAACAGAAACAGGCGTTCTGTTTCTGGTCATAAAGGATAAGCGCATAGATGTAATCCAGTCAAAGGACGCACCCGTGCATCTTGCCGATTTTGCCCTGTCGTTTGCCAATATCCTGTGTCTGCTGCCAGATTGCAGCATCGCCAAACCGTCACGACGTGGCGGTAAGTCGCTCCAGTAAGTGCCATGTTTCTGCCATCGCTTTCTCTGACAAGGTGATTCATCCTGTCATCATAGCGCATTGATTTAAATCAGTTTTTATTGCGATACCTGACGGTCGCCTGAGCTGCTGCCAGTCGGGCAATCGGCACACGAAACGGTGAACATGAGACGTAGTTAAGTCCAATGCTTTCACAGAAATGAACGGAGTCGGGATCGCCACCGTGTTCGCCGCATATGCCAAGAACCAGATCTGGTCGTGTCATTCTTCCACGCTCGGTGGCAATGCGCATCAAATCACCAACCCCCTCAAGGTCAAGCGAGATGAAAGGGTCACGATCAACAATTCCCTTGGCTTCATAGGTCGGAATGAACTGTGTTGCATCGTCGCGGGAAATTCCAAATGTCGTCTGGGTAAGATCGTTTGTGCCGAAGGAGAAGAACTCTGCCGCCAACGCGATATCCCCGGCACGAATGGCCGAGCGCGGAAGCTCGATCATCGTTCCAACCTGATACTCTATTTCCTCACCTGACTCTAACGAAACCTGTTTTGCGATCCTGTCAATTGTGTCCTTCACGTAATCAAGTTCACGCTTGAGGCTGACCAATGGCACCATGATTTCGGGAATAACCTTGCGTCCGGTTCTGCGACCTGCCTCGACCGAGGCTTCAAATATCGCCCGCGCCTGCATCTCGGCAATTTCGGGAAATGAAATCAGCAAACGGCAACCGCGATGACCCAACATCGGGTTAAACTCGTGCAGCATGTTTGCCCTGCTTTTCAAAGTTTCAGAATCTATGCCCATGCTGTGGGCGACCAAGATTATGTCGCTTTCCTCGTGCGGCAGGAATTCATGCAAAGGCGGATCGAGCAACCGGATCGTCACTGGCATACCGGCCATGATTTCAAAAAGTTCGATAAAGTCATTGCGCTGCATTGGCAGAAGCTTTGCAAGGGCAGCACGCCTTTCCTCTTCGGTATCGGCGATGATCATTTCACGCACCGGGCGAATGCGGTCTTCTTCAAAGAACATGTGTTCGGTTCGGCATAGACCGATGCCTTCAGCACCAAATGAGTGACCCGCCTTTGCCTCTTTGGGGGTATCGGAGTTTGTGCGGACTTTCATCCGGCGAATTTTGTCAGCCCATTCCATAATCGTGCCAAAGGCACCGGAAAGCTCGGGTTGCTGCATCTGCACCCTGCCTGCCAAAACTTGGCCTTTGCCGCCGTCAATCGTAATGATATCACCTTTCTTGAATACCCGGCCATGGGCAGTCAATTCATTGCGATGATAGTCAACCTTGATCATTCCCGCGCCAGACACGCAGGGCTTTCCCATGCCGCGCGCCACAACAGCCGCATGACTGGTCATGCCGCCGCGCTGGGTCAAAATGCCCTGCGCTGCACTCATGCCATGAATGTCTTCAGGGCTGGTTTCGACCCTGACCAGGATAATGTCGCGCCCCTGCAGTTTAAGCCCTTCAACCTCATCGGGATTGAAGACAATTTCACCGGTTGCCGCACCGGGAGATGCAGGCAATCCGCTAGCAATCACATCGCGCTTTGCACCCTCGGCAATCGTCGGGTGCAACAGCTGATCAAGCGATGCCGGTTCAATCGAACAAACCGCCTCTTCTTTGGTGATGCGGCCTTCAAGTGCCATATCAACAGCAATACGGATAGCGGCTTTTGCCGTTCTCTTGCCGGAGCGGGTTTGCAACACCCACAGTTTGCCGTTTTCGATGGTAAATTCGATATCCTGAATATCGCGGTAGTGCGTTTCAAGTTGCGAGGATATTTCCTTAAGCTGGTTGAACGCATCGGGCATCAGCTTTTCCAGCGATGGCATATCAGAGCCGGCCTCAATTCGGGCAGCCTCGGTTAAATCCTGAGGTGTTCTAATGCCTGCAACCACGTCTTCGCCCTGCGCATTGACGAGGAACTCTCCGTACAGACGGTTTTCTCCCGTCGACGGATTGCGGGTGAAGGCAACTCCGGTGGCGGAGGTTTCCCCCTTGTTTCCAAATACCATTGCCTGAACGGTTACCGCTGTACCCCAGTCACCCGGAATCCGGTTTATACTTCGGTAAATTACCGCACGCTGATTCATCCAGGATGCAAAAACAGCCTTGATAGCGCCCATCAACTGCTCATGCACATCCTGAGGGAATGGCACGTCAAGTTCGGTCTCGATCAAGTTCTTGTATTTTACAATCAAATCCCGCCAATCGTCGGCAGTCAGTTCGGTATCCTGGTCATAGCCATGGGTTGCCTTTGCCTCGTCCAGAATTTCCTCAAAATATTCATGATCAATTCCCAGCACCACATCGGCGTACATCTGGATGAAACGGCGGTAACTGTCATAGGCAAAGCGCGGATCGCCTGTTTCAGTGGCAATCACTTCCACAGTTTCGTCGTTAAGGCCAAGGTTGAGGATTGTGTCCATCATGCCCGGCATTGAGGCGCGTGAGCCGGAACGCACAGAAACCAGACAAGGCTTCGTTGTGCTGCCAAATTTTCGGCCGGTAGACTTGTTGAATTTCATCATCGCCGCCGATATCTGGGTTTCCAGATCATGCGGAAGTGTCCGGCCGTTGGCGTAAAAATAGCTGCAGGCTTCCGTGGTTATGGTAAATCCTGGTGGGACCGGAAATCCAATTGCTGACATTTCAGCCAGGTTCGCACCTTTGCCGCCAAGGAGCGATGCCATGGAAGCATTCCCTTCGGCCATTTCAGCCCCAAAAGTATAAATCCACTTTGCCATAACGGCAGAGTCTCCATCCCCGTCTTTTCAACCTGACAATTGCCGCATTGCGGCAGTAAATTGCAAGCGGCAAATTCGCGCATTTCCATTTCTGGTGAAAATGGGCGCTATTTTCTTTCCAATTCCCGTGTGAATTGTCAATTATAAGCTATAGCGTGGTGAAAGTCTGAAGATTTGCCCTGAATGTTAAGCCTAACCGGCATCACGGAACTTCTCAGCCTGTTGCAGATCAACTGAAACCAGTTGGCTGACTCCGCGCTCGGCCATGGTGACACCAAACAGACGGTTCATGCGCGCCATTGTAATCGGATTATGGGTTATCACCACAAAACGCGTATCGGTTGATGCCGCCATCTCATCCATCAGGTTACAGAAGCGTTCAACATTGTGATCATCCAGTGGCGCGTCGACTTCGTCGAGAACGCAGATCGGTGCCGGATTGGTAAGAAACACCGCGAAAATCAGCGCCATTGCTGTCAGCGCCTGTTCGCCGCCGGAAAGCAGGGTCATGGTTTGCGGCTTTTTGCCAGGCGGACGGGCGAGAATCTCAAGCCCTGCTTCCAACGGATCATCTGATTCGATCAATTGCAATTCGGCGGTTCCGCCGCCAAAAAGGTGGGTGAATAAACGCTGGAATTGAGCGTTGACCACATCAAAAGCTTCCAAAAGACGCTCACGGCCCTCCTTGTTGAGGCTGCCAATACCCAATCGTAGACGGCGAATTGCCTCGACCAGATCATCGCGTTCGGCGATCAACGCTTCGCGCTGCTGGGAAATTTCGGTCTGTTCAAATTCCGCGCGCAGGTTGACGGCGCCCAGACGTTCGCGCTCGATTTTCAGTTTTTCCAGTTTTCCCTCAACGCTGGCAAGATTGGGCAATTCCTCGCCATCAGGTAATTCCGCCAGTCCCAGCGTCTCGTGTGGCTGACATTCCATCTCCTCGACGATACGCGCTTCAATCTCACCGCGCCGCTCTTTGGCTGAATTGAGGCGCTCTTCAGCGCGGGCACTGGCTTCACGCGCTTCTGAAAGTGCCACAATCGTATCTTTCGCCAGCTTGTCTGCCTCAGCCTGATCACTTTCGGCCTGAGCCAGTTTGTCGGCAGCTTCCTTGCGAGCTATCTCCGCATTTTCAACCTGCCGTACGAGTTCGCGGCGCTTGTCGTCGACCTGCTCGGGTGCGTCTTCAATGCCGGACAATTCGATCATTGTCGTTTCGCGGCGCTTGGTCAGCTGGGCGATTTGTCTTGACGCATTCTCAACCCGGCGCTGCCAGTTTTCACGTTCGACCTTGATGGTTTCAAGACGACGGCCCCGCGCTTCGGCCTCGCGGGACAGTCCCTCGAATTCGGCACGCACTTCCGCCATATTGGCCCGGTCCTGCGCTACGACGAGGCGAAGGGCACCCAGTTCAGCATCAAGAGCTGCCACATCGCCGACACTTGCCAATTGCACTTGCGCATCACTGACAGACTTGAATGCCTCCTGCTGGTCGGCGTCGAGCCGCGTCCTTGATTCTTCGAGTGCCGATTTTCGTGATGTGAACTGGCTTGAAGCACGTTCTGCCGCGCTGATTTCCTCACGAACCTCGCCCAGTTGCTTTTGGGCGACACGCCAGTTTTCCCTCATGGTGCGTGCATTTTCTGCGGCAGTGGCAGCAGCCTGTTTTGCCGTTTCATGCAAAGCAGCGGCAGCTTGAAGTTCCTTCTGGGCAGCTATCGCTTCCTGATCCAGTTCCGCCAAACGGTTCTTTTGGGCAAGGCGTTGCGCAGCTGCCGTGGGCGCCTCACTTGAAGCCTGGAAACCGTCCCATCGCCAAAGATCACCCTCAGGCGATACCAGTCTCTGGCCTTGTTTCAGTTGAGCCTGAAGTGCATGCCCATCGCCAGCCCCGACAATTCCGATCTGTGACAAGCGCCGCGAAAGTTCGGCCGGAGCCTTTACCACATCCGCCAGTGGTTTTGTTCCCACCGGCAGCGCTTCGCCGGAAAATCCGCCTGCGATCAACTGCCAGCGCACTGGCGCTGCCGCATCGGTTGCTGCATCTAGATCTTCACCGAGGGCTGCTCCCAGAGCCTTTTCATACCCCGGAGCAACACTGATTTTTTCAACGATGGCTGCAAAAAGATCCTGTCCGCCCTGGTTTAGAATACGATTGAGGGTTCGCGCCTCGGTTTCTATTGCCCCAAGCTTTTCCCGTAACGCGGCCAATGGAGCGCGCAGCTCCTGTTCGTTCTGTAACGCCTCTTCACCCGCCTTTTCAGAACTAACCAGATTGCTCTCGGCAAAGACCAGGCCCTGCTCCAACTGGGCTACACGGCTGCGCAGACTCTCATGACCTGAAAACTGCCTGATTTTTTCGATGACTTCGAGGAGTTCGGTATCGACCCGTTCAATCTGTGCGGAAATACGGTTCCTGCGTTCCTCGCTATCGCGAATATTGCGCTCAAGCAGGGATTTGCGCGTTGTCTCTTCCGCGACTTTGGCGGTCAGATCGCCAAGTGCCTTCTCGCTCAAACCAAGCTTGCCGGCGATTTCCTCAAGCCTGGCTTTTGACGCAGCCTCGGTCTGCGTGACTGAATTTGACTGCAGCGTCAGTTCGGATTCTTCCTCATCCAGCCGTTTCAGCATGTCGGCGTTTTCAGAAACCATTGTTTCTTCGCGGACAACGTCCTGTTGCAACTGTGCAATGCGGTTTTCCAGTTCGCGCTTGCGGTTTGCCAAGCGCTCGATTTCCTCATCGAGTTGATTCCGGGCAATCGTTATGCGTTGAAGCGCGGCGGCAGCCTTGGCTTCGGCTTCGCGCAAAGCAGGCATACGGTGAAACAGGATACCCTGTGCCTTGGCAGCCTCAAGCTGGATTTGCGCCCGCTCGCCAACCATTTTCGTGGCTTCCGAAAGTTTGCTCTGGGCTTCAGCCTCAGCCGATTTCGCAGCGCTCCAGCGCAGATGAAACGCGAGGCCGCTCGACTTGCGAATATCATCGGAGATGGCACGGTATCTGTTCGCCTGACGGGCTTGCCGTTTCAAGCTGTCCAACTGGCTGTCAAACTGGTTGATCACGTCCTCGAGCCGCTCAAGATTCTGGTCTGCTGCACGTAATCGCAGTTCCGCGTCATGACGGCGCGAATGAAGCCCGGAAATTCCGGCTGCCTCTTCGAGCAAGGCCCGGCGGGCCTGCGGTTTGGCGGAAATCAGCTCACCGATGCGGCCCTGCCCGACCATTGATGGCGAACGGGCACCAGTCGATGCATCGGCAAAAAGCAATTGCACATCCTTGGCGCGGACATCCTTGCCGTTGATACGGTAGACCGACCCTGATTCACGCTCGATACGGCGGGTGATCTGCAATTCGTCGGCATCATTGAATGCTGCAGGGGCTTTTCTGTCAGAATTGTCGAGGAAAAGACCGACTTCCGCCGAGTTTCGCGATGGACGATTGCCGGAACCTGAGAAAATCACATCATCCATGCCCGAGGCGCGCATGTTTTTATAAGAGTTTTCACCCATCACCCAGCGCAGGGCTTCCACCAAATTGGACTTGCCGCAACCATTAGGCCCGACAACACCTGTCAAGCCGGCTTCGATGAGAAACTCCGTGGGTTCAACAAAAGATTTGAAGCCCAAAAGGCGCAGTTTATTGAACTTCATGACCGGCTCACCTGAAATTCAAACAATACCAACGGGAAACGATCCATAAAACAGCCCTTGCGGACAGAAAACTGCCCGCAATCGTTGTTTTGATGGTCAGAGACGGCTGTCGATAGCCGCTGACAATCCTTCGACGGATATATCACCACTGTATTTTTCGCCATTTATAAAGAAGGACGGTGTTCCCGAGACCCCATACACTTCTGCCGCTTTTTTTCGTGTCGAATTCACTTTGTCGAGAAGCTCCTGATTTTTCAAGCATGTCTCAAAGCTATCCTGTGTAAAACCAGCCAATTTGGCGATTTGAAGAAGCGGCACACGAGGATCTTCAGCCGTGGCCCAGTTACTTTGCTGTTTGAAGAGAACATCAGTCATTGGAAAATAAAACTGCTGATCGGCGCAACGGGCAAGCATGGATGCCGCATAGGCCCTTGCATCAAGCGGAAACTCACGGAAAATCAGCTTCACTTTACCTGCGTCGATATATTTCTCCTTGAGTGCGGGAAGAACCACCTCATGGAAATTGGCACAGTGCGGACATGTCATCGAGGCATATTCGACGATGGTTACCGGAGCGTTTTCTTCACCCAGAAACATGTCGGGCAAATCGCCGGGCTGCATGACGGTGGACAAATCCTGCGCAGATGCATTGCTCACCAGGTTCATTGAATCGCCTGAATTCAACCACAGGGAACCTGCGCCCATCATGATTGCGATGCCTGAGGTCAGCAAGAGTTTGCGGCGCGATAGTTTCATTCGATACTCCCTGTCAAAACTGACGGATAAAAATGTTTTGCGATATTCTACCTAACTTATGATCAGGTTTATTCAAGTGTAATCAGGATCAACAGATCGTTATGCAGACAATTACACTATCACGCCTGAACCACCGATGAACCAAAAAGGACAACAATCAAGGCATTTTTGAGATTTTGTTGCGGGAAATAACCCCTCTGCCGAATGCTTCAAGTTTTTTGCGAAGTTTGGGATCCGCGATTGATTCCAATACAGCACCAAGGCGCTGCTCTTCGGCCTGATCAAGGGCTATTACCGGTTTTTTGCGGGATTTGGGCTTTCCCAGTGGCTTTTGGACAAGTTTGATCTTTTCGATCGCCTGAAAGCCAAAAAAGAAATTAACGCGCTCGAGTATCTGTGATGTTTCATGTTGAAAAAACAGAGCCTTGGCACCGTCGCATGCGACGACCAAAGAGCCGGGCTGAAAGGGTTCGCCATCGCTGGCACGCTTGGGCCAGATAATTTTCTCAGGCAAGGTACACGCGGCATAGTCCGGGCCGACGATATCCTGCCAGCCTGCCAACAGGTCGAGTGTCATCCCGTTGCGGCGGGCAATCACATCAGAGAGGACACCGGAAACCAGATCGGAAACATGCATGGCATATTTCGGCCGTCCTTTCCGCTCAACTGACTGGCTGGTTGACACTTTGGGTGCGGGCATTTTTTTGCCATCATGGTTTTTATCTGTTGATGACACGAAAGGATTGCCTTGATTTCTGTTTTGCAAAGTACAGGTTCACTTTATGCCTACACCAAAAACATCCGGTCAAAAAGCGGAAGCGCAACAATCAATGACAAATCGGGGAAATCACCCGGAATTTTCTGCCGCCTTGCTGGATTGGTATGACCGCCATGCCCGGTCATTGCCGTGGCGAATTGCACCATCCCAAAGTAAAGCCGGAACCCTCCCCGATCCCTACCACGTCTGGCTTTCAGAGGTCATGCTGCAACAGACACAGGTTGCCACCGTCAGGGATTATTATCTCAAATTCCTTTCCCTTTGGCCGACGATTGACGCATTGGCGAAAGCCGAGAATGAAGCAGTGATGAAGGCATGGGCCGGCCTTGGATATTATTCGCGAGCGCGAAATCTGAAAAAATGTGCCGAGACGATCTTTCATGAATATAGCGGTCGCTTTCCCGATCAATATGAAGCGTTGAAAAAACTCCCAGGCATTGGCGATTATACTGCCGCGGCGATTTCCGCGATCGCTTTTCGCAAGCCGGTTGCCGTGGTTGATGGCAATATCGAGCGTGTCATCACAAGGCAATATCGTATCAACAGGCCTGTACCGCAAAGCAAGACTGAAATTCGCGATATCGTTTCCAGCCTGCTTCCAACAGAAAGGCCGGGAGATTTTGCCCAAGCGATGATGGATTTGGGTGCAACCTTATGCAGCCCCAAAAATCCGGCATGCAATCTGTGTCCGGTCAATTCAACGTGCGAAGGATTTGCCTCGGGTGACGCTGAACGCTTTCCGGTCAAAATTGCAAAGGCTGTCAAGCCAACCCGCAAAGGCGCTGCGTTTGTTATTCAGAACGGTGAAGGCGAGGTGTTCTTGCGCAAACGCATTGAAAGCGGACTGCTGGGCGGCATGAGTGAAATTCCCGGAACTGGCTGGACTGCTCGCATCGACGGAGAGACAGGCAGTTCTTGCCTCCCTTTTTCCGGAGAATGGCGACGCAGCGGCATTGCGCGACACACTTTCACGCATTTTCATCTGGAATTGGAAGTATGGCAGATTATCATCTGCAGCAACGAAAAGACTGACGACGGCTGGTGGTCGCCCGTTGCGAATTTGCGATCGGAGGCTTTGCCGACCGTCATGAAAAAGGCCATAAGTGTTGCCTTGCCGGACGCTTTCAAGGGAAAAGAACATGAATGAAATCAGACACATCGTATTTGATATAGGGAAAGTGCTCATCCATTACGATCCCGATATTCCGTTCAGGCGGCTGATCCCTGATGCTGGCGAGCGCAACTGGTTTTTCAGCAATGTCTGCACCTCCGACTGGAATATCGAACAGGATCGCGGCCGTGACTGGCAAACTGCCGAAAACCTGTTGATCGCCGAATACCCGGAACATGAAAAAAACATTCGTGCCTTCCGAGCCCATTGGCATGAAATGGTTTCCCATGCGTATGACGAAAGTGTCGGGATCCTGGAGAGTTTCATTACTGAAGGGCGCGATGTGACCATGCTGACAAATTTTGCCTCGGACACGTTTCGCCAGGCGAAGGAAATTTTCCCGTTTCTCAAAAAGCCACGCGGCGTTACGGTTTCAGGAGATGTGAAACTGATCAAGCCCGATCCGGCAATCTATGATCATCATGTCAAATCTTTCGATCTTGATCCTGCGCGCACCTTCTTCATTGATGACAGCCCGGCAAATATCGCGGCTGCAAAAAATGCGGGATGGCAAGCGGTGCTGTTTACCACGCCGGGGCAATTGAAAAACGACCTGCGCGCCCATGCGTTGATCAGCTGAAACCCGACAAACAAAAAAGGCGGACTTTGGGTCCGCCTTCTTTTTTGCAACCGGTTTTTCATCCGGTTCTTGTGCCTGGTTCAGGGGCATGTATTTCAGTGTGGCAAGCGTATGCCTGAAACCCTTTACAATTCCTAAGCGCCTGCTGACAAAACCTCGCTTCGATAGGTTTTCCTTATTTCATCTATTTGCAGCAGTGTTCCGTCTGTCTCATAGTGCCAGAATGTCCAACCGTTGCAGGCGTCGAGTTCCTGCACCTTGGCACCCATACGGTGGATCGAGGCTGTCTCGCCGTTCATTTCGAGCGAACCGTCGAGACGAACGGTTGCGTGCCAGCGCTTCTTTGTGTCGGTAAGAACCGTTCCAGCTTTGAGAAAGCCATTTTCAATAAGGGCACCAAATGCAACGCGAGGTTCAGCGCGCTTGCCGTTGGTCACTGCCAGTGTCGGCTTGTCCATCACTTCAACGGCTGCAATGCGGACCGTTGCTGCGTCGATATAGTCCTGCTGGCGCTCAATGCCGACAAAATTTCTGCCAAGGCGCTTGGCCACCGCGCCTGTTGTTCCTGTTCCGAAAAATGGATCAAGAATGACATCGCCGGGCTTTGTCGAAGACATCAGCACACGGTGCAACAGGGCCTCGGGCTTTTGGGTTGGATGTACCTTGTTGCCATCCGCGCCCTTCAGACGCTCACCACCGGTGCAGATGGGAAACAACCAGTCCGAACGCATCTGCACTTCATCATTGGCCATTTTCATGGCTTCATAATTGAAGGTGTACTGTTTGGCATTCTGGTCGCGGGATGCCCATATCATGGTCTCATGCGCATTGGTAAAACGGCGACCGCGAAAATTCGGCATTGGGTTCGACTTGCGCCAGATAACATCATTGAGCACCCAATAGCCGAGGTCTTGCAAGACGGTGCCAACACGAAAAATATTATGGTACGAGCCGATGACCCATATGGTTCCATTGGGTTTGAGGACGCGGCGTGCAGCAAGCAGCCAGGCTCTTGTGAAGGCATCATATGCTGCGAAATCAGTGAACTTGTCCCAATCGTCGTCTACAGCATCAACCATTGACTGGTCGGGGCGGTGAAGATTTCCTTCAAGCTGAAGGTTATACGGCGGATCGGCGAAAATCACATCGACGGAATTTTCGGGAAGGCGTTCCATCGCAGCAACGCAATCTCCCTTGATGATGGAATTCAGCCATTCGGGCTGGGATGCGTTATTTTTGCCAACTCGCCCGCTGGATTTTTCTAACGGACGAATATCGGCCAGACTCAATACACTCATGGCTCACCTGTACACAAAACTAGTCAGGCCCCTATGGTTACTGAACAGGGTTAAGGAAGAGTTGATTGGGCGAATAAAATTTGAAAAACCGAAAATTTATCCGTCAATCGAATGAGCTAGCGTTCTGGAAATAGCAGTGAGCCCAAGGCCGCTTTCCTCCATCCAGCGATTGAAAGCGTTTTGGGTAGCCTCCAAAGCTTTTTTAGAGGTCGGGAATTTTTCGACTACTCCTGCTGAAATCAGCGCCGCCGTGACATCACGGGACAAGATGAAACTGTCTTTTCCCATGAAGCGCAGGAAATATTGACCCGTCATCGAACCCAGCCGTGAACCTCTTTTGTTCAGTTCGGCCATCAGGCCGATCTGGTCGGTCAGCGGCCATTCTCCGATCCACTTGCCAACACTGCCATGGGTTTTCGATAGTTCGGCAAAAAACCTCGCATTTTCAGGAACCGTCGCAATCTTCATGCCATTGCGAATGATGCGGGGGTCGGAGACCAGCCTTCCGAGATCCTCATCGTTTGAAAAAGCCCAGCGTGGAATATCAAAGCCCTCGAAAGCTTCCTCAAATCCTGGCCATTTTGCTTCGACAACCTTCCAGTTGAAGCCGGAGCAAAAGATGCAATTGGTTGCCCGTGACAGCCAGCGATTGTCAGGGATTTCCGCCAGCTCTGTGGCTGTCAGTGCAATCGGCGTCCCGCTGGTATTGCCATATGCATCTGGTTCACCGCCATCCGCCTTACCCTGATGGCGGGCAAGAACACCGTCACCGTGACGGCGCAAAACCGCCTATTCAAATGTTGCAAACCGATGCAATCGTCACCCTTTCATCCAACAGCTTACTTGGTGTCGTAAGGACCTTCGTCAAAGCCGACATAGATGATGACATTTTCGGTTGCCGGAACAGGAAATGAAATCTCTCCGTCCACATAGGAAAATGTATCAACGGTCTTGCCTGGCTGTATAACTGCCGGAACCTGATGCAACTTGCTGTAAAGTACTGAGTCGCCAGCTTCAGTGATTGCCACGCGGATCGGCATATTGAACGAGCCGGGCTCGCCGGTCGGCCCGGTCAGATAGCGGCCACGCACTCCGACACGAATATTGATATTGCCGCCTGCCCGGTTACACTCACGCACCACTTCACTGATTGTGGCGCGATATTTCAACTGGCTTTTGGCGTTTTCGGTTTCCTTGGTTACACCCTTCGGAAATATGTCATAGGTCTCGGTGCCGCCCCGAATAACCGTTTTGGGACAAAAGGCGCGCGGGTCCTGGATCTTATCCTGTTGAGGAACGCCTGCAACCTGTTCCTGTGTCTGTTCCTGCGGTTGTGGTGTGACATTGAGGGCGTCATCAACCGTGTTGGATCCCGAGGAATTGCACGAAGCCAGCATCACTCCCAGCGCTGCGACTGCAAGCGACCTGCGAAACAATGCCAATTGCCGCCTTTCAACTACCAAACTCATTACCATTTTCCGTCCGACCCCAATTTTACTGGATGCTGTCAATTTCGCTGACTTCTATATCAGCTTGTCGACCAAAATGCGAAGTCAGAAAATTTTTCAGGTTCCTGACCGGATAATTAGCTGCCGGAGACAAAAATCGTCCCGCTGGCGTCATCTCGATTATTGCGAAGCCGGGTTTATGAAGCTACAAGGCAATAAATTCAATGCTCCTTGAACCGGGGCCAACTGTCAATTGTGCAGATGATCCGGTTATGGAAAGTATGTGGGCCGTTTCATGCAATATGTCAGCACCCGGGGTAACGCTCCGGTTTTGGAGTTCAACGAAGTCCTGCTTCAGGGGCTGGCGCGCGATGGCGGCCTGTATGTGCCGGAAAACTTTCCCGAACTCGATGCAAAGACTATTGCCGCAATGGCAGGCAAACCCTACGGCGAGGTTGCCAAGATTGTTCTGACGCCCTTTGTAAAAGGCCAGATCGAGACTGCTGACTTTCACCGGATGATTGACGACGCCTATGCCACGTTTCGCCACAGCGCGGTAACTCCACTGGTTCAGGTTGAACCCAACCAGTTTATTCTAGAATTGTTTCATGGGCCAACCATGGCCTTCAAGGACGTGGCGATGCAGCTGTTGTCGCGTTTGATGGACCATGTGCTTGCGAGAAAAAAAGACAAGGCAACCATTATTGGCGCAACGTCGGGCGATACGGGTGGAGCGGCCATTGAAGCCTTTAAAGGCAAGAAGAACACACAGATGTTCATTCTTTTTCCGGACGGGCGCGTATCTGATGTTCAGCGCAGGCAAATGACCACCGTCAGGGATGACGGCGTTCACCCACTTGCGGTCAAAGGCAATTTTGATGACTGCCAGGCATTGGTAAAAGCGCTTTTCAATGACCACAAGTTTCGTGATGAAGTGCAGCTTTCTGGAGTAAATTCGATCAACTGGGCAAGGATCATGGCCCAGATCGTCTATTATTTCGTTGCGGCGACCGCATTGGGCGCCCCCTACAGGAAAGTATCCTTCAGCGTGCCAACCGGCAATTTCGGCGACATTTTCGCCGGTTACGTCGCCAAGCAGATGGGATTGCCGATAGACCGGTTGATCATTGCCACCAACAGCAATGACATTTTGACCCGGTGCATGGAAACCATGCGCTACGAAGTCACGGGCGTATCTCCGACCATATCGCCGTCGATGGATATTCAGGTTTCTTCCAATTTTGAGCGTTTGCTGTTCACGGCAAACGATCGCGACGGCGCTGAGGTTGCGCGGATGATGGACGGACTAAAACAGTCCGGCTCATTCACCTTACAGCAAAAGGCTTTTGACAGGATTACGAAAGAGTTTTCAGCTGGACGATGCAGCGAGGAAGAAACAGCCCGGACGATCAAACAGACCTTTGCGGCCAGCGGGTATCTGCTCGATCCGCATACAGCGGTTGGATTGAAAGTTGCAAAAGAACAGATGCGCCCTGATGTTCCCATGATTACGCTGGCAACAGCGCACCCGGCGAAATTCCCTGATGCTGTTGAAGCCGCCTGCAAACTGAGGCCGGCATTGCCTCTTTGGCAGGGCGACCTGATGACCAGGGAAGAGAAATTCGACATCATAGAAAACAACGAAGAGGCGCTGAAATCCCTGATCAGGCGTTTTTCCGGCCGATGAATGGATACAAGACTGCCAACGCAAATTTACCGATAAAAAAGAAACAGTTGGCAAATTGTTTGCCGCGAACTAGTTTGTTGGTTTCATGGGAGGACCGCGCGTCTAATCGTAATGAGTATTGAAGTCACAAAGCTCGGCAACGGACTGACAGTTGCAATTGATCAAATGTCGCATCTGGAAACGGTTGCCTTCGGCACATGGGTCAAGGCGGGATCGCGCAACGAGCAGGTTGATGAGCATGGCATAGCCCATTTGCTGGAGCACATGGCTTTCAAAGGCACGGCGAAAAGAAATTCGCGGGAAATTGTTGAGCAGATCGAGGAAGTAGGCGGCGATATCAATGCTGCTACGAGTGTCGAGACCACTGCCTATAATGCCCGCATGATGGCAGATGATATTGAACTGGGGATGGACGTTCTCCACGATATTTTGCAAAATTCAACATTTGATACTGAAGAGCTGCAGCGGGAAAAGCATGTTGTGCTGCAGGAAATCGGTGCCGCCAACGATATTCCTGACGACCTCGTCTTTGACCTGTTCCAGAATGCAGCCTATGGCGGGCAATCCATCGGTCGTCCGATCCTTGGCACACCTGAAACAGTGACCGGCTTTTCGAGAAATAATCTCAACGGTTATCTTTCAAAGCATTACAGCGCGCCGAACATGGTTGTATCGGCCTCAGGCAAGATAAACGGCGACAAATTGCTGGCGCAGATCGAAAAACTTTACGGTGGTTTGGCCAGCGAAATTACCGCTCCAGCCCAGCCTGCACACTATGTGGGCGGACAGGCGCTGATTGAGCGAGAGACCTCGGAAACCCAGATTGTGCTTGGTTTTGAAGGGCGGGCCTATCAGGCCAAGGACTTTTATGCCTCACAGCTTTTGTCGATGATCCTGGGCGGTGGCATGGCGTCGCGTCTTTTCCAAGAAGTTCGCGAAAAACGCGGCTACTGCTATTCGGTTTATGCCTTTCACTGGGGTTTTTCCGATACGGGCGTTTTTGGCATCAACGCGGCAACAGGTGATGAGGATCTTCGAAAACTCATGCCGGTGATTCTCGATGAGCTAAAACGTTGCGCGGATGACATATCCGAGCAGGAGGCAAACAGGGCACGGGCACAAATCCGGGCCGGCCTGATGATGAGCAATGAGAGTCCGGCTGCAAGAGCCGGAACTGCTGCAAGACAATTGCTTCTGTTTGGCCGCACAATTTCCAATAAGGAACTGATGGAACGGCTTGAAGCCATTTCGGTTGCTCGTTTGCGAGATCTTGCAGGACGTTTGTTCTGCGAAAGCGTGCCGACACTGGCAGTGGTTGGCAGCGCAAGCAAAGTCATGGAAATAGACGCAATCAGCAAAGTTTTGGGCACGGTGAAGGCAGAAGCCGCCCAATAGCAACATATTGGTGCTGGTTCTGCCGAACCTTTCGGCAGATTTTACGATGCCCCTTGTACCAACAGCCCTGTAAAAGCCGCATTTTTTGCTTTTGAGAATGTATTTTGGCAGCTATACATTCAAAAGCGAAAAGGTGAGCGTTCCATTGAAACATTCAAAAGTAGATATTGTGTCCCATGCCTTATCAGGCATGCTGGCACTCTTGCTTGTGATGATGGCCGCAGGATTTGCATATGCGGTGGAACCTGTAAGTGTTTCAAAGGATCTCAAGGCAATTGATATTTCCAATACCGGCGACTGGTACCGGGATGTGGAAGGCAGCCTCAAGGTTTCCACCGCGCCTGATCCCGATGGCATTGTCCGCCGGGTTGAAATCCGGCCACAAAACAGCGAAGGCCAATCAAACTGGTATGTATTTGCACTTGCCAATGACAGCTCCGAGCAGATCGACAGGCTGATTGTTGCGCCGCATTACAGAATGGTCAAAGCTGGAATAATCTGGCCGGATCTCGACTCAAAGCGCATCACCGCAATCACCCCAAGTGAGGGCTTCTCGCTTGAAGCGCAGGAAGACCGTGAAGCTGACGTGTTTTTGATCACGTTGAACCCCGGCGCGGTAATCACCCTGATTGCTGAACTGAAAACCGACAAATTGCCACGCCTCGTCCTGTGGGAACCCTCTTCCTACAAGGATACGGTGAACAGTCTCACACTTTACCGGGGAATTGTGCTTGGTATTGCCGGCTTGCTGGCGATGTTTCTGACCATCCTGTTTGTTGTAAAAGGTACGTCGATTTTTCCAGCCACCTCCGCGCTTGCGTGGAGTGTGCTTGCCTATGTCTGCGTTGATTTCGGCTTTTGGGACAGGGTTGTTTCAATCACCCAATCCAGTGAGCCTATATGGCGCGCTGGGGCGGAAGTTTTTCTGGCGATCAGCCTGTTGCTTTTTGCCTATGCCTATCTTCGCCTCAACCACTGGCACCGCAACTACACTTTTGTAGTCATCGGCTGGTTGCTGGCCCTGTTTGCCCTGCTGGGAGTGGTCTTGTTCGATCCGCAAACCGCAGCCGGTCTTGCCCGCCTGTCATTTGCGTCAACCGTTGGCATTGCCGGTATTGTGATTGTCCACCTTGCATTGAAGCGCGACGACCGGGCAATCATGCTGATCCCCATCTGGCTATTGACCATCGCCTGGGTTGGCGGTTGCTGGCTGACTGTGACAGGCCGTTTGTCAAATGACATCATTCAACCGGCGCTCGGTGGCGGTCTTGTGCTGATAGTGCTTCTGATCGCGTTCACGATTTTGCAAAACGCATTTTCCGGCGGCGCTCTGGCCCAGGGCCTGGTAAGCGATGCCGAACGTCAGGCGCTCGCTTTGATCGGTTCAGGCGACATCATGTGGGAATGGGAGACAAATCGTGACAACATTATTGCTGGCCCTGCCCTCGCCGAAACCCTAGGCATATCCCAATCACAGATCAATGGCCCGTTGCAAAAAATGCGCAACCTCATCCATCCCAATGACCGTGAGCGTTTTCAATCGACCCTTGAAAGCATACTTGAGCACAAACGGGGCAGGATTTCCCAGTCTTTCCGTATTTGCGGCGATGACGGGCATTACCACTGGTTCCGGCTGAAGGCGCGGCCAATGCTGGGCGTCAGCGGCGATGTCATGCGCTGCATAGGTACGATGAGCGACATTACAGATGCAAAGAATGCGGAGATTCGACTGCTGCAGGATGCTGTGCGTGACAATTTGACAGGCCTTGAAAACCGCGAACTGTTTGAAAACCGGCTCGATATGGTTATGCAGATGGCTTCACGCCACATAGCCGTGCGGCCATCGGTTTTTCATATCAATATTGACGAGTTCAGAAATTTCAACACCAAGGTTGGTTATGCGGTGGGTGACACAATCCTTCTGACCGTTGCACGGCGTGTGAGCCGTCTGCTGGGAAGCGGCGATACGATTGCAAGGCTTGGGGGTGACCAGTTTGCCATCATGCTTTTGTCGGAGAATGAACCCGACCGGATCGCCTCTTTTGCCGACACCATTCGAAAGACCTTGCGGGCACCCATAGATTTTTCCGGCAAGGAAATCAAACTCACCGCTTCGATCGGCATTGCCAGTTGGACAGCAGATCAAACGCGTCCCGAGCAATTGATGCGGGATGCGGAGCTGGCAAGTTTGCATGCCAAGCGTCTGGGCGGAAACAGGATTGAGCCATTCAGGCCGGCATTTCGCACAGGCAAGGATGATTCAACCATCCTGGTGGACGATCTCAAGATCGCCCTTGAGAACAGTCAAATCAACGTAGTCTATCAGCCAATTGTAAATTTGCGAAGCAGGGCAACGGTCGGGTTCGAGGCCTTGGTGCGCTGGCAACATCCAAAGCTGGGGTCAATTTCGCCCGCCGATTTCATTCCAATTGCAGAGCGATCCGGCATGATAAACCAGTTGGGCATCCATGTTCTGAATACAGCGATCAGCGACTTCACGCAGCTATATACATCGCACGATGATTTCAAACCGTTTGTGAGCGTCAATGTATCCAGCCGCGAACTGTTGCAGGAAGACTTTGTCAAAGACATCGAAAAAGTGCTGGTGGCCGCGAACTTCGATCCGGCCAATTTAAAGCTGGAAATAACCGAGTCGATGGTGATGGAAAATCCCGAATATTCAGCGCAGGTTCTTGCCCGCCTTAAGAAATTGGGTATCGGCTTGTCGCTTGATGATTTTGGCACAGGCTATTCGAGCCTGGCCTATTTGATGCGCTTCCCTTTCGACACGATCAAGATCGACAGCAGTTTTGTTCAGGCGCGTGAACGCAAGGAGCGCCTCGTTGTGCTGCGCTCTATCATTGCCATGGCGCACGGGCTGGAACAGTCCTTGGTCGCCGAAGGCGTTGAAAATGAAACGGATGTAACAGAGTTGAACCAACTCGGCTGTGAGTGTGCTCAGGGGTATTATTTTGGTGAACCGATGGCGGCGCGCGATATCAGAAAATTGATAGCCAATGAAATGCGGATGGCAGGTCAATAAGCTGAGGTTGAACCGGTTGGCTCAAGCCGGATTTACCACAGGGAAATGTCCAGGATCATGCGTGTCCGGTCTCGCCGGATATCAGTCGCGGATCGATGCCCATTGATTGCATGATCCTGTGATATTTTGATGCGTTGTCAGTATCAAAGATGATCGATGCATCATGCTTGCAGGTTAGCCAGCCATTTGCAGCGATTTCGTCCTCCAACTGGCCTGCAGACCATCCTGAATATCCAAGTGCAAGAAAAAACTGTTTTGGACCGTGCCCTGTTGCCAATTCGTGCAGGATTTCGAGCGTAGCAGTCAGGCTGACTTCGCCGCTGACCTTGATGGTTGACGAGGATACGAAGTCTGCTGAATGAAGAACAAATCCGCGGCCAGGCTCCACCGGACCGCCGGTATTCAAAACTGAATGAAGAAATCGCTTGGGTATTCTATGAAAATCAGCTTCGGTTACAATGCCAAGTTTTTTCAGAAAATCGGATGTCTTTGGATCAGGCAGGCTCTTGTTTACAACAAAGCCCATCGCGCCTTCCGCATTATGCGCACACACATAGATGATCGTGTTCTCAAATCGAACATCGCCCATGTGCGGCATGGCCACCAAGAACTGGCCTTCCAAAAAATCCTGTTCAGGAATCATAACTCTATCGGCTCCTCTGCCTTCCCATAGCAAGATAAAGCAGACCTTAACAATACAAAATCTTGTTTGAGATTTGAAGCATTTGAGTAAATTTGAACTCTTGGCACTTTTTTTGATCACGGCAGATTGATCAGACATGACAGTTCTTTAAATCGCAATTTAAGGAAATCGATGGTATCGGTTCAAGAATGACAGTTAACTTGAAAATTTTTTTATCAGCCATTTTGCTGCTGATTTCCACAGTCAATACAATGGCTGCGTCAACTGACTGGGTTGATCTTGGCGGAGGGCAGGCACGCCTTTTAGCTACCAAGGATGCCGTTACAAACCAGATCAGCGGTGTCTTGGAAGTCAAACTCAATTCAGGCTGGAAAACCTATTGGCGTTCTCCAGGGAACTCGGGAATTCCACCGGAATTCGATTTTGGCGGCTCGGACTTTCTAACCCTTGAAAGCGTTTCATTTCCTGTTCCCAAATGGATTGAAACCGATGACTATTCATTTCTGGGTTACACGGACAAGGTCAGCTTTCCCTTTTCAGCAAAAGGCGAAACGATGGATACCTCGTTGCGGCTCGATTTGCTGATCGGAGTTTGTGAAAATATCTGCATTCCCGCAACGGCTCAATTTTCTATTCCGGCTGATGCTCTCAACACCAGCGATCCGGGGGCAGAGGTTGAAATTGAACTTGCGCAAGCCTCTTTGCCCCTGCCGCCTGCTGATGATTTTCGGGTGTACAATCTGTCAAGGGACAACGAAGGTTTAATACTTGATATGGCCGCCCCGCCAGCGCCGGGAAAGTTGTTCGTAATTGCCGAGCAGCGGGGCCGATGGATAAGCGATCCGGTTCCCGTTTCCCGCAACGGCAACAATGCCAGCGTCCGCTTTTTGGTTCCGGCCAGCGTCCTTGACAAGTTGGATGAGAACACCGAATGGAGCTATACGCTATTGCAGCTATCTGATGACAATCACACCATCGCAAGAGCCGTCGAAGGCACACTCGAACTATCTGTAAAGCCCTAGGGCAATCCTTCCATCAATGCCTTGAGTGCGGGACGAGCAAATCCTGCACTCCAATTTGCATGTGCTGCGATATAAATTCCTTTATTCGGCGGAAATAGCCTAGCCTTTCGCGAATTTGACGCTAAGTTCCTTTCTGGATTTTAGTCAACAGGAGAGAAAGTATGGCCATATCAATAGGCGACAAACTGCCGGATACCAAATTCAAGTTCAAAGGCAAGGATGGCCCACAGGAAATTTCCACCGGCGATCTGTTTGATGGAAAAAAAGTGGTTCTTTTTGCTGTACCGGGTGCATTTACCCCAACCTGTACCATGAATCATCTTCCGGGTTTTCTGAAACACCTCGAGGAAATCAAGGCCAAGGGCGTTGATGAGGTTGCGGTTGTATCAGTCAACGACTTGTTCGTGATGGATGAATGGGCAAAATCCACAGGCGGCAAGGACAAGATTCATTTTCTGTCCGATGGCGCGGCTGATTTCACCAAAGCAGTCGGTCTTGAACTTGATCTTTCGGCAGCCGGACTTGGCCTGCGCTCAAAGCGATATTCAATGATTGTTGATGATGGAAAAGTCACTGCCCTCAACATCGAAGAGGCTCCAGGAGTAGCCGAACTCTCTGGTGCCGCGGCAATTTTGGAACAGCTCTAAGGCTGTTTTTCTGCCTTGCTTGCTAGCGTAGGCGAGGCAGATTTGAATGGAGCCATTCCAAGGCGGGCGAGTTCGTCCGCCTTTTCATTTTCAGGGTGGCCTGCATGGCCCTTTACCCAATGCCATTGAACCTCGTGGCGTTGCCTGGCTTCATCCAGCTGCTGCCAGAGTTCGGCATTTTTTACAGGCTTTTTCTGCGACGTTCGCCAACCGTTCTTCTTCCACCCGTGCATCCACTCTAGAATACCACCACGCACATATTGCGAATCCGTGTGCAGATGGACTTCACAAGGGCGTTTCAACTCACTAAGGGCCTTTATGGCGGCCATCAGTTCCATCCGGTTGTTTGTCGTATCAGGCTCGCCGCCGCATAATTCCTTTTCGTGCTCACCGAACCGCAACAAGGCTCCCCATCCTCCCGGGCCCGGATTACCTGAACAGGCTCCGTCAGTCCAAATATCAACGCGAGCGGCCATTATACTGACCCGTGCGTCAAGCCATAAAGCTCTGGTCTGGAAATACCCTGATGGAATTTCAGCTTGGTGACATATTCTGACGGGTCTTTGGGGGTGACAAGAGCGCCGGGTGGAACGTTCAGCCAGTCAAAAAGCCTCGTCAGCATGAAACGCAGGGCAGACCCTCGACTAAGGACAGGCAAGGCATCAAACTCTGCCCTTGATAGCGGGCGGATGCTCTCATAACCCTTTACCATCGCCAAAGCCTTGGTCGTGTTGAACGAGCCGTTGCTTTCAAAGCACCAGGCGTTGAGACATGTTACAAGGTCATAGGCCAACAGGTCATTGCAGGCAAAATAGAAATCGATAATGCCTGACAGATGGCCCTTGAGGAAAAAGACATTGTCTGTAAAGAGATCTGCATGGATAATCCCGGTTGGCAACTCGCGTGGCCAATTGGCTTCGAGATAATCCAGCTCTATTTCAATGAACTTTCCAAGGCCGGGCTGAACTTCGTCCGCCCGCTCGCTAGAGCGATCAAAAAGTGGCCGCCAATCTTCCAGCGTCAACCCGTTTCGCCGTGTTAGGGAAAATCCTTCGCCCGCCAGATGCAATTGCGCCAGCGCACTTCCAACTTCGAAGCAATGTTGCGGCTGGGGTCGCTTGATCTCGAAACCATCCAGAAAACTGATGATTGCGGCCGGACGTCCGGCGAGTGTCGCAAGGGCTTCCCCGTTTTTCATTTTGATGGGAAGCGGGCAATCTATGCCTCTTCCTGCCAAATGCTCCATGAGCCCGATGAAGAAAGGCAAGTCGTCCGGGTTGACCCGCTTTTCATATAGCGTGAGAATAAAGTTTCCGGCGTCGGTTGTGAGCATGTAGTTCGAATTTTCAACACCGCCGGCAATGCCTTTAAGCGAATGCAACTCACCGATATCATAAAGCTTCAGATGCTCTATCAGTGCCTCGTCAGTGACTTCTGTATATACCGCCAAAATCTCAATTCCCGTTCACAAACGCCATGTCGGCGGACAACAACTCAACATCACGCAAATCCCGGGTGACCGGAAAATTCTCCAGTTCCTGAACTGTTTCCGCAAGTTCCAACTGCGCATCAAAACGCGTCTTGAAGGCTTCAATGATTTCATTGACCAGAATTTCCGGCGCCGAGGCACCCGCCGAAAGCCCGACAATAGATGCATCCTTCAATTCTTCCCACGGCACCTCGTGAGCACCCTGAACAAGCTTGGCGCGTTTTGCGCCTGCCTTGAGAGCAACCTCAACCAGACGCATGGAATTGGAGGAGTTCGGCGCGCCAACAATCAGAAAATAGTCAGCATTTCGCGCTGCAAGCTTTACCACATCCTGCCGGTTGGTTGTGGCGTAACAGATGGATTCAGCTGCAGGCTCCGATAGAAGAGGAAAGCGGCGCTTCAAAGTGCCTAGAATTTCTTCGGTATCATCGACCGAAAGCGTCGTCTGGGTGACGAAACCCAGTTTTGCAGCATCATCCGGTCTATAGTTCTCTGCCTGTTCGACAGTCTCAATCAGCGTCATGTCCTTTGGATCGACCTGGCCCAATGTGCCGATTACTTCGGGATGACCCTCGTGGCCAATCAGCAAGACATGGCGGCCATGGCGGATATGACGTAAAGCCTGTTTGTGGACCTTGGAAACCAGCGGACAGGTTGCATCGAGGTACATAAGATTGCGCGCCTTTGCATTGGCGGGAACAGACTTTGGCACCCCATGGGCGGAAAATATCACCGGCTGATCTGTCTCGGGGATCTGGTCTAGTTCCTTGACAAATACCGCCCCCTTGGCCTCCAGCCCCTCGACCACGTAGCGGTTGTGGACGATCTCATGGCGTACATAAACCGGAGCACCATATTTTTTGATCGCCAGAACAACCATCTGGATAGCCCTGTCGACGCCTGCACAAAAGCCGCGCGGGCCACACAGGCGTAATGTCATTCGAGGTGAAGTGGGGTTTTTCAATTCGTCCATTATCCTGCTTCCGTGTTCCGCCGTGCATACAGGAAATAGCCGCCAACTCCAAGAAGCGCCAGTGCCAAACCATACCAGGTAACGGCATATTGCAGGTGATTGTTGGAGAATGAAATAATCGTCGTTCCTGAAATCGGATAGGAACCTCCCTCAGGAGGGATACTGCCAGGAAAACCCTCGTCGACATACCAAAGTGCAACGTTGGCGGGATCAAGGCTGGCGCTCGTTGCCATGGAGGCAAGATCACGCCAATAATAGGTGTTTTCGGCGGGAATATTATCCGGTAAAAAACTGCCGGGCTTTTCGGTCGGTGCGACGCGCAGCAAACCCTTGATCTGTGTTCTGCCTACAGGCAACGGCGCAACCTGTTGCCAGCCTGATTTGGCTTCGAAGGGAATGTACCCCCTGTTGATCAGAACATAGCGTTGAAGGCTATCGCCGCCGTTCATGCCCGTGTCCAGGAGATTGAAAACATTCCACCCGGATTGGCCCTTGAAAGTGGTGAATTCGAGAAAACCGGGTTCAGGGACAAAAATGCCCTCGATGATCACCGGACGATAGTCAATAGTTTCCTGTAACGTCCTGGTGTCTTCGAGTATGGCGGCAATGGGTGCCGGATCAGCCGCAAGATACTGCTCGACCCGCGCAATAAGCGCTTCCTTCCAGTAAAGGCGCTGTACCTGCCATGTTCCCAACGCGACAAGTATCGCAAGTACAATGCTTATTGGCACGATTACAAGAAATGTGGACAGCCGCATGATCAGGTGTCCTTGTGATCAAGTGTGCCCTCTGCGGCCTTTGTCTTGTACTGGGCAGCGATCATGATGCCTTTCATTGCCTTTAGTGAGTAGATGGAAAGGAAAACAGTGACAGGCAGCCAAAGAATAATGTGAACCCAGATAGGTGGATGGACCAAATATTCAAGACTAAGGGCCAAGCCTGCAATAATACCGCCGAGCAGCAATATCACGAGGACCGCCGGACCATCGCCCTCCTCGGCAAATGACATGTCGAGGCCACACATGGCGCAGCGATCTACCGGCTTTAACAACGACTGATATAGTTTCCCCTCACCACATCTCGGGCAACGCCCGTTCAGGCCGGTCGTCATGATCGACTGTTCCGGATAGTGGGCGGTATCTGCTGTCTTCCTTGCCTGCCTGGCCATGCTCAATTCCTTTTTAAAAAAAAGACGGCCCGGAAGCAATTCAGGGCCGTCTTGAAAGCAAACCGGTCGGTCAATCAATGCGCGATGACCGCGCCCCATGAGCCCCAGATATAGATTGCGAAAAAGAGGAACAGCCAGACAACGTCAACGAAATGCCAATACCACGCAGCGGCTTCGAAGCCGAAATGTTTCTCGGGACGGAAATGTCCTGCCATGGCCCGCAAGAGGCAGACAAACAGGAAGATTGTTCCGATAAGAACATGGAAGCCGTGGAAACCAGTGGCCATGAAGAATGTTGCGCCGTAAATCGACTCTTTGAAGTTGAATGGTGCGTGGGCGTACTCATAAAACTGCACGTAAGAGAACAGTACGCCAAGCGCTACGGTAATCGCCAGCATGAACTTGAGCATGCCGCGCTCGTTATGGATCAGCGCGTGATGTGCCCAGGTAACCGTTGTGCCGGAAAGCAGCAGAATGACAGTGTTGAAAAGCGGCAAATGCAACGGATCAAGCACCTCAATGCCCTGCGGAGGCCAGGTACCGCCCGTATAAGCCAATCTTGCAGTCTGTGCGGCTTCATCAGCAAACAGGCTTGCATCAAAGAATGCCCAGAACCAGGCAACGAAGAACATCACTTCGGAGGCGATGAAGAGGATCATGCCATAACGCAAATGCATGGATACTACCGGGGTGTGATTGCCGGCATGGCTTTCCTTGATTGTATCCGACCACCAGGCAAACATGGTGTAAAGAACAATCAGGAGGCCGAGGAAAAACAGAAACGGGTTGGCGAAGTTTATGCCAGCAATGGCAAATTCTCCGTCCTGAAGCCAGCGCATGTAGGCAACTCCGCCGATTGCCATGAGCAGACCGCCGATTGAGCCCAGAAAAGGCCACGGACTTGGATCGATGATGTGATAGTCATGATTTACTTTATGGGCATCAGCCATTTTTCAGCTCCCGTTGTTTCACCGCGTCTTACCGCAAGCTTCGCAAATTTCAAAGTTCATATTTACAGTTTACCAAGTGCTTCCCCCGGCTTTTTCCCAACGAGGCCTGCCAGTGGTTTCTGGGTCGACTCTTTTGGGAAAAACGTGTAGGAAAGCGTGATTGTCTTAATGTTTTTCGTTTCAACTTCGTTGAGCAAATCCGGATCAACGAAGAATTCAACCGGCATAACCATTTCCTCGCCTGGTTGCAGCGTTGTCTCTGTGAAGCAGAAGCAATGTATCTTGTTGAAATAGGCTCCTGCCTGCTGCGGCGTTACATTGAAGGTGGCAGTACCTGTCAGAGGCACGTCAGACACATTTTTGGCGCGATAGCTTATCTGCCTGATTTCGCCCAGCTTGATCGTGACATCTCGCTGAACTGCCTCGAACTGCCAGTTCAGATCAACTGACGTATTGGCATCAAAGCGTACGGTGATTTCATGATCAACAATCTTGATACCTTCGGAATTTTCTGCGGTCCTAGTCGTGCCGCCATAGCCAGTGACCTGACAGAACAATCTGTACAGCGGAACCGATGCATAGGCGAGACCGCCCATCCCTGCCACAAGCGCCAGACACAAAACCACGATACGGGCATTGCTGCCGGTGATTCCTGATTTATGTGTGGATCGCTCGGTCAACTTGTAGTCCCGCCTTTATAGAGGTCTGTTCATGATGTTAGCACCAAGCTTGGCCCAGGTGGCTACATACAAAATGACAACAAATGCCGAGAGACACAGGCCAATTGCAATATTGCGGGCACGTTGTGCTTTCCTGCGCTTGGCTTCGAGCATTTCACGATCCTTGCTGTTATCGGTTTTCATGGTGATCCTCACGCAAAGATGCTGATCGCAACTGGTACTGCAACTTCGAGGATCAAGACGCCAAACAAAGCGAAAAGATACAAAATGGAGAAGCCGAACAATTTTTTTGCAGCCAGCATTCTTTCGTCATTGCTGTCCATCTGCCAGCATTTGAAGGCAAACCAAACAAATGCAATGCCAAGAACTGCAGAGATAACGCCATAAGATATTCCGGCAAATCCCAACGCATATGGCAAAAATCCAACCGGAGCCAGCAAAAGCGAATAGGCTAGAATTTGGTTTTGAGTCGATCTGTTACCAGCAACATTAGGCATCATCGGTATGCCAGCCTTGCCGTAGTCTCCGGATTTGAAAAGTGCCAGCGCCCAGAAATGCGGAGGTGTCCAGATAAAGATAAGCGCAAACAAGGCGATGCTCTCAATCGTCACCGAATTGGTGACCACTGCCCAGCCTATCATAGGGGGAAAAGCACCTGCTGCGCCGCCAATGACGATGTTTTGCGGCGTCAAACGCTTGAGCCACATCGAATAGACAACTGCATAAAAGAAAATGGTGAAGGCAAGAAGTCCGGCAGCGAGCCAATTGGTAAGGACACCGAGGGTGAATACTGAAAAGAAAGACAGGATCAGGCCAAACGACAACGCCTCCTGGCGGGTTACCCGGCCATCGGGGATCGGCCGTTTGGCGGTGCGGGTCATGATCGCGTCAATATCTGCATCATACCACATGTTGAGAGCGCCCGAAGCACCAGCGCCAATGGCAATGCACAAAATCGCGATAATGGCGATAACGGGCGGAATGGAACCTGGTGCAATAAAAAGGCCGGCAATGGCAGTAAAAACCACAAGGCGCATCACGCCGGGCTTCATCAATTCAAAATAGTCACGCGGCATGGCAGTGGATACTGCGATGCTTTCAACTGCCTGAATGTTTTCTGACGCGCGGGCCATGTTTCCGTAAAATCCATCTAATTTCAAACAAGGCCGCCGGGGAATGCCCCGACGGTTCTGATTGTAATGCCTGCTTTACTTGATCTGCGGAAGGGTTTCCAACTGGTGGAATGGCGGAGGAGAAGTCAACTGCCACTCGAGTGTCGTTGCACCCTCGCCCCACGGATTGTTACCCGCGATCCGTTTCTTGGCAAATGCCTCATAGATACCGATCAGGAATATCAGCACACCAAAAGCGGAGATGTATGAGCCCCATGATGAGACCGCATTCCACCCCGCGAAAGCATCCGGATAGTCGATATAACGACGAGGCATACCGGCAAGACCGAGGAAATGCTGAGGGAAGAACACAAGGTTAACCCCTACAAATGTAACCCAGAAATGGCTCTTGGCCAGGAATGAATTATACATGTAGCCAGTCATTTTCGGGAACCAGTAGTACCAGGCTGCAAACATCGAGAACACTGCGCCGAGTGACAGCACGTAGTGGAAATGCGCCACAACATAATAAGTATCGTGGAACGAACGGTCGAGACCGGCATTGGCGAGCTGCACGCCTGTCACGCCGCCGACAGTGAACAGGAAGATGAATCCAACTGCCCAAAGCATTGGTGTGCGCATTGTGATGGATCCGCCCCACATTGTCGCAATCCATGAGAAGATTTTGACGCCGGTCGGAACCGCGATCACCATGGTGGCGAAAACAAAGTAGCGCTGGGTATCAAGCGAAAGGCCCACTGTATACATGTGGTGAGCCCAAACGATGAAGCCAACCGCACCAATCGCGATCATCGCCCAAGCCATGCCCTGATAACCGAAAATCGGCTTTTTCGAGAAGGTGGAGACGATGTGGCTGATAATGCCGAAACCGGGCAAGATCAAAATGTAAACTTCAGGATGGCCGAAGAACCAGAACAGATGCTGGAAAAGCACCGGATCACCGCCGCCTTCAGGGTTGAAGAAGGCTGTTCCAAAGTTGCGGTCTGTCAGAAGCATGGTGATGCCACCGGCAAGAACAGGCAATGAAAGCAGCAGGAGGAACGCTGTGATAAGGACCGACCATGCAAACAGTGGCATTTTGAACAATGTCATGCCAGGCGCGCGCATGTTGAAAATGGTTGTGATGAAGTTGATCGCGCCGAGAATTGAGGACGCACCTGCAATATGCAGCGACAGGATCGCAAGATCCATTGCTGGGCCAGGTTGCCCGGTTGTCGACAGCGGCGGATAAATCGTCCAGCCACCACCGACGCCATTGGCGCCTGCAGGACCTTCAACAAACATTGAAAGAGCCAGAAGTATCAGCGCAGGAGGCAAGAGCCAGAAGGAAATGTTGTTCATCCTTGGGAAAGCCATATCCGGCGCACCGATCATGATCGGCACCATCCAGTTGGCAAATCCGCCAATCAGCGCAGGCATGACCATGAAGAAAATCATGATCAGTCCATGGCCGGTAACAAACACGTTGTAGACATGGGGATCAGAAAAATACTGCAGGCCCGGATGATGCAATTCCATCCGGATCACTACTGAAAGGAACCCGCCAAAAATACCCGAGAGGATAGCGAAGATCAGGTACAGGGTACCGATATCCTTGTGGTTTGTTGAATAGAACCAGCGCTTGAAAAACGCCGGTTTGTGATCGTGAGCGTCACCATAAGCAGCACTTGCCATGATCATTTTCTCCTAATTTGTCTTTTCAGACCCATTTGCCCAATTTCGTTCGTATCGCCTGAAACAATCAGTTTCCGGCAACCTTGATATTTTTGTTTGTTTCAGTGGCAGCCATGAGTGCCTTGTTGGCGTCTTCAAGACTTCCGGCAGCGGCAGCCCTCCACGCATCAAACTGTTCCTGTGAAACCACACGGATCGCGATTGGCATGAAAGCGTGGTCGCGGCCGCACAGTTCCGAACACTGACCATAATACATGCCCTCACGCTCAGCCTTGAACCACGTTTCGTTCATACGGCCCGGAATGGCATCCATTTTCAGTCCGAAGGAAGGCATCGCAAAGTTATGGATAACGTCAGCAGCCGTAACAAGGACGCGAACCATCTTGTTGACAGGCACAACCAATTCATTGTCGACGGCCAGAAGGCGCGGATAGGCGGCTTTGTCCGTTTTGCCGGTTGCCTCGCGCTCATCTTCCTTCATCATGATGGAATCGTAGGAAAGCGCTTCGCCATCCTGATACTCATATCCCCAGTACCACTGGTATCCGGTCGCCTTTACGGTCATTTCCGGCTGCTCTTCAGGAGCAAGCTGACGATCAAGCAGATCGAAGGACGGAATAGCGATTGCAATCAGGATGACAATCGGAGCAACTGTCCAGACAACTTCGATAAGTGTATTGTGGCTGGTGCGTGAAGGATTGGGATTGTTCTTGGCGCTGAACCTTGTGACGACAATTCCCAGAAGAATCATGACGAAAATGGTAATCGGCGTAATGAACCAGAATGTATAGGCATCAAACCAGCTTATACGTGTCATGATATCTGTTGCAGCAGGCTGGTGCCACATCTGCCAAGGCTCCGGCTGCGCAGCATATGCAGAGCCAGCCGCTGAAAGCGTCGTGCCGAAAGCGGCGGTCAGTAGTGAAACGAGCTTCATCCCGTTCATCTCCTATTAGAAATATTAACGGCCCCCAAACGGGTTCCTCAATCAATCTTTATCAAAAGCGGATGAAATTCTCGGAACTCCCGCGAATCCCGACACCCTCCATTGCCTTGATAATCCATCACAAGAGGTAAAACCATAACAAAAACCAAGGAGCAATGAGTTCTTGCAACTCAGCTGTGCGGCATTTGCGCACTTTTGGGGATAATCACCATTTTTACCATCATTTTTCATGGTTTATCCCTGATGCGCCTAAAAAATGTCTTTTTCCATATGAAGGTTTCCTGAAAAGGGTTTCTCAACCTTTCCTGTGTCCGGGTTTGAAAAAACGAAGGGCGCACAACTTGGCAGAATGCCGCCCAAAGCCAAGAGAGTTCCACACTTTGATCTTGACAGTTTAATTGCGCGCAAGTTTCGGGCATGTTGTAAGGAGTACCCAGTTGATTCGAAAGTTTGCCATGCCAATTTCTTCAAGGCTGCCTTTGGGCATAATTTCCATGCGATATTTTCTTGCCGCCTGCTCAATTGCAACTATTATTTCGGTTGTGAGCGGAACGCAGGTCCTTGCCCAGGGTGAAATGAAGTCCCGTTATGGCGAGTGGGCGCTGGTTTGCGACACCCCTCCGGGCGCGACCAGCGAGCAGTGTGCCCTCGTTCAGAATGTCGTCGCCGAAGACCGCCAGGAAATGGGGCTCTCGGTGGTCGTGTTGCGCACTGCAGACAGAAAATCCGAACTTTTGCGGGTTTTGGCGCCACTTGGTGTATTGCTGCCAAACGGTCTTGGTCTTTATATTGATGACAAAGAGATAGGAAATGCGTTTTTCACCCGCTGCTTCAATGATGGTTGCTATGCCGAAGTGGTTCTTGAGGAAAAACTTATTGCCGCTTTGAAAAATGGCAAGACAGCCACTTTCATTGTGTTCCAGACCCCCGAAGAGGGCATTGGTATTCCGATTGATCTGGCCGGTTTCACCGAAGGCTTCGCGCAGCTTCCTTGACTGTCGCCAAGGGCAAAGGTGGTCGGGCACAGCCTTTTTGTATTTGAGGCTTTGCTTGAATTTGAACCAGCCCGCACGATATCAGACAAATCCCAGAAGGCGACAGCCGCCGGGACAGCATTTTTGAACCACCAGCAGAAAGTATCTGAATGGACTCGCTGATTTCCACCTTTGATGTCGACAAGAACACCCTCGAACGCCATTTGGGCGAGACGCTCAAAGGGTGCGATGACGGTGAACTTTTCATGGAATATGTCCAGTCGGAGAACCTTGTTTTCGACAATGGCAAACTGAAAGCGGGAACTTTCAACACGGATCAGGGTTTTGGGCTACGCACGGTCGCAGGAGAAGCCTCAGCCTATGCGCATTCCGGCGAAATGACGCTCGCAAGTTTCAAACGCGCAAGCGATGCGGTGTCTGCCGTCAAGGGTGGCTATGACGGCGTTTATGCGGACGGCCCCAAACGAACAAACCGTCATTTATACTCAGAGGTCAATCCCCTATCCTCTCCTGCCTTTGACGAAAAAGTGCGGTTGCTTCAAGAAATTGATGCCTATGCCCGCGCGGCAGATCCAAGAGTGAGGCAGGTCAGCGCCTCGCTTGGGGCGAGCTGGCAGGTTGTGGAAATCCTTCGCGCCGATGGCGAGTGGGTGCGCGACGTACGCCCCATGGTCCGGGTCAATATCTCGATTGTTGTAGGCGAAGGTGACCGCCAGGAAACAGGAAGCCACGGCATGGGCGGGCGGCAGGGATTTGGCGAGTTCATTGCCGAACACACCTGGAAGG
Source organism: Salaquimonas sp. (assembly GCA_041736675.1). Lineage (GTDB taxonomy): Bacteria > Pseudomonadota > Alphaproteobacteria > Rhizobiales > Rhizobiaceae > Salaquimonas. The sequence continues at coordinate 52,133 of JBGSTD010000031.1, forward strand.
CCGGCGTAGGAGAAGCATTGCGCCAGGCACTGGTAAATCTTGCGGCGGTTCCTGCTCCGGCTGGAACATTTGATATTGTCCTTGGTTCCGGTTGGCCGGGGGTGATGTTGCATGAAGCGGTGGGGCACGGCCTTGAAGGCGATTTCAACCGCAAGAAAACTTCCGCGTTTTCAGGTTTGCTCGGCCAGCAGGTTGCAGCAAAAGGTGTGACGGTCGTTGACGACGGCACAATCAGCGAGCGACGTGGTTCGCTTACCATTGATGACGAAGGCACCCCGACCAACCGCACGGTACTGATCGAAGACGGCATTCTGGTCAACTACATGCAGGACCGGCAAAACGCCCGCCTGATGGGAATGGAGCCAACCGGCAATGGCCGCCGCCAGTCGCATTCGCACCAACCGATGCCACGCATGACCAATACCTACATGCTCGGCGGGACGCATGAGCCTGAAGAAATCATCGCCTCGCTCAATGACGGCATTTATGCGGTATCCTTTGGCGGCGGTCAGGTGGATATCACGTCAGGCAAGTTTGTTTTCAATTGCACCGAAGCCTATCGCATCCGCGGCGGAAAGATCATGGAACCCATCAAGGGGGCAAACCTCATCGGATCCGGCCCTCCGGCAATGAAACGCATTTCCATGATCGGCAATGACATGGCGCTCGACAAGGGCGTTGGCATGTGCGGCAAGAACGGCCAATCGGTGCCTGTTGGCGTCGGCCAGCCAACCCTGCGCATGAATGAGGTGACCGTGGGCGGCACTGGAGCATAAACCTCCCGCCGCTTTCTCGCGTGTTTGTTACTTGTCTGTGCATCTCATCGCGCTATTCTCCTTTGAGCTGGGCAAAAGGAGATGAACCCGATGAATATCAACACCTCACCATCCATTCGCATGAAAGCCAGTGATTTCCATCCAGAATTGCTGGAGATCTATGACGGCTACGCGCATGGGCTGATTACAAAACGCGAGTTTCTCGAACGTGCGCAAAAATTTGCCGTTGGCGGTGTAACCGCGATGGCTTTGCTGCAAATGCTTTCGCCCAATTATGCCCATGCCAACCAGGTTGCTCCCGATGATTCGGCAATCACCACCGAGGAGATCACATACGAGTCTCCATCCGGCAATGGCACCATCAAAGGCCTGCTTTCGCGTCCTGCCGGAGTGACCGGCAAACTGCCCGCAGTTCTGGTTGTTCATGAAAACCGCGGGCTCAACCCCTATATTGCAGATGTGAACAGGCGGATGGCCAAAGCCGGATTCCTTTCCCTTGCTCCCGACGGGCTTTCACCATTGGGCGGTTATCCAGGCACTGATGATGCGGGAAAGGAAATGCAGTCAAAAATTGATCCGGCGAAGCTGATGGAAGATTTCTTTGCAGCGACCGATCATTTGCTCAAACATGCTGATTCAACCGGCAAGGTGGGTGCTGTCGGATTTTGCTATGGCGGCGGCGTTTGCAATGCCCTCGCGGTGGCCTTTCCCGAACTCTCCGCTTCTGTGCCGTTTTATGGAAGACAGCCAAAAGCAGAGGATGTGCCAAAGATCCAGGCTTCTCTGCTCATTCACTATGCTGGTCTTGATGAACGGATAAACGCCGGATGGCCGGATTATGAAGCTGCCCTGAAAGCCAACAACAAGGAATACGCTGCCCATATGTATGAGGGTGTGAACCACGGCTTCCACAATGATACGACGCCGCGATATGACGAGGCCGCCGCAACTTTGGCGCAGGAGCGCACGTTGGCGTTCTTCAAGGAAAAACTCGGTTAGGAACTGGTGTCATTCCCAAAATAGGGTTGCGTCAGGCTCTGGTTTGACGCAACCTTTTGCAATGAGAGACAAGCTCACCACGATCGCTTTTGATGCCGATGATACGCTCTGGCACAATGAGCAGTACTTCCAGCTCACCCAGCATCATTTCAGGATGCTTCTGGCGGATTTCGCCGATCCTGCTCACCTGGCCGAGCGTCTGCTTGCTGCGGAAAAGCGCAATCTTTCCCACTATGGTTACGGGGTAAAAGGCTTTACGCTTTCAATGATTGAAACCGCCTTTGAAGTGACTGACGGCAAAGTGCCGGGTAGCGTCATCAAACAGATTGTGGATGCAGGCCGAGACATGCTGGCAGCGCCGGTTGAACTGCTTCCCGGTGTTGGTGATACGCTTGAGGCGCTGAGCGGCAAATATGTTCTTGCTGTCATCACCAAGGGTGATCTGTTCGATCAGGAGCGCAAGGTTGCCCAATCCGGACTTGGCGACTTCTTTGACCACGTGGAAATCGTCAGCGAGAAGGCGGCAAAGACTTATATCCGTATTTTCAATGCCATAGGCGATGGCCCCCAACGCTCGATGATGGTGGGCAATTCATTGAAATCAGACATTATTCCTGCGCTGGAGGCGGGCGCCTGGGCGACATATGTGCCGCATGAGCTGACCTGGGAACTGGAACATGCAGACGAGCCGGAAGGCAATGAGCGGTTTCATAAAGTTGATAAACTCAGCGTGTTACAAAACCTTGTCTGAATGATATCCTGAAGTCAGTAGCAAACTCCAAGGGGAGCTCCATGAAAATCCTGGTATTCAACGCCGGAAGTTCCAGCCTGAAATTTGGCATCTTCGACATGAACATTAAAGACAGCCGCGTATTGAAGGGAGAGTTCTCTTCCTTCGCGAACGGCAAGTGCCTGCTGCGATATCGAGCCGGGGGCGAGCAAGGCGAAGAAAACGAACGCGTCGAGTCTTTGGTGGCGGTAGAGGATGCAATATTGCACGTGCCCCAAATCCTGAAAGAATTTGGTCATGAGCAATTTGACGCGATCGGGCACCGGGTTGTCCATGGCGGTGAACGTTTCCACGATGCAGTGCGTATTGATGATGACATTATGACCCATTTGGAAAGCTGCACGCCGCTGGCGCCGCTCCACAATCCTGCCAATCTGAAGGCTATCACCCTGTGCAGCAATTTGTGGCCGACCCTGCCGCAGGTGGCTGTTTTTGATACTGCTTTCCACCACACCATCCCCAAGCGTGCGACGACTTATGCCGTGCCGAAAGAATGGCGTGACAAGGGGCTGAGACGATATGGCTTTCATGGCACTTCGCATAAATATGTCGGTTTGCGGGTTGCGAGGGAATTGGGGCGCCCCGTCACCGACCTGCACATCATCAGTTGTCATCTTGGAAATGGCGCAAGCATGTGCGCAATCAATCGCGGGTTCTCGCGCGATACTTCGATGGGGATGACCCCTCTGGAAGGTCTGATCATGGGGACGCGATCCGGTGATGTTGATCCGGGCATGTTCACCTATCTGTCCCGCGAACTTGGTCTTGGCGTTGAAGAGATTGAACGGCAACTCTATGCGAACAGCGGGCTCAAGGCCCTGGCCGGCAGTCACGATCTGCGGGAAGTAGAGAAGGCGGCGGCAGACGGCAACGAGGACGCCCAATTGGCCATCAATGCTTTTGCCTACCGCGTGCGCAAATATATCGGTGCCTATGCGGCAGCCATGGGCGGTGTGGATGTCATCGCCTTTACCGGGGGAATTGGTGAGAATTCAGCCTCGATGCGCCGCAGGATCTGTGACAAATTCGAATTTTTGGGCCTGCAACTGGATGAAGACCTCAATCAGGCAGTCCGGCTCAAGAGCTTCGAAGCTCCGCAAATCCAGAGTATTGATTCAACCATCAAGGTTATCGTAACCCAGACCAGTGAACAGCTGATGATTGCACAGGAAGTCAAATTCCTCCTGCAACAACATAAGGATGAAACCCGAAAAACCTGGCATGTCCCGGTTGCTGTTTCTGCTCGGCACGTGCATTTGTCCAAGGCGGCAGTGGATGCCCTTTTCGGCAAAGGACATGAACTCAGGAATATGCGTGCGCTCAGCCAGGACAATGCATTTGCGGCTGAAGAAACAGTCGAGGTGATTGGACCCAAGGGTAGTTTCAAGGCTGTCCGCGTACTGGGGCCTACCCGCTCCCAAACACAAATAGAAGTTTCCCGCACAGACACCTTCACACTGGGGGTCGAGGCACCCGTCAGGCCTTCGGGCAAACTGGACGGCACACCCAGAATCAGATTGCGCGGCCCGGCCGGTGAAATCGAAACCAATGGCCTGATCATTGCCGCACGCCATATTCACATGAGCCCGGACGATGCAGTTGCGATGGGCCTCAAGGATGGTGACTATGTCGATGTCAAACTCGGCGAAGGAACGCGGGACTTGTCATTCTCCAACACACTGATCCGCGTCAAGGATGGCTATTTCACGGAAATGCACATCGACACGGATGAAGCCAATGCGGCGGGAATTTCCATGTCCACGAGGGGTGAGCTGGTATTGAATGACAAGCCGGGTGATGCCAGCATTATTATGCGAAAAAACATGGAACTGAACGGGCGAAACGCAGGCTGAGGAAATTGCCTCAAGGATAAAGCCTTGTCACGTTCCACTCGCCCTGCGGTTCATGGCGATCATAGCGTTCGCGGTCATGCAGGCGAAATTTGCCATCGTTCCAGAACTCGATCGACAGCGGACGAATACGAAAACCGGACCAGTAATCGGGCCGTGGAACTTCCCCCACACCGAATTTTGCCGAATATTTTGCCACTGCTTTTTCGAGCGCAAACCGGCTTTCGAGAGGGCGCGATTGCTTGGAAGCGTGGGCGCCGATACGGCTGCCCCTTGGCCTTGAATAGAAATACTCATCCGCTTCCTCCTCGCTCACGACCTCGATGAGGCCTCTGAACCGAACCTGCCGGCGCAAGGATTTCCAGTGAAAATTGGCTGCCGCCTTTTTGGCAAACAGCAATTCCTCGCCCTTTTGGCTTTCGAAATTGGTGAAGAAGACGATGCCGCGCTCATCATGGCGGCGCATCAGCACCATGCGTACATTCGGCATGCCGACGCTGTCGACGCTTGCAATCGACATGGCGGAAGGATCGTTGGGTTCTGATTTTTCAGCCATCGAAAGCCATTCGGCAAATTGCTCGAAAGGTTTGTTTTCGTTGGCACGTTCCGTTGAGTCACTCTTTTTTAACCCAGATACAGGATTATTCATTTTATGCCATCTCTCGTATTTTTCAGGGCTGAAAATGGAATTCTCGCAAAAGCAACGGACAACCATAGCATCAGATGATCGCTGTGCGCAGGATAATACCGTTCCAGGTGAATATTTCAACCTTGCCGCCAAGGCTGGCCGTAATGGCGCACTGATTATTCTGCTCGCCACATCTCTTTGCGGATGCGCCATCAATCAAACCATGAGCAGGATCGACAAAAACCCTGAAATCATTACCGGATCAATTCAAAAACCGGTAACAGCTGAAGGCGTTGACCCTACAGATGCTGAAGCCATCAAGCTGACTGTTGCGGAAGCGCAGAGCGACAGCAGCAATTTGTTGGCCTGGAGCAATCCGGAAACCGGAAATCGAGGGACAATTACCGCGATTGACAAATATATCGGCACCGATGGCCAGTCTTGCAAGAAGTTCAGGACCACGGTTGACAGCTTCATGGGGATTGCCCTGTACAATGGCGAAACGTGTGAGTTGAAAAAAGGCTTTTGGGTTCTTTCCTGGTTTATCCGGGATCAAACCGAATAATAATCTGCCAACCCGGCCAATCCAATCGGTTTTGCACTGATAAACTGCTATTGCCTCTGGAAAATCAAAATTTTTCTCCCCATATCTAGGCCAACGAAACATATTGCGTGTGGCGATGATGCGTCGTGCGCAAAACGATGAGAGGCAAGCCCGTGAAAGACCCATATGTGGTTTTGGGGGTGGGGAAAGGTGCCAGCGAGGCAGAAATCAAGAAAGCCTATCGCGGTCTGGCAAAAAAATATCACCCCGATCAGAACAAGGACGACCCGAAGGCCAAGGAAAAATTTTCCGAGGCATCGCAGGCCTATGAAATTCTTGGCGACAAGGAGAAGCGCGGCAAATTTGATCGGGGCGAGATTGGCGGCGACGGCAAGGAGAAATTTTCCGGCTTTGCAAACGGAAATCCGTTTCAGGGCGCTAGAGGCACGCGGCGCGGCGCTGATCCGTTTGGAGCAGGCGGCGGATTTGGCAATGCTGAAGACATTTTAAGCGAAATATTCGGCTCTGCCTTTGGAGCGGGAGGTTCGCGGGGTCCTGCTGGTGGCCCTATGGGAAGTGGCATGGGTGCGGGAGCGGATGGCGGATTTCGCCAGTCTCCGCCAGCCAAATCACCTGATCTGAAAACCAAAACAATGGTGAGTATCGAAGATCTGGCGCGAGGCAAGGCAAACGTCATGCTTCCCGATGGAAGCTCGATATCTGTCTCCATCCCGGCCGGAACCACGGATGGACAGACTGTCCGTCTTGCCGGACAGGCGAAGGCAAGCCCGGGCGTCAAGCCGGGCGATATACTTCTTACTCTCGTATTCAGAAAGCATCCGGAATTTCAGGTTGAAGGCAGCGATCTTCGCAGCGAAGTTCAAATACCGCTGAAAACTGCTGTTTTGGGCGGAACCGTTTCTGCCAAGACAATTGACGCGAAAGTTTCGTTGAAAATCCCGCCCTGGACCAATTCAGGCAAGACGTTCCGCATACCTGGCCGGGGGCTGCCCAAAAAGGGCGGCGGCATGGGTGATTTGAAAATTACGGCTGTGCTGATGCTTCCGGAGAACGCGGATGCTGAACTCATCAAGCTTATGGAGAAGTCTGGCTGATTGAAGCGGGCTTGCTCTATTTCAGCAGTCTGATCTGGCCCTTGCTGGCAATGCCTTCAGGAACAGGCACATCGGAGTTGGCATAGTCCGA
>JBGSTD010000033.1:0-47325 GCA_041736675.1 Salaquimonas sp.
GCCTTCTTGCCAAGATCGCGGATCGCCTGCAGCGAGCGGTCGAGATGTTTGGTGGCTTCGGCATGTACCGTGATGATATCGCAACCCGCATCCGCAAAGGCGGCCAGATACGGATCGCACGGCTCGATCATCAGGTGACAATCAAAAATCCTGTCGGTGCGGTTGCGGATCGCCTTGATGACAGGCGGACCAAACGTGATGTTGGGCACGAAATGACCGTCCATCACATCAATATGAATCCAGTCGGCTCCTGCCCGCACAACACTTTCGACCTCATCGCCCAACCGCGAAAAGTCGGCAGACAAAATGGAGGGCGCAATGATTGGGTTCATCAAGTTCTTCCTTCAGCGATTTGGGATCGAATTAGATCAGACTTCCATAAAGCGCAAATCATCGCGCAGGAAAAGAGCAGCCATGCACAGAAATTGACAGATGTCAGATTGCCTGGCCTGCCGCCCATCCACTTGCCCAGGCCCACTGAAAATTATAACCGCCCAGCCAGCCAGTCACATCTACCGCTTCCCCGATGGCATAAAGCCCGGATACTTTCTTGGATTCCATTGTTTGTGATGACAACTCGTCCGTGCTGATACCGCCGACTGTTACCTCGGCCTTGGCAAAACCCTCGCTGCCATTTGGCATGAATTGCCAGTTTGCCATCCTTGAAGCGGCACCCAACAGTTTTCTGTCCGGCACATTCGCCAGTTCTTCTGAAATATGGATCTTGTCAGCAAGTGTTTCGGCAAGTCGGTCGGGCAATTCAGCTGCCAGCACCGAACGCATATGCGCTTTGGGCCTGGCCCTTTTTGCCTCAACCAGCCAATCCTCGCGCTTGTCGGGAACAAAGTTGACGCCAATAGGCTGTCCGTGCCGCCAGTATGAGGAAACTTGCAGGATTGCTGGTCCTGACATTCCCTTGTGGGTAAACAGAGCGGCCTCTCGAAATGACGTCTTTCCGCAACTGACGACAACTTCCGCCGATACTCCAGACAGTTCCCGAAAAAGTGCTTCGTTAGGACCCAGTGTCAAGGGAACCAAAGCAGGCTTTGGTTCGACAATTTTCATTCCGAACTGACGTCCCAGTTCATATGCAAAACCCGTTGCCCCAAGTTTGGGAATGGACATGCCGCCAGTAGCGATCACCAAGGCTGGCGCATGCCACTTTTTCCCATCGGAGTGAACCGTAAATTTCCTGTCACCATGTGTTATCTGATTGATTGAAGTTGACAGTTTCAGTTCAACTTTACCTTTGCGACATTCTTCCAGCAGCATTGAAACAATATTCCTGGCACTGTCATCGCAAAACAGTTGCCCAAGTGTTTTTTCATGCCAACGGATTTTGTATCGCTCGACTAGCGCAATGAATTCACGCGGGCTGTAACGACCGAGTGCAGACTTGGCAAAATGCCGGTTAGCGGAAATATAGTTGTCGGGCTTTGTATGAATGTTGGTGAAATTGCAGCGTCCACCTCCAGAAATCAGTATTTTCTTGCCAGCCTCGTCTGCATGATCAAGCAGCAGAACACGCTTCCCCCGCTGGCCGCAAACAGCAGCGCACATCATTCCCGCCCCACCGGCGCCGAGGATGACCACGTCAAATTCCGATGCGTTTTCACCCATGATAGTGCCTGCCTGAAATCGGTTAATTTAAAAAGATACTGCTTAAAAATCGCCAATCTTTTCGTGTGGTGAACAAATTGGAAAACTCTGAACTCAAATTGGGGCAATACCCAAAATCCAATATTCACTTGTTTGCTGTAAACCATTCTTTTGTAATGAAAACAAACACAATTGCAGAGCACATTTTGTTCAAGAGTTTTATCAAGGATCAAAGAGGCAATTTTGCGCTCGTCATCGCCGTTTGCGCCCCGATTTTGATAGGTGCCGTTGGTCTTTGTCTCGATTATTTCCTGTACTTTGATCAAAAATCACGGCTGCAGCAGGCCGCAGACATTGCTGCATTGGCCAGTGTAAAGGAAATAAGCCTTGCCGGAACCAACTTCAGCAAGTCGAACCAGTTGGAAGAAATTTCAACCAGCTATGCCCGGGCTGCCTATTTCAAGACCCCCGAAGAAGCTGCTTCAGATATAAATTTGTCCATCAACTCCCAACCAGATCTTGGTAATTCAGAAGTGGTTGTGGAATTGTCATACAAATGGATGCCGATGTTCGCGCAATTCTTTGACGCCAAGGTCACCCCAATCGTTGTCTCGGCAAAAGCCAAGCTCGCTGGTGATGCATTGACCTGCGTGATCGGCTTGATGCCGCCTCAGACGCTGGCAAAGGCCAGCATCCATCTCGACAACAATGCAGTATTGAAAGCCGACGGATGCGGCGTGTTCAGCAATTCCACGTCAAAATACGGCCTGCGGGCGGATGGCAAAGCGTCAATGACCGCACAGTCGATTTGCAGCGCGGGCGGTGTGCTTTCCTTTGGCAAGAACAGTTTTATCCCTACCCCGATTTCTGATTGCCCCAAGATCAACGATCCACTGGAAGATCGCTCCCCACCGAGTTACGGCAATTGCACATACACCGATCTGACCATTTCAACCAATATGGAATTGGAACCCGGCGTCTATTGCGGCGGTCTGAAAATAATTTCAAACGCCAGCGTTGCCCTTAAACCGGGAGTGTTCGTCATCAAGGATGGCCCCTTGATTGTAACCGATACCGCAAGTTTTATCGGCAAAGGTGTCAGCTTTTTTCTGACAGGCGACAAATCCATTTTCGAGTTTCATTCTGACACCACTATTGATCTGGCTGCTATGGACAGTGGCGGCATGGCTGGATTGTTGTTCTTTGAAGACCGGGAAGTAAAATACAGCTTTGAATTCAATCCCCTGTTCCTAAAAAGTTTTCCCTCCGATGTCCGCATGCACAAGATTTCCAGCAACAATGCAAGAAACCTGCTCGGCACGCTTTATCTGCCGCGAAGCATCCTTTTGATCGATGCCAACGCACCTGTCGCAGATAGTTCTGCCTATACTGCTATTGTAACTGGCAGATTGTGGCTGCAAAAAGGGCCGATCCTGACGCTGAATTCTGATTATACCAAGACAACAGTTCCGGTACCAAACGGGTTGGTCGGCGTTGAATCCATACTGGTTCAGTAGCACTGTGCCTCAAATCCATGCCAAATCTTTTATCGGTTTACGAAATCTTATTTGGAAAATGCAAAACTGCGTGAACTCAAACTGGAAAAGCCGGATTTCGTGACAACAACCAGTGATCAATTATTGCCCAAACGTGAGCGCCTTGGCTTCCGGATCGCCTGGTCGCTGGGCTTGATCACATTTCTGGCGATCATCATGGTATCCTCTGTGATTACCTTCAACGGCTTTCGCAGGGAACTGGATCAACAGATAGAAATTCTCAAGGCTTCCGCCAAGGCTTTTTCCACCAATGTCGCCGAGCCCTTGGCAAAGCGCGACAAGCGGTCCGTCGCGGTTGCATTGACGGCAATCGGGAAATTTGAGAATTTCAAACATGTTTCAGTCGAACTGGCAGATAAAACGCCCTTTGTCCAAATGGGATTTGACAACTACCTGATACGCGAGGCTGCCGATACGTCGACCTTGTCGTTCCTGTCTCTTTTGATCCACGATACCTTGTGGGTGGAAGATGACATAATCAACTCTGGTGAGAAGATCGGCACCCTGCGGCTTCTCAGTGACATTTCGCGAACACGCAAAGCCCTTTACAGCAGCATTGTGATCAACCTCCTTGTTGCTTTTACCCTGGCGGGATTGGCAATCTGGCTGTCCAGCAAATTGATCAACACAATCACCAGGCCAATTTTCAAGCTTTCGGACGAACTGAGCCGTATCAAGGTTGATGGAAATCTTGATTTTAATCTTCCAAACGAGACCCGCGGCGAAGTAGGCGTATTGACACAGTCCTTCAACCTGCTTCTGTCCGATATCAAAAAGCGTGATGTTGCACTTTTGGACTACCAGGCAAATCTGGAGAAAAAAGTGGTCGACCGGACCAAAGCCTTTGAGCTTGCCAAGACAGAGGCAGAAGAAGCGAACGCGGCCAAGTCCGAGTTTCTGGCAACCATGAGCCATGAGATACGAACACCGATGAATGGCATGTTGGTAATGGCCGACCTTTTGGCCAGTGCCGACCTCCAACCACAACACAAGCGCTATGCCGAAATCGTCAAGAAATCGGGAACGGGCCTTTTGGCAATCATCAACGACATTCTCGATATTTCGAAAATTCAGGCAGGGCATCTGCGCCTCGAGGCCATCGAATTTGATCCGGTCGCAATCGTAGAAGACGTCATGTGCCTTTTTTGGGAGCAGGCAGACATCAAGTCAATTGATGTCGCTTGCAGGGTAGCGCCGGATGTTCCCGGCAGGCTCGTGGGAGATCCGACCAGGATAAACCAGATCGTTTCAAATCTGTTGAACAACGCGATCAAATTTACTGATGAGGGCACGATCAGCATTGACATGTCGATGGCCGACCAGTCTGCCCTGCTAATCAAAGTTTCCGATACCGGAAAAGGCATCCCCGAAAACAAGCTCGACAAGATTTTTGAAACCTTTTCGCAGGCTGACCAGTCAACGACAAGAAAGCATGGCGGCACCGGATTGGGACTGAGCATTTGCCGAATGCTGGTGGATGCCATGAATGGAAATATTTATGTAACCAGCACACCCGACAAAGGATCGACATTCCATGTCGAACTTCCACTTGGGAAAGCAGTGTCAAGTAATCTCCCAATGCTGGATCAAAGGCATACGAACTCCCTAAACGGGACAACTGTTTTGCTGATCGCCAAACCCGGCATATCAAGGGACATCATATTCGGGGAATTGAGCCTCAAAGGATGCGAAGTCACGACGCGGGATATCAACAACGAAATCGAATATCCGCATGATGAATTCTCCTGGCTGATTGCACCACTTGAGTATTACCGCAGCCATTTTTTTGGAAACCCTAAACAGGTGAGAATTGCGATCGCCAAACTTGGGGATGGAGGCATGGACGATCTCATTTCGGCCGGTGCAATCCACGACTTTGTCAACCAGCCGTTTTCTTCTCGCGCCTTGAACGAATTGTCCCAGAGGCGTTCAACATCAGATACAATTGTACCAAACCTCATGGGGGGCAGGTCGGATGAAAAATCAAAACCATCCTTTAGGAATTGCGAGATACTTGTTGCTGACGACAGCGCCGTAAACCTTGAGGTTATTGAACAGGCATTGCTGCAATTCGATTTGAGACCGGATCTTGTTGCAAATGGCGTTGAGGCATTGGAGGCATACAAGAACGGAAAATATGACCTTGTATTCATGGACTGCAACATGCCGGAAATGGACGGCTTTGACGCAACGATGCATATCCGAAAATACGAGGAAGAGAGCCAAATTTCCAAAACCCCCATTGTTGCACTTACCGCGCATATCGCCGCCAATATTGAAGCCGACATCAACAATGCAGGAATGAATGCGGTTCTGGTAAAACCGTTCACCCTTGTAACATTGCAGGGAATGCTTGAAAAATTCATCGGTGAAAAAAGCAGCCAAAGTCTTGAAATCAGGAGCAGAAAAGTAAATCTTGATGACGTCGATGCAATGATTGATGAAGCCATGTTCGATATCCAGTTGTTGAAAAACCTCAAGGAAATGACTGGTGACAATTTTGCTTCAACACTGATGAAATTGCAGAAGCTCTATCGCGAAAATGCGCCTGCCATCTTTGAAAATATTGCAACTTCTTTTCATGAAGGTGATCGCAAAACCATGGCCGGCAGCGCTCATGCCCTGAAATCCATGAGCATGAATATCGCTGCAAAGGAGTTGGGGAACGCACTTCAAAATCTGGAAACGGCTTCTGCGTCCGATGACTGCCTCGTCGAATTTACCATCGCCGAACATCTTTTCCTGAAACTGATGGACTATCTGGATCTTGATAGGGTTAACAAGATCAGAATAACGGCATAACAAATCTAGACACTTGCTCTCCAATTAATTCACAAAATTAGCTTACACTTTTCGCAGCCCCACAAAGAGTTAGCAGAATGATAAATAACGCAAAAATCCTGTTGGTAGACGACGATCCCACGCAGATCGCCATTTTGACCGCATACCTGGCAAGCCTGAAAGTAGGCGAGATTCTTGACGCGTCTGATGGCGCCGAGGCAAAAAGAATCATCGAAGAGCAGCAGGAGCCGTTTGATATCATTTTCACCGATCTTAGCATGCCAAATGTCGATGGGTTTGAGATGCTCAAATACCTCGCATCTATCAAATACAAGGGCCGCGTAGTTATTATCTCCGGCTTTGAACGCATAGTACTTGAAAGTGCGACCAGCCTTGGCAAGTTGTACGGGCTTTCAATTTCCGGCCAGGTCCGCAAGCCATTGACAAAATTCGCACTTGATCGTCTCGTAGCAGAAGATACCGGCCTCAAAGCCGCAAGTACGACGGTAGGCAAATGGGAAATCAAGCCGGACGACATCCTTGAAGCTCTCTCGAAAAATCAGATCATCCCGTATTACCAGCCTAAGGTGGAACTTCTTTCAGGCAGGGTTGTCGGTGCAGAAGCTCTCGCCCGCTGGATTCATCCCGAGCACGGAACCATATCACCGGGTGCATTCATAGCCGTTGCGGAAAAAGGTGGCCTGATGACACAATTGACCGTCTCCATGTTTCGCTCCGCCATGCAGGACTATCGCCGGAACGCTGAAATCTGGAATGGCATGAAGATCTCGCTCAACCTTGCACCTGAATTGCTGCGCAATGTTGATTTTCCCAATCAACTTGAGGAAATGGTCAACTATTACCAAATTCCGGTTTCGGCGATTTGCATTGAAATCACTGAAAGCGGAGTGATTGATTTTGATCCGATTGTGGTTGAAGTGCTTGCACGCCTTCGTATAAAGGGTTTTGACTTATCAATAGACGATTTTGGAACTGGCGCTGCCAATATTGCAAATCTGAAGACATTTCCATACAGCGAACTCAAGATCGACCAGTCCTTCATCAACAACGTGTTGACTGACGCTTTTTCCGCCGAAACAGTTCGCACCAGTCTTTCGCTGGCACGCCAATTGAATCTCAGGACGGTGGCTGAAGGCATTGAGACCGAAAATGTGCTTCAATACATGAAAGCCAAGGGCATTGATCAGGCACAGGGATATCTCTTCTCAAAAGCCATTCCAGCCGATCAGATGACAAAGATGTTCGCCAGCCCGATGTCCTGGATCGCCGAGCGAAAACTCGAGAACCAGACCTCAGCAGCTTGAAAACTGCACAGCCTGGTTTTGTAAGGCAGCAGTATTTCGGACACTGGCAAACCGCAGTAACCAAATAACAAAACGCCTCCCCTTGCTTGGCGAAAGGAGGCGTTCCAGTTTCAAACATTGATAATCAGATCAGCCGGCCTTCTTTAATTGCACGGCTGCAGCATTGGGGAAAAACAGTTGCTGGCCGTTGATCTGATAGCTGCGAATGGCGTTCTGTCCTTCCGCTGACAACAACCAGACAATAAAGGCATTGCCGGCATCAGCTTTCACCGAGGGGCATTTTCCCGGGCTGACAAGGATCACACCATACTGGTTGAACATGGCTTCGTCGCCTTCAACGCTGATCACAAATTCCGCTTTGTTGCCAAAGCTGATCCATGTTGCACGGTCCGTCAGAACATAGGCATCAAGGCCAATTCCTGTATTGAGCGTTGCACCCATGCCGGATCCTGTTGAGCGGTACCATTGGGTATCGGGTTCAATCCCGGCTTTTTTCCACAAGGCAAGTTCTGTCTTGTGAGTACCTGAATCATCGCCGCGCGAGGCAAAGAGAGATTTGGTGTCTGCTATCTTTTTGAGCGCAGCCTTGACGTCACTCATGCCGGATATGCCCGCCGGATCACTCTTTGGTCCGACAATGACAAAATCATTGTACATCAGATCAAAACGCTGAACGCCGAAACCATCCGAAACGAATTTTTCTTCCGCCGACTTGGCGTGAACCAAAAGCACATCGCCGTCACACCTTTCAGCATTCTTGATAGCCTGACCTGTACCAACAGCAACCACATTTACCTTTATGCCGGTCTTCTTCTCAAACTCTGGAAGAAGATATTCATAGAGGCCGGAATTGGCAGTTGACGTTGTCGACTGAACCAGAATGGATTGCTCTTGCGCAAACGCCTGTCCGCCCGCCCCGCTGGAAACCAGGGCCAGTGCGATAGCAAATTTTTTCGAAACCGATTTTGTTTGACCGGTGGATATATTTCTCAAAACCATCTGAAGACATCCTTTTTATAGGCGGGGTTGAATGACGGGTGATCCGGGCTGTGGCGAGGGCTCTGATCCACATTTACCCCAGTTTCACCGCGATCCAACACGTTCCGGTGTTTGGCGTTTCTGTAAAATTTCTAACTTTTTTCTGGTAACTTCGCAATATTGATTTCGGCTCCAACCCAAAATACAATTTTTCCTAGTCAATTATAGACTTTTAAAATCGAAAAAAAGAAATCCATACAAGAAGCTGAAGTTTTCAAGCGTGATTGACTGCAGGCGCAAGTAAAAAATGGCTCACTCCCGACATTTGGGCGCGCGACAAACTCAACCGATTTTGATGATACCTTCTCCAAGCCATGCGTCAAAAATCGCCAGTGCACGCCTTGCGAACGCCTCGTCATTGATATGGCAATCCAGTTCCTCATAGACGACAGGCGCTTTGAAAATCTTTCTCATCTCATCAAGAAATTCGGCAAACGCTTGCGGGTCATGAGTGGCTCCGCCTGGGCGATCCCATTCCTCAATACCCTGATTGGGCATCAGGACATGAACAGGGGCGATGCTCTTTGCCAACCGCTCTCCCATTGCCCGGGCCGTTTCCCGACGTTCTTCGCCGTTAAGGGCAGACGACTTGATCAACCGGTTATGTTCATGGAACGGCCGATCCGCGTAGCGTTCGGGTATCTCCTGCCAACCGGCAAAATCAATTAAATCGAGACATCCGGGGGCCACAATCTGGGGTATCCCGCCCCTGCCCGCATTGAGCATCCTGTCATTGCCTCCATTGGCAACCGAGCCTGCCAAAAGATTTCCGAGTTCCGGCAAGGCAAAATCCATGACGCAGGCAAATCCTCCACCCGATGCAACGCTTTCAAATGCCATGCCGCCCATCCCGGTCGCATGGAATACCGCAACCTCGAAGCCGCGCTTTTCCAGTTCCGGTTTCAGTATTTTCTGGTAACGCAGGCATGATGTTCCGAGGGCGGTGATCCCGACAATCGGCATCTTGCCGTCCGGTGGCTGCACTGCTCGCGCTGCGCCCAACACCGCACCTGCCGCCTGGCTGAGCGAAGATTTGCACAATGAGTTGAGACCGTACAATCCGCCAGCCCAAAGGATCATCTGTATATCGGATGAAAGGCGTTCAGGAGGAATGAGGGGTGAAAAAGAAACCGTTGAAACAACATATTTGGGCACCCCTAATGGCAGAGCCCTGCAAACATCGAGGGCAAGATCAGTCCCCATTGTGCCGCCGAGAATTACCACTCCGTCAAACCTGCTTTCGCCAAACAATTTTCGCGCAAGACTGCACGCACCATTGGCCATGATCTGCATTGCAGTGTTTTCGTCGCCGCTCTCAACTGCTGACTGAATTGTACTGCCCGCCGCCGCCGCAACATCATGCTTGGAAAAATCGGTCGGCTTTTCCGGATCACCGAGGACGCTCACATCCATTGTCAGTGTGCCGCCACCCATCGCAGTGATCCTCTCGACCATGTATTCGAGCTCATCATTTTTCGTATCGTAAGTACCGACCACCAAAATCGTTTTGTCTGCCATTCACTCCTCCATAACGCGTCCCTGGCTATGAGCGCATCAATTCTCCCTTGGGATCATAAAACGGCGCGAGTTGAACCATCGCCGCAAATTTTTGTCCGGCAATTTGAACTTCAAATCCGCCTTCATCAATCCAGGTTTTGCTGACACCCTCATCCTTGTGGAGTGCTGCCAGTCCCACCATCTTGTTGAGCCTGAAGCCCCAATCGCCCGAGGTTACATGACCAACAATGCTTCCTTCTTTCCAGACCGGCTCGTTGTGAATGAGCCAGGGGCCGTGTTCAGCGGTCAAACCGTCGACGATGAGATTAACCATTCGGTATTTGGTTGCTGGCCCGCCAGCCTTTTGTTCAAAGAGGCGTTCGCGGCCATTGAATGTTTCCACCTTACCGAAATCTACCGCAAATCCCAGCCCTGCTTCAAACGGTGTATCACTTTCGCTTATATCGTGGCCAAAATGACGAAAACCTTTTTCGAGTCGGCAGGCATTCATCGCAAACATGCCCATAGGGATCAAATCGCAGGGCGCGCCCGCCTCAAGAATTGTCTGATAAATGCCCTGGCAAAATTCTGTCGGCATCATCAGTTCGAACCCGAGTTCACCCAAAAACGAGCGACGTATCGCCCATCCCCTGGCGTAGGCCAAATCAATCTCGCGGGCAGCACCAAACGGAAATACATCGTTGGAAAGTTCATCACCGGAAATGACGCTGAGGATTTGCCGCGACTTTGGCCCATGCAGGCTCAGCAATCCATAGGCCGATGTCGCATCGAAAATCTCGAACCGCCAGTCCGGATCAGCAAAACGCCTGATCCAGGCCTTGTCCCTTGTCTGTGACGGATGACCCGTTATGACCATGAATTCTTCAGTCGCAATACGCGTGATCGTGACATCAGCCTCAATGCCGCCGCGCGAGTTCAGAAACTGTGTGTAGACCGAGGTCCCCGTTGGAACATCTATCTGCGCTCCCGATACCCTGTTCAGCGCCTTGGCCGCATCAGGCCCCTTGACTATTATTTTGCCATACATGGACTGATCAATAAGAACGGCACTATCACGCGCGGCAAGGCTCTCTGTCCTGACTTGCTCTGACCACGGTTTCCAGCCCAGTGCCGGATCTTTTGACCATCGCGGACTTTGGCGGTCATAGTACATAGGTACTTCCCAGCCGATACGTTCCGCAAACACCGCTCCCGCTTCAACCAGCCGGTCATGCAGCGGCACTTTGCGAATATTGCGGGCAGAACTGATCTGGCGTCCTGCCCACGAAATGCCATAGTGGAAGCCGATGGATTCAGCGCCGCGCTCACGCACATATTTCGAGTTACTTTGAAACGGATGCGCTCTTGCCATCATCAACGTTCCCATTGAGCGTGATGGTTCGCCATCCACCAGCCATTCGGCCATGGTCAGACCGACACCGCCGGAATTGAGGATGCCGTTGGAATTAATGCCCGAAGCAATGTACAGACCTTCTATTTCAGGTGCCGGGCCAAGATAAGGCCGCCCGTCAGGGGTGAAACTTTCAGGGCCATTAAAGAAGGTCTGAATGCCCATCTCCGCCAATCTTGGCATCCTGGCAAACATCAGTTCCAACTCTCCCTCAACATGATCCATGTCGAAAGGCAGTTCATCAAACTCAAAATTCTGCGGAATTCCCTCCGCACCCCAGGCTTTTCCCATCGCTTCAAAACCACCGATAAGTAATTTGCCTGCATCCTCTTTCCAGTAGGTACGCTCTTCGACGATATTGAGAATCGGCTGATCGCGTGGCAATCCGTCCATCGGCTCAGTTACAATGTAAAAATGTTCGACAGCATGTAACGGAACTGTCACTCCATGTGCCTTTGCAAAGCGATGGCTCCACATACCGCCTGCAAGAAGCACCTTGCCTGTAGCGATATCGCCATGGTCAGTTGCAACTCCGGCAATCCTGCCATTGCGTACAATCAAATTTGAAACTTCCACACCTTCAAGGCAGAGCGCTCCCAGATTCCGCGCTCCTTTTTGCAAGGCGACTGTTACATCGAGCGGATTGACCTGACCGTTTGAAGGAACATACAAGCCAGACCTCACATCTTCCGTCACAATCCAGGGCCATTTCTCCGCCACTTCTTCCCTGCAAAGCATTTGGGTTGGGATGCCCATGCGCGCTGCATTGTCGTGACCACGCAGCAATTGCTCGTGTCGAACATCGCCAAGCGCGATGTTGATTGTACCGTTCTGTTTATAACCCGTTGCCTGTCCGGTCTCTTCTTCAAGCTCCCGGAACAATCTGGCGGTATATTTTCCGAGTTCAGTCTGGGCAGAACTGTCGCGCAATTGACCTACTATGCCCGCGGCATGCCAGGTGGTTCCACAGGCAATTTTTCGGCGCTCCAGCAGGATTGCAGGAATGCCCCTGTGAGCGAGGTGATACAGCGTTGAAACCCCGACAATTCCACCGCCGATGATGACAACAGGCGCGTGTGACGGCAGGGACTTGCTTGTCAATGAACCGGTCGTGTTCACAGCTGGATCCATGCCGTCTTCAGGTTCTGGTATTTGCCGATTGCATGCAGGGATTTGTCCGAACCATTGCCTGATTGACCTACACCGCCCAGGGGTACTGTCACATCAGGCCCACCATAGGTATTGACATGCACCACACCGGTACGAATTGCCCGCACCATCCGGTGAGCCCGTGAAAGATCAGTGGTCCATACCCCCGCTGCCAGACCATAGTCAGTGGCATTTGCAAGTTTGACAGCCTCGACTTCTGTGTCAAACGATGTCACCGCCAGAACCGGACCGAATACCTCTTTTTGAAACAGACTGTCGTCCACCTTCACATTGTCGACAATTGTTGGCGCCATGTAAAAGCCACCTGTCTCTACAAGGCTTCGCTTGCCGCCGATTACAAGCTCGCCTCCTTCGCCAACCGCTGATTCTACCGCAGATAGATCGTGAAGCAGCTGACGCTCGGAATTGATCGCGCCGATCTGTGTTTGCAAAAGGAGCGGATCGCCCGGTTGCATTTGTTTGGAAAACCTTGCTACCGCCGCAACAAATTCGTCCTTTATTTCTCTTTGAACCAGAAGTCTGGAACCTGCAACACAGACCTGACCCGAGTTTCGGAAGATACCTGCTGCCACTACTTTGGCCGCTTTCTCGATGTCTGGCGTATCATTGAAGATGATATGCGGCGATTTCCCTCCCAATTCCAGATAGACACGCTTGAGGTTTGAACGGGCTGAATATTCAAGCAGACGGCGACCTGTGCCGCCTGAACCCGTGAACGCCAAAACATCCACATCCATCGACAGCGCCATCGCTTCACCAACCACCGCCCCCTCCCCCGTGACCACATTGAGGACACCAGCCGGCAGGCCTGCCTCCAGGGCCAGTTCGGCGATACGAATGAGGGTAAGTGATGCCGTTTCAGGTGGCTTGACCACAACAGAGTTTCCAATTGCCAGCGCAGGGGCGATCTTCCATGCACCAATCATCAGGGGAAAATTCCACGGAATGATCGCCCCGACAACGCCGACCGGTTCATGGTGGATCATCCCCAGCACATCGTTTTGTGTTGGTGCGATCTCACCATAAATCTTGTCAACGGCCTCGCCGTAATAGCGAATTGTAGCTGCAGCCGACATCGGCTCGGCCTTGAGTGCCATGCCAATTTCAGTTCCGTTGTCGCGTACGCCCAGCACTGCCAGTTCGATAGCATGGGCTTCAATCAGGTCGGCCCATCTGTGAAGCACTTTCTTGCGCATTGCCGGTGGCTGGTTCTTCCAGCGCCCGTCGTCAAAAGCAATTCGAGCCGAGGCAATTGCGAGGTTCATGTCATCGCGGGTTCCCCGTGCGATTGTCGTTAGCAGCGAGCCGTCAACTGGTGAGATAACATCCATTGTATCGCCGGACGAAGCATGCCTGGCCTTGCCCTCTATCAGGTGATTGGCGGGAGAAACACTGCTATAGCGGAGCGCATCGATTGCAGCCTGATCCATTTTCAAACCCACTAGCGTTGTTGGCTGTCATGAAGTTCATGATCAGCGTCAGGAACCGGGTTTTTACTTTCCCGGATCATGGTGCGAATATGCATGGCAATAATCAGGAGAATAAGACAAAACAATATTGCCGCTATGGGTCTGTCGATGAAGTCGAGAGGTGTGTTTACCCTCGCCATCGAACTGCGCAATTTGGTTTCCATGATACCGCCAAGGACAATACCAAGGACAATGGGAACAACCGGCAGATTTAGCCGCTTGAGAACGAGACCCAGTACACCGAAAACCGCTGCCATTGCGCAATCAGTTGCCGAGTTTCTGAGAGAATAAACACCCACAAAACTGAGCAACAAAATCGTGACCCCGAGAAAACGGGTAGGAATCTGAATGATCTTGGTCAGCCAGTTGGTTGCAAACATCAGGAACACAAGGACAATCAGGTTGAGCAGCAACAGTGAAATGTAGAGAGCAAAGATGAAGTCGAGATGATCCTTGAACAATTGCGGACCGGGAATGACATTGTGAACATAAAACACAGACAACATCATTGCTGTTAGCGCTTCACCGGGAATGCCAAGTGCCAGCAGCGGGATCATTGCAGCAGGAGGTACAGCGTTGTTGGCGGCCTCTGAAGCGATCAGTCCTTCCGGCGATCCCTTGCCAAACAATTCCGGGTTTTTCGATGTCTTCTGCGCATAGGTGTAAGAAAGGAACTGTGAAGTGAATTCACCAACTCCAGGAATGATTCCCATCATCACGCCAAAACCCGATGAGACGGTAGCAACACGCTTGTGACTGAAAACTTCCTTCATGCCGTGAAACAGGCCGCCTTTGATGGGCTGCGCTTTCGGGCTGTTGTCCGGATCAATGAGCAAAAGAAATGCCTGGGAAAGGGCAAACAATCCAAGCACGACCACAATCAGATCCACCCCTGATGAAAGCCAAGTCTGTCCGAATGTGTAGCGCTTTGTGTAGAGGATTGGGTCAAGACCGATGGTTCCCAGAAATATACCGAAACAGGCAAGCATGCCGGCAGGCAGCACTTGCCCACGATGCGCCAGTATAACCAGAATGATGCCAAGCAAGGCAGCGAGAAAAATTTCGCGGCTGCCAAACTGCGGCGCTATCCAGGCGAGGACAGGGGTCAAAAGCACAAGGCAGAGAATTCCGAAAACACCACCAAAGAAAGACGCAGAATAGGCGAGAGAAATCGCCCTCGCACCCTGCCCCGCTTTGGTCATCGGATATCCGTCATAAGTGGTCAGGGCGTTGACCGCTGTTCCTGGAGTGTTGATCAGGATTGCCGGAATGGCGCCGCCATACATGGCTGATCCATATATTCCAAGCAGCATGGTCAGCCCGACCAATGGATCAAGCGAAAAAGTGGCCGGAAGCAAAATCGCTATCGCAACCGCCGGTCCTACACCGGGAATTGCCCCGATGATCACGCCCCCGATTGAGCCGATCAAAAGCGCAACCAAGACGTCCAGTCTTGCTATCAACCCAAAGGCGGCGATCAAGTCCTGCATGAAACGGTCCTAAAAATAAGTAAGCATGATCGAGCGGATGGAGTCAGGCAGTAATTCATAGATTTCGCCCGACGGTACTTTGACCTGCAGAAATGTCTTGAACACAAGGACAACCGCGACCGCGGTCAAGACAGCAAAGGCCAGCATTTTCCAGTTTCGATAGCCAGCACGAAACGCAAGACAAAAAGCAAACAGCATCGAGGTTGGCAGGTATCCAAGCATCGGAACCAGCACAACATAGGCCATGAACCAAAGGACATACTCAATCGAGCTAAGCCAATAATAAACCTCGATCCAGCGTCCGGGAATTCGGGGTGACAGAAAGGAGCTCGTCCAGTTCAGGAAAGCAAAAAACGTCATACCGGTAATGGATATGATTGGCCAAAGAGCAGGTTGAGCAGAGGTCTTGGTTCCCGCACGCCAGACGGTCTCTACCGAGAGCTGGCTTAACAGAAAAAGCGACATCAGAAGAAAGAGACTGGCAAAGAAAAAATTCCCCGGCCTCCGATACCGTTGGAACATTTGCTTCAGTGTTTGCAGTCTGGCCACTTATCCGCCCCCATTGCGTAAAAAAAAGGGCGGCCCTTGAGCCGCCCGTCATCCATGCACCTACTTGAGCATATCGGCAATTTTCGCCTGGGTCGCGATGTCCTTTTCAATCTGCGCCATGGACGCTGCAGCATCCTGCCAGTAAACTTGACCTCCGGTCTCAGCCGCCAGCTTCTTGGCGCGATCAGAAGACATGGTTGCCTTGGCAACTTCTATGATCTTCTCACGCACATCTGCTGGCGTGTCTTTGTGGACAAAAAGGCCATTCCAAAGTGCAATATCAAGGTCGGGAACCAGTTCGGCAACTGTCGGTGAATTTGGTGTCAGGGAAATACGTTCAGAACCGATGGAAGCCAACACCTTCACCTTGTCGAGGCATGGCAAAACCAGCTGCAAGGTCGTATTCATCACGTCGACATCGCCGGATGCAAGTGTATTGCAGTCCAGCGCATCGAAAGCCGCTTCGGAGGCAAAACTGAAGCCTTTCGCCTTGGCAAGGGCAAATGTTACCTGTGTTGGCGTGAGCGGCGCACCAAAGTGTCCGAGCGCAACGTCATTTGTCTTTGCGTGTTCTGCCAGACCGTCAATATCATTATAAGGTGCATTTTCACCTGCAACGATAACAAACGGATAGGTCAAGAAAATACCAAGCGGCTCAAACGGGTTAGGATTGAGCTCTGGAATGCCGATTGTTGGCCCAATCGTCGGAACACCAATGACAAACGAACCGATTGTGTATCCGTCTGCAGGGGCATTGGCAACTTCAACCGCTCCCGGGAAAGGACCGCCGCCGCCGCCAGGCTTGTTGACCACTGCGGCCGGAGTTCCGTATTTTGTCTGGAAATCTTCTGCAATCATCCTTGTCAGCACATCTTCCAGATCACCAGGAGGGAACGGGACAACAAATTCGACAGGCTTTTCCGGATATTCAGCGAAAGCCGGAGCGGTCGCCAGCGCACCCAATGAGACAGTTGCAGCTAGCGCCAGTTTAATCAGTGACATCATTTATCTCTCCCGAAAGCAAGGTTCATTATTTGAACCACGAGTTACATTTTTATCTTGATGCAAAAATGGAAATCTGTCAACATTGTATCAAGCCGAACCATGAGACCCTCGTGTCTTCAAAAGGTCAGAACCATGGGAACTATCACCAAAGCATTGAATTTATTGAATTATTTTTCTGAAAATATGCCGGAAATCGGCCTCATGGAATTCAGGAATTTAACTGGCACAGACAAAGCGACGATCCACCGGCATCTTACTGAAATGCTGGCAAATGGCTATCTGGAGCAGAACAGACAGACACGCAAATACCGATTGGGTGCAGCAGTTTTGCGCCTTGCTTCAATACGTGAACGTACATTTCCGGCAAGGCGCATAGTCTCGCAATGGGTCGAACGGCTTTCCAGGGAGTTGGGTGAACTTGTTCATGCCTCGGTTATTCAACAGTCTGGCATGTCGCCACTGTGCTATAATGATTTTGGCACCGGGGGCACACGGGTATATTTCAGCGAGGCGGAAATGCTGCCCTTGCACGCAACAGCATCGGGACTGGCGGCGTTGGCATTTGGCGATCCGTCACTGTTGAAACAATCACTGAAATCCGGCCTGAAAAAATTTACAGATCACACAATTTCCGGGACCGAAGAACTTGAAAGGCAAGTCTCGCAAACAAGGGAAAACGGATTTGCATTTGCCGAACAAACCTATGAACGGGAGGTTTCATCAATCGCAGTACCGTTTTATGAGAATTCCGGATTTGCCTACGGCACCATTTCGGTTGCTGTTCCGACCTCCAGAATGAACGCGGGCACGAGACAACGTTTTGCCGGGGCATTGGCCAAGGCATCCAAAGACATATCAACTGAACTCGGGGGGAATCTGCCCGAACAATTGGAACAGGCCTGGTATAGGGCTGCATAAGCATCCCGCCTGCCAAAGTCCTGATGGAGAGATTGAATGAACACGCAAAATGTCAACTTCCTCAAAGAGAACAATGCCAGGCACATGTTCCATCCAATGGCACATCCTGCAGACAGCCTTGCCAATCCGCCCAAGATCATAACCGGCGGCAACGGAGTTCGCATTACAGATGTTGATGGCAATCAGACAATTGACGCAGTTGGCGGCCTCTGGAATGTCAATCTTGGCTATTCCTGCCAACCTGTAAAAGACGCGATCACCCGGCAATTGGAAGCCCTGCCCTATTATTCGACCTTTCGCGGCACATCCAATGATGCCGTCATAAAGCTGTCTTATGAACTGGCTGATTTCTTTGCGGAAGACGGTCTTGTGCGGGCTTTTTTCACTTCAGGAGGATCAGACAGCGTCGAAACAGCACTTCGCCTTGCGCGTCAATATCACAAGATCCGCGGTGAACACGGGCGAACAAAATTCATTAGCCTGAAAAAAGGCTACCATGGCACCCATATGGGCGGCGCGTCGGTCAACGGTAACGCCAACTTTCGCACTGCCTACGAGCCGTTGCTTCCCGGCTGCTATCATATCCCCGCTCCTTACACGTATCGAAATCCATTCAACGAAACTGATCCGGCAAAACTGGCACAACTTTGTGCGTCTGCCCTTGAAGATGAGATCGCATTTCAGGGAGCCGGCACAATTGCGGCTTTCATCATGGAACCGATCCTCGGTGCAGGTGGCGTGATCCCACCGCACAAGACCTTCATGCCGATGGTTCGAAATATCTGTGACAAGAATGGAATCCTGCTGATCACCGACGAAGTAATCACGGCGTTCGGACGCACCGGGGCATGGTCTGGAGCCCGCCTGTGGGGCATCAAACCGGACATGATGTGCACCGCTAAAGCAATCACCAACGGCTATTTTCCGTTTGGCGCTGCCATGCTTTCCCAGGGCGTCACCGATGTCTTTGAGCAGGATAGGACAGGAGCAGCCGCGATAGGTCACGGTTACACCTATTCAGGGCATCCGGTTGGCGCGGCAGCGGCGCTTGCCTGCCTTGCAGAAACCCTGAAACTTGATGTTGTCACCAACGCTGCCGCGCGAGGAACCCAGCTGTTCAACGGCGTTGCAGCTTTGATGGAAAAATACGAGATCATTGGTGACGTGCGCGGTGGCCACGGCCTGATGACAGCCATCGAACTTGTGTCGGACCGCACGACCAAGGCTCCTGTTTCGAAGGAAATACCGATGAAACTGCAGGAAGCTGTTTACAAGGCCGGTGTCATGGTCCGGGTGTCAGGTCCCAATCTGATCATGTCGCCTCCGCTGATCATCTCTGCCGAAGAAATCGACCAGGTCATGACTGCACTCGATACCGGCTTTGCCGCCATTCAATAAATCAAGACGGTACTAAAAGAACCATGAAAACAATTCTTCCCGATGAAAGTTTCGTAGCCCTTTTGGGGACCAAGGGCGGACCTGCCATTCGTCCCGGATCAACCAACCCAACGTCAAACCTCTTGGTACTTGAGGGCAGGAAAATTGTGGTCGACTGCGGCATCGGTGTCACCCGCGGGCTGGTCGATCAGGGCATGCAATTGAAAGACCTAAACCTGATTTTCATTACCCATATGCATTCTGACCACTATCTTGATCTTGGGCCGCTGCTTCATACCGCCTGGGTGACGGGGCTCAAATCACCAGTGAAAATTTATGCCCCTAAGGGGATAGAGGACTACTGGCGCCATTTTTTGCTCTCGATGAAAGCCGATATTGACCTTCGCATAGAGGATGAAGGGCGTCCTGATCTCGCTGCGCTTGTAACAATCAATGTGATTGATGAAGGGCAAATTTTCAATGAAAGTGGCATGTCAGTTACTGCCATGCGAAACGAGCATCCGCCACTGATTGATACCTTTGCCTTCCGCTTCAAAAGTGCAAAGGCTGATCTGGTTTTTTCCGGCGACACGGCCTATTTGCCAAAGCTGGCCGACTTTGCAAAAGGTGCCCATCTGCTGATCCATGAGGCAATGCTTGAAAAAGCACTCGGCCCGCTGATGGAAAGGATTGGCAACGCCGATGATCGTTTGATGAAACACTGGTTGCGCTCGCATACGATGGCACAGGACGCCGGAAAGATTGCTGCGCAGGCAGGGGTCGGTGCACTCGCTCTCAATCACCTCATCCCTTCGGATGACCCCGACTACAGCGCGGCCGACTGGAACGCCGCTGTCAAAGACAATTGGAAGGGAAAACTCTACATCGGAACTGATGGAATGCGAATCCGTCTCGACTGATTGCATCCGCCGGACTAGCATAGAGCTTAGCTGCGAATGATAAATCCTTTGGCAATGTGATTTCTGATGAAATAGATCACAGCCAGTCCCGGGATCAGGGAAACCAATGTCATTGCCATCACGAGACCAATATCGGTTCTGAAGCCGAATAACGCGTTGATCGCCATGGTGATCGGCTTGCCTCCTGTAACAGTGAGGATACGGGCAAATACCACTTCCACCCAGGAAAACATGAAGCAGAAGAATGCGGTGACTCCAATGCCGGGCGCAATCAGCGGAAGCAATTGTTTGATCAGGAAGCTCGGCAGGGAATAGCCGTCCAGAAAAGCAGTCTCATCCAGTTCTTTGGGAACGGCGGAAATGAAGCTTTCCAAAATCCATATTGCGATTGGAATGTTGAAGATGCAATGGACCAGCGCAATTCCGACTGGCGAATTGACCAGTCCTGCCTTTGAAAACAGAATGAAAACAGGAAGCGTCAAGACAACCGGAGGCGTAATCCTGAAGGCAATCAGCAGCAAAAACACATGCTTGTCGCCGATAAAGTGAAATCGTGAGATCGCATAGGCAGCCGGAAGCGCAACGGTGATCGTGATAATTACATTCAGGGATACATAAATGATCGAATTGATGATTGAGCCTGACAATTGCGGTGATTTGAGAATATTCTCGAAATTGATGGTGCTGAATTGTCCCTGAACAATATCGGTACGCGGCAGCGTCGATGTAAAACTCAACACAAACATTTGTAAAAATGGCAAGAGGATGAACGCTGCAAGGAATGCAAAAAACAAACCCGTTGCTACTGCCTTGAAACCTGTCTTGCCTGTAATTGTCCTAACCATCATGTGTTGATACCTCGGGCCACATGCCCCCTCATTTTCATGATTGTCCTGAATGACCAGGCAACCAGGAGTACTATTACAAAATAGATGATCGAACGCGCTGCTGCGGGGCCATAGTCAAATGCCGCGATTTCCTCCCCCAAATCGAGCGACAGGAATGTAGTCGCATGATTGGGTCCGCCAGCATTGACCCTGAATGCTTCTGTGTAGATCATGAAGCTGTCCATGAACCGCAAGAGCAGTGCCATCATCAGCACGCCGCCCATTTTCGGCAGTTCAAGATACCTGAAAACCTGGAGACGCGAGGCACCGTCAATGGCCGCCGCTTGATAAAAGGCAGGAGAAATTGTTGAAAGGCTGGAATAGCAAAGAATGACCACAAGGCCGATCCAGTGCCAAGTATCCATTGCTATAATCAGGATCCAAGTATGCACGGCATTGAACTTGTAGTCAAAGTCAACACCCAGAAATGCCAACGCCCGACCGCCGAAACCCGTATCGGGATTGAGGAAGCTCAGCCACATTGAAGGGACGGTGTTCCACGGCACCATCAATGGAAGCGCCAACAACATCAGCATTGCCGTTCGCAGCGCGCCTTCTTTGGGCAATAACAGCGCGATAAAAATCCCGAGCGGAATTTGTATGCTCAAGATGATCGCGGAAAACAGCAGGCTTCTTGCGAGGCTATCGAGAAATCTCTGCGAGGAAAGGATTTGCTGATACCATTCTATTCCCACCCAGTAGCGGGTATCGAGCGTAAAAATATCAAAAAATGAGTAATTGAATATCGTCAACAGCGGCAAAACACCGACAAAGGCTAGCACGCTCAAGGCAGGAAGCAGCAACCACCAGGCCGAGTTGGACTTTGTTTTGGAGTGATCAGAAACTGACAAGATATCCTACCCCAGGCATTTATTAGATACTCCGGCAATGCTGGAGTTAGCTTTGTGCAATCAGCTTTATGCAAAAAAATGGATGACTGTCTCAAAGCAAATCGGGGCCAAAGCAGTGTTTGGCCCCGAAATTCAGCTTTGAACTTTCAAATGTCCGGGCAGCTTATTTCTGCCAGCTTTTGATCAGCTCATCATAGGCGATAGTTTCGCCCTGCGGCTTTTCATTGGCAAGCGCAGCAACAGGCGAACCGGGCTGATCCAGCCAGTAGGCAGCATCCTGTTTCTCGTTCATTTTCGGTCCGATTTCACCCTGTACGCCTGAACGTTCGATACGCTCCATCACTTTCTCTTGTGCTTCGCAAAGCGCGTCGAGAGCTTCCTGCGGTGATTTTGCACCTGACATAGCATCACCAATATTCTGCCACCACAACTGGGCCAGCTTTGGATAATCAGGAACGTTGGTGCCGGTTGGCGACCACTGAACGCGGGCTGGCGAGCGATAAAACTCGATCAGACCACCCAGTTTGGGCGCACGATCCGTAAAGTGCTGAGAGTTGATGGTCGACTCACGAATGAATGTGAGACCGATATCAGACTTTTTCAGGTCGACAGTTTTGGATGTGACAAACTGGGCATAAAGCCAGGCAGCCTTGGCACGGTCCACGGGTGTTGATTTCATCAATGTCCAGGAACCGGCATCCTGATAGCCGATTTTTGTACCTTCAGACCAATATGCACCATGGGGTGAAGGAGCCATGCGCCACTTCGGCGTGCCGTCTTCATTCATCACAGGCAGACCAGGTTCAACCGTTGCTGCAGTAAAGGCGGTGTACCAGAACATCTGCTGTGCCACATTGCCCTGTGCGGGAATTGGCCCGGCTTCACCAAAGGTCATGCCCGCTGCTTCAGGTGGTGAATACTTCTTCAACCACTCGATAGCCTTGGTAACCGCATAAACCGCAGCGGCATCGTTTGTTGCACCACCACGGTCAACGCACGAACCAACAGGCTGGCTGTTCTCGTTGACACGGATACCCCATTCATCAACCGGAATACCGTTTGGCTCACCCTTGTCGCCCATGCCAGCCATTGACATCCAGGCATCAGTATAACGCCAGCCGAGCGACGGGTCTTTCTTGCCGTAATCCATGTTACCATAGACTTCCCCTTTTACGCCGAGACGGGAAAGATCACGTCCGGTGAAAAACTCGGCAATATCCTCATAGGCTGACCAGTTTACCGGCACACCAAGATCATAGCCATACTTGGCTTTGAAATCGGCCTTGTTCTGCTCATCGTTGAACCAGTCATAGCGGAACCAATAAAGGTTTGCGAACTGCTGGTCCGGAAGCTGATAGACTTTGCCATCGGGAGCAGTCGTGAATGAAAGACCGATAAAGTCTTTTATATCAAGGCCGGGATTGGTTACATCCTTGCCTTCACCTTCCATCCAGTCTGAAAGAATGCGGGCTTGTTGGTAGCGCCAATGGGTACCGATCAGATCAGAATCGTTGATATACGCGTCATAGATATTCTCACCCGATTGCATTTGGGTCTGCAGTTTTTCAACAACATCACCCTCGCCAATAAGGTCGTGCGTAATCTTGATACCGGTAATTGCAGTAAAAGCCGGCGCCAGAACTTTTGACTCATATTCATGGGTCGCGATTGTTTCGGAAACAACCTTGATTTCCATTCCTGCAAAAGGTTTGGCAGCGTCGATGAACCACTGCATTTCAGCTTTCTGCTCTTCTGGCGAAAGAACGGAAAGTCCCTTTGTTTCTTCGGCCAGAAATTTTTCAGCCGCCGCCATATCAGCGTAAGCTTGACCTGAAGCCAGCATTAGCACCGCAAATGCGGATGTCGTAAGCAGATGTTTTCGCATTGTATATCCTCCCTTAGAGTTCATGCGCGTTAAAGAGATGAAGCACCTTCATCTCCAGTCCAGATGGCCTCACACTGTCTTGAAAACGCAAACTGCGTAGATCAGTGAAATGCCAAGAGCCCACCACAGATTAGGTCCGATTAAACCGAGCCATGCCAGATGGATGAATGCGCTGCCAAGCAGCGATATGAAGAGGCGGTCGCCTCGTGTTGTTTCAAAACGCAGAATGCCGATACGCGGATTGCCGCCGGGAGAAAAATACTCCCAGACGCCCATCGCAACCAGCAGTCCGACAATGCTTGCCCAGAACAGAAAGGTCGGAAAGGTCCATGCCATCCATGACAGATCCATATCGTTTCTCCTTAAACCCGGCCGAGGGCAAAGCCCTTGGCGATGTAGTTGCGGACAAAATAAATCACCAGCGCACCAGGGATGATCGTCAATACACCCGCGGCGGCAAGGACACCCCAATCAACGCCAGAAGCACCGACCGTCCGCGTCATGATGGCCGCAATCGGCTTTGCATCCGTTGTTGTCAGCGTTCTGGCAATCAGCAACTCCACCCATGAAAACATGAAGCAGAAGAAGGCAGCCACACCTATGCCTGAAGCAATCAGCGGCATGAAAATCTTGATGAAAAACTTCGGAAACGAGTAGCCGTCAATATATGCCGTCTCGTCTATTTCCTTTGGTACACCTGACATGAAACCTTCAAGAATCCAGACAGCAAGGGGTACATTGAATAGGCAGTGGGCAAGCGCCACAGCAATGTGTGTATCGATCAGGCCAAAGGCTGAATACAACTGAAAAAACGGAAGCACAAAAACAGCTGCTGGCGCCATGCGGTTGGAAAGGAGCCAAAAGAACATGTGCTTGTCACCCAAAAACCTGTAGCGCGAAAAAGCATAGGCGGCAGGAAGCGCGACCGAAATTGAAATAATCGTGTTCATCCCGACATAAATCAGAGAGTTGATGTATCCGCCATACCAGGAAGGGTCAGTAAAAATGACATTATAATTGTGCAAGGTCGGGTTCGCCGGAATGATTGTGAATGACGACAGAATTTCCTGATTTGTCTTGAAACTCATGTTGATCAGCCAATAGATCGGTAGCATCAGGAAGAATATGTAAAGGCCAGGCACCAGCCAGCGGGTCATGCTCTTTCTGGCAAAACGGTTGCTGGCTCGCACATTGGTCGTGTCAATATAGTTGACCACTTTTTCTGCTTCGTGTGATTTTCCGGGGTTCATCATGTTCTTGTCCATCATTCGCTCACCCGCGCATCCGGTTTATCGACACCGACATTGCTCATCACCGTAAAGAAGACATAACAAACCAACAGGACAATGAGCTGGTAGATCAGCGACATTGCAGCCGCCGGACCAAGATCGAACTGGCCGATAGCCTGCTTCACCAGATCAATCGACATGAACGTGGTCGAATTGCCCGGTCCTCCACCTGTCAGGACAAACGGCTCGGTATAAATCATGAAGCTGTCCATGAAGCGAAGCAGAAAGGCGATGATGAGAACGCCCCGCATTTTGGGCAGTTGGATATACCTGAACACTGACCACTTGGAGGCACCGTCAATCTTGGCGGCCTGATAGTATGCTTCGGGAATGGAAACGAGACCTGCATAGCAAAGCAGGACAACCAGGCTTGTCCAATGCCACACATCCATAAGGATGATCGTTACCCATGCATCAAAAATATTGTTGGCGTAATTGTACTTGATACCCATCGCATCAAGGGTGTGTCCCAAAAGCCCAATATCGGCGCGTCCAAAAATCTGCCAGATCGTTCCAACCACGTTCCACGGGATCAATAGTGGCAACGCCATGAGCACAAGGCACACCGTCACCCATATTCCCTTCTTCGGCATCGTCAGGGCAATCGCTATTCCCAGTGGAATTTCGATGCAAAGAATGATGAAGGAAA
Organism: Salaquimonas sp.; assembly: GCA_041736675.1. Lineage (GTDB taxonomy): Bacteria > Pseudomonadota > Alphaproteobacteria > Rhizobiales > Rhizobiaceae > Salaquimonas. The sequence continues at coordinate 25,667 of JBGSTD010000033.1, forward strand.
ATAGCAGATTGCGGTTCAGAGCGTCCCAGAACCGGTCGGATCTTAAAACATCCTCAAACCATTCGGTCCCAGCCCAGAAGAACTGGTTGTTACCGAACGTATCCTGAACCGAATAGTTGACCACGGTCATGATAGGGATGATCGCACTTAGTGCCACCAGAACGAAAACCGGAAGCACCAGAAACCAGGCCTTGTTATTATAGGGTTTATCCATAATCAGCCTCCTGCCCGTACAAGGTGGGAATTCTTGTAGATGTTGATACGGCCCGTTTCGAATTTCAGGGTGGGATCAGCAGGAACGGGTTCGTCTTCCTTCAAAACCGCATTTATTGCATGACCCTCAAGATTTGCCCGAACGATCTTGAAACGACCGATATTCTCTACCGCATCAACCTTTACCGGTATCCCCTTCTTGTCAGTGGAAAGCGACACAAATTCGGGCCGGATACCCAATTCTGTGTTCTCTTCGCTGGCCTTGTAACTTCCGCCAAGATTGATGCTGGCCTGACCGATATTCGCAGTGTTCCCATTGATCTTGCACGGAATGATGTTCATTCCTGGAGACCCGATAAAGTAGCCGACAAAGGTATGTGCCGGCTCATCGAACAACTCTTCCGGTGTTCCTATTTGGACAACCTCACCCTCAAACATGACGACGACCTTGTCAGCAAAAGTGAGTGCCTCCGTCTGGTCATGGGTCACGTAAATCATTGTGTGACCAAGCTGGCGATGCAGATCCTTGAGCTTGGTTCGCAATTGCCACTTCATGTGGGGATCAATGACGGTCAACGGTTCATCAAAAAGAATGGCATTGACGTCATGGCGGACAAGACCGCGTCCAAGCGATATCTTTTGCTTTTCGTCAGCGGTCAACCCGCGGGCTTTTTTGTCGGCTTTGCCCGAAAGATCGAGAACCTCGATCATTTCGGCAACACGTTTGGCAATCTCGTCCCTTGGAACGCCGCGATTGACCAGCGGAAATGCAAGGTTTTGCCGCACCGTCATCGTGTCGTATATCACCGGAAACTGGAATACCTGCGCGATATTGCGGTCTTCGGGTTGCAAATGGGTAACATCATTTCCATCAAATCTGATATTTCCCTTTGAGGGAACAAGCAGACCGGAAATGATATTGAGCAGTGTCGTCTTTCCGCAGCCCGATGGCCCGAGAAGGGCATAGGCACCGCCATTTTCCCACTTGTAGTCAATTTCCTTCAGCGCAAAATCAGCATCCGATTTGGGATTGGAGTAGTAGGAGTGCGCCAGTTTATCGAGGGTAATACTTGCCATATCCGACCTCAATCCTGACTGAATGTTGCGGGAGCAGAAACCAGTTTTTCATTCTGGTCAAAAATGAAAAGCCGGTTCTGATCAAGATAGACTGTGACAGCGTCACCAATGACATATCTGTGCACGCCATGTACGAGCGCAACCATGTCTGCACCGCTGCTGTGGAGGTGAATGAACGATTCCGAGCCGGTAATTTCCGTTGTTGAAACCTTGCTTTCCAGCTTCAATGCCATGCCCACAGGCTTGGCCAGCAACAAGTGATGCGGTCTTGTGCCGATCCTGTATCTACCGTCAGCAAGCGTGGCAACCGCATCCGGCACATCCACCCGACTGGAACCAAAAACAAATTCTTTTCCAACTTTTTCGACCGATAGTATATTCATCGGCGGATCTGAAAACGTCTGGGCGGTCAACAAATCAGCCGGATGGTTGTAAACATCAATGGTCCGGTCAAACTGGGTAACCCGCCCTTCGCTCAATGTCGCGGTTTTGCCGCCAAGCAGCAGGGCTTCTTGTGGTTCGGTTGTGGCATAGACAAAGATTGCGCCGGTCTTTGCAAAGATCTTTGGCAATTCTACACGCAGCTCCTCGCGCAGCTTGTAGTCCAGATTTGCCAACGGCTCATCGAGCAGTACAAGTTCGGCATCCTTGACCAGCGCCCTTGCCAATGCGGTGCGCTGCTGCTGACCGCCAGAAAGATTGAGCGGCGTGCGGTCGAGATAGGGTGTCAGCTTCATCAATTCAGCGGCCTCGCCTACCCGCCTGTCGATGGTTGCAGCATCGACACCTGCAACGCGCATCGGTGACGCTATGTTCTCGTAGACTGTCATTGCCGGATAATTGATGAACTGCTGGTATACCATCGCCACATTGCGCTTTTGAACCGGAATGCCGACAACATTTTGCCCATTCATCAGGATGCTGCCCGACGTGGGGCGGTCAAGACCTGCCATCAACCGCATCAAGGATGTCTTTCCGGCCAGTGTAGGCCCAAGCAACACATTGACCGAGCCGTTTTCAAGCGTCATTGACACATCATTGACATGCAAACTGTTGCCAACCTTTTTGCTGATGTTCCTCAATTCCAACATCGAAAATCCTACTCCGCTGCAATGATTTGCAGTTGCTTGTTCTTGCCCAGAAATGCTTCAAGTCTGGCAGTTTGTTCTTTTGTAAAATGAATACCCAGCTTGCTTCTGCGCCACAGGACATCATCTGCCGTCCTTGCCCATTCATTCCTTATCAGATACCTGACCTCGGCCTCGCTCATGCCGTGGCCGAAATCCTCCCCAAGGTCTCCGATGGTTTTTGCGCCTTGAAGTATTTCGAAAACTCTTGATCCATAAGAGCGGACCAATCTTTCGATTTGCCTCTCATCAAGGAACGGACAACTGCTCTTTACCCGGCCCTTGAGGTCTGGCAGAGCTGCAAAGCCAAATTCCCCGCCGGGCAAAACACTGTCCTTTGTCCACGGAACACCCTTTGCACCAATTGCATCACCAACCTTTTCCAGCATGGATTCCGCCAACCTGCGGTAGGTGGTAATCTTGCCGCCAAAAACATTGATGACCTTGAGATCCTTCTGGTCACCATCGACCCGCAAAACATAGTCCCGCGTTGCTTCCTGCGCCTTGGACGCACCATCATCATAAAGTGGACGAACGCCGGAATAAGTCCAGACAATATCATCCGGGGTGACAGGTTCCTTGAAATATTCACTCGCCCCGGCGCAAAGATAGCCAATTTCATCTGCTGATATTTTCACGTCCGACAACTCGCCGCGATAGTCCTGGTCTGTTGTCCCGATCAGAGTGAAATCCTGCTCATAGGGAATGGCAAAAAAGATTCGCTCGTCAGAATTCTGGAAGAAATAGGCTTTGGAATGTTCAAATTTCTTGCGGATGACAATATGGCTGCCCTGCACAAGGCGGACATTGTGCGCATCATTCCTGCCAAGCGAAGTCTGGAGAATTTCATCGACCCAAGGCCCGCCGGCATTGATGATCAGGCTGGCAAGCACTTTTCGGGTTTCCCCTGTATCGCTTGCCTTGATCGTAATTTCCCAGTGCTCTCCCGCTTTTTCGACCAGAACAACCTTGGTGCGCGGATTGATCTGGGCTCCCCTTTTCCTGGCGTCCATCGCATTGAGAACAACCAGTCGCGCATCATTTACCCAGCAGTCGGAATATTCGAAAGCTCTTGAAAACTGATCCTTGAGCGGTCCGCCTGCAATATCTGACTTAAGGTCAACAACTTTTGTCCCGGGCAGAATCTTCCTGCCTCCCAAATGATCATACAAAAACAACCCGAGGCGTAGCAGCCATGCAGGTCGCAAACCCTTGTGATGCGGAAGAACAAATCGAAGCGGCCAGATGATGTGCGGCGCCATGTTCAGAAGGACTTCGCGCTCGATCAGCGCTTCGCGCACAAGGCGGAACTCGTAATGTTCAAGATAGCGCAGCCCGCCATGTATCAACTTTGTCGACCATGAGGATGTTCCCGAACCAAGATCATTCATCTCTGCAAGGCATACCGAATAGCCGCGGCCGACTGCATCTCTTGCAATGCCGCAACCATTTATCCCGCCGCCAATGACGAAGATGTCAAATACCTTGGACAATAATTCCTCCCGATAGCCCCTACCCGTCGCAAAGTGAAGCTATTTACAGGAAAAAGGAAAATGATACGAATGTCAAACGAAAGTTTCGCGAAATTCACGGAAACGCCTGGTCAAGGCTGAAATACACCAGCCTGGCGACACGGTGTGCTGCGCAACTTGCTTCAATTGGGAATTTTCAAATGCTTGCCCGTCTGGCAGGTCTCTGGCAGATATGGCGACCCGCTATTTTGCACCGACTTCGATCAATCGCACATCATTTTCAAGGCAGACCTTGCGAATGTTACTGCTGGCGCAAACATCAGTCACAAACGTGTTGACCTGTGAAAGATGGCCGATACGCACCGGCGCCGTGCGCTCGAACTTAGTTGAGTCTGCCACCAGAATCACATTGCGTGAATTTTCGATAATGGCCTGTGCAACCTTGACCTCGCGAATGTCAAAATCAAGCAACGCTCCATCATTGTCTATGGCCGATGCGCCGATCACGGCATGATCCACCTTGAACTGGCGGATAAAATCGACTGCGGTTTCGCCAACAATCCCGCCGTCTGCGCTGCGCACAACACCTCCGGCAATAACCACCTCAAACTTGCTGTAAACACGCAAACGGTTTGCGACATTGATGTTGTTCGTGATCGCCATCAGTCCGGTATGATCAAGCAGAGCCTCGCTCACCGCCTCTGTCGTGGTACCAATATTGATAAACAGGGAGGATTCATTCGGGATCAAGGCCGCCGCCGCCTTGCCGATGGCTGTCTTTTCGCTTGCGGCAATCTGCCTTCTGTCTTCGTATTCAAAATTGGCAACACCGGAAGGAAATTCAGCTCCACCATGAATGCGCACTAAAAGTCTTTGCTCACAAAGGTCATTGAGATCCTTGCGGATGGTCTGCGGCGTCACCTCAAAACGCAGAGCCAAATCATCAACCAGAACCCTCTCCTCGATTTTTGCCATCTTGAGGATTTCTTCATGCCGCGGGCTTAAATACATCGTTGTCTCAATGTTTCGAATTGCTTTCGTTTGCACTATAACCGAAATGAGGAAAAACTCAAACCTGCTGCATCCAAACCTCGTCCAGTTGGTGAGCGCCAATATCGGTGACAGTTTACTAATTGTTTTGGCTTTACGATGTTCTGACAGGCTAATTAGTAAACTGTCAACGTAATGTATTACGAAATTAGTGGTCGTTTCATAGCCTGTCTCCTTGTTGAGGAATAGACTGGCTCAAAATCGAGGACGTTTCAGGGGAGCAGGTCAGTCCCCATCCAGTCATTTCGTGAATGAACATGCATTGGCACTTCCTCGCAAAGCAGACATTCGAAATCAAATTAAAATTGTCCGTCGTCATCACCAATAAAAAGGAGTGGTTTGGATACCGATAGTACAAACTCAGCTCGGGCCAAGTTTATTTCACAACCCGTCTACTGAATGCTAACCAACAGCAACCCCAAATATTGCGCCGACGGCGGCAGTTGCAGCCATTGCGAGAGCACCCCAAAGCGTTACCCTCGCAGCCCCGCGAACGACGCCGGCGCCGCCGGCGGAGGCGCCCAATCCACCGAGCACCGCAAGGCCAATGAACGATGATACCGCTACAAGAATTGCTATACGAGTCTCCGGCACAATCAGGACGACAATCAGTGGCAGCACCGCGCCGACTGCGAAAGTAAGTGCGGAAACCAGCGCTGCCTGGATCGGTCTTGCTGTAACGGTCTCTAAAATGCCAAGTTCGTCGCGTGCATGCGATCCAAGTCCGTCCCTTTCTGTCAATTGAACGGCCACCTTCTCTGCAAGGTCGCGGTCGAGCCCCCGGTCAACATAGATCTGGGTCAATTCCTCGAGTTCAGCCTCAGGCGTTTCCTGCAGTTCTTTGGTTTCGCGCGCAATGTCGGCTTGCTCTGCATCGGTCTGGGAACTGACCGAAACATATTCGCCCGCCGCCATGGACATCGCGCCTGCAACGAGCCCGGCAAGCCCTGCAATCAGGATTTCCGGTTTTCCGGACCCGGCGGCAGCTACGCCGACAACGAGACTCGCGGTCGAAACGAGTCCGTCATTTGCCCCAAGAACTGCGGCCCGAAGCCAGCCGATGCGATGAACCATATGGATTTCGAAATGCGACAGGCGGCTCATGGCTTGGTTCCTTTTGAGATTTCAGCCTGCCCGGTAGAGGCTGCTTCAGATTTTTGCATCACTGCTTCGTGTGGCTGAATTTGTAGCGCGCGCAAAGCGTTGATGATAACGGCGACATCAATCACTTCTTGCAGCATGGCACCCTGAACCGGCGACAGGTAACCAAATGCGGCCGCGATCATGCCGAGCACAGAAAGGCCTACCCCCGCAATGACACTTTCGACCGCGATACGGCGGGAGGCTCGCGCAATCTCTATCCCCGGGCCTAACCGGTCAATGCGGTCGACGAGGATCACGACATCAGCAGCCTCGGCTGATGCGGCAGCGCCGCGTGCGCCCATTGCGACACCAACATCAGCCGCTGCCAGTGCAGGCGCGTCGTTTACCCCGTCTCCCACCATCATCACAGGGCCGTGCTTGCGTTCAGAGAGGACGAGCAGTACTTTCTGGTCAGGTGTCAGACCGGCGCGCAAACCATCGAGACCGAGTCCCTCGGTCACACGCTCCGCGACGTCTGCACGATCGCCAGTGGCGAGCAGAATGCGCCTGATTCCCTCGCGCCGCAGCCCGTCCAGCATTGCACCGGTGCCTTCACGAAGCGGATCGGACATGACGAGGTAACCTGCCATGTGACCGTCGACAGCCACCGCGACAAGGACCGATCCGGCACCGATTGCAGGATGATCTTCCGATAAAATTCCGACCCTGGTCGCCACGAAGCTGTCGCCGCCGACAATGACTTTGCGACCCTCGACTTGACCTAAGACCCCTTCACCAGGGATCTCAGAAACTTCAGTAGGCGCGGGCAGCGTGAAGCCCCGCAATTTTGCAGCAGCTACGATCGCTTGCGCCACGGGGTGCTTCGAAGCCTGGTCGAGCGCCGCTGCAAAGCGCAGGATGTCATCGTCTGACATGCCGTCATGACTTTCAATCGAAACGATTTGCGGGCGTCCATCAGTCAGGGTTCCGGTTTTGTCGAGGATCAGCGTGTGAATACGCGCCATCGCCTCGAGCGGTCCTGCACCCTTGATGAGTACGCCGAAATGCGCCGCACGCGACAACCCGGCAACCAAGGCGACCGGCACAGCCAAGATCAACGGGCATGGTGTGGCAACGACCAGCACGGCAACAGCCCGGATTGGATCACCCGTGAACCACCACGCAGCAGAGGAGATTGCCAGCGTTACAGCGAGAAAGGCCAGCGACCAGCGATCCGCCAACCGCGACATCGGTGCCTTTGAGGACTGCGCCTCCTCCACAAGCCTGACAATTCCGGCAAAAGTACTGTCTTTGGCAGGCCGGGTTGCCGTCAAGTCAAAGGCCTCGCCTGCGTTGGTTGAGCCACTCATGGAATCGGCTCCGCGCACCAGGCGAATCGGCATGGATTCTCCTGTTAGTGCAGAAGTGTCCACGAAGGCCACATCGGATGCCACCTTGCCGTCCACCGGTACCACGTCACCTTGTCGGATCAGCAACAGGTCACCGGGAGCGATTTCGTCGAGTGGAACGTCCTCAAGCCCCCCGTTCAGATATCGAGTAGCTGTCCGGGGGACGCGTGAGAGGAGTGCGTGCATCGCCTTTCTGGCGCGGCCTTCGGCAAAGCTTTCGAGGAAGGTGCCACCTGAGTACATTACGGCAACAACTGCCGCAGCAAGAGTTTCGCCGAAGATGAGAGCAGCGGTCATGGAAAGTGCTGCAACGATATCAAGTCCGATCTCGCCGGAGCGCAAGCTGCGCAGGATCTCAAACACAAGCGCGGCAAGTGCGGGGACGACTCCAGCGATCCAGATGAGGTTCGCGGTATCAGGCTTGCCGGCGAAGTAGAATCCAAGTCCTGCGATCAGCCCAAGGGTAGCCAGTAGCAATATGGTTGTCTTGAAGCGGTCGTTGCTGGTTTTTCCCACGCGGCTCATCTCCCCCCGACTGAAGTGCGTACCGCGGACCCGTCGGAAAAAAGGCGCCCAACCCCCACTCCTCTAACGCTTCCGTCGTCATCGTCCCGTATGAGGAAAAGAGCGTCGAGCCCAAGCTTTTTTGCAAGTGCTGTTCCCTTTTCAAGGCCGAGTACCATGAGAGCGGTCGCCCAGGCATCAGCCTCGGCACAAGTGCGTGTTACCACGGTGACAGAAGCGGGTGATGTGATAAGGGGTGCGCCACGTCTCGGGTCCATCGTGTGCGAAAGGCGTCGCCCCTGCACCTCGACCCAATGACGGTAGTCGCCGGAGGTCCCCACGGCCGCATCTTGCAACGACAAGATGGAAAAAGGAGTGCGGCGGGCAAAGTCTGGCGCCTCGACCGCGACCGTCCATGTTTCTCCATCCGGACGGAGTCCGAACGCGCTCATCTCGCCATCGATACCTACGAGGGCGTTGACGATCTTGTGGTCCCGCAGGGTTTCTGCCAGCCGATCGACCCCGTAGCCCTTGGCAATGCCATTCAGGTCGAGCACGATGGGTTCGACCTTGCGTACATGGGCGCCATCCATTTCAAGGATTTCAAATGCCGGGCGGCGTGGCGTAGCCATTACTGCGCGAATGTTGTCGGGCGAAGCAGCTGGCGGACCAAAGCCCCAGGCATTCACCGCATCACCCATGCCAATGTCAAAGGCGCCGCCCGAGGCACGTCCAATATTGACGCCTAGGCGCAAGACTTCCATCAGGCGCAATGGGACCGCCACCCTTTCGCCTGCCGGAGCCGAGTTAAACCGCATCAAGTCGCTGCCGGGCTTCCAGGTCGACATCTGCGCATCCACTTCGTCGACTGCCACCTGCAGGGCTTTCCGAATTGCGCCTGTGTCTGCCTCTGGGTCTGCGTAGAACAACGCAGACCAACGCGTACCCATGGTCGGACCGTTAAGGGCAATTCGCGCATGGTCAGTAGACATCTTCAACATACCGTCCCTCCGCCTTCAGGGCTGCCGGTGTCAGTCCGGTCGGGGCGAGGATATCGGCAAGCGCCTCGGTCACGCCCGCCGCCATGTCGCGTCCGCCGCAGACCATCACACGAGCTCCATTATGAATCAATCGGGATATCACATCTGTGTTTCCTCGCAGAACATCCTGAACGTATTGTGGCCGCGCTGTGCGGGAGACGGCTGTCACCAGCCGTGTCAGGTGGTGTTCGTTCTGCCAAACGGGCATCTCTGCATCGTAGAAGAAGTCACTTTCGGGATGGCGGATTCCGAAGTAGAGATGGATAGGCCGATGCCGCACATTGCCGCGTATGAAGCCGGCAAGCGGTCCGATTCCAGTTCCTGCTCCTATTAGTATAAGCGGCTTTTGGCCCCGGCCTGGGTGGAAACCAGGGTTGCGGCGAAGGAAAGCGTTCACTTTGTCGCCAGGCTCCAGAGCAGTAAGCTGACCCGAACAGAAGCCGCCGGGATGCTTCTTCACGACGATCTCAATGAAACCGTCACGGCGCCCGGAAGCGAGCGAATAGAGCCGCATAACGGCGCGCGCCTCTGGTACGATACCGATCCGGTCTCCGGCCTCGAACCGTGCGAAGCCATATCCGACAAGACGTTCCCAAAGCGAAGCGCCTGGCAGTTCGAAGCGCAGTATTGCGGTCGGAGCCTGCACCTCGGCGCCGTAGTCTCTTCGTGAGATGAGGGTCAAGGTTTGGGTTTTGGGAAGAACAGGCTCATGCGACAGTTCCAGTTCGATCCCAAGTACTTTCCCAAGCGTACGTCCCCAGCGCGCGAAATCCTGTGGCGATTGGCGGTCGATGGTATCGAAAGCCATGAGTTCGGGCCAGCCTTTCGCTTCAGCAGTTGCCGCAACTGTCTTTGCGAAGGCGCAGTAGGCCGGGTAGCTGCGGTCGCCAAAGCCTAGTACAGCCAACCGGGCTTCTGGAATCTTAGTGATGGCATTAAGTTGGTCAAGAAAACCATTGGCTGAAGCCGGAGCCGCACCGTCACCATATGTCGAGGCGAGCACGATGATCCGTTCAGCCAGGGCATAACGTTCCGGAGCGAACGCCGACATCGGGCCAACATGGACGCTTTGCCCGGCTCGTGCCAGCGCAGCGTGAAGCGTAGCGGCAAAGCCCCAAGTGCTGCCACCCTCGCTGCCGACAAGCAGGATCGTCTCTGCACTGCCAGCAGGCTGATTGCCCCGGATGCGGGGCCGTCCCTGCCGTCCGGCGAGCCAGATCAGCACCCCGGTTGTACCCATTGCCGGAACGCCAAGAGCCATGAATCCGAGTGCGAGACCGAGCGTTGCAGCACCCTGTCCGGTGTGCAGCATGTAGATGAATTCAGAGACATGCTGCCAGCCGGTCAGGTCGCTCCATGTCAAGAGGGCACCGTTACCCTGGTCGATATATCCTGTTCCCTGGTCGGTTTTCAAAGTAAAGACATCCGTCACGTCGCCCGGATAGGGAAAGTTCAACTCGCGCAGCTCAGCTACCGGCGTCTGCTGCAGCACAGCCATCTGATCGAGAGCAAGCCCGATATTACCTCTCACAGAGGTCGGGGCGGCTGTAGTAGTGCCGCTATCGGGGAGAAGATCGAAGGTAGACGCCGTCATCCAAAGGGCCGTGGCGGAGGACAGAAGAAGTCCGATCACCGCTATGCGGGCAATCTCCACATGAAGCCGACCAGCAAACGGTCCGCGCAAGCGGGCAAACCAGCGCCGCCAGCCACCCGCCCGCCGCGCGACAAGCACTGCACCCGAAAGCGAAAGGATCAGCATCGCGGCTGCCCCTGCAGCCATAGCGATCCGTCCGCTATCCCCTAGAAACAGTGAACGGTGCAGGTTCGTCAGCCAGCGTTCGACCTGGTTGGGATCGGCTGAAGCAACACCTTCGCCCGTTGCCGGATCAATGACAGCAGCACCGGGGGCACCCTGATTGAACCAGAAGGCGGTGATCCGGCCTGAAGGAGACCGGCGAATCTGCTCGACGCCTGGATAAGTTGACCGAATTCGGCTCGCAAGGTCGGCGACACTCAGTTCAGCCTCCGCCTGGGGTGAGGAAAGCCTTTCGGTGGCGGGAAAAACCGAAAGCGCCGCACCGCTGACCGCGAGGATGACAACAAGCACAAGGGCCAGAAGACCCGGCCAGCGGTGGATTACGCGGATCATGTTTTCTCACTCCTCACATGTCGTAGGCGAAGCTGGCGATGTATCGGCGCCCCTTCACCGGCTTGCCTGCTCCGTCTGTTGTAAGGGGTATTGCAACCTCGTTCGGGCTGTCGCGCATATCCTCTACAGCGGCGTCAATGTGGAGCGTGTAGCCGGCGTCGAAAAGCGTGTCGGCAAGATCAAGGGTGATCTCGAGTTTGCGACCAGCGCCGACACTGGCACCCGTGATGCCGTTCACCTGCGCAGTGTCGCCGCCCGTAGCACGATACCAGTCGCTCAGATGCTCGAAATATTTGGACTTGCCACCGGCCATCCAAAGACTGCCGACATAGGAGCCTGAGGCATCGGTTACGTATAGCGCGAGATAGGCTCCATCACCGCCATAATTGTTTAATGTAGTCGTCATTGTGACTGGTTTGGCTATGGCGAGGCCGGGAATTGTCAGTGCTGTGGTGAGCAGGAGTGTTGCTAAAAGCGATTTCATTGGATCTGTCCTTGTTATGGGAGTTGCTTGTGAAAGGTTCAGTTCAATTTAACTTTCGGCGGCACACCATTTCCGAAGAGGCCGTTCTGCGGTGGTGCGACGGTTCCAGCAGGTGCAGGATTGCTGGCACCTCCGCGTTTGTCGTCATCATCGTCATCGTCGTCGTCGTCGTCGTCATGATCTTTGCCATCGTCATCATTGTCATGACTACGTCGTGAGCCTTCCCCCGAACGGCGGTTATCGTCATCATCGTCATCATTGCTGGCAAGAACGAGCGGCAGCGATAGCGAACCCTCCTCAAAGAGCGCGGTAATGGGTTGATGGCTCGCATTGGCCGGAGCATATACCGCACTCAAGGCCGGGAGGCTGACAGCAGCGGTCATGGCCGAGGAAGCAATTAGGATGGTCAGGGTCTTTTTCATGGCAGGTCTCCTTTGGTCTGTTTGAATGAATATGAGGAACGGACCTGATGGATTCCTGACAGCACAACGATTTCTGCTTCAGCTTACCGTCAGGGAAAGAGGCCCTGTTGGTGAACGAAGCAAAGTCAGACCAATGCAAAACCTGCCGCGTTGGTCTGACGATATCGGGGAGCTCGCCGGGATTCTTTAAAAATATGGATGATACTATGCAAATCGCGCTTATCGACTTCGGACAAACCCTAAGTCGACTTGAAACGCCACAAGGCCAGCAATGGTTCCATTGGACAGCGCAAAACTTTCCGGCGTGCAGCCAGGCTGTAAAGCAGGCTGCGACCAGACCCTGGCGAAACACCTGACAGCGGATCCCGGACTTGCACATTGTCGAACATACAGATGTTTATTTCCGCTGTTTCATGCGGAGCTAGATCAGTCTTTTTTGTTTCGCTCACGATCATGGTCACGACGATTATCGTCATCGTCCTCATATTCGATCTCCATCACCTGGAGCGTAGCGGGATGGACTGTCACCTCGATCTGACGCCCTTCAGCGTCGCGGCCATCGATTTCATAGCAGCCATCGTCGATTTTAATGCGGCGCACCTTCCAGCCATTCTCCTCGGCCAGCCGGGCCACTGAATCTCGCGGCTGCCAATCGGCCATAGGCACGAAGCAGTCGTCGTCCGCCAGCGCGGCTCCTGTCGGGAAACCCGCAAGAAAGCCGAGAATTGTCAATGTCTTCTTCATAAGTCATACTCCAATTGGCGCAACTTTATTACAATTCATAGGGGACAATGCTTACAGCAGGCTGAAGAGGCCTGCCAGTTCGCTTCAGCTTCACGTAAGTGTGACGAAATACAGTGAATTATCCAGGAAGAATGGAAACGAAAATGCGCATCCTGCTGATCGAGGACGACACGACACTTGGCGCCGCCGTGCGCGACCAGATCACCGCCGATGGCCAGTCGGTGGACTGGGTCACGCGTCTGGATGCGGCGGGCGATGCAAAACTTGGCACTTCTTATGACCTGATCCTGCTCGACCTCATGTTGCCGGACGGCCGCGGCATCGGCTTCCTGAAAAGCATGCGGATGCAAGGTGATGTGACGCCGGTCATTATCCTGACAGCTCTCGATCAGGTCTCAGACCGGATCGAAGGCCTGAACGCCGGCGCGGATGACTACCTTGTCAAACCCTTTGACCTGGCCGAACTTTCTGCCCGGATCGGTTCCGTCGCCCGGCGTTACAGCGGCAACCCGAACCCCATCGTTACTCACGGTCCGCTTGATATTGACCTGGCCGCACGAAGAGTTCTCCTTAATGGCAAGTCCGTCCAACTGACAGCTAGGGAATGGGCGCTTTTCGAGGCCTTCATCGCTCGCCCGGGGCAGCTTTTGTCAAAGCCGCAACTTGAGGAAAAGCTTTACGCTTTCAATACCGAAGTGGAAAGCAACACGATTGAGGTCCATGTCAGCCGCCTGCGCAAAAAGCTTGGGAGCACCATCATCGAGACTGAACGGGGTTTGGGCTACAGGTTGGGCAAGGCATGAGGCTGCCAAAAAGCCTCGAGGCCAGGCTTGGCCTGTCGATCGGTCTCGTGCTGACGGTCCTGTGGTTGCAGGCCGCCACGGTCACAGCCGTTATTGTGCGAAGCGAGATGGATGAAGTCTTCGACAGCACGCTGCGTGAGACAGCGGAGCGTATCCTGCCGCTCGCGGTAACCGATATCGTCGGGCGTGAAGACCCAGGGGTAACGCAGCGGTTAGCGTCAATACGGGAACACGATGAGTTTTTTACTTATGTGGTTCGAGATGCTGCCGGCCGCATCATGCTGCAATCCCATGCGGCTGACCCAACTGTATTTCCGCCCTATGAAGGGCAGGGATTCCGCCAAACCGCGACCCATCGCCTTTATAGTGACGCAGCACTTCAGGGGACCATACGCATTACCGTGGCCGAACCTCTGGCCTATCGCGCATCAGCCGCGCGAGACATCCAAATGGGTCTTGGCTTGCCCCTGCTGGTGGTGCTGCCCGTAGCAATTGCGGCCATAATCCTGGCCGTCCGCTTCAGCCTTAATCCGCTTCGCAGGTTTCGCGCAAGTCTTGAGGCGCGGGGAGGCCGTGATCTTTCGGAGGTCCCCGCGGACGACTTGCCGAGCGAGATCTACCCACTGGCTGCAACCCTGAACAGTCTTCTGTCACGGTTGCGCGAAACGTTTGAAGCAGAGCGCAGCTTTGCCGCAAACGCCGCTCATGAGTTGCGGACGCCGCTGGCAGGTGCCATTGCACAGACACAGCGGCTGAGGGCGGAAACACGCGATCCTGCCACAGAGGCGAGAGCAAAGGAGATTGAGGCAACACTCAAGCGGCTGACGCGGCTTTCCGAACGCTTGATCCAACTTGCACGGGCTGAAGGCGGGCGATTGCGGATGGATCAAAGCGCGGACCTGAGGGCCGTCGCGCGTGTTGTGGTGGAGGATATCGGGCGGGCGGGCCTATCGGGCCGGATCGCATTGAAGATGCCGGACACGGCCGTAATGTCCGACATCGATCCAGATGTGTTTGCGATCGTTTGCCGAAACCTTGTGGAGAATGCTCTTCGCCACGGAGTGGAGGCTGCGGCAGTCGACGTGACATTGACCGCAGATGGGAAACTTGTCGTCGAGAACGATGGTCCTGTCCTGCCACTTAAAACCCTCGACCGCCTGACAGCCCGCTTCGAGAGAGCAAATGCAAGCTCTGATGGCAGCGGACTCGGCCTCGCCATTGTTGCTGCGATTGCGGACCGGATAGAAAGTCCACTCATTCTTATTTCGCCTCGTCCGGGAAAGACTTCCGGTTTCCAGGCTTCGTTTGTGTTGCCGACAGATGCGCCGAACAGCATCTCACGAAACGAAAAACGCGATATTTAGCATATAGTGGAGCAACTGCAGCTTTGCTTCTAAACTAATACCAAGCCAGCCCCGCCAGTTACAACGCGTCGGCGAGACAGCGTCACTGCCAAATTGAACTTTTGTTCATTGGGCATTCTTCCTCCAACCCTTTTGTAGCCCCATCCCTGCCCGCCTAAAAGTGAAACCTGAACACAGTTGGTAAACAATCAGTCTTGACAAGTTATGGATATGCGTCTATGCGCATATCAACAAAGGAGCATAAGCATGAGAACCATTTCCCTGCTTTCAGCATTGGCCGAGCCGACCCGGCTTAGCGCCCTGCGCATATTGGCTGACGACGGCGAGCATTGTGTATGCGAGTTGATGAAGCGTCTCGAGGCAACGCAAAGCCGGATGTCACGCCACATGCAGGTCCTGAAACAGGCCGGTCTTGTAACGGACCGTCGCGATGCCCAATGGGTGCGCTATCGGTTAGACCCGCGTATGGATAACAAAACGAGAGCGCTGATTGATGTTGCCTTGTCTTTGGCCGAATCCGATAACAATGCGAGGGAGGCAGCATGACAACTCTTGGGCTTGAGAATAATCTGCGGTCCAGTCAGCAATGGAAATGGCACGCAGGCGTAGTTGCATTCGCAATTGTATGGTTCGCCGTATACGGACAATTGATCCCGATTTCAGAATGGATCACCAGCCTGCTACCAATTGACAGGAACAGCCACACCGGTGAAGCCATTGCCTTTTTCCTTTATGATGTGCCCAAGGTGATGATGCTCTTGACGTTGATCGTTTTCGCGATGGGCGTTGTGCGCAGCTGGTTCTCACCGGAAAAAACGCGCGCGCTGCTGTCCGGCAAGCGCGAAGGT
Source organism: Salaquimonas sp. (assembly GCA_041736675.1). Taxonomy (GTDB): domain Bacteria; phylum Pseudomonadota; class Alphaproteobacteria; order Rhizobiales; family Rhizobiaceae; genus Salaquimonas. Next base: position 41,456 of record JBGSTD010000033.1, read on the forward strand.
GTCGGCAATGTCATGTCGGCGTCGCTCGGCATTCTGACACCGTTTTGTTCCTGTTCGGCAGTGCCGCTGTTTATCGGCTTCGTCTCGGCGGGGGTGCCGCTGGGGGTGACCTTTTCGTTTCTGATTGCTGCGCCGATGGTGAACGAGGTGGCATTGGTGCTGTTGTTCGGCCTTGTTGGCTGGAAAGTGGCTTTGACCTATCTGGCATTTGGTCTTGGCATCGCCATCGTCGCGGGTTTCATCATCGGCAAACTGCGCCTCGAAGGCTGGTTGCAGGACTGGGTGCGCGATATTCATTCGGGTGCAAACTCTGGAATAGCCGTCGAGGGTGAACGCCTGAGCATGGTAGACCGGTATCGCCTCGGCATTGAAGCTGTTCGCGAGATATTCGGCAAAGTCTGGATGTGGATTATTCTGGGTATTGGCATGGGTGCGCTTATCCACGGCTATGTGCCGGAGGATCTGATGGTGCGGATCATGGGAGCAGATGCCTGGTGGTCGGTGCCCGTCGCAGTGCTGATGGGTATCCCGATGTATACCAACGCCGCTGGGGTCATCCCGATTGTCGAAGCTCTTCTGGGCAAAGGCGCCGCACTAGGTACTGTGTTGGCCTTTATGATGAGCGTTATTGCACTGTCACTGCCCGAAATGATCATCCTCAAGCAGGTTTTGACCTTGCGCCTGATAGCCGTTTTCGTCGGCGTGGTTGCCAGCGGCATTCTTGCAGTCGGCTTTCTCTTTAATCTTATCTTCTGATCCCTGAAAGGAAACACCATGAAAATTGTAAAAGTATACGGTCCTGGCTGTGCACGTTGTGAAACAACCGAAGCCATGGTCAAGGACGCCGCTGCCAGGCTTGGCGTTGAGGTCGAAGTCGAGAAAGTTACGGATGCGAAGTCGATTGCCATGGCGGGCATCATGTCAACGCCGGGCATTTCGGTCGATGGCGAGCTCGTTCATGCCGGCGGGTTGCCGGACGTTGCAAAACTGGAAGGCTGGCTCGGCGCATGATCCGTATTCTCTTCGCCACATACCTTCTCGCTGTTCCAACCCTTGCCGCTTCTGATGTTCTTGAGATTCAACCTGTAACCGACAATGTCTGGGCCATTGTTGGCGAAACTGAACAGCGCAGTCCGGCCAATCTGGCAAACAATGCCACATTTGGTCTGGTGGTGACACCCGCGGGCGCCGTACTGATGGATCCCGGCGGGTCGTGGAAAGGTGCAGAGATGCTCCATGAGGCGATCCGCAGTGTTACCGACCAACCGGTGAAATATGTCATCAATACTGGCGGGCAGGATCATCGCTGGCTCGGAAACGGTTACTGGCAGGCTCAGGGGGCAACCGTGATCGCCTCACTGGCTGCCGTTGAAGATCACCACGCGCGCGCCTCGATGCATATGAGCGCATTGGCGCAGTTTCTGGGTGACGGACTTGATAAGACCGAGCCGGCCTATGCCGATATTACTTTCGAGAACGACTATAAGCTCAACTTCGGCGGCATCAGCTTTACGATCATGCATCGTGGTGCGGCCCATACGCCCGGAGACAGTTTTGTCTGGCTCGATCAGCGCAGCGTGATGTTCACCGGTGATATTGTTTACGTGGACCGCATCCTTGGCAACGGACCAGCCCGCAGCACTAAAAGCTGGATAACTGTGTTTGAAGCGATGGCGGCTTTTGAACCGGTGCATGTTGTCCCCGGCCATGGCCGTGCCACCGACCTGGCCAAGGCTCGGCGTGATACCTACGATTATCTCGTGAACCTGCGAACCCAGATTGGTGCGCTGATCGAGGCAGGCGGAGACATCATGGAAGCACCCAAGATTGACCAGTCCGCATGGAAATATCTGGAGCAGTTCGATAGCCTTGCAGGCCGCAATGCCCAGGCTGCCTATGAAGAAATGGAATGGGAGTAATGCTGGATTATCATGTCACCGCGCGGCGAATTGACAGCCACGGTTCAGAAGCAAAAACCAAAAAGGCGCTGATCGTGCTGGATACCGATATGGCTGGACGGGTCGACGCGTTTAATCCTGCAGAATTGTTACTGGCCAGCCTCGCAGCCTGTATCCTCAAAGGTACTGAGCGGGTATTGCCAATGCTGCAATTCGATCTGCGCGGCATCGAGGTTTCCTTGCACGGGGTGCGACAGGACAGCCCGCCCAAGATGATCCGCATCGACTATGAAATCATCGTGGATACAGAAGAAAGTGACACGCGTCTGGCGTTGCTGCACAAGAATTTGCAAAAATACGGCACGATTTACAACACGTTGGCGGGGGCGACCGAGTTGTCAGGCATCATCCGGCGGAAAGGCTGAACTATTGGCACACAATCACCCACATGATCACAAACCGCCAAAAGATCTTGGACCGGCGTTCCGCTGGGCAGTGGGGCTGAACACTACCTACGTCCTTGTCGAGGCAACGGCAGGCTTCATGACCGGTTCACTCGCCTTGCTGGCTGACGCGGCACATAACCTGACCGATGTTGCCGGTTTGCTGATCGCTTGGGGAGCTGCTGTGCTGGCCAAACGCGCCGGTACGGCAAACTATACCTTCGGCTATGGCCGTGCCACGATCCTCGCCGCGATGCTGAATGCCATTGCCATACTGATCGGAGTTGTCGTCGTGATCTGGGAAGCAGCCCATCGCTTTCAGAGCATTGTCGAAGTCCCTGGGCTGACCATTCTGCTGGTCGCTCTTGTCGGTATTGGTGTGAACACTGGATCGGCGCTTTTGTTCATGAAGTCACAAAAGGACGACCTCAATGCCAAGGGAGCATACCTGCACATGGCTGCCGATGCGGCGGTCTCGGGGGCAGTGGTATTGGCGGCTGCGGGGATCATGGTGAGCGGATGGCAATGGCTTGATCCTGCAGTCGCGATTGTTGTCAGTGTATTGATCGCCTGGACAGCTTGGCGCCTCCTGCGCGATTCGATGCGACTTGAGCTTGATGGAGTGCCCGAGGCTATTGATCGGCAAGCGATTGCTGACTGGTTTGGCAGCCAAGAGAATGTGAGCAATGTTCACGACTTGCATATCTGGGCGCTGTCCACCACCCGTACCGCCTTGGCGGTCCATCTGGTCTGGGACGGAACCGACACGGATGCCTTTCTTGATCATGTCACTGACGAGCTGGAAGATAACTTCGGTATCGCCCATGTAACCATACAACTCGAAAAGACGGCCTGTGAGCGGGCTGGAGTCTGTCTGGCGGTGTGAGGGTCACGCAGGAGCCTGCCTAAACAGGTGCGGGCAACATTTGTTCCAAATTCGGTTTTCCAAGTCAGATAGCCAATGAAAACGCCCTGCAAACTTTCCAAGGGCACTTGCAAAAAGTCATCATATCAAGTAATCATGATTTATGGATATAACACAAAGCCTCTTCGCCTTTTCTGCCCTTAGCCAGCAAACACGGCTTGAGGTACTTCGCTTGTTGATCAAATCAGGATCTGGCGGAATGCATGCGGGAGAAATCGGTGATACCCTAGGAATTCGCCAGAACACAATGTCAACCAATTTGAACATCCTGTTGCGCGCAGGTCTCGTTCGCAATGAGCGCGAGGGACGGGCCGTGCGCTATTTCGCAGATTTGGACGGGATCAGGGGCATGCTCGCCTTTCTGATGGAAGATTGTTGCGGCGGCAAACCCGAACTTTGCAAGCCGATTTTGGATGCCATTATCTGTGATTGTTGAGGAGACAATCCATGGCTGAACTGAATTACAATCTCCTCTTCTTGCGTACGGGCAACTCTGCGCGCTCGATCATTGCCAAAGCTATTTTGTTTCCTCACTTCCTGAAAAATTGAAAAATCGGAACCTGCAGTATGACAACCCAAACCATCACGACAGCGCCAACCGGCGGTATCAGCTTTTTCGAGAAATGGCTCACCCTGTGGGTTGGTCTGTGCATCATTGCCGGCATTCTGCTCGGTAAATGGTTCCCTGGAATGTTCCATGCCTTTGCTGCCATGGAAATTGCAAAGGTCAATCTGCCTGTCGCAATCCTCATCTGGCTGATGATCATTCCGATGCTGATGAAAATCGACTTTGCTGCCATGCGCCAGGTTGGCAATCATTGGCGGGGTATCAGCGTTACCCTGCTGACGAACTGGGCAATCAAGCCGTTTACGATGGTCGTGTTCGGGTGGTTTTTCCTCGGATGGCTGTTCCGGCCGATGCTGCCTGCCGAACAAATCGACAGTTATATTGCCGGGTTGATCCTGCTTGGTGCGGCGCCCTGTACGGCCATGGTGTTTGTCTGGAGCAACCTCACTCGAGGCGATCCGGCCTTTACCCTCAGCCAGGTGGCGCTCAATGATGTCATCATGATTGTTCTGTTCGCACCGATAGTGGCGCTGCTGCTTGGTGTGTCCGCAATCATTGTGCCGTGGGAAACACTGCTGATCTCCGTGGTGCTGTTCATTGTTGTTCCTATCATCATCGCTCAACTATTGAGAAGCGCGCTCGGCGGCGGCGATGGCCAAAAACTTCTGGCGTTCACCAATGCGGTTCAGCCCATGTCCATTGCTGCTCTTCTGCTGACCGTGGTGTTGTTGTTTGCGTTTCAGGGAAGCCAGATCATTGCACAGCCCGGGATTATTGCATTGATTGCCGTGCCAATTACGCTGCAGACGGTGTTTATCTTTGCACTCGCCTACTGGCTGAACAAGAAACTCGGCGAGGCCCATTGCATTGCCGGACCATCGTCCTTGATTGGAGCCAGCAACTTTTTCGAACTGGCCGTTGCAACGGCGATCAGCCTGTTTGGAATTCAATCCGGCGCGGCCTTGGCAACGGTAGTCGGTGTGTTGATCGAAGTTCCTGTCATGCTGGTCCTCGTCAGCGTCGTGAACCGGTCAAAACCCTGGTATGAAACTGGCCTGACAGATGGCGTAGCTGATAATAAATAACAAATCGATGTTTCCTGTTGGAAGCTGTGCGTGAGCAAACAAATCCTCCAGTTATCCTTGAAAAGCAATTGAGACCCATGACCGTTGTCATTCACCACAATCCTGATTGCGGCACGTCCCGCAACACACTCGAAATGATCCGTGCTTCCGGGCAGGAACCTGTTGTCATCGAATACCTCAAGGAAGGGTGGACGCGACCGCAACTCCTTGCTCTTTTCGCAGGTGCAGGACTCACCCCCAGGGAGGCGCTGCGTACGAGCAAGTCACCGGCTGAAGAACTCGGACTTACCGATCCCTCGGTGGACGATGAGACCATTCTGCAGGCGATGCTGAAACATCCCATCCTGGTCAACAGGCCTATCGTGGTGACGCCTAAGGGCATTCGCCTGTGCCGTCCGTCCGAGGTTGTCCTCGAACTCCTCCAAAATCCAGTCTCCGATTTCGTGAAGGAAGACGGTCAGAAAGTGAAAAACTCCCAGTGACCAGTTCAGATGTTGATTTTTGGAAGACCGAACTCCCCAATATCGATATGGCGCATATGCGGCCTGTTGATGCTGCATATTTGAAAGCTTCTGATGATCCCGAACGCAAGCCGCGTATCCAGCTTCTTTATGGCTCTCTGCGATCCACGTTAAGATCAATCAGCACGTTTAGAGTTTGATGATTTTGGTGGACATATGCGTTTGGGTTATGCCTAAACGATATCACATCCACAGATTTTTGCGAGTTAGTAGGCTAAGGAGATAAGACTTGCGTGCCTATTGCGTGCCTAAGAGCAGATGCACAATATCAAATTCTTGCTAACCCATTGTGACCTTCCCGAGAGATGGGTCACACTTTATTCCGGAGACATAGGTTACACTTTTGGCCTTTGCGGGAGGAACGCGAGGTGCCGTGGAAGGAGTGTAACGTTATGGATGAGCGTATCAAATTCATTGGCCGGATACTGGA
>JBGSTD010000042.1:0-14388 GCA_041736675.1 Salaquimonas sp.
CTGGGCAACGCTCACACCCCGCGTTGCCACAAGATGCGCTGCTTCCTGCTTAAACTCACTGCTATAAACTCTTCTCGTCATTGTCGATCTCCAATCTCATAAACATCTTATCTTAATGTCCACGAAACCGGCAGCAGCTCAGCTCTGTCCTCTATGGCCATTGCTGCCCGTGAAGCAATGGGAGCCGATAAGATCGAGGCCATCGCCGACAAGGGTTACTTCAAAAGCGAAGAGATACTGGCTTGCGAGGCGGCGGGCATTACCGCGACGGTTTCCAAGCCACTCACTTCGGGCGCGAGTGCCAAGGGCCGTTTTGACCGGGCTGACTTTGCCTATGATGCTGACAAGGATGTTTATGTCTGTCCTGCCGGTAAGCATCTGATCTATCGCTCAACTTCTGAGTTGGATGGCAAAAGGCAACGTCTGTATTACAGCCGTTTCTGCGCAGGATGTGCGATCAAGGACAAATGCACACCGTCCAAAGAACGGCGCATTCGCCGCTGGGAACATGAAGATGTTCTCGATCGAATGCAGCAGCGTATCGATGATGATCCGTCAAAGTTAGCACTGCGGTCTATGACTGTCGAACATCCATACGGCACCATCAAAGCGTGGATGGGCAACACGCACTTCAAGATGAGACGACTGAAGAATGTCGCCACAGAAATGGCACTGCACGTTCTCGCCTACAACATGACCCGAGTGATGAACATCATCGGCATTGCGGCGTTGATCAGCGCCATGAGAGCATAAAACGCCTCGGATTGCCGTCAAAACATCAAAACCAGCGGAAAAGGCCCATAACAGTAAAATCACGGCCAAATACGCTCATCAGACAAAAAACTTACGGCAGGCAGCGAGAAAACAAGATCTGTACAATTATCGATCCGAAATCGGTAACCACCCGACTTTCCACACAGCCTCTCCGCGTTGCGGTCATTTATGTCACCAAAACGATGCGGCTTGCATGAATGTCCGGTCTGGGGAAGCGATAAAATCGTCTTTCCTGCAACGCGAAGGTCGGCAATGGGCCGATACTCACCTCAATATCTCAAAATCATGCATCGCATTTCGCTTTAGATGAGCTGCCACTTTGAACAAAATGCTAGACGGCACCTTGAACGGCGTCTTGAACTCTTCCGCAGTGCCAAATGCCAGATAGCTGCACGCGCAGATTTCTTCATTGACGATCTTGAGTACCCGCTGGATATGAGCTTCGGACATTGAGATGTTGAGCACGATCAGCGGGCAATTGAGGGTGTAGCGGCTTTTGTACTGCTTCTTGCCGATGAATTCGGCATATTGCTTGATGGATCGACGGGCAGATTTGCGGTGCGGCGTGGCCGGATCATTGGGTTCGGTATTTCGATCTGCTTCCACGAGATATGCGATATAGCCTTTTTGGTATTTGATGGCGAAGAGGCTGTCGGGGATCAGGTAATATTCATGGCGCTTTCGCCCCCAGGTAAACGGAACCTTGGTGGAAAGATCAGCGGTGATGGTGTGGCCGGGGATATAGGTCAGACCTGATTGATTGCACAGAATATGGATCGATGAGGTGATGCAGGCGATCATGTATTGATGCACCCATGGGCCGGTCAGTTTGAGGGCATCTTCCCATAGCCCTTCTCGTTTAAGGAAAGTCTTGCCGCGTTCGGTTAGGGCATAGACATGGTGATGGGCATCAGCGCCTTCGGTCTCACGCTGTTGCCTCGGCTTGTAGACCATTTGGCCGTCAAACAATTGGCGCAGCATCCTGTTTGACGTCTGCGGGCAGCGATGGGTGTCGGTTGTGAACTCATGCAGGTATTTTGAGGATGCATAGCCATGAATGTTGAGGAACTGCATCCAGCGGATTTGGCGCGCGTCCGGGCGGTAATCCTTGGTCGGATTGGTGGTGTAGGACGTGAACAGCCACCGGCCCAAGCGGTCCTTGTTGCGCTCCTTGTTTATTGAATTAGGTCTGACGTTTTTGGGAGATGCCATGCCTCCAATTATAACGTGTCGGACGGCTCGATGTCTTGATCGTCATTCCGGCTCATAGGGTCTGATAATTGAGGCCCGGGCTGTTTCTTGCTGTTGTCAGATGTCTCCGGCTTGGCATTTTGTCCGGTTTCATGGGTTGGTTTGCGTGTGTCATCTGTGTTCGCGTCCTGATCCATATTGCGGTGTGTGTCTGACCCTGTCTCTCGGTTATGGTGCTGGTCGTATTTCGGCTGATCTTGCTGTTCCGCGTCTACATCCACATCGTGGTCTTTCGCCGGTTCCGGTTTCGGTTTTGGCTTTGACTTTGGCTTTGGGCCATAGCGTTCGGTCATTTGCGTCCGCAACTCCCGAAGGTCATCGCGCTGGCGCATGTTTGACAACGCATAAGCGTTCGCCTTGATGGTCAATGCTGGCTCGCGCCCGCTGGAAAAGGCAAATACATAGTCCTGCAAATCCATCAGGAACTGGGGCTCGGTGCGCATCATGGGTGCGATCCGTCTGGCGTCGCCAGAGACGGTACGGCTGATGATCTTGGTCGTTGTGCTCCCAAGGATGGTGTCTGCGATACCTGCCTTGGACGCGCGGGACAGATCCTGCGTGGCAATGACAAGCCCGACATTGGCCTTGCGCGCCTGGAGCAACATCATTTCCAGTTTTTCATCAAAATATTCATGGGCTTCGTCAACAAAGAAGACGACCGGGCGATGCGTGGCCTTTTCCTTCACCCGGCGATAGCAGGCCTGCAAGGTCTGGGCGATCATCAGGCGGCCAAAGGTCGGGCTTTCATCGGCAAGCAAAGCATGGCTCGTATCAATCAGGATCAGCTTGCGATCCCGCATTTCATTAAAGGGATTGAAGGTGTTTTCCGTGGTGTTGAAGATGCGGCGCAAGGTCGGATTTTTCAAAAACGCATCCAGGCGATAGCGCAATTCGGTTTTGGTACTGTCATAGGCTGAAGGCTTCTTGCCCTCGCTCTTGAGTTCCTCATAAAAGAACCGACGGGAGGTTTCATCAAGGCGGTCGATATGGACGGCAAACTGATAGGGATCGTTCAATATCTCAAAGAAGGTATTGATATTGCCATTGGGGATCGACAGAACCAGATTGGTTGCATGAAAGAACAAGGTCTTTTGGCGTGGTGTGAACGGCGCATCCAGTAATTTGTCGATGACAAATTCCAGTTGGCCAATCGCATTGTTGACGAAGGCCTCATCGGCAAGCTCCTTTGCATCGGCCTGGAAGGGGTTGAGCGCCAGCGGATGATCGGGTGTTATCCAGGTGAGTTCGCCTTCGCTCAATTCCAGATGGGCGAGTTCCTCAATCAGCTGAGACTGGCTGTCCATGACCATCACACAGACATCGCGCTGCAAGAGATATGCAATCAGGTGTTTGAAGAGTGTGGTTTTGCCAGCCCCTGATCCGGCCAGGACCAAAGTGTGGTTTTCCGGATTGGCCCAATTGGCTGCCGTCTCGATATATTCAAGGTCAAGCAGTGGGGTGTCCTTAAGATAATCCCAAGGGCAATTCGTGCCTTTGTAATCGCTGGGCATGACGCTCTTTTGTTCATTGAAGTTGCGATCAAGGGTAGCGCGCAGCGTTTTGTAAAAATCATGGTCGTCATAAAACGGCAGGATCAGATTTTCGATCTCTTGCGGTGTGCGTGAACGGCTGGCCTTGAAGGTTCCTGATTGCACCTTTGTGTCGAGAGGTTTCAGGATCGAGAGCGTAGTTGATAAAAACCGTTTGGCACGATCCGGCTTGTGGCTGGCGGCAATGAACTTGTTCAATGTGTCCCGATAGCGCGCTGCCTCAATTGAACTGGCATTGGGCGGCGGGGGATCGGGTGTAACAAAGCCCTCGGCATCATACAAATGCCTGGCAAGTTCGATCAGACGTTCGTCATTGAGTTCGGCTTCAATGGCATTGATGAAGTCATCGTACGCGAGGGGCGTCGCATCCATCGCCAACTGGTAAAGCGCCTGGGTTTCTGCTTCGGCCTGGCGCGCTTTCGCATCAGGTCCGTTATAGTGCTGGTAAACACCATAGAGGATGGCAGCGGCTATTGCTGCCGGTATCACCAGGAACAACCCGAAGACAAATACCAGCAGCAAAAGCCCCAAAAAGGCAAAGCTGACGACAAACCAGACGAAGTCATTCATCAGAGTTCAAAACTGTCTGAGGTTGCTGCGTCTTTGTTGCCTTCCAGATAACCTTTCGCGAGAGGCAGGACCTCTTCCTTCAATTCAGCGATATAGTCTTTCGCTTCAATGGGGGTTCTGAAGAAGTAGGTATCCGGGCCCTTTAGCAGCTTGTTGAAAGTCAGGTGATAACCGAGCGCGTCTGAACCCATAGCAGCAGCAATCACAAGCTTTTTCGCCAATCCGCGTTTTTCGATTTTTTCCGCATTCACATCCGGCGGAATGGGACGATCCATCAAATTGGCAAGTCCAAGCTTGCGCTCCTGGATGATTGCCTTTTCTTCTTCACTGAAGAGGACGGTAAGTTCGACGCCATGCAATGTTGTGCGTCTGAGAAGTCCCTGCGTCTTTTCGACAGGCTTGATATCGATTTTCATAATTCCCTCACAAAGTTGTTTCAATAATTCTTTCAACTTCGCCCCGAGGCCGACAATAGAAATGGCGTGATCTTTTAACAATCGCCTTATAATTATTTCTATTATTCAGGTTATTAATTAACGTTATGAAGTTTAGTGGATTTTCATTTGGTGTAACCAAACGTATCTCCATAAAATTCAATTCATACAAATATTTCCGTGTGTTATCCCATTCAAACAATTTCTCCAGTTCGAGGGCATCAGTCAGCCCAACCCGGAACATGATCCAGTTGCCGACATTGCCGAACACCGCTTCCTTGAGTTTTCCGAGTTGATGTAAGTATTGAAACGACAAAGTGATGGAGACATTGCGGTTGCCAAGCGTGGCCAGCATTTGATGCAACGTTGATCCCGACAGGTGCTGGCACTGGGGCAGGTAGACATGGAATGGCAACAAGCCTTTGCGCCTTTGGGCAATTGAGAAGAACTGCGCCAGCAACAACCCGGCAACGGTCTTGGCCTTGTTCATGCCAAACTCTGATTGCGGGATTTTAATCAGGATGATCTTGCGGTTTTCAATTGCCTGTTTGAAGTTCACCAATGGCCTGCCTTGACCAAGGGTGTTGCGGATGCGCCGGTCGGATACAAACGGCTCCAGCTTGTTGACAGTCGATTTGGTAATGAAGGCCTGCTCTCTTGGATCAAGCCGTGCAAACTGGTCATTCCAATAGGCGGCAACAATCGGGTCGCGGACACTCTTTACAATCCGCGCTCTTGCTTCCTCTGAGGTTAGCATCCGGTACATATCAAGGATTGTGCCATCGGGCAGATCGATGATTGCCCGCGCAGCGTTGTAGATGGTTCTGTCCATGTCTGGCGTTGCCATATGGTCATAACCGGCAATGGATTTGAACGCGTCTACCAGATGGTCAGCGATCACCGTGTCGTAGTCAGTGCCCGTCCCCGCCAGCGGATTTATTGCTGGCGGGTATTGTGTATCGGACAAGTCAATCAGCACCACATCCTTGATCCGCCGTTCCGGCACCAGCGCCAAAACCGTATCGGTGGCGTCGCCATCGAGATCAAACTGGAGGAGGCCGTTATCGGCCTCAATGTCGAACTGTATCAGTTGGGACAACAAATTGGCTTTGCCGGATCCGGCCTGGCCGATGATCGCCGTGTGGCGCATCCGGCTTGGTTCCAGTGTCTGCGGGATTGCCAAAGACAAGGGTTGTGGAATTGTGTGGGGATTGTGGATCATATTTCGCTCAGGCCAGCACCTAAACGTAAGCTCGCCTTTTTGCCCGAAGGGAACTCTAAGCCAGGGTGCTGGCATGAAAGAACCATGTCTCATTCAATTATACAGAACGGAACCGGAAAATGGATGGGGAAGCGTACAGGTAGTCGTAACCGTAAACGTATTGGTATTAGTATCCGTCAGAACTGTCCCGCTCACTGTCGTCTGCCGAAGGCATGACTCCATAGGACAGAGACTGCGAGCCCATCTGGTGTGCGAGCATGTCCGACAGCCTTGTCCCTTACTTTGTAAGGCAAGGTCGGTCATATGGAGTCATGGCTTGGGCCTGACGACATGTGATGCGGAATGAGTATGTTTGTAGCGGTATTGTTACACTCACGTCATACACATACTGTATGTGCGGGCGTATGTGGGTGGAAACCTTCCTAAACAAACACAGAAAAATCGGTGCACATCAATCGCTGAAAAGCATCTCGATTATTGGACAACGTGCCACGTGCACTTGCCGCCCGTGATACACGTGGGGTGAAAAAGCTGGTTACAGATGGAGCGACCAAAAAGCTGCTTGGCGCACATATTCTCGCACCAGAAGGAGCCGACAGCATTCAGACCGCTGTACTCGCCATCAAGATGGGGATGACCTATGATGATCTCGGAGCAATGATTTTCCCATACCTGACAACTGTGGAGGGATTGAAGCTTGCTGCCAAGACCTTCAATATAGATGTCAAAATGCTGTCCTGCTGTGCGGGATAGTTGTTTGAAATTTGGCTGTAATGCCATTTTTTGTGGCGAGGAATTCCGATATTGAATCCGATCATAATGCATGACTAATTGGGTGTTGATGACGGGGGCACAGGTTTTCCTCATGCTACCTATCATCAACATCTTCTTTTGCTGGACTGCCTGTTGTGCGCGTCATTGAAGCAATAAATGCACTGCCGTAGAATTTCTTACCAACCCTCGTTTCACCCAGTTTGACTTGCTACCTTTAAGGCCGGATCGCGTACAACCCGCTCCAGCCCATAACCTTTCACAAGTGCATAAATGGCCGGGATGACCACCAGTGTCAGGATGGTTGAAGAAACCATGCCTCCGATCATTGGTACGGCGATGCGCTGCATGATTTCTGATCCGGTGCCATGGCTCCACAAGATCGGAACCAGACCCGCCATGATGGCCACAACGGTCATCATTTTCGGGCGAACACGCTCCACCGCTCCTTCCATGATCGCAGCCGTAATATCGGACGTGTTCAAGTCACGGCCTTCTTTGACCGCCAAGGCCTTGCGCGCATCGAGCGCGTGATCGAGATAGATCAGCATGATGACGCCGGTTTCGGCTGCAACGCCTGCAAGCGCAATGAAGCCGACGGCAACGGCAACTGAAAGGTTGAAGCCCATCCACCACATCAGCCACAGGCCGCCCACAAGGGCGAAGGGCAGGGAAAGCATGACAATCAGGGTTTCGGTCATGCGCCGGAAATTCAGATAGAGCAACAGCAGGATCAACAGAAGCGTCAGCGGCACGACAATCGCCAGCCGTTTCTTGGCCCGCTCGTAAAACTCGAACTGACCACTCCATATGGCGTAATATCCTGGCGGGAAGTCAACACTCTGGGCGACAGCCTTTTTCGCGTCGGCAACATAGCTGCCGAGATCGCGCTCGCGGGCATCGACAAATATGTAGGCGGCCAATTGGGCATTTTCGGTGCGGATCGAGCCCGGCCCGCGCACGAGAGAAACCTTCGCCACCTGGCCGAGCGGAATGGAAGCACCACCGGCAAGCGGCACCAGCACCTCACGGGAAATCGCCTGCGGATCGGAGCGGATATCGCGGGGATAACGAACGCTGACTGCATAGCGCTCGCGCCCCTCAACGGTTGTTGTCACCGTCTGCGCCCCAATGGCTGAGGCAACGACCTCTTGCAGATCCGCCATGGAAAGTCCGTAACGCGCCAACTCACGACGATCCGGTTCAATGTCGAGATAATAGCCACCGATGATCCGTTCGGCGAAAGCGCTAGACGTGCCGGGCACGGTCTTGATCGCGGCTTCGATCTGGCGGGCAAGTTTTTCGATCTCGACGAGGTCCTGTCCGATGACCTTGACGCCAACGGGTGTGCGGATACCGGTTGCCAGCATGTCGATGCGTGCCTTGATCGGCATAGTCCAGGCATTGGAGACGCCCGGGAATTGAAGGGCTGCGTCCATTTCCCGGATCAATGAATCGACCGTCAGGCCGGGACGCCATTCTTCCTCGGGCTTCAGGTTGATGACAGTCTCAAACATCTCGGTCGGCGCGGGATCGGTCGCGGTTCCCGCCCGGCCCGCCTTTCCAAATACGCTTTCGACTTCCGGGAAGGTCTTGATGATCCGGTTCTGGATTTGCAGCAATTCTGCCGACTTGGTGATGGATAGCCCTGGCAAGGTCGTCGGCATGTACATGATCGTGCCTTCGTTGAGGCTCGGCATGAACTCGGAACCGATCTTCGTTGCAGGCCAGACACTGACAGCGAGGACCGCCATGGCGACGATGATCGTGAAGGTTTTCGCCTTCAGCACCGTCGCGATGATGGGCCGGTACAGCCAGATGAGCAGTCTGTTGACCGGATTTTTGTGTTCGGGAACAATGCGGCCCCGCACAAAAAGTACCATCAGGGCGGGCACGACCAGCACGGAAAGCAGCGCTGCTGCTGCCATGGCGAAGGTTTTCGTCCAGGCCAGAGGCTTGAACATCAACCCTTCCTGCGCTTCAAGGGCAAAAATCGGCAGAAACGAAACAGTGATGATGAGCAGCGAGAAGAACAGCGACGGGCCGACCTCGGCCGCCGCCTCCATCAGCACTTCCGTGCGCGGTTTTCCTTCCGGCGCCCGTTCCAGATGCTTGTGCGCATTCTCGATCATGACAATCGCCGCATCGATCATCGCACCGATGGCAATGGCAATGCCGCCGAGGCTCATGATGTTGGAGGATATACCGAGCGCCCACATGCAGGTGTAGGCAATCAGGATGCCGAGCGGCAGCGTGACTATGGCAACAAGGGCGCTGCGGACATGCAGCAGAAACACGAAGCATACCAAGGCGACGATCAGGCTTTCTTCAATCAAAGTCACTTTGAGGGTCTCTATCGCCCGTTCGATCAGTTGCGAACGGTCATAGACCGGTACGATCTCCGTTCCTGCCGGGAGGCTTGACGCTATGTCTGCCAATCGGTCCTTGATGTTGGCGATGACATCGAGCGCGTTCTGGCCGTAACGCTGGATGGCGACGCCGGACACAACTTCGCCCTCGCCATTGAGTTCGGTGATACCGCGCCGCTCATCGGGGGCCAATTCGACCCGGGCGACGTCTTTTAGCAATACCGGCGTTCCCGCTTGTGCCTTGAGGACGATCTGCTCGATGTCGTCGATACCGCGCAGATAGCCACGCCCGCGCACCATGAATTCAGTTTCAGCCAATTCGACAACACGGCCACCAACATCCATGTTCGACTCGCGAACGGCCTTGCGGATATCCGCAAGGTTCAGATCGAAGGCGCGCAGACGGCGCGGATCAACAACGATGGAATACTGCCGGACGAAGCCGCCTACGCTCGCGACTTCGGCAACGCCTTCAGCCTTGGCAACTGCAAAGCGAACCTGCCAATCCTGCGTCGTGCGCAGTTCCGCAAGCGAGCGCTGATTGGCCATCACCGCATATTGATAGACCCAGCCCACGCCGGTAGCGTCCGGTCCGAGTGATGGCACGACACCTTGGGGCAGAGACCGCGTAACGGCAGAGAGGTATTCGAGCACGCGTGAACGGGCCCAGTAGATGTCAGTTCCCTCCTCGAAAATCACGTAGACGAAGGAAACGCCGAAGAATGAAAAGCCGCGTACCACCTTGGATTTCGGTACCGACAGCATTGCCGTGGACAAGGGATAGGTGACCTGATCCTCGATCACCTGCGGGGCCTGGCCGGTATATTCGGTGTAGATAATAACCTGCGTGTCAGACAGATCAGGAATGGCGTCAAGCGGAACGCGACTGACGGCATAGACGCCAACAGCGGAAGCGATGATGGTCAGGATCATCACCAATCCCAGATTGGTGGCCGACCAACGGATGAGGCGGGCGATCATTGCCTGGCCCCTTCCTGTTTTTCTATCATGCTTTCTTCGGCAGGTGGGTCAACGTGGGTGAAACTCGAAAGTGCCGCTTTCAGGTTGCTCTCGGCATCGATCAGGAAATTGGCAGAGACGACCACGTTCTCACCGTCGGAAATTCCTTCGACGATTTCGACATAACCATCCCCGCGAAGCCCCACCTTGACCGGACGCGGATCAAAACGGCCTTCACCCATATCAACCAGCACCACCTGCCGATTTCCAGAGTCAATCAGCGCAGACGTCGGCACGACAAGACGGGCGGCGTCGCCGCTTCCGGCGTTGAATTCGACATCGGCAAACATCTCATACTTGATGCGATGATCAGCATTGTCGATTTCCACACGAACCTTGGCGGAACGGGTAGCCATGTCGAGTTCATTCTGGATGAAGGCAACTTTCCCGGAGAACACTTCATTGGGGTAGGCACGAAAGCTCACCTTGGCGATAGACCCCAAGCGGATCCCGGCCATGTCCTGCTCGGCAACATCGGCGATCACCCAAATGCTCGTAAGATCGGAAAGCATCAGCATCTCCTCGCCCGCGCGCATCATCATGCCTTCGACAGCCTTGCGTTTGAGCACGATGCCGGTTGCCGGAGCCGGCCATTCGATCGAAACGACCGGCTCTTTGGTGCGCTGCAAAGTCTTGATCACCGGCTCGGGAATCTGGAGATTTCTCAACCGTTGCAAGGCACCTTCCTGCGCGGTCTTTTCGCTTCCTGCCAGGCGGTAGTCCACCTGGACCTTCACCATATCCGCGCTGTATACCTTGAACAGCGGATCGCCCTTGCGCACGAGTTTGCCGGTCTCGTTGGCATATAGCGTCTCAATGAAACTGTCGGCGCGAAGCGAAACCGAATACATCATCCGCTCGTCCGGCTTGGCGACGCCGGGCGCACGGATCGGCTGTGATAGTTGGCGCATCACTGCCGGCTCGCTCCGCACACCGGAGCGCTGTACCTTGCCCAGGCTGATCTTGACGGTGTCGCCTTCCTCTTCCTCGCCCTTATAGACGGCGATATAGTCCATCCCCATCCAGTCCTTTTTGGGCTCCGGTGAAGTATCGGGCAGTCCCATGGGATTGCGGTAGTAGAGAATCTTCTTTTCGCCTGACCCGGCAGCATCCGCCATTTCCGCCTTCGGCTGGTCGTCAAAGCTGACATCTTCGCTCGTTCGGACTGCGATGAAATCCCGGCCATCAGGCGTTTTCCTTGGGTTGACCGAATAGTCCGGCTTGCCATCCGGGTCGCGGTAGTAAATGATCGGCCCCTCGCCCTCGGCAGCCATCATGGCCTTGTCAGGTGTTATCCCCGTCCATTGCGAAACAAGGGCGATTGCGGGTTGGAGGCGATCTTCATTGTTTGCTGCCCAGTAGCCAGCGCCACCACCGCTTGCGAGGAGCAAAAAGACAAGGATCGTGCGGCTGAGCCATCCGCGATTGGGAGGCTTTTTTTCTGTAGCGGGTTCGACGATCAATTCTGGCATGTTCGGCATCTGGTTCATTGGTCTAGCGCCTCGAACACGAGGCGGCTTTGTACCGTGCCTTCTTCGCCCTGTATTTTTGCTGCCAGTGACAGTCTCCACCTTCCGGCCATCGCGAGGCTGGCGTTGAACCGATAAAGGCCTGCCCCAGTCGCCGGAATGGCTTCGAGCGGCGTGGTCATAGTCTCCATGCCATCGGGCTGCATGTCGAGACGTGTGGCGAAGACAATCGCTCCGGTGACGGGTTCGCCGGAGGCACGGTTGACCAGCTGCACATCAATGGTCACCGTGTCTGCCCGCGTGACGGTTTGGGAGACGAGTTGGAATTCATAGTCGGTGATATCGGCGCGGGCAATTGACGCGGTCGCAAAGGCAACCAAGGTTGCCGCCATTAAGACGGCTGAAATGTAACGAGACATAGTTGATAGTTCCTGATTCCTGATAGAACCCAAAGAGGCCGTTGCCGCACAAGGCAGCACGGCTGTTCACCTGCGAAAGCAGGTAAGAATGTCAGGAACGGGGAGGTTGACCAGGAGGAGCGTTGGAAAGTCCCGCTAACAGCATGACTGAGGGAACAGGCCATTTAATATGCGACCGGGCGCTGAAAACATCTGTTTCACTATCCCTCGCATCAATCTGAGACATTTGAACCCCACAACTCATCATCACCACGCAGCCGGGATCAGTTTCAGTTTCAGATTTTGGGCAGCAATCCATCGCTAAGTCATCATGGGCAGCCATGTCCCCGCTCACCACAATCTGCGAAGAGGATGAATCCATCATCGGGCATGCAATAACGGAGTTTCCGGCCCACACCAGAAAAAGTGAGACTGTCAAAAACAACCTGATAACTGCTTTTAATTGCAACATTCCAAACCTCTGATTGTTCGATAAAGGCAAGCTTCACAAAAGTACAATGAAATTTCTGTGACGATGTAAGTGACCGATTTGAGCAGTTTTCCTGGCCACGACTTTGCCCAACTTGGGTTTGTGTTATAGGTCTGGTCCGATGAAGTCTTCACAGAGAGACATTTCAAATCTTAAAGAGACGTGCAATCCATGAAAAGGAAATGTTTGCAAAAAATTACTAACATGGAATTGATCCCATTTGATATAAATGAAAACGAAATTAGGAGAAACTCGTGACAAAGGATTTAATCACCAATTTAGATCGAATACATCAATCCATGTTTAATAGTGAATTACCTGGCGGGGCTGTAATTGTAGTTAAATTACAGAAATAATGAAAAAGGGATGACCTTTCGATCATCCCTTTCATTGCTCCGTCACCGGAGTAGTCGCGAGTTACGTCTTGGGTGAGGCGTTTAACTCAATCCAATCCATCACTGCATCCTCTCTCCAGAAGGCTTTCTGCCAGGTGCCATTTCCACCGATGTGAAATCGTTTTGGAAAAATACCGGCATGTTCCCACCGTTGTAGGGTTGCGGGACTGACTGGTATAAGTTTCAATACCTGTTTCTTCGAAAGTAAGCTCATCAGCTGTCTCCTAAGGTTTAGGAGTGTCAGCTGAACTCCATGAGTGACAAGCTCATGAGCATCATCAGGCTAGCCATTTCAGGTCATCTTTGCAAGGACGCCATTCTGCATCATAGCGACTCATGAGCCGGTATTGTTCGCAATGAGTTGTTCCAACCAGGTTTCATACTTGAGACAGGCTTCCCGCATTTCATCCAAATAGCTGTAGCGGTTGTAGATACCTGCTACGCCAGAAAATGATCCTGAAACATGATTGAGCATTTTCTCAGTGACGTGAATGGGAGTTCCCAAGCGGGCATGATTGGATGCGAATGTTCGGCGCAGGTCATGCAAAGTGAAATGCTCAATTTTGATTTGATCGTCCAAACGCCTCTTGCTCTTGCCCCAACCGTTAAACGTCAAAGGTAACTTTGAAAGCAGCGGCTTGGTCATATCGCCGTAGGGAAGTTTATGTTCATGACCGTTCTTGGTATGGGAACCTGGAATAGCAATAACATCGGATATCCACTCCGGTTGCAAGGCAACGACTTCACCCCGTCGCAAGCCAGTAAGAATGAGTAACTGAACAATGGTTCCATATGGCTCTTCAGCCGTTTGAGCAGCAAGATAAAGCTGTCGCAACTCATCATCAGTGAGAATGCGGTCTTTCCGATTTATACGGCCAAGCCTTTTGAGACCAAAGATTGGATTACTCTCCAGATGACCATTGCTCACACACCAATTCAAAAACACATTGAAGGCAGTTCCGGCATGAGCTTGTTCGCCCGGCGTTTTGGACAGTAGCTCAAGACGCGCCAATAACTGGGCGCGGGTGACATTGCGCAACATGCCAGAAGGGAAGTGGCGTATCAGTAATCGCCCGTAGTCCGAAGTGGTGCGAGGCTTGTTACGCTTGGCGGAACTTTCCAAGAAATCTGAAATGGCAATTTCAGCAGATTTCGTCCGAACATAAGGATCGCTCTCGTTCATGATCTTAACCGCACGTATGCGTGCTTCTTTCAAGCTCATGTTCGGATAGCGACCAATCGTTCGCATGCGCCGGTCATTACCCTTCATGACCACGAATGAGACGCCCGATTTATAGACACGGACACCAAAGTTTGGCAGGCCGTCGTCGAAGTGTTTGGTCTTCGTTCCGTCGAATTTCAGACTAGCGATGAATTTGTCCGTAAGTCGCATGGGTCTCAATCGGGTCTCAAAATATCATGGAAAACTGTGATGTTCTATGTATACCAATGAAGCCATGAAAGTTCAATTAAATAATAAAAACAGTAACTTATGATTCTATATGACAAACTATGAAAAGCAGTCGAAACTGAATCATAATCCGCGTGTCGGGGGTTCAAGTCCCTCTCCCGCTACCAAATATTTCAAGGTCCGTTCCGGACACATAGGTTACAGTTCATACTTGAGACATGGGTAACACTTTTGGCCCGAAGGGGCTAGTGAGTGGCTCCAGTC
>JBGSTD010000029.1:0-19068 GCA_041736675.1 Salaquimonas sp.
CCTTTACGATCGCCGACATACCCACAGCGCCGGAGCGCGAGCCATAGGTTCCCATCCCGAACTGTACCTTGTCGGTGTCGCCGTGAACGATGTTTACATTGTCGGTTGGAATGCCGAAACGCTCGGATACCAATTGGGCAAATGTAGTCTCATGGCCCTGGCCGTGGCTGTGTGACCCGGTGAGGATTTCTACCGTACCAACAGGGTTTACCCGAACCTCACCTGATTCCCACAGGCCGACACCTGCGCCGAGCGAACCGACCGCAGCCGAGGGAGCAATGCCGCATGCCTCAATGTAGCAACTCATGCCGATGCCGCGCAATTTGCCTTTCTTGGCAGCAGATGCCCTGCGTTTTTCAAAGCCTGAATAATCCGCAGCTTTCATTGCAGCATCAAGCGTTGCAGCATAATCGCCTGCATCATAAGCCATGATGACCGGGGTCTGGTGCGGGAACTCGGTTACAAAATTCCTGCGACGCAGATCTGCCGGATCGAGTTTCAATTCACGGGCAGCTGTTTCCATCATCCGTTCAACAAGGTAGGTCGCCTCAGGGCGTCCCGCGCCGCGATAGGCATCAACCGGGCAGGTATTGGTGTAGACCGTTCGGACATTGCAATGAATGTTGGCAATGTTGTACTGGCCCGAAAGCAGGGTTGCATAAAGATAGGTTGGCACAGACGACGAGAAGAGCGACATGTAGGCGCCAAGATTGGCGATCGTATCAACCTTGAAGCCAACAATCTTGCCGTTCTTGTCAAATCCCATTTTAGCTGTTGAAACATGGTCGCGGCCATGGGCATCTGTCAGGAAAGCCTCGGTGCGGTCGGATGTCCATTTTACCGGAACGCCGAGTTTCTTTGCGGCCCAGAGGCAGGTGATTTCCTCAGGGTAGATGTAGATCTTTGAACCAAATCCGCCGCCGACATCAGGCGCGATGACACGCAGCTTGTTTTCAGGAGCAACCTGATAAAATGCAGACAATACCAGGCGGGCCACGTGCGGGTTCTGGCTTGTAGTATAAAGGGTGAAATGATCTGCGGCATCATCATGGATTGCCAGCGCCGATCTTGGCTCCATCGGATTTGGAACAAGACGGTTGTTGGTAATTTCCATCGTGGTCACATGGGCGGCAGAGGCAAGTGCCTTGTCCGTTGCCGCGCTGTCACCGATCTCCCAATCAAAAATGGTGTTGTTCTTTGCTTCAGGATGCAATTGCGGTGCACCATTTTTCAAGGCTTCAACTGCGCTGATCACATGCGGGAGAACCTTGTAGGTGACATCAACCGCTTCGGCGGCAGCTTTTGCACCTTCAATCGTATCAGCGACGACAATCGCGACCGCATCGCCGACATAGCGCACATACTGGGTTGCAAGGGCTGACCAGGCACCCATGTTCATCGGTGTTCCGTCCTTGGAGTGGATCATCCAGCCGCAAATGATATTGCCGATGCCGTCACCAGTCAGCTGTTTTCCATCAAGCACACCAACCACGCCCGGCATTTTTTCTGCCTTGGACTTGTTGATTTTCTTGATTTCAGCGTGGGCATGGGGACTTCTGACAAATGCAGCAAAATGCATACCTGCCACTTTGAAATCGTCGGTGTATTTACCCTTGCCAGTAATAAAACGGCGGTCTTCCTTGCGAAGAACCCTAGCGCCTATGCCTTCTACTCCCATGGAATTTCTCCTCCAAATTCGGTTGAACTGTATCCACAATCCCCGCGGTCAAATCCGCCCGGGGATCAGGCAGTCTTACTTCATTGCCTTGGCACCCTGCTCGATCGAGCGGACGATATTATGGTAACCGGTGCAACGGCAGATATTGCCCTCCAGACCTTCACGAATGGTCTGCTCATCCAGTTTGCCGCCGCCATTGGCCTTGTGGCGATTGACCATGTCCACCGCGGTCATGATCATGCCGGGGGTGCAGAAACCGCACTGCAGACCATGATTTTCCTTGAACGCCAGTTGCATGGGATGAAGCTTGTCACCGGATGCCAGTCCCTCGATGGTGACGACATGACTGCCGGAAGCTTGTGCCGCGAGCATTGTGCAGGACTTGACCGCCTTGCCGTCAACATGCACCACACATGCGCCGCACTGGGATGTGTCGCACCCCACGTGAGTGCCTGTCAGATTTAAGGTTTCGCGAAGCAATTCGACCAGCAATGTGCGATCTTCGACTTCTTTTTCGACCGACTTGCCGTTTACTGTCATGGACACTTTCGCCATGAAATCCTCCCTGTTCATCAAAAAAACTTTTGTACCAGCGCCGCAAAGCACCGTTTAAAAACATCGGAGGAAAGATTCAGACGATGAAGATGTGCAGTTGAAATTTCAAGGGGCTCTCCTCCCAGATACACTTGAAATTGCCGGATCCGTTCAACCGGACCCTGCATCAATGTGGCGCAGCTTTTCATGATCGGCAAGAGGCAATCTATAATAATTTGGGATAATTGAGCATGCGGCTGAAACGCATTCAGCTTGGCTCTGCGGATGCTGGACAACCTGTCAGGGCTCAGAATTTGCCGACCAGCGAGGAAACCGGGAAGCAAGTCGGCTGCATTGCGTTGCGTTGCTGCCAATCACCGATAGAGCGTCTCGTCTTGAACCCCGGAAGCCCGTCAGAACCGCCCACATCATATCCAAGCTTTTCAAGGCCTTGCTGAATACTTGCGACGTCCGAGCGATACATTGCCGGGGACTTTTTCCACTCTCCCTGAAAAGCGCCGCCGCCATATTGAATACGGTCGCCGGCACTACCGACAAACAGCGCATAGAGATCGGATTTGTTGTATTCCTTGATAACGAAGAAGTTTGGCGTGACAATGAAGGCAGGGCCATAGCGACCTGCCGGCAACATCAGAAAGCCCACTGACTTCAACTCGTTTGCCGGAAACGGCTTGCCTTTGATCCGCTTGATACCCATTTTTTGCCAGTCGGAGATTTTACGTCCCTGATCGGGACCTTCCAGTGCACAGGAGACATCGCCCGGAAGCACGACCTCAAAACCCCAGTCACGGCCCCTGACCCAGCCTTTGTCCTGCAGATATGCACCAATGGAACCCAAAGTATCGGGAACCGAATTCCAGATATCCGCCTTTCTGTCTCCGTCAAAGTCTTTTGCATGGGCAAGATATGACGAAGGCATGAATTGCGGCTGTCCCAATGCGCCCGCCCAGGAGCCGCGCATGGTATCAATGGCGATGCCGCGTTTGTCGACCATTTCGAGAGCCGCCAGAACTTCATCGCGAAAGAATTCCTTGCGGGTCGACATGAAAGCCTTGGTTCCCAACACCTCAAATGCGTTGTAGGGAATTTTCGCGCTTCCGAACCCTGACTCGCGTCCCCATATTGCCAAAATGATACGCCCGGGCACGCCGGTCTTTTGTTCAATCTGCCTGAGTGCCGATGCATGTTTTTTCAGGCGAGAAGACCCGCCGGAAACAACATTGCCGATGATGTTTTCAGCAAAATAGGCAGATGGTGAGCGGAACTCCGCCTGACGCTGTTCTTTGGGTACAGATTTTCTTGCACCAGGAACAATCAGATCCGGCAAATCAAGATTGGGCCTGACACCTGAAAATGCGGCATTGAACGTTTTCTCGCTGACCCCGTTTTTGCGTGCCTGCGGCCAAAGATCGTTCTGCAACCATGTCTGGAACTGGCGGTTTATCTCCTTGGCATCCTGGGCTGTCGCCGCAGATGTCAAAAAGCAACACAGCGCCAGTCCCAAACACAGAAACCTGAACATGCGAGTTTATTCCCCAAGTTCGATGAAGCGGGCCAGATGATGATCCGTGTCGCCAAAGAGATGGTCGACCATCACAAGCCGTTTGGAAAAATGACCAACCGGATATTCCCAGGTCATGCCCATGCCGCCGTGAATCTGGATTGCCTCTTCGGCGACCTGCCTGCCAATCGTTCCGGCCATGTGCTTGGCAGCCGAAGCATACCATTCCCTTTTCTTTCGGGTTGAATTGAGATTGCCTGAAGCATTGATCACCGCCGAACGCATTTGTTCGATTTCAATAAGCACATCCGCCATGCGATGTTGAAGCGCCTGAAACTTGCCGATAATGACACCAAACTGTTTTCTGGTTTTCATGTATTCAACCGTCAGATCCTTGGCAACTTCCATTGCCCCAAGCGCTTCGCAACACACTGCTAGTATTGCTCTTGCGTACGCAGCCTCGACCAGCGGATAAGCTGCATCCTTTTTGCCGATCAGTTCTCCCTCGACATTGTCGAGAATGATCTCGGCTGCCGCATAGCCATCTACAGTTCCGAATGGTCGAAAGCTCAGTCCCGCCGCCTTTGGATCAACGAGAAAAAGGGAAATGCCGTTCTCTTCATCCATAGCTCCGGATGTACGCGCCGAAACGACAAGTATATTCGCATCGCCGCCGCCCAGAACAACAGACTTGTAGCCTGTCAACCTATAAGTGCCGCCATCTTCGCTGGCCTTCGTTTCCACATGTTCAAGCGTGTAACGTGCGCCGGGCTCTCCATGTGCAAGGGCAAGCAATTTGCTGCCGCTGATGACGTCTTCAAGATGGAGCGCCGCAGCTTCGCCCGTTGCCTCGGCAAGAACGGACCCCGCCAGCAATGTGGGCAAAAACGGTTCGACTACCAAAGCGCGCCCAAGGGCCTCGAATACCACCATGATGTCGTCGCCATCACCGCCAAAGCCTCCCTGCTCCTCACTGAACAAGGCGCCGATAATGCCAAGATCAGCAAAATCCTGCCACATCTTTCTCGACCATCCTTCGGGGCTGGCAGCAAATTCATGGCGTTTGTCGATGGTGTAATTGTCCCGTAAAAACCGGTCCAAAGTTTCGGACAGCATACGGCGGTCATCGTTCAGTTTGAAATCCATTTTTGCCCCTTAAAGCCCAAGCTTTGTTTTTGTCAGGATACCGCGCTGGATCTCATTGGACCCCGCATAAATCGCCATCTTGCGATGGTTGAAATGTTCAGATGCAATCGCATTGGCATAAACAGGCCCGATGGGCTGCTCGTTGTAGCCTTCTTCGAGTGCCTCTGAAACAAATGGCAGCGCGTATGTTCCAATAGCGCGACGCGCCAGATCATTTATCTCAAGACGTACAATCGTGCCCTTCACTTTCAACATCGAACTTTCAGGTCCGGCGGCAGCCCCACTGTCAGCTTCCACCAGTATCCGCAGATTGGTGGTCTTCAATGCTTCCAGTTCCATTTCAACCTTCGCCAAGCGGGCAGCAAAATAGGGATCACGGCTGAGGGGTTTGCCCTTGCTCATCTGCTGCCTTGCGATTGCCTTCAGACGTGCCAGCGCAGCGGTGGAATTACCAACATTGGCAGTGCCGGTTCGTTCGTGCGTCAGAAGATATTTCGCATAGGTCCACCCCATGTTTTCCTCGCCAACCAAATTGGCAACCGGAACTTTGACATTGTCAAAAAACACTTCATTGACCTCATGGCAACCATCCAGAAGGATGATCGGGCGAACAGTCACGCCGGGGGTTTTCATGTCAATCAGCAGAAAAGAAATGCCTTCCTGGGGCTTACCTTCGCTGGAAGTGCGCACGAGGCAGAATATCCAGTCGGCATAGTGGCCGAGCGTGGTCCAGGTTTTCTGACCGTTGACAACATAATGATCGCCATCGCGCACCGCACTCGTCTTGAGCGATGCTAGGTCAGAGCCTGCGCCCGGCTCAGAATACCCCTGGCACCACCAGTCCGTGCCATCAAGGATACGCGGCAGATAATGCTGCTTTTGGTCTTCGCTGCCGAACTTGATCAGGACGGGGGCAAGCATATTGAGACCAAAGGGAATTGTTCGTGGAGCTCCTGCCTGCCATGAGGCTTCATCAAAAAGGTGGTTTTGCACGGCTGTCCACTTGGCACCGCCGTATTTCTCCGGCCAGTTGGGTGCCAGCCAGCCCTTCTTGTTCAGGATGCCCTGCCATTCAACAATATCTTCACGGGTGAGGTTCTTTCCCAGCAGTACCTTGTCACGGATCCGGCCAGGCAGCTTTGTTTCCAAAAACTCCTTCACCTCACTCTGAAAGGCCTTGTCCTCTTCGCTCAATTCCAGATTCATGTTCGCCTCTTTGCCTCCCGGTAGAGTTTGCTGTAGGCACGCTCTTGCCAAACCGGCACGAACCCCACATTTTCCTCCTGCACCATATTGAACCTTAGACTGGCATTGCAATGAGAAATCCTGCCCAAGAACTCTTTTTTAACCGATGCATCACATTGCTGTCTGAGGGCGTACCGGCAATTTGCATCACTATTGAAAAGACCATGGGCTCAAGCCCGCGGGATGCCGGATGCCGGATGTTGGTCAGCAATGACGCGGTGTTTGACACAATTGGCGGCGGGCAACTTGAGTGGATAGCAACCAGCCATGCACGGGCAATGCTTTCCAAAGGTGAAGTGTTCAAGACAATGACGGTCAAACTCGGCCCGGAAATCGGCCAATGTTGCGGGGGAAGCGTTGATCTTGCCTTTGCATTGCTCAGCGAGTCTTTCCTCAAGGAAATGAAATCGGACCTTCCGCAACCAATGCCAAACTCCATACAAATACACGGCGCCGGGCATACCGGTACAGCGCTTTGCAAGGCGCTGGAATTGTTGCCGTTCAATGCCTCAATCATCGACACCCGCCGGGATTTTATCGACAAACTGGATACCGGGATTTCCAAAATTCATTCCCCGATGCCGGAAGGCCAGGTGCGAGCAGCAGCAGCCGGATCAGCCTTTGTCATATTTACCCACGAACACAATCTCGACTTTCTCATTGCCGCCGAAGCGCTTCAACGCAGGGATGCTGCCTATGTGGGAATGATTGGCTCAAAGACCAAAAGGGCAGTGTTCTGCAAATGGCTTGAGGCCAATGGATACCCGCCTCATCTGGCAGAAAAACTGACCTGTCCGATTGGCGGGCACCATGTCAAAGACAAGCGACCGGAAATCATAGCCGCGCTGGTAGCTGCTGAGCTGATCAGGATTTTCGCCCGAAACGTTCCGCAGTAATGCTTGTTTTCATGGCGACAGTTCGCGCAGTAACACGGAAGCAACCCGCTTTGCCATTCGCGCGCCATAGCTTTGGGGTTCGCCCTTGAGACTGACGATGCCACGAACCTGCTGTCCCATGATGCTTTTGACGATCTGCGCGTCATTTGCGACAACAAGCTTGACAGAATACCAGGCACCCATCGGAACGAGTGCGTCTTCCCCCGATGAAGGATCCTTGCCCATTGATGTCGGTACAAGCCCGCCATTGATATCGGCCAACGTCTCTTCAAAGACCGTCTGCTCTGCAATGTTGGAGCGACTGACGAGTATCACTGGAATCGAGGGCACCTGATAGATATCCGGCAGAAAATATCCGTCATTTCTCATTGTGATCCGGTCAATGCCATCCTCATTGACCAATCCTGCTATTTCCAAGGTATCGCTCGGCGCAATCAAAGCCAGTTTTGTGGAAGCATTCATCCATTGCCCAGGCGAAAGCGTTCGCGTGATCCCCGTAAGGAAACCCGATGTCACCGCTTTCAGTGTCATGTTGTCCAATATGGTTTCGACGCCCTGCTTTTGTGCCATTGCCGCTTCAAGCTCTTTTTGCAGCACCGGGCGCAACGACAAATCTTCGGCATCAACACCGGATCGCGCCAGTCTTGCTTTCAAAAGATCAATCTGCATCTGGATCAGTATCAATTGCTCGGTCAAATCCGGAGATGTGAATTGCGCCAGAACATCTCCCCTTTCCACAAATCTGGCTTCCTGAAGATGGCTGCGCACCAAAACTGCATTGTTGGGCGCGTAAATGGCAGTCACACCGGCCATGCGCATGACCGCAGGAATTTCAATGTGCGTGTTGAACGGAAGGAAGAGCGCAATGAGAAGCCCGGCGAAAATGCTGCCGGTCAACATGCTACGTTGTTTGGACAAGATTTTCTCCCTCATTTCCCACCAGTGTTTCAATTCACGCCAGATTGGCGCGGCGATAAACCAGATGATCTCAATAAAAAAAAGCACCAAGCCAACTATCTTGATGAAGAAGGTGTAGACGAGCAGCGCGATTCCCAAAAAAAGAAAAAACCGGTATATCCACGTACCCCATGCATGTAGAAAAATAGGCAGATACCAGGACGCGGGAAGAAGCTCCGGTGGTGGACTTCCAAGGTTGAACAACAATTCGCGCAGCCGCCATTTGGCAATTGCAAAACTGCGCTCCTGGAGATTTTCGAAACCACAGATGTCGCTCAGTATATAGTAGCCGTCAAAACGCATGAACGGATTTAGATTGACTGCAAGGCTGATCACCCAGGACAGCGTTGCAGTCGTAAATGCAATGGAACGCAGGACACCGTCTGGTAGAAAAATCCACAATATAGTCGCGATGGATGCAAGCTCCAATTCCGCGTAAATACCGGCAAGATCTATGTTCAGTCGCTGGAACCTTGAATTTAGACGATGGGCATTTGTTGTATCGGTGTACAGGATTGGCATAAGCACGATAAAGGCCGCCCCAATGACCGGAACATTGACGCCGTATTTCCGCGCCATCAATGCATGGCCCATTTCATGGATGCACTTGATGCCAATCAGGCTGATGCCGTAAAGCAGAAAACCATCAATCGTGAGAAAGCCGACAAAGGTAGCCTGAAATATCTCCCACTGGCGTGATACCAGATAGAGGCCGAGGATTGCAAGAAAAGCGAAAAACAGTGCGGCGTTACGGGTGAACAGAAAGCCTGCAAATGGCCAGATGAAATCCAGAAAACCTTGCGGGCGCACCAGCGGGATCCGAAAGAAGAGATAGCCGTGCGCCAGCCTTTTCCACCAGCTTTTTTGCATGGCGGCGTTTTGCCGCTGATAAACGAGCCAACCGTCAAGTCCGGAATTTTCAACCAGCGAATTGGATACCAGAAACTTCTCCAAAGTTTCAATTTCCAACATCTCGACCGGCTGGCTGCTTGTTTCAGAAAGCTCCTTGGCAAGGTCGATTGACGAGACAGTTTTCCATGCAGAAAGTATCTGCAGTCCAGCCTGATCAATTCTGAAATATTTGTTGGCAACAGGATCATGGATGATCCATGAAGGGGCACCTGTCCAAAAAGGCGTTGAAGGCAGGATAGTGAGATCCTGCCTAAGGGGAGGCAACTCCGGCGCCGTGGCCGGCAGCTGTTTGGTGGCTTGCAATCCCACCAAACTACAACCCTGTAAATTGGCGAAGATAGGAAAGCGGCTTTCTCAGGAGAAAAAACCAGAGCGATACCTTGTCTCCCGACAATTGAACGGTTCCGCGCAAGCCGATCCGCAAATCATGGTTTTTTTCATCCTGCCTTACTTTGGCGTAAAGAGGAAAAACAAGAACATTGGCATTTGACATTTCTGCTTCATAAGACGTGCGGGTAATTTCTGCAGACAAGGAATGCAGGGGATTTGAATCGAGAAAAATGCGCGCAGACTTCATTTCCGCCAGAATGATTGCCTCTTTGACCGGCAGGTCAATGCGAAATTCCACTTTGTGCGGATCAGCGATGCTCATGACGCGTTCACCGGTGGCGACGGGCTTGCCGATCCATTTTTCCACGCCCTCAAACAATGTTACGCCGTCTGTTGGTGCGTAGACATCAGCAAGGGATAGTTTACGTTCGGCAGCCCTTTGTTCAGCCAGCGCGAGTTCCCACTCGGCTTTTGCCACGGCCATGTCACGGCGGCCACTTCCTGACCCGAATGCATCCTGATTTGACCGGGCGAGACGGGCTGCCGCTATGACAACGTTGCGCTTCGCCTGCTCAAGATGGTTTTTTGCATCCGTCTTTTCGTAGGAAAACAAAATGTCTCCTGCTGCAACCCTGCTATTGGGCCGGACATGAACAAACTCGATGACACCCTGCAACGGCGCAGCGACGATTTCCGGCTCATATGCGGCAATTGAAGCCGGTGCAAGCACTGTCAACGGAACCGGGACAAACAACCCGATTATAAGTGTCGAAAGGATAAGCAGACTTGCCGGCTTGGTCAGAAAGATACTGTTACGCTGTCCTGCCTTGTCAAACTGCAACCACGAATGGGCAAAAGTGCCACCCAACCGTGAAGCTAGAGAAAGCTGATTGGACTGGAATGGAACGTCTGAAAGAAATGCAATCGCAGCAAAGGCACTGCCGCTTCTATCGAGAAGTTTGACGGCAAGTACATTTGGGAAAGCAAAAGCGCCCTCAGGTGCTTTACCAGTATTCAGTCTGAAATGCAGTGGCGGATTGGCATTTGCGTTTGCCTGCTTTGACGGCTTTGCACCCGTGTCATCCTCCCCGTCGATCTCCCTTGCAATTTCCGACGACAACCAATGCAACATGGGAGAATACTGGTTTACCGTTGCCAGAGAAGACACGGTGTCAACTTTCATCTGCTTTTTTATGCCAGTACGCTTGAAGATAATAATCTGCCCCGACAGCAAAAGAGTCTTCAACTCATTTGCAACAAAATATTTCAAAGCCTGCAAAGTCTCCATCGATCGCATTCTGGCTTCGACAAAGAGCACTTTTTCAAGGAACTGCTTCTCTTTTTCAAGCTGGTTGATACGCGCGGAATTCTGAGCGTCCTTGGGTACCGCCTTATTGCGTAAATCCAGAATTTTTCCAGTCGGCTGTTGAGATGCGTGCTTTGCAGGATCAGAACCGAACGTGACCTTCCTCTCCGGCGACATCAACTGCCACCTGAAAATAAAACCAGTCCACTCATTCCTGCAAGAATGCCGGTTCTTTCCACTTTCAATTTGCCAAAAACCTTGACGGTTTGACTGACCGGATCAACCTCAGCACCGATCCTGTCTATGATCGCCGCCACCATCTGTCCGGTCTCGTCGACCTTGAACTGCAGATTCTGCCCGCTTTTCAGGAAAGTTAGCCAATTGGATGGAACAACCATTTCTATCTCGAGTGCGTTGTCATCAAGAATGATCATGATCATCGGGCGATCCGAGGGCGGGTACTCCCTGACATTCGAATGAAGGGCAACAACACGTCCATCAAATGGCGCGGTGAAACGGCATTCATCGTTGGTAATTTCACGCACATTGACTTCAGCTGAAGCCTTGTCAGCCTGAGCTGAAGCGAGATTGACCTCGTCCCTGCCGATTGCCTGATGGGCCAACAGTCTCTTCTTTGACTTGTAATCAATCCGCGCAGCTTCAGCGCCAGCCCTTGCAGCATTTAGTTCGGCCTCATAGCGCGAGCAATCGAACGCAAACAGAAGATCACCTTTCGAAAAGGACTGTCCTTCCCGAACAGGAAGTTCTGCGAT
This sequence comes from Salaquimonas sp., assembly GCA_041736675.1. Lineage (GTDB taxonomy): Bacteria > Pseudomonadota > Alphaproteobacteria > Rhizobiales > Rhizobiaceae > Salaquimonas. Next base: position 11,300 of record JBGSTD010000029.1, read on the forward strand.
CGGCGCGCGAAGATCAGATCGAAATTCGATGCGCGCTGATGATCTTACGAGACCACGCGCCTCGCGGGGTTCCGTTCCACTTATCCCGGATTGAGCGTGTGTTGGGGAAGTGCTTGCTGTGATCAGAAGCAGTGAAAATACAAGCATCCACTTTTTCAGTCTCGTCAGTTTCAGCTTTGCCCTGTCCGCTTTATTCGCCTGACGAGCGCCTCGGTCAACCACCATAATCCCCCCGTTCAACCCAAACCTGTTTCAGGGTATCTGCAAGCGTGGCAACGTCTGATCCGGTATCAAGATCATCTCCCCAGGGGTTGACCCCCATTGAAGCATAAATGGATGCAAATGCGTTTTGCAGCTCTGCATAGGCAATGTCATATTCAGCAGATGACACAAGTGTGTTCATCTCCTCACGAATCAGGCTTTGTTCAGAAGCTGCTCCGGTATCCTGCGCGGCCCTGACCTGTTTCAGCAATCTTGCCTGGATGGAGTGATATTCGCCTGCGGTATCGGCGGACTTTCGCAGATACTGATATCTCGCCCTTGCGACCTCAACTTGCGTCATGATGGCCATGGTCATCGCAAGATTGCGTTAGTCATTGAGAGCGAGTTCAGCATCGACCAGTTGCTTGCGGGCAGGATACTGGAACAGTTTCATGACATTCCAGGAAGCCTTGGCACCCCAGGTAACCCAGTTGTTGTTAAGCAGAAAATCATTGCTGTCGAAGTTTCCGCCTGCATAGAGCTGAATTCCAGGAAGGAGTTCAAGCAGTGCAGCTTCGGCTTCCTGTTCACTTATTCTGGTCTGATAGGCGTTTTCCCTTATTTCGGGACGGTTTTGCAGTGCCAATCGAACCATTTCGCGCGGCGGAATTTTGATCTTGAGATTTGTCACCTTGCGGTCCGGCAAAACCAGATTGTATTTTTCATCGGGCGCGACATTCATCAGCGCAGCCAACTGAATTTTTGAAGTTTGCAAATCTCTTTCAAGCTTCTGAATCTGTCCCTTGATATCCACCAGTTCGCGCTGGAATGTCAAAGCCGCCACCGGTGAGGTGTATCCGGAATTGCCAAGCGCCCTTGAATTCTTCAACGCCGCCTCAACCCTTCCCTCAAGCTTTTGAAAGCCCGCGAGAAGTCTGTCTGAAGACACTGCTCGCCAATAGGCTGTCCTGACATCCTCGATGATGCGGACAACCACCTTGCGCTTTTGTTCCTGCGCGATCATGGCCTGGTTTGCTGCTTGTTTTGCCCTTACATACGACAAGCCAAAATCAAGTATGTTCCAGGAGAACGTCATGTCTTTGGAAAAACTGTCTGTTTCACGGGAAGTCGACGGGTCGGCAGACCTAACGCCGGACAACGACTCGCTATAGGAATGGGGCTTGTTGTTTCGGTCCGAATAAGCCGAGTTCGCTATAAGAGTTGGCAACATTTCTGCACGCGAGACGTTGAACTTTGCATCTGCCACATCGCGGGCCATCAACTCAACCTTGTGATCAAGATTGTACTTCAATGCCCTGGCCATCGCCTCATACATTGAAACAGATCGTGTTACCGGCTCCTGATCCTGCGTCACTCTTGCAAGACTGGTCTGAGCGGTCAGCGCCAGCTGGCTTTCACTCAATGGCTCCGGTGTTACAACGCAGCCGGTCAGGAAAATGCTGGCGGTACAAAACGCCATTACCGGACCTGCCATTTGATATTTGCGCCACCTTGGTCGCTCGGAGGTTGTTTTTCTGTTCAAGTTGGAAGACTGATGCATGTTGCTCTCGTTTTGGTTGGGTGTTCAATCCGGCGATTCTTATATGAAATCTCGATAGTGGGCGTCGGCCAGTAGGTTGGACCGATTCAACGCTTCCCTGATCTGGCTGGAAAAATTTTGTGGCTGCTGATCTTGCCGGGCATAATCCATCAGGACCCTGCCCTGCTGTAGCCCCAAATCGACTTCGACCCGAACTTCATTGCCAGCTGTATCGAAGCCAACCAATATGATGCAGCCGACACCAACACCGGGAGGAATTTGCAGGGCGAAGAGATTTGAACCATATTGCTGGAACCAGTCAGGCTTCGCGGCTCCATCAACACTTTCAATTTCCCAGTTCAGGTTTTCGCTCCCCGAGATTGCTTCAATGAAGAAGACGCCTTCCCAGCCGAGGGTTCTGACAAGGACTTTGTCATTGGCGATGCTGATTGCGTGGTCAACGCCTTCATAATAGTCGACGGTTAAGGGAGTGCTGCGCTTTAGCGCCTCGCGTGTTGCCTCAATCCACCTGATAGTTTCAGTGATCGGGTATCCGTTTGCATCAAAGAAAAACCCGGAAGAAAGCGGATTGATCTGAAACAGTGCCGCTGTTACCGGATGGTCTTTGTCAAACAATCCGATATCCCCTCCAAGCGCTGTCACCCGGTTGACGAACCCATCAACAATCATGAGCGGCAAAACCGTTTTGCCGGGACTATCCCAATCCTTTGCTAGCGCACCTGTTCTGTCTGGGGTCATCATATCGGGAGCGGCCGGGTCACTGATGCGCAGCGCAAACTCTGTGGTCACAACTCCGCCATTACCGTCATCAGCCATCACCTCAACAATGTAAACACCATCACCGCCTGGGGACTGCACCACAGCAGCCGGATCAACCTGACCGCTGATCACGCCCGAAGCCAGATCAATCGAAAGTCCGTTCGGAAGCCCAATTGCGCTGTATATCAACTGGTCGCCATCAGGATCGGTGAATACCTGCGCGGTAGAAAGCAGATACTGATTTCCGGCTACTTCGCTGTCATCCGGCAATGCCGTAGCAATCGGGGCGATATTGGAAATTGTGAAGGTAACGGTTGTTGTCACCTCTAGGCCATTGTCATCGGTGGCAATGATGGTGATGGTATAGACACCATCCTGCGCGGGTCCCCCAATGCTGGCGTTCGGGGGCGGGGTACCGGAAATCACACCATCGGGCGAAATCGATAGCCATGACGGCGTTGCCGGATCAAGTGTCAAGACAAGGGTGTCACCATCAACGTCAACAAAATAGGGTTTAACGTTCAATGACTCCAAAGGCGTTGCATCTGCTCCTACAACATCAGGAATGACATTGTTGGTGTCCGCAGGAACGGGTGGGTCATTGGGATCAGGAAAAGGGTCGGCCGGATCAATGACAACCGGCGCATCATTGACACCTGTCACTGTAAAACTAACGACTGCGGTATCTGTGCCGCCCTCGCCGTCATCAATCTGATAAACAATTTCCGTTACACGGGTTTCGCCGTCATCAAGGTCCTGAAAGTCTGTCCCGGGATCAAAAGTGTAGTCCCCATTCGGGTTCACAGTGAACGTTCCGCCGGTCGATCCGGTGATACTTGCCGGAGATAGCCCAATACCATCAAGCATTGTCGCAAGCACAGCTTCATCGTTGCCAGCTGCAACGCGCGTCACATTGATGATATCGCCATCGGGATCATTGTCTGTTGTGGCTGGATTGGCGGTCACCAGATTGCCGGTAGTGACGCTATCCTCACTGCCGGTCAAAGCATCGTTTTGCGCCACTGGAGGCGGATTGCCGATCGTATAGGTGAGAATGGTTGTGAACGAGCCGCCATTGCCGTCGGTAACTGTGACTGGAACCAGATAAACGCCGGGATTTGCGACAGGATCACCGCCACCCCGTGAAGCATCGGGTGCCAAGGAGCCGGACAAGGTGGTCCCGTCAAACGACAAGCCTGCGGGCAGCGTTGCCGGATCAATAGTGATATCCAACACATCGCTCAGATCTGGATCAGTGAAGTAGTCGGTCAACACAAGCGGCGCTATTGCAAAGCCGTCCAGTCCAGACTGGACAGGAATATAGTTGTTTGGATCAACGGGCGGATTGGCAGGGTCAAGCGGATCAACAGGAACCGGATTATCATTTACACCCGTGACGGTGTAGGTGATACTGGCTGTATCGAAACCGCCTTCTCCATCGCTCAGTTCATAGATAATTGTCGTGGTGGCACTTTCATTAGCGGCCAAATAGTCGAAATCACCGTCAGGATCAAAACTCAGCGAGCCATCCGGATTTATCGTAAACAAGCCACCGCCGGATCCAGCGGTGGGAACCGAAAGATTGGTACTATCGCCATTCACTTTTGAAATACTGAGGACAGTATCGCCATCAGGGTCGATGTCCGCGCCATTGCCATTGTCGAGCAGCAGATTTGGACCGCTTGCAATCGTGTTTTCATCGGACGTGAAATCATCATCAAATGCTTGCGCAGCAGGATTGGACGCCATGTAAATGAACGTATCCGTTACTATGCCGCCTTTGCCATCGGTAGCGCTTACTGCAATTGTGTAAATCCCATCGGACGGGAGATCCGTATTTCCGTTCTGTGATGCGGAATGGTCCAGCGTACCGGAAATAATGCCAGTGTTAAAATCCAGCATCAGACCGGCAGGCAATCCCGTGGCAGTGTAGGTGAGCACATCGCTCGCATCGGGATCAACAAAGGCAGTTTTCACATCAATGGGTGTAATCAGCTCGGCATCATTGCCTGCGGCATTGACGATTTCAGAACCAGGAACAACGAGTGGATTATCATTGGTTCCGGTGACCGTAACTGTAACCGTTGCGGTATCAGTTCCACCCTGACCGTCAGAGACCGTGTATGTTATTGAGGTATTGCGTGTTTCATTGAGGCCGAGATCTTCAAAATCTCCATTGTCCGAGAAAGTGAAATTGCCTGTTCCATCTATGGTAAAAAGGCCGCCGCTCGCTACTGCCAGCGGATTGCCTGTGCCAGCGCTGTTCCCGTCAACCTCAATGACAGTCAGCGGTATGTCACCATCGGGGTCGCTGTCTGCTCCATAGCCATTGTCGCTGGAGATCACATTTCCAAAAATCGAAGGCGTGTTTTCAATCGCCTGAAAATCATCGTCCTGTGCCTCAGGAGCCGGATTTGATATGGTGAATTTGACGGTTGTGCTAGCCGTCAGCAAATCAGAATCCGAGGCAATGATGATCACATCATAAGACCCGGGAGTTCCATTATTGCTGCCCACACTTGCGTCTGAGGGTGGCGTTCCGGTGACAATTCCGGTTGTTGGATCTATCGAAAACCAGGCTGGCGCTGATGGATCCAGACTGTAGGACAGTACCGCATCATCTGGATCTGAGAAATACACAGAGGTATCAAGTTGCGTGATGGTTGTGCTGTCGCTGCCAATTTGCGCGGGAATAACCGCATCCGGATCGGCCGGTGATACTCCCGGGGCAAGGGGATCAACAACAACAGGCGCATCATTCACAGCGCTGACGTTGAGATAGGCGGTATGAACGGGAGTTGTGTTCTCCCCATCAGTTCCAATCACGGTGATTTCGCGGGTGGTTTCGTCTATATTCTCTTCAATTGAAGCGAAGCTGATCGCCGCAATTGCATCCTGATAGTCAGCGAGTGATGCAGAACCAGTCAGTTCAATTGTAATCGAACCATCGGTGGCGAGCGGTGCAGGCACTATTCCCACAAGGCCGATCCCGGCCGGAAGTGTTCCCACCGTCAACAAATCTCCGGCAAAACCGTTGGTCAGCGTAATGGTAATACCTTCAAGGTTTGTATCATCAGGATCGCTGATCATGACACCGCTGGAGATGGCGGAAGCTGTATCGTTTTCTGTATAACTGCCCTGATAGTCGCCTGCATTCATGCCACCGGAATTATCGTCATCAAGATCAAGCGTTGGTGCATCATTGACCGCCACTACATGGATCAAGGCCTGCTTTACACCGGAGGAAAGGAGTTGGCTGTCAAATGCCTCTATGGTAATCGTGCGATCCGCAGGGTCAGGGTTCTGGCTTGCTTGGGTCGAGGGCTCGAAAGTAATCGACTGGAGAATGGCAATCCAATCTGCTTCAGTGGTGGTGCCATCCCCTGTCAGAATAAGAATCATCGGTCCATCAGCGACCAGCGTCGCGGTTGGAAAAGCTGCAGCAGATACATTACCTGGAAGTAAATTTGGATAATTGAGCGTGTCTCCCAACTTGCCGTCGGTCAGCGTAACAATGATTTCAACAATATCACCCTCAGGATCAGCAATCAGCAGATCGGCGTCAACAAATGCAACAGGCAGATCACCCTCGGTAAAGGTTACTTCAATCCCGCTATCGTCGGCACCATCGTCGCCCGGGTCGCCTGGGGTTGCGTTGTCATTGTCGGGGTCAAGGTTCACAACGGGCGCGTCATTCACAGGAGAAACGGTAATGGCAATGGTCGCGGTATCAGTCTGGTAGTTGCCATCAGAAAGAGTATATGCAAGCGTCGGAACGGATCCGTTATAATTTAGGGAGGGTGCGAAAGTTAGCGCGCCTGAGGAGGTAAGCGTCAGTGTGCCGACAACGTCTCCACCCACAATGATGTCAGTTGGCGTGTTGAGTGGAAGCGTATCCTGATTGCCGTCTCCGTCAAAGTCTATCAAGGCTGAGACGATCACCAGCGGATCATTGTCCGGATCACTGTCGATGCCATTCGCCGTGATGATATTGGTGACAAGAGGCATGTCTTCGTCGGTGACAAGCACATCGCCGACTGCTACCGGTGGTTCATTGGCATCACGGTAGTCTAGATCGTTGATGAGCGGGACGATGGTGCCGGACGTATCATTGTCGCTGTCAGTCAGATACCCGCCAGGTGCGGCGAGTGGATCCGTGACGCCTTCGTTGACGACGAACCCGTCATTGGCATTGCCGTCGATGGCTACCTCGAAAACATCTTTCAGTCCGTCGCCATCCGTATCGCTCTGGCCTGGCGTGACTGGAGTAACTCCCAAGCCATTCTCGAACACGTCAGCGATACCGTCTTCGTCGGAATCAAGGTCCAGGTAATCGGCAGTTGTATCGTTGTCGGTATCGACCGGTGTCAGACCTAGTCCTGTTGCTCCGTTTATAGCACCGGCAAATGTTGTACTGTCATAGACATCATCGAGCCCGTCGCTGTTTGAGTCGATCCCCATCGGCGCAACATAGCCATTTGTCGTCTGCGCCTCGATGTTGTCGGTGATGCCGTCATTATCAGAGTCGATGTCGAGATGATCATAGATGCCGTCTGCATCAGAGTCGCGACCTACAAGAACCGAAACAAGGTTGATTTCAATATCGTCGTTCGGGAAAGCATTCCCTGGATCATTGCTAGATCCATCAAAAAGGAATTGCAGGGTTCCAGTCTGCGCCACAGATGCGGGCAGATCGATTACCCAATGACTTGTACCCGCGCCTATAGGCATTGCAGTCAAATTTCCGGCCGCGCCGTTCAGGTATGTGACTGTGGCAATGGCATTAGCCCCCGCGCCGGTGGATATCTGCGCGTAGGCCGTTCCGGAAATTTGTATTGTAAGTGTGCTTCCAGCCGAATTGAAAGAAGGATTGCCTTGCGATGGGCGCGCATCAATTGCAATCTGAGCGGCTCCGAATTGGCCAAGACCAGTATTCAGATTTTGTAGCCCTGCTTGAGACAGTGTTTGGGCCGCTTCTGCAGCGAACTGAATTCCTACGGCGAAGCCGTAAACTTGACCGTTGCTCAAAGTCCAGCCTGGGACAGTGCTGGTATTCTGATTGAGAGCCACACCGGAAAAGTTGCCGTTGGTAACGGCTTCGCGCATTTCGTTAACATCGAGAATTCCGTCGTTGTCGTCATCGAGATCGTCAATGTTGGAAACGCTATCGCCATCCGTGTCGGTAGACCCAACATTGTCACGATAATCGAGGTCGGAAGTCAACGGAACTGCCCCTGCCCCATTGGCA
>JBGSTD010000049.1:0-25092 GCA_041736675.1 Salaquimonas sp.
CTGGGCAACGCTCACACCCCGCGTTGCCACAAGATGCGCTGCTTCCTGCTTAAACTCACTGCTATAAACTCTTCTCGTCATTGTCGATCTCCAATCTCATAAACATCTTATCTTAATGTCCACGAAACCGGCAGCAGCTCACTGGTCGAGCGTCTTCGTAGCGAAGGGCGCAGGGTTGCGATGGCCGGTGACGGTGTTAACGATGCGCCTGCACTTGCTGCGAGCGATGTGGGGATTGCCATGGGAACCGGAGCGGATGTTGCGCTGGAAAGTGCCGGCATCACGCTTCTCAATGGCGATTTGAGCGGTGTCCTGCGTGCGAGGAAGCTTGCCCGGGCGACGCTTGGAAACATACGTCAGAACCTGTTTTTTGCCTTTGCCTATAATGCTATTGGCGTGCCTATCGCCGCAGGAGTATTGTATCCGATAACCGGAATGTTGTTGTCGCCGATGATTGCGGCAGCGGCGATGAGCCTTTCATCGGTTTCAGTGATCAGCAATGCCCTCCGGTTACGTGGCCTCAAACTTGATCAAGAGGAAGCATGATGAATATCGGAGACGCAAGCCGCTCGTCGAGACTGCCTGCAAAGACAATCCGGTATTACGAGGAAATCGGATTGATACAACCCGACAGGGCCGGGAACGGGTACCGCGACTATTCACAGACCCATCTGCATAAGCTGCAGTTTCTGCAGCGGTCGCGAGGACTTGGTTTTTCCATCGACGAGTGCCGCCAGCTTCTTGCGCTTTATGAAGACAAGGGACGGGCAAGCGCTGATGTCAAGGCGATGACGCAATCGAAAATCACCGCCATCGAAACGAAAATAAATGAACTTGAAAGCCTCAAGCAAACGCTCATGCATCTTGCGGAAAATTGCAGGGGCAACAGCAGGCCGGAATGTCCTATCCTGAATGATCTTGCCCGAGGAGGCAGTTTTCCAAAAGATAGCTAACGTCAAATATCAGATGTTAATGCCGCATCCAGACTTGAAGTTTTTATCAAAGCAGACAAAGCTGTCGGCAAATTGATAACAATGGAACTTTAGGCAATTCTCATGGCCCGCAGCGATTACCCTGAAAAATACAGCACAATGATTGATGACGAGATTTGGGCTTTCATTGATCGCAGTGACAGTTTTTATCCACCTGATACGGCTGAAAAGACAATTGCGGAGCAGCGGGCGGTCTATAACCGGTTGTGCGAGAGTTTTCATGCCGGATACCCTGACGGGGTTTCAGCTTCTGACAGTGCGATCAAGGCGTCAGGGCATGATATTCCCGTGCGCACCTATGTCTATGGTGATAGCACTGCAAACACGACTGTCGTTTATTATCACGGCGGAGGCTTTGTGGTCGGTGGTCTTGAAAGCCATGATGATGTTTGTGCCGAACTCTGCGCGCAAACAGGATTTACAGTCATTTCTGTCGACTACCGTCTCTCTCCGGAATTCAACTATCCCTACGACTTTCAGGATGCTCTTGATGCATTCAATACAATTATCCGTCATCGTACGGGTCCGGTTATCGTGTGCGGTGACAGTGCAGGAGGAAATCTTGCATCCGCGGTTTGCCATGCAACCAAAAATTCCGAACTCAAGCCGGCCGGTCAGGTGCTGATTTATCCTGGTCTCGGCAGCAGGCTGGACCAGGGCACTTTCATCGAGCATTCAGCTGCGCCAATGCTGACGACCAGTGACACCAAATTCTATAAAAGCGTTCGAACAGGCGGGAACGATGAATATTTCAGGGAGCCAACCTGCGCTCCGTTAAACGATACGGATTTTTCAGGTCTTCCGCCAACGGTTCTGATCAGTGCGCAATGCGATCCGCTTTCGGGTGACTGCAAGGATTATCAGGAAGCGTTGAAAAACGCTGGCATCAAAGTGCATTGGGTCGATGAAAAAGGCCTTGTACACGGTTATTTGCGGGCACGTCACATGTCAAAACGGGCAAAAGACAGCTTCACACGGATTGCCGAAGCCGTGTCTGCACTTGGCAAAGGCGACTGGCCCTACGACAAATAGGATCGTGTCTTCCAGGTATACCGCCGCTTAGACAAGGTTGCGCTTGATCTTGTCCTGATAGTCGCGCTCGAATATCACTTCACCATTCAACCATGCTGTCAGTTTTGATTTTGGATAAAAGTAATCTGCGTCACTGGTAAATGTCGCATCGACAAAGGTCCGGTAAATCTGGCCTGGTCTACCCCCCGTTTTTTCGTATTGCAGATGGTGGCGCGCAGACAAAGGATTTTCAGGTTTGACAGCCATGATTTCATGCGTCCAGCTGCCTGATAAAAGTCCATGGTCGCTGTCGCGGTATTCGCCAAAATCACTGCTGATTTCGGTTATCGTTTCGCCGTTATCATTATTGAAGGTATCCCGCTGGTATTTGGCCGGGCGAAGGGTTTCCATCTGCCAGGGTGTTGCTCCCTCGGGCGCCTCGAACTCCCACTCGCCATCGGTGACAAAGGGACGAACAGGAACAGTGATATTGCCTTTGCCAATGGTCAGTCTGGTAATCTCCGGCGATGGCCATATCATCGGGAACCAGGCATTGGAAAGCGACAGGCGCAAGCGGTGCCCGGCCGGAATGCGGTAGGCAATCTGATCCAGTGAAAAACTGATTTCGACAGGTTTTCCAGGAACTAGGGGGGAGGGAGTGCCATGACCTGTGTGATGCGTCAGATTGAAGATGCCGGCAGTGATCAGGGCAACGCTTCCATCAGGGCGCATATCGCAAAGGCGGGCTATGATCTGTCCGCAAGTTTTGTCGCTGGCAATCTGCGCTGAAAAAACCGGCGCGCCGACAATATCTGCCGCCTCCAACAAGAAGTCTCCGTCAAAGCACAAGGATCCCTTGTCGTCGACCTGCTGATCCCCCGGAAGTTCATCACCAAAAGCAAAAGGAAAAAACTCTCCACTTTCAATGCCGCAATCCTGAGGTGAGGCGATTTCGAGATCAATATTTGCGCTTTCGGCAATGAGGCTTTGTTCGGCCGAAAAATGGAGCTCGATCTTGTGAATATTCGGGTCCGGCCAAGTATTGTTGGCAATCCATCGCCCGGGTCTTTCGTCATGCCAGCGTTTTGGCGCAACGGAATCCATCAGCCAAGCACGATAGGCAGGATCGTCTTCAACGCCGGTTTCCTCATCCTTCAGCCATTTGTCCCACCAGCGTTTTGCTTCCTGCAAAAAGCCGATGGCTGGTTTCGGGCCTGCATAATGAGGATATTTGTGGTTCCAGGGGCCAACGATCCCTTTTACAGGCGCCTCAAGATTTTCAACGAGATGGGAAACCGTGTTGCGGTAACCGTCATGCCATCCACCAATCGAGAGAACGGCTGCCTTTATCGCGCTGTAGTCCTCGCAAACCGATCCGTGCTGCCAATAGGCATCGCGATGCTGGTGCTCCAGCCAGGGCGTTATCTGGAAGGGCATGTTTTCAAGCCGCTCCCGCCACATGTCCATCCATTTGTCGCCGACCAGAAGCGGATCAGGCGGGCGCGACGAATAGGCGAGCATGGTCACGCACCAACTGAAATTCTTCAACAGCAGGCTGCCGCCCTTGAAGTGAATATCATCGCCATAGCGGTCGACGGTTGAGCAAATGCTGATCACCGCCTTTAGTGCGGGTGGTTGCAGGGCCGCCACCTGGAGGCCGTTGAACCCGCCCCAGGAGATGCCCATCATGCCGACATTGCCATTGCACCATTTCTGCGCTGATGCCCATGCGATCACATCGCAGGCGTCCTGCAATTCCGGCGCGGTGTAGTCATCTTCCATCAGGCCGTCGCTATCGCCAGTGCCGCGCATGTCGACACGAATGCAGCAATAGCCATGGCCTGCCATCCAGGGATGGGTGAACTGGTCGCGAACAATGGTACCATCGCGTTTGCGATAGGGCAGATGTTCGAGAATGGCGGGTACGGGATGTTCTGCAGCATCTTCGGGCATCCAGACACGGGCCGAAAGAATTATCCCGTCCGGCATGGTGATTTCCATGTGAGGAAACTCGACAACCTTTCGCGGAAACTGACTGACATGACGCATTAAAAAACCTCCCGATCCGGCTTTCAGATTGGGAGGTTTCAAATTGTTTGTCCAGTATCAAACGGGAGTTTTGGCGCTTATCCGACGCTAGTGTTTGCGCGCTGTCTTTTCAGGGATCAGCCCGCGCGGTGAGAAGCGCAGCACCATCAGCAGGATTGCACCCAGCACGATCTGGCGCATATGGGCGGCGTTCTCAATCAGGCTGATCTTGACCGGATTGGTGTCGGGCAGAGGCCAGGCAAGAACCTGCATGATCTGAGGACCCATGAACTCCCCGGCATTCCATACATACCAAATCAGGAATCCGCCGAGAATGGCACCGAAATTGTTGCCGGAACCGCCGACAATAACCATCACCCAGATGAGGAAGGTGAAGCGCAGCGGCTGGTAGGAGGTGGGAGTGAACTGGCCGTCGAGCGTGGTCAGCATTGCTCCGGCTATACCGACGACGGCAGAGCCGAGCACGAAGACCTGGAGATGGCGCTTGGTGATGTTCTTGCCCATTGCATTGGCGGAGACTTCGTTGTCGCGAATCGAGCGCATCATGCGGCCCCAAGGGGAGCGAAGTGCCTTCTCGGAGAGATAAAGGATAACGAGAAGCACAATCGTGAAAAGGCAGACATAACTCAGTTTCACGAAGATCGAGGAGGCCTCGACTACATTCATGCCGAACGAATTTGCCAGGTCGATGAACCATTGCTCCTGTTGCAGGTCGACCTCGCGGTGCACCGGGCGGCTAAGGCCAATGACGTTCTTGACACCGCGGTTGAGCCAGTCCTCGTTCTTGAGAACAGCGACGATGATCTCGGAGATGCCAAGGGTGGCGATGGCGAGATAATCGGAGCGCAGGCCAAGAGCAATCTTTCCGATCACCCACGCAATTGCGGCAGCAAACAGACCACCCACCGCCCATGAAAGGATAATGGGAAGGCCAAGCCCGCCGAGAAATCCGGTAGATGCGGCATTTGTTCCCTCAATGGCCTCAACCGCAGGGAAGTAAAAACTGCGAATGATGATGTAGGCAAGGACGATGATTGCTGCCAGCGCAATCTGGCGCCCGCGTCCGGGTGCCATTTTGCCGTAAACAAAGACACAAATGGCAACAGTGAAAATAGTCAGGATTGCGGAAATCAGAATACCGGTTCCGCCTGCAGCTATCGGGGCCGGATTGGGCGCAACTGATACCAGCACTGCAGCCAGACCGCCCAGAGCGGCAAAACCCATGATCCCGACATTGAAAATCCCGGCATAGCCCCACTGAATGTTGACCCCAAGAGCCATGATTGCGGAGATCAGGCAATAGGTGGTGATCTGCAAGGCGAGGGATGGGCTCTGGAATATGCCAGTCAGGACAAGGATGCCTGCCATGATGGCATAAGCAAGGATGATCTTGTTGCGTTCGGACAGATTGGTCATATCGATTTCCCGCTAAACAGTCCGGTTGGCTTGATCAGCAAGACAACCACCAGAATGACAAAGGATACAGCGAATTTGTAGTCGGTCGAGAGCAACTGGTTGAGGCCGTCGGTGTGCAAGAATTCCGGCAGGGTGTAGCCGATCACTTTTGTGTAAGCGAAGGTAACTGCGATTTCCGAAAAGGCAATGACAAAGCCTCCGGCGATGGCACCCACCGGACTGCCGACACCACCGACAATCGCCGCAGCGAAGATCGGCAGCAGCAGTTGCAGATAGGTGAACGGCTTGTAACTCTTGTCGAGGCCGTAAAGTGTTCCGGCAATGGTGGCAAGGATCGCCGTAATAATCCAGGCAACGCGCACCACATGGTCAGGGTCAATGCCGGAGAGCAGCGCAAGATCCTCGTTGTCCGAGAAAGCACGCATGGATTTGCCGGTGCGGGTCTTATTCAGGAACCAGAAAACGATGGCAACAACAATGACGGCGGTTACGACCGTGATGACGGTCGTCGTGCGCAGGGCAAGGGATTCACCAAGGCCGAACCATTCCTTGAACTGGCCCGCAGTGAAGATGAACCGGGCACCATCGGCAAAGATCTGGTCAGCGGGGCCGATGATGAAGCGGACAAGGCCGCTCATGACGAACATCACGCCGACAGACGCGATCATGTAAATAACCGGAGCGGCCTTCTGCTTGCGGTAGTACTGGTAGACAAACTTGTCTGTGCCCAAGAGGAACAGCGCCGTAACAGCGCATCCGAAGGGCAGGGCAAGAATTGCTGTTGGAAGGGAGCCCAGATGCACACCCCAGCTTTGAAACAGCCAGGTGAAGAGGATCGTGAACATTGCGCCGAAGGACATGGCTTCGCCATGGGCGAAATTTGAAAATCGCAGCACGCTGTAGATCAGCGTTACACCGAGCGCGCCGAGTGCCAGCTGGCTGCCATAGGACAGGCCGGGTATAACCAGAAAGTTCAGCATCACGACAAGTGCGTTTGCGTAATCGGTCATCGTCAGCCCCCCAGGAAAGATTTGCGGACTTCAGGATTTTGCATCAATGCCTGGCCGGTGTCGGTGAAACGGTTTGTGCCCTGTACCAGCACATATCCCTTGTCGGCAATGTTGAGTGCCTGCTTTGCGTTCTGCTCTACCATCAAAATGGCGATCCCTGTGCGGGCAACCTCGATGATGCGATCGAACAATTCGTCCATGACGATGGGGGAAACCCCTGCGGTGGGCTCATCGAGCATCAGCACTTTCGGACGCGTCATCAGTGCGCGACCGACGGCCACTTGTTGACGTTGGCCACCCGAAAGCTGACCAGCAGGCTGGAGCCGCTTTTCCTTAAGGATCGGAAACAGATCATAGACCTGGGCCATGGTGCCGCTGATATCATCCTCGCGAATGAAGGCGCCCATTTCCAGGTTTTCCTCGACGCTCATAGACGTGAAGACATTGTTGGTTTGCGGAACAAAACCCATGCCCTTGTGCACCCGGGCCTGGGGGGAGAGGTCGGTAATGTCCTCGCCATCCATCATCACCTTGCCTTGCCGGAGGTCCAACATTCCGAAAATCGCCTTCATGGCGGTGGACTTGCCTGCGCCATTGGGGCCGACGATCACGGCTATCTCGCCTTTTTCTACGCCGATGGTGCAGTTGGTCAGAATGTCTGCACCACCGTAACCGCCGGTCATTGCCTCACCGATCAGAAAACTCATGAGGATTTCCCTTCAGTTCCGGTGGCAGATTTTTTGGTGGTTTTCGTTACTGTTTTTGTAACGGATTTTGCAGCCGGTTTTTTCACTGCAGCTTTCTTTGGGGTTGTCTTTGGCTTTGCCGCAGGTTTGACAGCTTCAGGTTTTAAAGCATCAGGTGAAGCGCTGGAGACACCCGGCTTGTTTTTCAGACCCGTACCGAGATATGCCTCGATGACTTCTTCGTTCGACATGATTTGAGAGGCTTTGCCTTCTGCCAGTTTGTGGCCCTCGGCCATCACAATAACCGGGTCACACAGGCCGGAAATGAACTCCATGTCGTGTTCAATCATGCAGAATGTATATCCGCGCTCGACATTAAGGCGCTTGATCGCCTCGCCAATCGTCTTGAGCAGCGTGCGGTTTACACCGGCGCCGACTTCGTCAAGGAAAACGATTTTGGCGTCGACCATCATGGTGCGCCCAAGCTCGAGAAGTTTCTTCTGGCCACCGGAAAGGTTTCCTGCGAGTTCGTCGGCTACCTGGGGAATCTCCAGAAATGCTATGACGTCATCGGCTTTGGCTCGAATGCGTTCTTCTTCCTCGCGCACCTTGGAAGGTCGGAGCCAGGCGTCGATCAGGTTTTCCCCAGCCTGGTTCGGCGGAACCATCATCAGGTTTTCGCGGACGGTCAAAGTGGAAAATTCATGGGCGATCTGGAAGGTGCGCAACAGACCCTTGTGGAACAACTCGTGCGGCTCAAGGCCGGTAATATCCTCACCATCGAGCGTTACCGTGCCCGAGGAAGGCTTGTAGGCACCTGCGATGACGTTGAAAAGCGTGGTCTTGCCAGCTCCGTTCGGTCCGATCAATCCAGTGATTGAGCCTTTCCTGATCTCCAGCGAGACATTGTCAACAGCCTTGATACCGCCGAAATGTTTCGAGAGATTTTCTACCTTGATCATGGATAGGCCCCCGCCATTCTTTTTGACATATTCTTGTCTCTTGTAAAATAATGGCCCGGACAATGCCGGGCCATCATCATGTTTAACTGATAAGCTTACCGGTAGCCGACAACCACGATCTTGCCGTCCTTGAAGGCGACTTCGCGATAATTGCCAGCGCTTTCGCCAGGTCCGATGAGTTCAACTGCAGATGCGCCGACATAGTCGATGTCTGTGCCTGCCTTGATCAGTTCAAGAGCTTTTGCAAGTTCACCAGGGAAGATTTTCTCGCCAGGTGCGTTTGCAACGTCGAGAACCTTGCCTTTGAGGTCAGCGCTTTCGACTGACTTGGCAGCTTCCATTGCCAGCATGATCAATGCTGCTGCGTCATAGCTTTCAGCTGCGAATGCGCCTGTTCCATCGAAACCGGCAGCTTTTGCCATTTCCTGGAATTTGGCAGCGCCTTCGCTGTCTGTACCCGGGTTCGCGCCATATGACTTGTCGAGGCCTGCACCGATTTCTGCTGCAATAACATCGCCCACCATGCCGTCAGGCAGGTAGAAGGTGTCGAAAGCGCCAGTGTCCAGTGCTCCGCGGATGATGCCCTTGCCGCCTTGGTCAGTGTAACCTGCAACAACGAGAACTTCGCCGCCTGCCTGTGCGAGAGCGCCGACTTCAGCGGAATAATCGCCTTTGCCATCTTCATGAGCTGCAACGATGGTTACAGTACCGCCGGCTTTTTCAAAGTTTGCCTTGATCGCGTCGGACAGGCCCTTGCCATAGTCGTTGTTGGTGTAGGTAATGGCGATTGTCTTGACGCCTTTTCCAACAAGGATGTCTGTCACGATCTCGCCCTGACGTGCATCAGATGGTGCTGTGCGGAAGAACAGGCCGTCATCTTCAGCTGTTGAAAGGCCAGGGGAAGTTGCTGATGGAGAAATCATCACGACGCCGTTCGGGCGGGCAACGTTTTGCAGGATCGCGCCGGTTACGCCGGAGCAATCCGCACCCATGACGGCCTTGATGCCTTCAGTAACGAGACGCTCGGCAGCGGCAGTTGCAGCAGCAGCATCAACACAGGTTGAATCGCCGCGCACGGCTTCAACAGCAACGCCATCAAGAAGTTTGCCGGAGTCTGTTACTTCCTTGATGGCCAGTTCTGCACCGGCACCCATCGCAGGTGTGATGGATTCGAGCGGACCTGTGAAACCGAGGATCACGCCGATTTTCACCGGTGAGTGGCTGGCAGCAATGGCTGTGCCCGTAAGCATTGTTGTGGCTGCAAGAGCCAAAAGCATTTTTTTCATTGAATTCTCCCTAGGATGCTTTTTTATTGATAGATCAGAATGCATTGGCGTTCTGACAACGGTAAAAATTCCGTAAATTATCATTATTAGGACTGGTGCAAGTGTCAATGGCAGAATTACGTTGAGGTTAATTACAGTGAATTTTACAACGATAAAGCACCAAAACAGCAATTTCGACGTGAAAACCTGAATATTATTTGCCAAAGAAAACAATATGAGGTTTGCTGGATGGCAATCTCGAACATTCAAGGTCAATCTTGCCGCCTCCATCCCCTTTTGCAATTTCGCTGATCCTTGGCGCGGCAATTCTTCATGCGCTATGGAATGCAATCGTCAAAGGTTCATCCGATCGACTTGTGACAATCGGTCTGATCGGAGTGGGCAATGCGTTGTTTGGGCTTCCACTTGTTCTCACAACTTCTCCTCCCGCTGCAGAAAGCTATCTTTTCATCGCGGCAACCATTGCCATCCATCTCTTTTATTTTCTCTTTCTCAATGCTGCCTACCGGCTGGGCGATTTCTCGCAGATGTATCCACTGGCAAGAGGGGTTGCCCCGTTGCTGGTTGCCTGCGGCGGGTTGATGTTTGCCGGGGACCATCTGTCCACGCAATCCTGGTTTGGCCTGGTGTTGATCAGCATGGCGATTGGAATTCTGGTTGTGGCAAAGGGAAAAGTACCGAGCGATCCCCGGGCGCTTGGCGCGGCAATTCTCACCGGTTTTTGCATTGCAGGTTATACGATTGTCGACGGCCTTGGGGTTAGGTTGTCAGGCAGCCCGATCGGTTACATCGGCTGGTCGTTTGTGCTTCAGGTATTTTTGGGCCTTGGGTTCTTGTATTACCGCAGGGCGCATTTGAGCTTGTTGCCGGTTTCCGCTTATGTTGCTGGTATTGGCGGCGGACTGATATCCGGTCTTGCCTATGGCCTTGCGATGTATGCCATGACTTTAACGACACTTGCCGCAGTGTCGGGAATTCGCGAATCAAGCGTCATCATTGCAGCGCTTATCGGAGTTCTCTGGTTTGGCGAACGCCCATGGCTTCCACGCATTTTCTCCGCGTGTCTTGTTGTGATGGGCATATTGATGCTGTCCGGCACCCTTGTGCTGACGCATTAATGGGTTGAGACGGGTTTCCGATAGCTTGCATTCGACAGATGCTGTTGGCAAGTTCGGGTTTGAAGGTGAGTGACTTGGGGAGAGACGGTATGAAGCCTTATACAATTGCGGTATTTGACGGAGACGGTATCGGCCCTGAAGTCATGGCGCCAACCTTGAAGGTCCTTGATGCCGTATTGCGCAAGATCGACAAGCCGTTGTTTGAATACCAGCATCTACCCGCCGGTGCATTGCATTATTCAAAGACCGGTGAAGATCTGCCCGAAAGCTCTGTCGAGGCTGCAAGGGCTGCAGATGCAATCCTTCTTTCCGCCATGGGACTTCCGCATGTACGCAAACCGGACGGCACAGAACTGACGCCACAAATCAGCCTTCGCATCAAACTCGGTCTTTATGCCGGTGTTCGCCCGGTCAAGATCATTACTGGCCAGCCAACGCCGCTTAAAGATCTCCGTGCCCATACGGTGGATTTTATCCTGGTGCGTGAATCGACCGAGGGACTATTCGCCCATATGAATGAGGGGCAGGTGGTGAACGACGAATACGCCACCGAGACGCTGCGAATTACCCGCAAGACCAGTGAAAAGCTTTTTGATTTCTCATTTCGCCTTGCGCGGCAACGAGCCGGAAAATTGGGACGCAAAGGCAAGGTGACGTGTGTCGACAAGGCCAATGTGTTTCGCTCGTTTTCATGGTTCCGTTCCATCTTTCATGAACGCGCCTTGTTGTTTGGCGATGTTACGCCGGATACTGCCTATGTGGACGCATTTGCCATGTGGATGGTTCAGCGGCCGTGGGATTTTGATGTGGTTGTCACCGAAAACATGTTTGGCGATATTCTTTCTGATCTCGGTGCGGGTTTGGTCGGTTCGCTCGGGTTGGCCCCATCTGCCGATATTGGTGATGATAATGCCCTTTTTCAGCCCTGTCACGGAACCGCGCCCGATATCGCTGGCAAGGGACTCGCCAATCCGATTGCGATGTTTCTTTCTGCCGCAATGATGTTGGACTGGCTGGCGATCGACAAGAATGACCCCGTACTTGCAAAAGGGGCTGCCATGTTGGAAGCCGCGATTCAGGAGGTGATAACGACGCGGGTCGGTTTGACTAGGGACCTGGGTGGCGATCAAGGCACAGACGGGTGTACCGCTGCGGTCTTGGCAAATCTTGGGCGCACGGAAATCGACCGGGCAGGATCGTTGGCGTGACCATCCGCGTTGGCATGATAGGCCATGGGTATTTTGGTCGTATTCAGTTTGAAGCCTGGCAGCGGCTTGAAGGCGTCGAATTGGTGGGCGTGACCGAGAAATCGCCGGAGTGCGTGAATGCCCTGATTGAATCAGGCTTTGCCGGCAAGGTGTTTGACAACGTGGAAACCATGCTGTCCACAATTGATATTGACGTTCTGGATATTTCCACACCGCCAGCGTCTCATGGTGAACTTCTGACCAAGTGTGTTGGCAAGGTGGCGATGGTGATTTGTCAAAAGCCTTTTTGTACTTCGCTTTCCGAAGCGATGACGATGACAAAACTCTTTGACGGTTCGCTAAGCAAGCTGGTTGTCCATGAAAATTTTCGTTTTATGCCCTGGTATCGTAAAATCCGTGACATTTTAGCCAGGGGCGAACTTGGTGCGATACGACAAGCGCATTTTCGCATGCGGCCCGGTGATGGTATTGGCGAAAGTGCCTATTTGCTTCGGCAACCCTATTTTCGGCAGATGAAGCGGTTTCTGGTGCACGAAACAGGAATACACTGGATTGACGTTTTCCGGTTTCTCTTTGGTGAGCCGCGCAGTGTGTTTGCAGATTTGTGGCAAAGCAATCAAGGATTGGCAGGCGAGGATTCAGGACTGATATTGTTTGAATGGGAGACAGGACTGCGGGCTGTCTTCGACGGAAATCGCACTCTGGATCATGCTGCAGACAATCACCGGCTGACCATGGGTGAATTCTTGGTGGAGGGTGAAAATGCCAGCCTTTCGCTTGACGGCTTTGGAAACATCGCAGTACGCAAGCGCGGCGAAAAGCAATTTGTGCCTGTTCCCCATGAATTTGAAGATCGGGGTTTCGGCGGTGATTGTGTTTATCACTTCCAGAAACATATTGTGGAACATCTTGTTACGGGCAGCGTGATTGAAACCCTTGCGAGTGACTACCTTGCCAACATGCGGATTGCCGAGAAGGTTTACCGGTCGGCGAAGACCGGGAGGCGAGAGATAATGTAACGTGGAAAGGGAGGCTGACGTGACAGACAATTGGGAAATCTTTGCGCTCAAATATGCCGAGCGCAACAGCCGCACGCGCAATGACAGTTTCATCATGGACCCCAATCACAGCCAGCCGCACGGCATGGATTATTTCATTTGGGTACTCAAGAACGGTTCGGAGACAATTCTTGTCGATACTGGCTATGATACCAGTGAGGCAGCGTTGAGGAAAAGGCCGATCCTTGAGGCGCCGTCATCCATGCTGGCAGGATTTGGCATAGATCCATTGAAGATTAAAACGGTCATACTGACCCATCTGCACTATGACCACGCGGGATCGCTGAAGGAATTTCCAAACTCAATGCTGCATGTGCAGGAACGGGAAATGGCTTTCGCAACCGGTCCGTGCATGTGCCATGATCATGTTCGAATGCCATTTACCGGGGAGCATGTCTGCGACATGGTGAGGTCCCTCTATCAGGGGCGGGTGCAATTTGCTTCTGGGTCAAAGGAGATTGCTTCCGGCGTGGAGGTGCATTTGATCGGCGGCCATTCGAGGGGGTTGCAATGCGTGAGGGCACGCACGAAGCGCGGCTGGGTGGTTCTGGCATCGGATGCAAGCCATTATTATGAAAACTACCGCAGCAGAAAGCCGTTTCCCATTGTAGTTGATCTTGAAGACATGCTGGCCGGGTTTGAAAGGCTGCGCGAACTGGCAGACAGTGACGATCATATTATTCCGGGACATGATCCATTGGTTCGGGCCTTGTATCCGCCGCTGGTAGCTGGCAATGACCGTATTGTTCAATTGCACGCTTCACCCAATTCATAAGGCCGGATAGAAACATGTTTGCCGTCTTCGTTACCATTGAAATCAGACCTGAACACCGCGATGTATTCATCACCCGGATGAAGCAACAGGCAAAGGACAGTCTCGACAAGGAACCCAATTGCGGGATTTTCGAGGTGTGGACAAGCTCAAAACGCCCCAATGTGGTTCAACTTTACGAGGTTTACACCGATGCAGCGGCGTTTGATGCCCATTTGCTGTCGGCACACTTCAAGAGCTTTGACGAGACAGTTAGCCCGATGCTTGTCTCAAAAGAAATTTCAACTTTTGAGACCAAACTCGACGTTGACTGACAGCTGCCCCTCAACGCTGGAAAATGACCGGAAACCAGTCTTCCCGCAATTTTTGCCCGGCGGTCATGTTATGACCGGGGAAGGGCGGTGAGGTTCTGCCGGGACGTTCGACATAACGGGCATCATCGCCAAGCAGACGCAAGGAAAAAGCTCGCCTTCGCGAGGGGGTTTCATTGCCGCGTGCACCATGTAAAATCTTGTAGTGGAAGGCGACAGCATCACCAGGCTCCATTTGCCATTCGAGAATTTTCATGCCTTCGCGGTCAGGGTCGGGTACAGGAATATAGGCGCTTTCATCGGGGTAGAAGTTTTGCTCAGACAACCAGCGGGTTGGCAGAACCGGCTTTTCCCATTTGTGTGATCCCGCCACACATCGCAATGATGCCTCCTTCACCGGATCCAGCGGTGACCAGAAGCTCACGGTTTGTTCGCCATCGACAAAATAATAAGGACCGTCCTGATGCCATGGAGTGGGTTTGGATGTACCCGGCTCTTTCACCAAAACATGGTCGTGGAAGACTTGTACCGAGTTTGAGCCCATCAAATCGGCTGCAACTTCGGCAGCGGGTGAATTGTGGATGACGTCAGCAAACTCGGGAATTCGGGTCCAATTGCAATAATCGTCAAAAAACCTGCCTGCCTCTCCGGTCTTGAGATTCTCCGCGCCGTATGGGCCGGGGCTGGACATGTTGGTTTCAATTCCGGTTTTCAGTTGCTCAACATAATCGGCAAAGAGACCTTTGATCAGCACAACTCCGTCAACTTTGAAGGCACTGATATGGTCTTGGGTGAGCAGGGAATGCATTTGTTTCTCCATTTGTTGATCCAGAGTTATCGAAATGTAAAAAGATTTTCAATCAAAGGCATGAAAATATGCCTGCGGAGTATTTTCTTTTACGCCAAAAGTGTAAGAGGGTTGCTTCGAAAATTACCAAATCAGAGATAATCCATGTCATTAAAGTTCGGACCCAAATTGCTGGCTATTCCAGGCCCATCTGTGATGCCTGAGCGTGTTCTATCTGCCATGCATCGCCCTTCTCCCAATATCTATGAGGGAGAACTGATTGAAATCACGGAGAGCCTTTATCCGGATTTGCTGAAGGTGGGCCGAACTACAGGGCAGGTGGCTGTCTATATTGCAAATGGCCATGGTGCCTGGGAAGCCTCTTTGCGCAATCTGTTTGTTCCCGGAGACAAGATTCTTGTGCTGACGACGGGCCGTTTTGCGGCCGGCTGGGGAGAACTCGCGCGCAGCCTCGAGATCGATGTGCAGATCCTCGACTTTGGCATGCAAGGAGATGCTGATCCGGCCAAACTTTCCCAGGTGCTGGAAGCCGACAAGTCGCATGAAATAAGGGCGGTTCTGACAGTCCAAACCGACACCGCTTCCTCGGTGCTGAACAATGTTCCGGCATTGGGCGATGCGATCCGCCAGTCAGGCCATCCGGCGCTTTTCATGGTCGATTGCATAGCCTCGCTTGGCTGCGACCGTTTTGAAATGGATGAATGGAATGTCGATGTCATGGTGGCAGCCTGCCAAAAGGGATTGATGACGCCTGCCGGAGTTTCATTTGTCTATTTCAATGACAAGGCCGCCGATGCGCGCAAACGCGCCAAACCAGGGCAGTACTGGGACTGGGTGCTCAGGGCCAAGTCGGAATTTTATTATCAGAAATTTGCCGGAACTGCCCCAACGCAGCACATTTACGGCCTTCGTGAAGCGCTGAACATTCTCTTGAATGAAGAAGGTATCGAGGCAGTGTGGGCGCGCCACAAAACCATTTCAAATGCATACTGGGCAGCCATCCAGGCCTGGGGGGTGAAAGGCGAAATTGCCCATAATATCGCCGCTCCGGCAAAGCGGTCAGCGGCTGTTTCAACTGTTGTCACTGCCGAGGGTGATGCGAAGCGCATTCGCAAATGGACAGAAGAAAATGCCGGTGTGACGCTGGGTATTGGCCTTGGCTTTGGTGAGCCGGGTTCGCCTGCCTATGACCGCCGCTTCCGAATTGGCCATATGGGCCATCAGAACATTGCGATGGTTTTAGGGGTCATCGGTTCGATAGACACTGCACTCAAGGCGCTGTCAATTGAACATGGTGAAGGAGCAATGGAGGCTGCTGCAAAGGTACTCTCCCTGCACAGGTAATGGCCTCCCGGTCCTGGCTTCTGCAAAAATTCCAATCGGGGCAAACTGCCAAAGGTTAAGAATTTGATATTATAAAATACGCAAAATATTAACCTGCCTTTAACCGGCTCTTAAGTATGATGGTGCAATCTACCGTTAGGTAAGCCTTTTGCTGGAGCGTTTGTTATGCCATTACCAAGAATGATCAGTACGGATATCGAAGCGTCTGTCGATTTGAAACCGTTTTTCAGCGCGGTGTCGAGTGATCCCAAAGATGTCGACAAAATCATGGAAACGTTGTCACCGCAACAATGTGCGCAAATTGCCAAATTTTTCTACGGCAAGGTTCACATGCGCGAACTTGGTTTGCGACTTGCGTCGCGATGTCAACTGGTTCATCTGCGAAATGTTTTTGGAGCAGGGGCCGAGACGGTATATCGCCAGTCGCGGGACGTGAACAGCACGTTGGCCAGCCTGCAAAGAGACAATCGCTCTAATGAACAAAAAGCGGTTTCACTCAAGTTGATCAATTTCGATCATGAATGATGATGCGCAGCCTATGGTGTCGCGTAGAAAACTGATTGTTGCCGGCAGTGCCAGTTTGCTATTGGCCGGTTGCACTTCAGATCGCCTGTTCAGTGAAGGTGTTGATACAACAACTACCGGGTCGATTGGCGGTGGTTTTCGTCCTGCCATCGGTGTTGATTCCAACATTACCACTTCTGCCCAGATGTATGTTGAAATGGTCGATGGCGGTCATACCCTGCCGCCAGTTCCATACAAGAAAATGGATCAGGAATTCCGCCGCCAGCGCGTTATCAATGATATCGGGTTACAGACCGGTACCATTCTGGTTGATACAAAAAAGCACTTTTTATATTATGCGCTCAGCGAAGACGAACTTGTGCGCTATGGTGTGGGCGTTGGCAAGGCTGGTTTCGAATGGTCCGGCACTGCAAAAGTGGGATACAAGAGAGAATGGCCAGTCTGGACGCCGCCAAAGGAAATGATTGAGCGCAAGCCGATCCTCGCCAAATATGCAGGCGGAATGCCGCCCGGTCCTGATAACCCGCTTGGCAGCAGATCTCTCTATCTCTATGCCGATGGCCGGGATACACTGTACCGATTGCATGGCACGCCGGAATGGGATTCAATAGGAAAGTCCATGTCTTCGGGATGCATTCGCCTGCTGAACCAGGATATTATTGATCTTTACAATCGCGCACCGATAGGTACGCAAGTGACTGTCCAATAAGCCACCTTCTAATCTGAAAGAGTCTGCCTACCGGGCTGTATGGCAATAAAGGCCGTGCAAGGTTTGCATGATGGCCGCCACTTCTGTGCCTTGCAGGGAATAGTGGATAGTCTGTGCTTCGCGCCGTGTCTGAACAAAGCCGCTTTCCCTCAACTTCTTCAGGTGATGAGACATGGCAGGCTGTGACAGGCCAACCAGTTCTGCAAGTTTCAGGACGCTTTTTTCACCATCGAGCAGAATGCACAAAATACGCAGTCTGGCCGGCTGCGACAGCATCTCCATCAGGGATGCTGCTTCGTCGATTTTTGGTTCCAGTTCAGTGAAATTCATTTTCATACATCGCAAACCTTGAATATTTCTACTTGCTTATATAAATGATAGTGGATAGATATGCAAACGTACAATTCTGGAAAAGCGGAACATATCTACAATCAGCCGACTTAAATGGTGCAGGCTATCAAGGCTACAATTCTGTCCATAGGAAACAGGGAATATTGATGATTACTGAATTCACACCATGGATGTCGCTCTTTGGCGGCTTTCTAATTGGGTTGTCGGCGATTCTGCTGATGGCACTGCACGGGCGAATTGCCGGAATGACCGGTATTTTGACAGGGCTGTTGCCACCTATCTTTGCAGACTGGCCCTGGCGGCTGGCATTCTTGACCGGAGCTGTTGTTGGACCATTGGTTTATATCCTTGGTGGAGGCGTTGTTCCGTTCGGCGTGCCGATCTCACTGAACGCGCTGACGCTCGGCGGCTTTATTGTTGGTGTCGGTGTTTACTTTGGTTCAGGCTGCACCAGCGGTCACGGTGTCTGCGGCATGGCAAGATTTTCTCCCCGCTCCATCGTTGCGACCCTTGTGTTCATGATTGCAACATTCATCACCGTTTACGTAACCCGTCACCTATTGGGAATGTGATCATGATAAAATTTGTTTCCGCACTAATAGTTGGCGTGATTTTTGGAGTTGGTATCGCCATATCGGGGATGGCCGATCCCGCCAAGGTCCTCAACTTTTTTGACGTATTCGGCACCTGGGATCCAAGCCTTATTTTTGTAATGGGTGGAGCACTGGTTACCGCTGCCATTGGTTATCGTATTGTTTTCAAAGCGCAAAACAAGCCGCTTTTTGAACCGTCATTTCTCGTTCCGAAGGGTCGGGATATTGATACGAGGCTGGTTGCCGGATCATCGGTTTTTGGAATCGGATGGGGCATAGCAGGTTTTTGCCCTGGTGGCGCCGTTCCCGCGCTTGGATTGGGATATACCGAGACTTACTATTTTATCGCTGCGATGATTGTTGGAATAATTGTCGCCCGCGAAATCAGCAAGATAATGGTTCGCGCCACTGCGTGAGCCAATTACTGTCGAAACAGACGTAAATTGCCGGCTGGCGATCTTTGAGAAGGAGAAATATGATGAGTGCATATCCTGTTGAAATGAACATCAAACCCGAGGTTGAAGCATTTTTTGATCCGGCGACAAACACGATAAGCTATGTCGTGAAGGATCCTTCCTCATCCTCTTGCGCAATCATCGATTCGGTGATGGACATTGACTATGCAGCCGGACGCATCACCTATGATCATGCCGATGCAATGATTGCCTATGTCAGGTCAAAAGACTTGAAGCTGGAATGGATCATCGAGACCCATGTTCATGCAGATCATTTGTCCGCAGCACCATACATTCAGGAAAAACTGGGTGGAAAAGTCGGCATTGGCGACAAGATCATGATTGTTCAAAACACTTTCGGCAAGGTTTTCAACGAGGGAACCGAATTTCAGCGTGACGGATCGCAATTTGACGCATTGTTCAAGGATGGCGATACATACATGATTGGCAATTTGCAGGCATTTGCCATGTATACACCTGGTCACACTCCGGCCTGCATGGTGCATGTGATGGGCAATGCGGCGTTTGTAGGGGATACACTTTTCATGCCTGACGGCGGATCGGCCCGTGCTGATTTTCCGGGTGGAGATGCTGCAACACTTTATGATTCAATTCAAAAGGTATTGAGCCTGCCAGACGACATGCGCCTTTTCATGTGCCATGACTATGGTCCGAATGGGCGCGATATACGCTGGGAAACTACGGTCGCTGAGGAAAAAGAGCACAATATTCATGTCGGCGGCGGAAAAACCAAGGCGGACTTTGTAAAGTTCAGGACCGAGCGGGACGCACAACTCGATATGCCCCGCCTTATAATTCCTTCTCTTCAGGTCAATATGAGAGCAGGGCACATGCCGACCGACAAGGATGGAAACAAGGTACTCAAGGTTCCCGTCAACGGGCTTTGATACCCAACTGCCGTCCTGCCTGTTTTTATTAAAAACCCCCTGGGAGGGAAATAATGGAAGTCAAGAAAATCAACGAGGGTTTGTCAGTAAGCCCTCAAATAATGCCGGGTGAATTGGCGGGCCTTGCCAAACAGGGCTTCCGATCGATCATCTGCAACAGACCGGACGGAGAGGGGGCTGACCAGCCATCTTTCAAGGAAATTCAGACGGCAGCAAAAAAAGCGGGTCTGGAAGCGGTCTATCTCCCGATCATTGCCGGCAAGGTTGCCGATGATGATGCTTCCAAATTTGGCACGGCATTGACCAATTTGCCTGGACCAACAGTGGCATATTGCCGAACGGGTACCCGTTCGACAACGCTTTGGGCACTGAACGAAGGGGCAAAGAATACTCCACTGCCGCAGATTCTCGGGGCTGCCAAGTCTGCCGGATATGACATGAGTGGCGTTGTCCGGCGTATTGCCAATGGTGGCAAGACACCGACGGATGTATCCGATTTTTCTCATGATATTGTCATCATCGGCGGTGGAGCGGCGGGAATTGCGGTTGCAACCAGCCTTTTGGCGCGCTCAAGCGATCTTGATATTGCAATCATTGATCCGGCAGATATTCATTATTACCAGCCCGGCTGGACGATGGTTGGCGGCGGAATATTCACCGTCGAGCAAACGGCCAAGACGATGGCCTCGCTGATCCCCAATGGAGTGAAGTGGATCAAGGCCGGGGTTTCCGCCTTTGAGCCGGAAAACAATTGCGTGATTCTGGATGGATGCCGGGTGGTGAAGTACAACCGCCTGATCGTCGCGCCGGGACTGAAACTGAACTGGGGTGCCATTGAAGGGTTGACCGAGACCTTGGGGCGCAACGGTGTTACTTCCAACTATCGCTATGATCTGGCTCCTTATACCTGGGAACTGGTCAAGGGGATGAAATCTGGCAAAGCCATCTTCACCCAGCCGCCAATGCCGATCAAATGCGCCGGCGCACCGCAGAAAGCCATGTATCTTTCCGGTGACCATTGGTTTCGCTCCGGAGTCCTCAAGGATATCAGCATTGAATTTTACAATGCCGGTGGAGTGCTCTTTGGCGTCAAGGAATATGTTCCCGCGCTGATGGAGTATATCAAGCGCTATCATGCCGAACTGAAATTCACCCATACGCTTTTCAAGATTGACGGACCAAGCAAGACTGCCTGGTTCAAGAAAGTTGATGGGGATGGAAAAGAGGAAATTGTCGAGACCAAATTCGACATGATCCATGTCTGTCCGCCGCAATGTGCACCAGACTTCATTCGGGTCAGTCCGCTTGCTGATGCGGCAGGCTGGCTTGATGTTGATCAGCAGACTTTACGCCACAAGACCTTTGAAAACATTTGGTCGCTCGGCGACGTGATGAATGCGCCCAATGCAAAAACAGCAGCAGCGGCCCGCAAGCAGGCTCCTGTTGTTGCCAACAATATCATGCATGATATGGGCAAGGCTTCCGGTCTTGCGCATTATGACGGCTATGGTTCGTGCCCGTTGACGGTTGAACGTGGCAAGATCGTGCTGGCCGAGTTCGGATATGGTGGAAAGTTGCTGCCGAGTTTCCCCAGTTGGATGATCAACGGACAAAAACCGTCGCGACTTGCCTGGTTGTTGAAAGAAAAAATCCTGCCGCCGATTTACTGGCGCGCAATGCTCAAGGGCAAGGAGTGGATGGCCAAACCCGAGATTGTCAAATAACCGATACCATTCATGGATCTAATCGACCGGTTACACTTTAACCTGCAATCAGTCGTGTTTCATGAAGAAGGCCATGAGGGCCTTCTTCAGTTTTTTAGTGTTGAAGACCTGCTGTTGGTGGATAGAGAGCTGACTTTATGTCATTGTTATCATTTAGAAATCCCTTGTTGATGCGCTATGTTCCGGTACTGGATTGGGGCCGGAGCTATAACCGTGACACGATGACCAATGACATGGTGGCTGCGGTAATTGTAACCGTGATGCTGATCCCGCAATCGCTTGCCTATGCGTTGCTTGCGGGACTGCCTGCAGAGATGGGGATTTACGCCTCGATAGCGCCGATTATTCTATATGCGATATTTGGAACCAGCCGTGCCTTGGCGGTAGGTCCGGTCGCCGTCGTTTCCCTGATGACGGCAACCGCAGTTGGCAAGATTGCTGCAACCGGGTCGCCGGATTATATTATTGCGGCGATTACTCTTGCCTTCATATCCGGCTTGTTTCTGGTTTTGCTGGGTGTGTTCCGTCTTGGATTTCTTGCAAACTTTTTGTCCCATCCTGTGATTGCCGGCTTCATCACCGCTTCGGGGATCATCATTGCGGCCAGCCAGTTGAAACATATTTTTGGTATCAAGGCAGAAGGTGAAAACCTGCTGCATTTGATGGGCTCGCTGCTGGAAAACTTGTCCAGTATCAGCTTGATTACTTTTTTCATCGGTGCCGCTGCAACCGCATTCCTGTTTTGGGTACGCAAAGGGTTGCATCCGGTATTGTTGAAATGGGGTATCAAACCGGGGCTTGCCGCAATTTTGGCAAAGACTGGTCCAGTTGCTGCCATCGCTGTCACAATATTTGTAACCTGGCTTTTTGATCTGGCGGGCAAAGGTGTTGCGGTTGTCGGTGATGTTCCTCAAGGTTTGCCGCCGCTGACATTGCCTTCGTTTTCGCCGTCGCTGTGGCAGGAACTTGCCGCGTCCGCGGTTTTGATCTCGGTAATCGGGTTCGTGGAATCAATATCGGTTGCGCAAACCCTTGCCGCAAAGAAACGTCAGCGGATAAACCCGGATCAGGAACTGATCGGTTTGGGGGCTGCAAATCTTGGAGCCGCATTGACGGGCGGCTTTCCCGTGACAGGCGGTTTTTCGCGTTCCGTAGTCAATTTTGATGCAGGAGCCAGCACACCCGCGGCAGGAGCCTTTGCAGCCGTTGGACTTGCCATTGCGTCACTGGCATTGACACCGCTTATCTACTATTTGCCCAAGGCGACGCTGGCCTCGACCATTATCGTTGCTGTACTTTCGCTGGTGGATTTTTCAATCCTGAAAAAGACATGGGTATACTCGAAGGCTGATTTCATTGCTGTCATGGGCACGATACTTGCAACCCTTGTTTATGGTGTCGAGCTTGGTGTCACGGTTGGTGTAATTCTTTCGATTTTCATCCATCTCTACAAGACCTCCCGCCCGCATATGGCGGTTGTCGGGCAGGTGCCGGGCACCGAACACTACCGCAATATCCTGCGGCATGAGGTGATCACACAACCTGGGATATTGACCGTCAGGGTTGATGAAAGCCTTTACTTTGCCAATGCCCGTTATCTTGAAGATGCGATCTACGACATGGTGGCAAAACGCAAATCGCTGAAACACGTGATCCTGATGTGTCCTGCTGTCAATGCCATCGACATGAGTGCGCTGGAATCACTTGAAGCGATCAGTGAAAGGCTCAAAAATCTTGGCGTTCAGTTTCACCTGAGTGAAGTCAAGGGGCCAGTTCTTGACCGGTTAAAGCGCACTGATTTCCTCTCACATCTCAATGGCAAGGTTTTCCTGACACAGCACAGGGCAGTTTGCGAACTTTCAAAAAGCTGAACTTTTCTGCGCTTTTCCGGCAATTTTCACTGCCCGATTTGATGCAGCCAGCGGCTGATTATTCAACCAGAATTTAGTTATTTACGCACACTTTTGGCAAGTTTTTGCCAGACGCTGTGGTCTGTGTTCTAGGCCTGATATACAGCGTTGGAGACCTCAATTTCTTCCCTGATCTGCCAGCTTACCGTCTGGTTAATGCAATGGTTAAAATCCTAGAGCGCTGTCTCAGCCTTTTTTCATGGCTTTGCTGTACACCTGAAACCAAGCGGATGAAGGCTGCAGCGAAATCGAAAAGGTGACGCCTGCAGGTTTTGAAAAATCATGCACGTTACAGGGATTTGTTTCACCCATGTCTGAATCTTACACAACGGGTGCATTGCAGCAGCCCAAGCGCGTCTTCGTGACCGGCGGCGCAGGATATATCGGCACGCATACGCTGGTTCAGCTTTTGTCAGAACGACATGAGGTCTGTGTCTATGACAATTATTCGAACAGCTCCGCGCAATCGCTCGATCGCGTGCGCAGACTGGTCAACCACAGTTTCGAACAGATTGATGGTGATATTCGCGATGAATTGAAACTGTCGCGTCTGATTGGTGATTTCCGCCCTGACATTGTTATCCATTTTGCCGGCCTCAAATCAGTTGGTGAAGCCAATCTGATGCCCATTAAATACTATGAGCACAATGTGCAGGGTACCATCTCCCTTGTTAAGGCAATGGATACCGCACGGTGCAAACGGATCGTGTTTTCTTCCTCGGCGACGGTCTATGGGAAAGCGCAATATCTGCCATATGATGAGAAGCATCCATTGGCACCTGAAAATGCCTATGGCCGGACCAAATATCATGTTGAAGGTATTTTGGGCGACTGGGCCAAAGCGTCAGGCGATGCAAGCGCGGTGCTCCTGCGCTATTTCAATCCGGTTGGCGCCCATTCGTCTGGTCTGATCGGGGAAGATCCCAATGATATTCCTAACAATCTGATGCCCTTTGTTTCACAGGTTGCAATCGGTAGACGCGAGAAACTGAGCGTGTTCGGAAATGACTATGAGACGCGGGATGGCACCGGCGAACGCGACTATATTCATGTCGTTGACCTGGCCTCTGCGCATCTTGCAGCGGTGAATTATGCCTGTGCCAATACTGGATGCGAGGCAATCAATATTGGAACCGGACGTGGTGTAACCGTACTCGAACTAATTGCCGCTTTTGAGAAGGCATCTGGTCGTAAAGTCCCGTTTGAGATTGCGCCGCGCCGTGAAGGTGATGTTGCCACCAGTGTTGCTGACGCCTCCAAGGCAAAACGCCTTTTGGGTTGGGAAGCACGGCTTGGTGTTAACGACATCTGCCAGACCGCGTGGAAATGGCAGTCGGAAAATCCGCAGGGATATCTGGCGACAGGCAAAGCAGCCTGAAAGCCGGACGGCCTTGCCATAAATGAGATTTCCGGCGGGCGAAGGATCCAATTCAAATGTGGATCCGATGTAGCATATCTCGCCAAGTGTATACAATTTTAACGGTTAACCAAACCGGGTTTCAATACAAAACCTGTAGTGGTTCTTGAAATATCAAAGGATCTATCAATGCGTCTGTTTGCCTTTTTTTTGCTCGCTGTGGCCGTGATGCCTGGTTTGATTTCGAGTTCCACCGCCGCTCGGGCGATGGATGGCATGTCGCTCGAGATCAAAGCTGCTGACGGGAAAGTGACTGTATATTCGCTAGACGAAATCGAAGCTATGGGACTTGACGGTGTCGAGACCACAACAACCTGGACTGATGGCAGTGAGCTGCTGCCGGTTTCGTGGACGGCAACTTAAGCTTTCATCGCTCTCTCCTCGTATTGTATAGGGCTTAAATAGCCGTTGGTCGAGTGGCGGCGTTTCGGGTTGTAGAAGCGTTCGATGTAATCGAAGACGTCTGCAC
>JBGSTD010000050.1:0-28468 GCA_041736675.1 Salaquimonas sp.
GGTTCCAACGGCGCCAGCCAGGCGATTGTCGATGCGCGCAACCTTGGAGCATCCTTCATCGCCCACGGCGTCAACGAACTGGCGCTCGGCGAGTTCGACAAAAAGCATTGCGGCCCGGTCTCGGCGGTCGTTCTGCGCAACCGCGGGGCAGGGCCGTTCGGACTTCTAAACATTGTCGACGAGCGCTGCGGCGGCCAGTTCGACAACATCGACGATGTGGTTCCGGCCGAAGAGCGAAATGCCTTCATGGCAGCCTACAAGGCGGCGGCCGGATTTGCCATCGACACGCTCAACGCCGCTCCGCGGACCATCGCCGAAGGTGCTAAAGTCAGCGGGTGATTGCTGCTGCCACCGGAAACGCCGGGAGCGCGCGGCCATCACAGGCAATAAAGGGACAGTTACTTTTCTTCTGGCAGGCACCTTCCGCTGGCCGTTTTTTCGACGGAAAAAAGGTAACTGTCCCTTTTTTGCTGTGTGAATTAGTAAACTGTCACCGTAATTCAAAGCCTTACCCAATTCGCCATTGTGAATGCCATGAGCTAATCCCTCAAAAGCGCCATAGTAACCTTTCGAAAAGTATCCAAAGAAACCCAAGCCATTAAAATTATCGTTAGCCATACACTACACTCCGGTTTTATCTAAGTCTCGCCAATAATAGTGGTTGCATGTAATCAATATCTAAACAAATTTCATATGTATTAACATCATAAAGCAAACGTCTACTAAGTATCCCAAATTACTTTCATTTATATTATAAACTATAAATATACAATCGGAGTTATAATCAATTTTATCACTAAAAAATACCATGTATATTCCGAACAAAGCAAACAAAAACCCACCTAAATAAAAAAACATCCCTGAACTAACACTGACATTATTATGTAAAGATATCTTTCCCTTTGAATTCTTATACAAAAATAGAATTACAGTGCAGAATAACAAAAAAATGTATGCCGCTATGGTCATTGAAATAAAATTTTCGTAATTATTGGCTCTTTGAGATAAACCATGGCCATGCAACGCTTCTATTTTTTCAAACGGACCTGGAAAGTGAAGGGCAAATCCATGTAAAAATCCAGGTGTTTGAGTTAAAGCAAAATCAGACGACTGTAACAAAATAATTGATATACAATAAAAACCAAAGACATAAAGCATATTCATAAATACGTAAGTACTGTTATCATCCTCGCTGTTGTGATTTTGATTTTTATCGATCATCGAATTTTAACTTATGCTCCTGGTCAAAAATTCATTATATAAAGAAGATTCACAATTCAATTGACCATTGGCGCATTACTTTCCCACGATATCAAAACGACCCCATCGCAATGATACATCTACCCATATGCAAGTGATGATTGCATCGATTTGAAAATCCGTCAAACGGAAATCTGGTATGTTCAGGTGGAGGCAGGGTGATTGGTCTGGGCATAGACCGGGTTAAAATCCGGACCGTTTTCTTCAACCAAATTCCAATCTGGAAATGGGTGAACGCATCACGGATTATCGTCAATCAGCCTTTTCATTGCCAACAAGCTCTCAACTGATCCCAAGACTTTCAGCATCAATTCGAAGTCCGTCGTCATTCTTCGAAGCCGAAGCGTTTTCTTGATCAAGTCCGACGATGACGAAGGTGGTGGTTGTCATGCGCGAAATGCTGATTACACTCAACCAGATGTGCAAAACCGGCGAGCTTTGGCGAGACCAGCCAACATAATTGTTGTAAAGAAAATCAAGACAGTCGCTGTCACATGTCTATTGATTACCTGCTATTGTGAGGTTGCTGATAAGGGGAGGGAAAGTGACGGGGATAAGTTTTTGGGGAATTTTCGCCCCCCTCCCAATGGTTCAGGGCGCGCGCGAAATTGCCCGCGTCAGCCACTCAAAGCCAAATCGAGAGTGTGCCGTTTGAAAGGTATAATGGATCCCGGATGGCGCTGCGCTTCTCCGGGAAGACGCCACCCACGTCTCCCCGGACTTGATCCGGGGTCCATTGAGGTTATCGGCATTCTCGGCCATTATCGGAGAATGGCAGGTTATGTTTACATCATGGCATCACGCAAGGGCGGAACTTTGTATGTTGGAGTTACCAATGATATTTCCCGTCGAACATTTGAACATCGTGAAAAATTGTTACCGGGTTTTACCAGCAGGTATGGTGTGAGACATCTGGTCTGGTACCGCGAGTACCCCGACATATCCGATGCTATTTCTGACGAAAAGCGGATCAAGAAATGGCGGCGCAAATGGAAAACCGATCTAATCGAGGCCATGAATCCCGAATGGGATGATTTGTATTTGTCTCTGTTCTGACCAGCATTTTCATACGATCTCAAATCGTGAGGGTGCTGTTTTGAAAGGTATAATGGATCCCGGATGGCGCTGCGCTTCTCCGGGAAGACGCCGCAGATGATGTTTTACCGACGGCGGATGGATTTGCGATCCTGCCGTCCGCGTCTCCTCGGACTTGATCCGGGGTCCATTGAAGTTATCGGGGTGCGAAGTTCGGGAATGAACGGCAAAGGTTAGATATTAAATTGCATTGGTAATTCCGGGGTTTGTATCAGATGCCCCCCCACTCACATCTTCTCATATACCCGTCTCAACCCCTCAAGGCCGGGCTCGATGCGTTCGTCAGGGATTGAGGAAAAGCCGAGGCGGAAGTAGTTTTCGTTGCCATTGGTGCTTGAGAAGAAAACCTCGCCGGGTTCGATGACAATGCCGTCTTCCATGGCGCGGCGGTTGAGCTCGGTCGCGTTGAGGCCTTGCGGTCCCTCGACCCAATAGGATGTGCCGCCGAAGCCCGGGGATTTTGCCCAGCCGGGGAAATGTTTTTTCAACGCTTCGCCCATCGTTTTCCAGCGGATCTGGTAGGCGCGGTGCAGTTTGTTGATCAGCGCATCGTGGTGGCCGAGGGCGAGAAACAGCGCGACGACGCGCTGGTTGTTGCCGGGGGGATGGCGAAACATCAACCGGCGCAGCGAACGCAATTCGCTGATCAGCTGCGGCGGACCGACGACAAAGCCCATGCGCAGCCCGGGCATCAGCGATTTTGACAGGCTGCCTATATAAATCACACTGCCGTTGCGGTCGCGTGATTTGAGCGCAGGGGTCGGGTCGCCGGTATAATTGGTTTCAAACTCGTAATCATCCTCGATGATGACCGCGCCGTTTTCCTCCGCCCAGACAAGAAGGTCGCGCCGGCGCGCTGCGCTCATCGTGATGTTGGTCGGAAACTGGTGGCTTGGCGTGGTGAAAATGATCTTGCAACCCTTCAGCGTTTCGTCGATGACGATGCCTTCGGCATCGGTCTTGGCCGAAACGATGTGATCGGTCTTGAGAGCGAAAATGTTGCGCATGTCGGGATAGCCGGGGTCTTCAACCGCGACCTTGTCGCCCGGTTTGACGAGCATGCTGGCCAGCAGATAAAGCGCATTTTGCGCGCCGAGGGTGATCAGCACCTGGTCCTTGTCGGCCATGATGCCCCGGCGCGGCAGGATGCGCTGGTGGATCTGCTCGATCAGCATCGGGTCATCCTCGGTAAAGCGGTCCGAGGTCCAGGCATCCATCCATTTTCGGTTCATCGCCTGGCGGGTGCAATCGCGCCAAGCGGCAATCGGAAAGAGGGCGGCATCGGCCTGGCCATAGATGAAGGGGTAGGGGTATTCATGCCAGTTGGCGGGTTTTGAAATGTTGCGCTGTGTGGACGGTGTGACGCGAAACATGGACGGCCAGTCAACGGTGCTCGCCGGAACCTGCCTGATCTGCGACGGCTTTGTTTCGGCATCCTGAAAATTGCCCCTCGCGATATCGGGCGAAACGTAAAAGCCCGAGCGCTCGCGCGCCTGCAGATAGCCGTCTGCCGCCAGCGCCTGATAGGCCAGCATGACCGTGTTGCGCGAAACCTTCAGGCGTTTTGCCATGGTTCTGGTCGAGGGAATGGGGGAACCCGGCGGCATCTGGCCCGACAACATCGCAGAAACCAGCATTTCGCGGATTTGCGCCTGCAGGGAGGTCATTTCCTGCCGCTCAACCTGAAACAACGACTCGCGCATGATTTTTCCTGGTACCAAAATGTGAATGAACTGGTTCTATTTTTTGTGTCAATACGCCCTATCTGGTACCAAGCGTCAACCGAAATCGGTGAAATCCACCGGAATTGGTCCCATTGTTTTGTATGAGTTCCGGATGAGCGGTGAAATGGGCTTTTGCCGGTGGCTGGCCAATTGCTTTTCATTGCGTGAAAAAGAGTTTTAAATCATTGCATTGGTCACTTATAGCGTTTTAATCGTCTTGTTCTACTTGTAGCGTTTCGTGAAATCCTGAAGGTCTGTTTTAATGTCCGCGCTTGAAACCATTCTCGCCAATGCCAAGGCGTCTCCGGCCCACATCGTCTTGCCCGAGGGCAATGACCGGCGGATTGTGGAGGGCGCGACGAGGGCGGTAAATCAGGGTGTTGCGACAGTAACGCTTTTAGGAAATGTCAACGACATCAGGGAGATGTTGAAAGATTTTGACGGCGCGGTAGCTGCTTTGACTGCTGGTAAGATCAACATTCTTGACCCTGCGCAATCAGAGCGCGAGGCTTTTTACGTTGAGGAAATCATGCGCTATCGCGGCGGCAAGATTGCCAGCGAGAAAGCGGCAATGCACCTTGTGCGCGATCCGCTGGTTTATGCCGCGATGATGGTGCGGACAGGCGATGCGGATGGAACCCTCGGCGGAGCTGTCTATACGACCGCAGACACGGTGCGCGTTGCGTTGCAAATCATCGGCAAATCGCCGGATGCCGCAATTGTTTCGAGTTTCTTTTTGATGGTTTTGCCAAACGGGCGCGATTTGCAAGAAGAAGTCGTGGCGTTTTCCGATTGCGGTCTGGTGGTGGAGCCCGATGCAAGACAGTTGGCGGCAATTGCTGTCACGACTGCTGTTTCTTTCACCGCTCTTACCGGCCAGGAACCTTTGGTCGGAATGCTTTCCTTTTCGACAAAAGGCAGCGCCAGGCACGCCAGTGTTTCGAAAGTTGCCGAAGCGGCACGGCTCGCCAGCGAAATGGCGCCCGATTTGAAAGTTGACGGCGAAATGCAGTTTGATGCCGCGTTTGATGCCGGGGTTGGATCGTCAAAAGCGCCGAACAGCGAAGTTGCGGGCAAAGCCAATGTATTCATTTTTCCAAATCTGGATGCTGGAAATATCGGCTACAAGATTGCCCAGCGCATTGGCGGGGCGATGGCATTGGGCCCCATCCTGCAGGGGCTTTCAAAGCCGGCCAATGATTTATCGCGCGGATGCAACGCTGAAGATGTCTTCAACATGATTGCCGTCACGGTCAATCAGGTGCGCCTCGTAAAGAGCTAGACCTTGCCCGGTCATTTTCTGTTCGATGATGTAAATGTTGTGCGCACTTCACCGCTGATTTTCACACAGATCTTAGTGTCCGGAACATAAACATAGCCGTCACCATACTTGTCGCAGGCGATTTTCTGCTCGCTGGTGTCAGGTTCAATCGCAACGGGTTCTGCCGCATTCACATGCGATGCGGATAGGCAAACAAGGCATAGGAAAGTTGTTCTCAATATCATTGCTCAACACTGTCCTGATTGTTCGGGTCATGGGTTGCCGATCATTCATCAAAATATGGCATGGCCAAGGTTGCATCACCTGAAAACTGAAATGCCAGCTTCAGCGGCTCTGGCACAGGCGATCCGCAGATCAAACGTCTATTGCTTCCAGCAGGCTTCTGGGCACTTTTACACCGTCGCGGGCAACTTTCTGCCGGCGGGCGAGGCGGCCCTCGCCGGGAAGGCGCGCGCCCTGTTCCTCTTGAATGGCCATGAACAAGCGCTCGGCATTGCCGCCGGAAATTGGCGGTTGCGCAGTTTTCGACGGATCCATTGCCAGGATAAATTCGCCGCCGCGGGCAGGACCGCCGTCGTCGAGATCGTTTTCCGCCGCTTCCAGGCTCAATTGTTCGCCAATCAATGGCCCGGCAAGCAACTCTATCATCATGGCAATCGATGCGCCCTTATAGCCACCAAAAGGCAATTGGGCGCCCTTGAGCACTTCATTGGGATCATTGGTCGGGTTGCCATCCGTATCAATGCCTGCGCCGTCTGGAAGCTGTTTTCCATCCCTGGCATGGATCATCACATCTCCGCGCGCCATGAAAGCGGATGCCTGATCAAATGCAAGCGGTTCGCCTTCCGCGCGAGGCCAGGCAAACGCCAGCGGATTGGTGCCATAAAGCGGCTTCTTGCCCCCGGCTGGTGGAAGGCAGGGCTTGTAGGATGTGCAGGCGATCGCGCACAGCCCCCGTTTGGCGAGCTCTTCAACTTCAGGCCATAGGGCGGCAAAATGAAAAGTATTGGTGATCGCAGCAATCGCAACACCCTGGGATTTCACCAGATCAGCAAAATCGTCATACATCATGGCGTGGGCAAGCGGGGTATAGCCGCCATCGCCATCAACCCAAAGCACAGAAGGGGCAGTGCGTTGCAGTTTTGGCTCGGCGTTGCCGTTGACCTTTCCGCTCAGCAGCGATTTGACATAGCCGGGAATACGAAACAAGCCATGGCTGGCACATCCGTCGCGTTCCGCCTGCCATACGGTGTGTGCGATTGCCTTTGCATTGGCATCGTTGCAACCCGCCTTGATCAGGGCAGCCAGCGCCAAGGTCTGCACATCTTTCAGTTCCAGAATGGCCATTCCATCAGGCATTTTATTTCCTCGGTTGTCGAAAAACCTGCAGTTCAGGTTTGCATGCACAGTAACTGGCCCGGCATAGCGGGGCAACTGTCTTTATCGACTCCTGGAATGTATGTGCTAGATGTGTGTGAACGCATCGGGGACGCCATGATTGACCGTTTTACCAGATTTGCAGACCAATTGAACAAGGCGACACTGGTCCTTTGCATTCTTCTTTTTGCGACAATGGCAGGAAGTACAATTGCAACGGTTGTGATGCGGCATGTTTTCAACAGCGGTTTTCTGTGGCTGCAGGATTTGGGCATGTTTGCATTTGGCTTGCTGGCCATTTTGTCATTGCCTTGTGCGTTAAATGTGGATCGCCATGTGAGGGTCGACATTTTTCGCGTAAGGCAATCGGGTACAATGCAGAAGCGGACAGACTGGTTTGGAACGGCTTTTTTTCTCATCCCGGTTTTTCTTCTTCTTTTGGTCTATTCCTTGCCTGAATTTACGATATCGCTGGCGATCGGTGAAAGCTCGCCGCAGATTGGCGGACTGCCTTTCTATTTCATCGTCAAGGCCGGGATCCCTGTTTGTGCGGTGCTAATGCTGGTTCAGGGAGTTGCACTTGTATTGAGGCGACGTGGCAAAATTGGCGACCAATTGGATGTTGGTTGATCATGGAAGGTCATGCATTTTATATCATCCTCCTTTTTGCCTCCTTGTTTATGGCGATCCTGTCGGGAATGCCTGCTCTTTTTGCCATCGCCGGAGCGCCGCTGCTGGTTGCAGGAATTGGAATTTTAGCCGGTAGTTTTGAGCCGAGTTTTCTCCATGCATTTCCCCAGCGCGTTCTGGGGATGATGGGAAACCAGCTCTTCATCGCGCTGCCGCTGTTTGTATTCATGGGATTGCTGCTGGAAAAATCAGGCCTCGCCCGCGGCATGCTGTTTGCTGCAAACCGGTTGTCCGGTAATTCCTCCAGAGCGCTTGTTCTTTCGGTACTGGCGGTAAGCACGCTGATTGCTGCAACAACCGGAATTGTCGGAGCGACGATCATCATGCTTGGCGCTATTTCCTATCCGGCATTGATCCGAGCAGGGATCAGCCAGAAACTTGCAAGCGGACTTGTCGTTTCGGCGGGAACTTTGGGGCAGATCATCCCACCCTCAATTGTTCTGATAATTCTGTCTGACCAGATCTCAACAGCCTATCAGGAGGCCCAGCGTGCAAAAGGTGTCTTTGCCATTGAGCCTGTTACAGTCAGTGACATTTTTGCAGGGGCAGCGGCTCCCGGACTTTTGCTGGTTTTCCTTTATGCCGGATATCTCGTTTTCAAGCTGCGCGGTGATACCGCAAAAGCTGTTCCTGCCAAGGAAATGCAAATCGAAGATCGCGAACAAAAATCTTTGTCCCTGTTGCTTTCCCCGCTTTTTCTGATTCTCGCAGTTTTGGGTTCCATCATTTTTGGCATTGCAACGCCCAGTGAGGCAGCAGCAATAGGTGCAGGTGGTACATTGCTGCTGGCCTCGATGCTGCAGGAAAGGCAAAATCGCGGCTCAAGTCTGCTCTCGTCCGCGGGTGTTGTCGCGATGCTGGCTCTTGGTATGACCCAAGCGCTTCCGGCGGATTTGAAGTTCCCGCTTTCTTTGGCTGTTTCCGGAATTTTCGGGCTGGGTTTACTGGCTGCAACCTATGATCTGTTAAAATCCCGGAACCTGGGACCGGTACTGGTAGAGACCGTTTATCTGACCGGCATGATATTTGGAATTGTGCTTGCGGCCAGTCTGCTTTCGCTCGTATTTCGCGGATTTGGCGGCGACATTCTTTTCAATGAACTTGCGGTAAATTTGCCCGGGGAAAAGTGGGGCGCTTTGCTCGTCGTAATGTTGTTGGTCTTTATGCTTGGTTTTATTCTCGAGTTTATCGAGATCATCTTTATTGTCGTGCCGATTGCAGGACCGGTTCTGTTGGGTCTCGATATAAACCCGGTCTGGCTTGCTGTTCTGTTTGCTCTCAATCTGCAAACCTCGTTTCTCACGCCGCCCTTCGGTGTTGCCCTGTTTTATTTTCGCTCGGTGGCACCGCCTGATATTGAAACTGCCACAATATACCGGGCGGTCGTTCCATTTGTCATTTTGCAGCTGATTGCTCTTTTCATTGTTGCGATGTTTCCACAAATTGCGCTGTATCTGCCCCAACTTCTATTTCGCTGACCCTTGACCGGATAGCTTCTTCGTGTAGTCCATTTAGTTTGAATTCTGGGAGGGAAGCATGTCTAAATTTATTCTGGCAATTGATCAGGGAACAACCTCGACACGGGCGATTGTATTTGATGAGAATCAGAAAATCGCAGGGGTTGGCCAGCAGGAGTTTAAACAGTATTTTCCGAAGTCAGGCTGGGTTGAGCATGATCCGGAAGAAATCTGGACCAGTGTCCTTGCAACTTGCAAGACTGCTATCAAGGCTGCGAAGATAACGGCAGACCAAATTGCTGCCATAGGAATAACCAACCAGCGTGAGACAACGGTTCTTTGGAATCGCAAGACCGGCAAGGCAGTGCACAAGGCGATTGTCTGGCAGGACAGACGTTCAACCGAAATTTGTGCCAGGTTAAAGAAGGATGGGCAGGAAAAAACCTTTTCGGCAAAAACCGGCCTGTTGCTTGATCCGTATTTCTCGGGAACCAAGGTTGCCTGGCTGCTGGAAAACGTGAAAGGCCTGCGCGAGAAGGCGGAAGCCGGAACGATAGCGTTTGGAACGATAGACAGTTTCCTGATTTGGCGGCTGACAGGGGGAACACGCCACGTCACCGATGCTACCAATGCGTCGCGCACGTTGATGTTCAATATCAAGACAAACAAATGGGACAAGGCCCTGCTGGACACCCTGAAGGTTCCTGCCGCGATATTGCCTGAGGTGCTGGATTGTGCTGCGGATTTCGGGGTCACAGACAAGGCATTACTCGGGGCGGAAATTCCAATACTAGGCGTTGCCGGCGATCAGCAGGCAGCCACCATCGGTAATGCCTGCTTTGAGGCGGGCATGGTCAAATCAACGTATGGAACGGGATGTTTTGCCCTGCTCAATACTGGCAGTGACTGTGTGGTATCGAAGAACCGCCTGTTGACGACGATAGCCTATCGGCTGAATGGCAAAACCACCTATGCACTGGAGGGGTCAATCTTCATGGCCGGGGCAAGCATCCAGTGGCTGCGTGATGGTTTGGGTTTCATGAAGGCCGCTTCTGAAAGTGGTGCAATGGCGGCGAAGGCTGACCCGAATCA
The DNA here is from genome assembly GCA_041736675.1 of Salaquimonas sp. Classification (GTDB taxonomy): domain Bacteria; phylum Pseudomonadota; class Alphaproteobacteria; order Rhizobiales; family Rhizobiaceae; genus Salaquimonas. The sequence continues at coordinate 9,978 of JBGSTD010000050.1, forward strand.
GGATATCTATCTTGTTCCGGCCTTTGTCGGATTGGGCGCGCCGCATTGGGATGCAGAAGCGAGGGGTGCGCTTTTTGGTTTGACACGGGCGACAGGGCCCAATGAAATCGCCAAGGCAACGCTTGAGGCAGTTTGTTATCAAACGCATGATCTGTTGTCTGCCATGCGCAAGGACTGGAAATCTGCAAAAGCCAGTTCGACGGTTCTAAGGGTGGATGGCGGTATGGTGGCATCCGACTGGACGATGCAGTTTCTTGCTGACATTCTTGGTGCGCCGGTTGACAGGCCGGTTGTGCTTGAGACCACGGCACTCGGTGCAGCATGGCTGGCCGGATCGCGCGCAGGTGTGTGGCCGGATCAAAAAGGCTTCGCCAGAACCTGGGCAAGGGATACACGGTTCAAGCCAAAAATGAAGGCTGGCGAACGCGAGCGGAAACTTACCGGATGGCATGATGCGGTGGGCCGCACGCTGGTGGGGCAAAACAAATCAGGAGCCAGCAAGTGAGCGATCCCGAGATTCCGCTGGACTGGCTGCGCGGGCGGTTTCCGTCACTTTCCCGCACGGATAATGGTGCACGGCGCATTTATCTAGATGGCCCGGCGGGAACGCAGGTGCCGCAATCGGTTGCCAATGCCGTCAGCGAAACAATTCTCTATTCCAATGCCAATCTTGGCGGCATGTTTGCGACCAGTCTGGTAGCAGACAAGGTGATTGAAGACGGACATCAGGCGATGGCCGATTTTTTTGGCTGTTCACCTGAGGAAGTTATCATCGGGCCGAACATGACCAGTCTGACTTATCATTTCTCGCGAATGATCGGAAAGCAACTGAAAGCCGGGGATGAGATCATCGTCACGCAGATGGACCACGAGGGAAATGTCTCGCCGTGGCTGCAACTGGCAGATGATCTGGGACTGGTGATCCGAAAACTGCCGTTCAATGAGGAAAGCTGGCAGATTGAACCAGATGATCTTGTCGGGCTGATCAGCGATAAAACACGGCTTGCAGCGCTCAATTATTCCAGCAATCTGACCGGCTCGATCAATGACATGGCAGCGCTGGTCGCGGTCGCCAAAACTTCTGGAATTTTGAGTTATGTCGATGCGGTGCAATTTGCGCCTCACGGCCTCATTGATGTGAAGGCGCTTGACTGCGATTTCCTTGTTTGTTCGTCTTACAAGTTTTTCGGGCCACACCTGGGCATTCTCTATGGAAAACGGGAGATCCTCGAAACCCTGACGCCTTACAAATGCCGCTGCTCGGCAGATGATTTGCCCTACCGGTTTGAGACAGGAACACCGCAGATTGAACTCGTTGCAGGGCTTGCCGCCTGTGTTGATCATATTGCTGACCTCGGTCACCAGCTTGGAGAAAATGGATCAAGGCGCGAGGCAATCAGTAAGGCCTTCAAGGCCTCAGCGGGTCATGAACTGACACTGGTTAAAATGCTGATTGATGGTCTGCAATCTGTTGATGGGCTCACCATTCACGGGATAACTGACAAGCACCGGTTTGACCAGCGCGTTCCAACTGTCTCTTTTACTCTCAGCGATATCATACCGGAAATCCTTGTCCGCATGTTGAACAATGAGGGAATTTTCTGCTGGGCAGGGCACAACTACGCCTATGAGGTGGTGCGCCAATTGGGAATTGACCCGGATCTGGGCGTCGTTCGCATCGGTATTGCAAACTACAATTCCGTTGAAGAGATCAAACTGGCTGTTGAAAGCGTCAGGCGAAATGTCGCGATGCTCAGACAGTCGCGTTAATTGCTTTGGAAAATCAAGATGCCGGTATAAACAGGCGTAATGTCAGACAATTCGAACACAATCTGGAATGCCTTTGCTCTCGTCGCAACTTTTGATGCGGACCTTTACGAGATCATTTTGCTGTCGCTGAAAGTCAGCCTGTCGGCGGTAGTGATCGCCTGTTTCATCGGCATTCCGGCAGGGGCGTTTCTTGCCACTGTCAATTTCCCCGGACGCAATCTCGTCAATATTCTGCTCAACGCCATGATGGGTCTGCCACCGGTTGTTGTTGGCCTGATTCTGTATCTGCTGCTTTCAGCCAGCGGCCCGGCGGGCGTGTTGCGATTGCTCTATACTCCGTCGGCGATGATCATCGCGCAGACTGTTTTGGTGACTCCAATCGTGGCGGCGCTGGCTCGCCAGTCGCTGGAAGAGTTGAACACCGAATACTCCGAGCAATTCAAGCTTTTTGGTCTGACTCGGCTGGGAGCGTTAAGTACGCTGATGTGGGAAGCGCGATTCAACCTCTTGACCGCAGTTCTGGCCGGGTTTGGCCGGGCTAGCGCCGAAGTGGGCGCCGTGTTGATGGTCGGCGGAAATATTGACCATTTGACTCGTGTCATGACAACGACCATTGCGCTTGAAACGTCGCGTGGCAACCTCGCTGTTGCCCTCGGTCTTGGGATGGTGTTGCTTTTGATTTCTCTTGGCGTGAATGCACTGGTGTATGGACTTCGGCTATTGGCGGGCAGGGCAAAATATGCCTGAAAACCAGTTGCAAACCATTTTGCCGGTCCAGGGCAAGGGACTGAAAATCATCCGCAACGCCCGCGTGCTTGTCGATATCGAAGACATCGAGTTAGGTCGTCAAGGCGTCACTTCGGTCATTGGGCATAATGGAGCAGGCAAGACACTTTTGTTGAAACTCCTGACCGGATTGATCCGGCCCGATCAGGGCGTTGTGACATGGAACGGAAAAGCTCCATGGCGAGAGGGGTATGCCAAACTTGGCTATATGAAACAGAATGCCGTCATGCTGCGCCGCTCGGCAAAAGCCAATCTGGAGTTTGTGGTCAGGCAAGCCGGCCTCGATCACATCACCGGGATAAGCAGAGCAAAAATCGCGCTTGAAAAAGCGGGTCTAAGCCATATCGCGAATACTTCGGCGCGATTGCTGTCGGGAGGTGAAAAACAGCGCCTGTCATTGGCAAGGGTTCTGATAGGTGAACCGGAAATTGTCATCCTGGATGAACCAACTGCAGGTCTTGATCCGGTCTCGCTAAGGGCGATTGAAAATACCATTGCGGACTTGCGTAAAAAAGCGATCCCGGTTGTTCTGGTAACCCACGACATTGCGCAGGCCAGACGCCTCTCTGATTTTGTAATGTTTGTTGATCAGGGAAAAATTCTGGCGCATCTGCCAGCCGATGAATTTTTCTCTATTCCGCCCTGTATTGAGGCTGACCGGTTCTTGAACGGTATCATGTGAACCGGCCTATTTGGTGGTGGTTGAATAGCAATCGAAAGATGTGCCAGCGCAAGGGCGCTGACACTTTTTCTTATCCTCGCATTCTGCTGCCGTCAGGGTCCACCAGATCCTTGGTGTAAACCACAGCCTTGCGCATTTCCCCGAGGATTTCGATCTCCACCTCCTGGCCTTCTTTCGCCATTGCTGTCGGCAAAAATCCATTGGCAACCGACTTTTTGGAATAGTGCGCAAATCCACCGGAAGTGACAAAGCCGACCACCTCGCCCTTGTAAAAAATGGGTTCATATCCCCAGACGTCGCCCTGGTTCATGTCTTGCGGATTGCTCTCGACGATGAATGTGCAAAGCTTGCGCGCAGATCCCTCAGAGTGTTCCTTTTCCGCTGCATCGCGGCCAATGAAGTCGACATTCTTCTTCCAGGCAATAAAGCGGTCCATACCTGTTTCACCGGGCATGTAATCCGGGCGAAACTCGCGACCCCAGGAGCCGAAGCCTTTTTCAAGACGCAGGCTCATCATGGCGCGCATGCCGAAAGGCTTCATGCCAAATGCCTTGCCAGCTTCTGCTAGCAGACCATACAGCGTTCTTTGCTCGTCAGCAGGACAATAGATTTCAAAGCCAAGATCGCCGGTATAAGATACGCGCTGAACCAATGCGCGCACCGTGCCGATGTCAACATGACGTACATCGAGAAACTTGATATCCTCAACCGACTGAAAGGCCACAGCTGCCAGCAGTTCTTTGGCTTTCGGGCCTGCAATCTGGAACCCGAGCAGGGCGGTCGACACGTTCTCGATCCTGACGCTGCCATCACCCGGCAAATGTTGCTCAAACCAGCGCATGTGCGAGGCCTGCATGCCGAAAGAGGCTGTAACCTGAAATTCTGTTTCGCTCAGGCAGGAAACAGTGAAGTCTCCGATCAGCTTGCCTTTCGGAGATAACATTGGGGTCAATGACAAGCGACCCTGTTTTGGAATTCGGCCAGCCATGATCCAATCGAGCCAGTCGCGGGCACCGGCTCCAGTGACGCGATATTTTCCAAAATTGTGGATTTCGTTGATGCCGACCGCCTCGCGAACCACGCGGCATTCCTCGGCAACAACCGGAAAGGCGTTTGAGCGGCGGAAACTCGGCGTTTCTTCCAGCGGCTGACCAACAGGCGCGAAATAGTTGACTGCCTCCATGCCATATCCAACGCCAAATACGGCGCGCTGGTCTTTCCAGATACTATAAGCGGGCGTGGTCTGGTGGGGGCGGGCAGCAGGCAGTTCTTCGTTGGGATAGGACACCGAGAAGCGCCTCTGGTAGAATTCCTTCGCTTTGGCACGCGTGAACCCAGGGGTTATCCATTTCCCGAAACGGGCAACATCGAGCGCATGTACGTCGCGCGAGGCTTCCCCTTCAACCATCCATTCGGCAAGCGTAAGGCCGACACCGCCGCCTTGGGAAAAACCAGCCATAACCGCGCAGGCTGACCAGAAGTTTCTAAGTCCCGGGACAGGGCCAACCAGAGGATTGCCGTCAGCAGCGAAAGTGAAGGGGCCGTTGATGACCTTCTTGATACCGGCGCGTTCCAGCACAGGGAAACGCTTGAAGGAAAACTCCATGCTTTCCGCGATGCGGTCCAGATTGTCATTGAGCAATTCGTGACCGAAATTTTGCGGGGTGCCGTGTACTGCCCACGGGTCGCAGCGCTGTTCGTAATATCCGATACACAGACCGCGTCCTTCCTGACGCAGATAGCTTTCGCCCTCTGGGTCCATGACGTGGGGCAGTTCATGGTCACGCTCATAAACTTCCGGTGTTTCCTCGGTGATCAGATATTGGTGTTCCATTGGGTGAAGCGGGAAATAAACCCCGGCAAGTGCGCCAACTTCGCGGGCCCAAAGTCCCGCAGCATTGACCACGTGCTCTGCGTGGACCGTTCCCTGTTCGGTCACCACATCCCACGAACCATCGACGCGCGGATTGAGCTCGATTACCGGATTGCGAAGCACGACTTCCGCACCCGCCATGCGTGCGGCCTTGGCATAAGCGTGGGTTGTTCCGGATGGGTCCAAATGGCCGTCGAGAGGATCATAAAGACCGCCGATAACACCATCTGTATTGGTGATGGGGGACAGTTCACGAATTTCCGCCGGGGTGATGATGCGGGTATCAAGACCCATATATTTGTGCTTGGCGTGCTCGGCAACGAGATAATCCATCCGGTCTTGCGTACCGGCAAGCGTGATGCCGCCGACATGGTGGAGGCCGCACGACATGCCGGTGAGTGCTTCCAGTTCCTTGTAGAGGCGAATGGTATAGCCTTGGAGTGCTGCCATGTTGGTATCGGCGTTGATTGTGTGAAAGCCGCCAGCGGCATGCCAGGTCGAGCCGGAGGTCAGTTCCGAACGCTCGATCAGCATAATGTCTGTCCAGCCAAATTTTGTCAGGTGATAGAGAACCGAACATCCGACGACACCACCGCCGATAACCACAACCTTGACATGGCTTTTCATAAAAAACTCCTTTGCACCCCAAAGCCGTCATTTAATCCGAGATTGCGCACATCCTGTATGATGAAAACGACTAAGCACAGGAATAGTGCGGCAATATCTTCGGCGGGAATTGGTGTTGTGCGGGCTTGAATTCAGTTTCGTGGCTGCTTTTGTATCGCTCTTTGAAGGCCTGTCAACTGTCCAGAATATCCCTCGCAATGCGTTCGAAGATCGTTGCGCCGACGGGGATAAGGTCATCGGGAAAATCATAGTCAGGATTATGCAATGCGGGGTAATTTTCGCCGGGTCCCAGAAGAAGCATTGTAGCCTTTGCGCTCCATCCAAAGACACCGAAATCCTCGGATGCCCGCATTGGCAAACCTTCTTCGCTGTTTTTCACATTGAGGGCGGTCATCGCCGCAACTGCGATTTGTGCGGCCTGGGGATGGTTGATTGAAGCTGCAAAGTGGTCAAGAATTTCGAAGCTGACTACAAGCCCGCTTTCCGCGGCCGCATTGATGGCCAATTTTTGTGCGTCGGCAATAATGCCGGCCATACTTTCATCGTTTGCAGTGCGCAAAGTCACATGGATGCAGGCGTCAGCAGGGGAGATACCAAAAACCGGTTCGCCCATGCTGATATGGGTGAGGGTTGCCAATCTGAATTGGTCATCCAGTTTTCCGCCTGTACCAAGCGCCTTTAGCTCCGGTATCAAGCGCGCAATAGCGTCTGCCGGAGAAATCCCGTCTTCGGGATTTGCAGCATGGGCAGTCTTGCCGTGCAGATTTATTTTAAGGCCGCTTGAAGCGCAGTTTATCAAACCCGCACGAGTTCCCACATATCCGTAGGGGCGACCGGGCTCTATATGAATTGCAAACGCCCAGTCAGGAGAAATGCGTTGAAAAGCCGGATCGGCCACGACTGCGCGCGCGCCGCTGCCATCTTCCTCGGCTGGTTGAAACATCAGGACAATCCTGCCCTTGGAGACAGGCTTGCGTTTGATCAGACGCCCGAGCGCCAGCAACATTGTCATGTGTCCTTCATGGCCGCACAAATGACCTTTACCATCGATTTCAGAAGCCCAGGGATTGCTGGAAATTTCTGTGATTGGCAGGGCATCAAGTTCAGCCCGAAACAGAACGGTCGGACCTGCGATGCCCGTGTCAAAAATTGCGGCGACGCCATGACCGCCGATCCCGGTCAGGATCTCAGACGGCGACAGTGCCTTGAGTGCCCCGGCAATGGTGCGGGCGGTTTCTAATTCCTCGCCAGAGATTTCCGGACGTTTGTGCAATTCGCGACGAAATTCTGTCAGTTCGATCAGATCGGAGTTTGTCAGCATGTGATTGCCCGCCTCTGGATAAGTTCAGCTATTGGCCACTATTCTTCCCTTGAAGGCAATTTGTCGATCCCGCCGTTTTTCTTCGACCATTCCAGCGGCTTACCAAGGAAGGATTTTACCTCCTTGAGTGTCTTAGCATCGAAGAGTTTTTGTTCCGTGGCGACGGCCAGCACATCTTCCCACGTGCACAAATAGTGCAGCTTCATGCCATGTTTGGCGAGGGTTTTCGGCGCGTCCTTGAAAATGCCGTAGTAGAATACCGAGAATGTGTCTGTCACTTCGGCACCTGCGTTTCGGATTGCGTTGGCAAACGAGATTTTCGAACCGCCGTCGGTGGTCAGATCCTCAACGAACAAGACACGCTGGCCTTCCTTGAGGTCGCCTTCAATACGGGCATTGCGGCCAAAACCCTTAGGTTTTTTGCGGATATAGATCATCGGCAATCCAAGGCGTTCGGCAATAAAGGCAGCATAGGGAATGCCTGCGGTTTCGCCACCGGCGACAACGTCAAATTTTTCAAATCCGGCATCCCGCAACACCGTGGCGCAACCAAAATCGGAAACAGCAGAGCGGATACGCGGGTAGGAGATCAACTTGCGGCAGTCGATATAGACAGGGCTTTTGAGGCCGGAAGTGAAGGTATAAGGCTCATCAGAACGAAAATGAACGGCACCAATTTCCCACAGCATTTTGGCTGTCAGTTCGGCAATCATGGCTTTTTCTGAAAAGGAGTTCTGGAACATTTTAGATCCTATTTGGTCTGGAAGTATCTGTTGCGCTTGCCATAGCAGGGAAATATCACTTTGGGGAGACACAAGGCGAAATTCAATGTGGATGGATGCCGGCAATACTGTATAGGCTGGCCAAATCAACCGGAGACACTCGAATGCTTAAAAACCTGATCTGCCTGCTAATGCATCTGGGGTGGACAAACATTGCCGTGTGTACGGAAATGCCGATCATCCCTGAACCCTATGCAGGTTCTGGCTGGAAGCAGATATTCGAGGCAAAAGGCGATCTCAACAAGGATAGTGTGGATGACAAGGCGATTGTTGTTGAAGCGCCTGAAGGCGTCAAGGAGCCCGGCAACTGGTGCAAGCCTGAGTCGGCCTTTTCCGAGGCTTCCGCGCGCAGTCTGATCGTCTGGCTCAGCCAGCCGGACGGTACCTTTGACCTTTCGGTTGATGACCCAAAACTGCTATTGAGAGCTGATGAGGGCGGTGTCTTCGGCGATCCGCTTGAAGATATAACCATGGAACGCGGCGCGCTGGTTGTTCATTATTTCGGCGGCTCCCGCTGGAGATGGGTTTATACCCAACGGTTCAGGCTGGAAGCCGATGGCTTTGCCCTGATCGGGTATACGGACACGTCCGTTGATAGCGCCACCCTTGCAACTGTTACATATGACTACAATGCTCTATCCGGCAAAGTGCTGATCGAGGTGGAAGAAAGCGAAGATCCTGCGCTGCGGGAATCTGACCCGCCTTGTATGCAGTGCCAAACCGGTGAGGATTGCCCTGAAAAAGATGGCTGCTATGCTGGCACAAAAAGAGCAACAACCGGCAAGACATGGATGGATGTCGGCAGAAAACCGCTGATCAAGCTGGCGGACTTTCGCTGTTGGGAGGAAGGCACCGGTTTGCTCAGACATGTTGGGTTGAACAATGGACGCTGACGCATGCGAAGCGCGCCAATCCGCTTCGCAAGAGAGGCAAGTGAACCCGCCAGCCATCTCAATGTCATCTTGCCCTTATTGCAAACTGTCCATGTCAGACTGGGTAACCGTATAAGTCGCCTGGAACGTGATTGTGTCCTTGACGCCTAGATAGTCCCATTTGCCATCGGCCACACCATCCTTGGAGTCATTCGGAATTCCACCATCGCTGATCAGCGTTTCAAGCGACGGAACCGGGGCAGGGCCCGAGGCGTTGTGGCTGTCAGCAAGTGAAATATTCAAGATAGGGACGTTACCGGCATTCGTGATGGAATAGGTGTAGGTGATGATATCGCCAGCAATAACTCCGCTCTTCTTGTCTGCTGTCTTTTCGACAACCAGTTGTGGTTTTGGATCGACAAGATCTATCGATTCGGTAGCGGTGGCTTCTATTTCCCCGCCATCATGGGATGCCCTGACAACTGCCGTGTTCTCAATTGTGCCATCCCCATTGCCATTGTTGATAACATCGTCATAGGTCACGGTGTAGGTTGCCTGCCATTGGACAGCATCCCCCGGCGCCAACACTTGCCAGACGCCATCAGCAACATCATCTTTTGAATCATCCTTGAAGTTGTTGTCTTCGAAAAGCTTTTCTTCTTTTGGCTCTGGTGTCGCGCCTGTACCCTCGTGCTTGTCGGCAAGGTTGATCTTGTAAAGCGTCACGTTGCCGGCATTGTATACGGTATAGGTGTAGGTGACGACTTCTCCCACGCCCACTTCAATTTTGCGGTCAGCAACCTTTGAAACTTTCAAGAGCGGATCGGGTTTGGCGAGTGTTACAGATTCTTTCGCTTCCGCTTTTACATCATCCTTGCCTCCGGGTGAGGTGCCGGTGACTGTTACAATGTTGTCAATTGCAGCATTGGCGGGCCCTGTAAACGAGCACAGTGAAATCGGCATACACAAAATAAAGGCGATATTTTTGGAAGTTCTGGTTCCATATGAAGGCAATCGCCTGGAGCCGCGAAGTGGGAAAATCATATAATATCCTAGAAGAAGTGGGGATTCTTACGTAGGGTAACTATGCTACAGTTAACGTTAGGTTAAGCATGAGAGATTGGGCGCAAGCAGTTTTCGCCGCTTTGCTTTTCCAGTATCGCAAGTTTCTGTACACTGGAGACTTGGTGCCAATGCGACAGACTGCACCCTATTACAGGGTGAAACCAATTCTACCCTCTGAGCCTTGCCCCTTCAGGATCGAAAGGAGCTGTTTCAAGCAAGGTAGCTTCGTGATCAAGTCCGAGGATTGCGATATGAACCTTTGCACCGGGTTTGTAGTGGGCTGTCTTTATGAACCCAAGTGCGATGGATTTGCCGACGGAATGTCCATAGGCACCAGATGACACACGGCCGATAGGTGTTCCATCGAGCGAAAAGATCGGTTCGCCGCCTACAGCATCGGCATTGTGTGGGGTTTCCACCTCAAATGATACAAGCCTCTCCCGGGGAGCCTTGTCCTTGAGTGCCAGCCATGCTTCGCTGCCGAGGAATTCGGGCTTGTCATCCTTGATCAGGCGGTCGAGACCAACTTCCTGCGGCCAGTATTCCGGCGAATATTCCCGGCCCCACGATCCGTAACCCTTTTCGACCCGCAGTGACAGCAGCGAACGCGAACCTACCGGGCGAACTCCCAGGTCTTTGCCGGTTTCAAGCAGTGCCTCGTAAAGGGCAAGCTGGTTTTTCTCATCAACATAGAGTTCCCAGCCGAGATCACCGGTGAAGGAAACCCTCAAGGCGACCGCATCAATACCTGCAACGGTTATTTGCCTTGACTGCATGAATTTCCAGCTGTCGTTTGAAAGATCCGCATTGGTAAGTCGCTGGAGAAGTTCGCGGGATTTTGGTCCGGCAACATTAAAGCCGGCCTTGGCAACGGTTGCGGTTTTGAACTCGACGGTTTCAGGGCGTTCGACCGCATCAAAATAACGCTTGTGGTATCGTTCGGCCATGCCGGAGCCCACCATGAAATAGTCATCCTCGCCCAGCATGGTGATCGTGAAGTCTCCCGCAATTCCGCCACGTTTGCCAAGAAGCGGTGTCAGGCAGGAGCGGCCCACGACGATTGGTACACGGTTGGCGACGACCCGATCCAGCCATTCGCGCGCGCCGTTGCCTTTTACGGTGTATTTGGCAAAGTTCGATATATCGATGATGCCGACATTTTCGCGCAGGGATTTGCATTCGGCCTTGACTGAATGAAACCAATCCTGACGCTCGAAGCCATAGGTTTCGCTGCCTTCTTTACCTTCTCCGGCAAACCAAAGCGGATGTTCCCATCCGTAGTTTAGGCCGAATACGGCGCCGAGGGATTTTTGTTTTTCATAGGCAGGGCGCATGCGGACAGGACGACCTGCTTCCCGCTCCTCGTAGGGGAAATGGATTTTGAAGCGGTGGGTGTAGCAATCGAAGGCGCGAGCCTTGGCAAAAGGCTTGGTTGACCAATCAAGCCCAAAGCGGGAAAGGTCCCAGGGGAACATGTCGAATTCAGGCTCGCCGTGCACAATCCACTGGGCCATCATCATTCCGAGACCGCCTGACTGGGAAAAGCCGGGGATGATGCCGTTACAGCAATAGTAATTCTTGAGTTCAGGAACAGGCCCGTAAAGGGCGGCGCTGTCTGGCGACCAGATCATCGGCCCGTTGATAACGCGCTTGACACCGGCATTGCCGAGAGCCGGGACGCGGTCACAGGCGCGCATGAAGTTTTCTTCAATGCGGGAGAGATCGTCAGGGAAAAGCTCATGGCCAAAATCAAGAGGAGTGCCTTCCTCGGCCCAGAACCGACCATCCTTTTCATATGCGCCGACCAGAAGGCCGAGACCCTCCTGTCGCATATAGTATTCACCATCTCGATCGGCGACCGAAGGCAGACGGCGACCCATTGCAGCGATTTCGGGAATGGTTTCGGTAACCAGATACTGGTGCTCCATCGTCATCAGCGGAAGCTCGAACCCTGCCAGTTTGGCGACTTCACGGCCCCAAAGACCAGCAGCGTTGACCACTACATCGGCATGAATTCGGCCTTTTGTTGTATCCACATGCCAGGAGCCATCGGCTTGCTGGGTTGTTGCCGTGACCGGGCAGAAACGTTCGATGCGACCACCCATCTGCCTTGCCCCGGCAGCATACGCCATTGTGACACCGGAAGGGTCCACATTGCCACCATCCTGCTCAAACATGATGCAGCGTATGCCGTCGAAATTAACCAGCGGGTTTTTCTCTTCAGCCTCTTTGCGTGACAGTTCATAAAACTCGACGCCAAACTGCTTTGCCTTGGCGCATTGAAGGCGCAACTGATGTTCGCGATCCCTTGTTTGGGCAAGATAAAGGGAGCCAGGCTGAAATACACCGCAGGATTGACCGGTTTCCGCTTCCAGTTCCTTGTAGAGCTTCATCGTATAATATTGAAGCTTGGAAATGTTGTTGTTGTCGTGAAGCCCGTGAAGGTTTGCAGCGGCATGCCAGGTTGAACCGGATGTGAGTTCGTCGCGCTCCAGAAGGATAACGTCTTTCCAACCCAGTTTGCAAAGATGATACAAAATGGAACAGCCAACAAGGCCGCCACCAATCACAACAGCTTGGGCATGGCTCGGCAACGGATTACTCATGGCGATCTCCAGAAAACGTCAAAACAACTTTATCGTTTGCAAACGCAAAGGCTGGTTTGAACCATGTTGAAGCTCCGCTATTTTGACTTAATAGAAAATGACATTTGCTGTCATAATCAAGTCGGAATGGCTAATTCACATCGCTTCCAATAGCGAAAGGATGTGCATTTCGACGCGATCCGGGCCGATCGAAGCGATGCGGATCAAGTTATCGAAATGTTCGCTCATGGCCTTGATGTGCTCCGCCGAGTTGATGACGAGATACATGTTGCCTAGATAGATTGCAGCCCGCTTGGGGCCAAATACCGTATAAGGCGAAACATAGAGTTTGCGCTCGTCAAAAAGAAAGAGGCGAAACGTTGGATACATTTCCCCGATCAGTTCGGCCATCACCTTGAGCTGATCGCGGCGGACATCGAGGGAAAGTCCGGCCCAGCGGCCTTCTCCATGGGCAAACATTTCCAGTTGCTGAAGCGGCATGCAAACTTCCATGTCCGTTTCCGGACGGCGTAAATAAGTCAACTGATAACGTGCGGCTTCTTCTCTGGCAGCGAGTTCGTGTTGTCCATAATCTGTAAATTCGTACTGGCTGACGATTTCGGTGCGCAGCAGATCGGGCAGGGAAGCGGGAACATAGCGAATCTTGTATCCTGTCGCCTCCTTGTGCCATTGGCTCAGAAGCTGGATGCTGTCGGCGTCTTGCGTGCCAATTTTCTGGATTTCGAGCAATTCCACCTTGTCGCCAAGTGTATTTTCATTGGCAATCAATCCAAGCAGCCAGTCGAGAGATACGCCGCAAACGCTGGAGATAGAATGAAGTGTTTCAGCGCGCGGCAGCCGCGTTGCGCCAGGGGCAAGAAACTGGCTGAGGGCGGAGCGGTCGATGCCAACCGATTTGGCGAATGCCGACAGCGACTGGCCACGCTGACCGATCAGCAGGAGCATTCTTTCGCGGAAAACTTCTGCAACCTCGCGCTTGTCCGAACTTTGAGGGATCATTCTTTAATCTCCATTTTCACGCAGCTCCAGACTCTTTCGGTGTCAGAAGTGTGGCAATGTGGTGAACTCACAACAAATGTTATTATAATGTTACAATATGCGCAAACACTTGCGAAGTCTCTCATTGTCTGGGTTTGCCAAACGCCATAATCCTTGCTTCAGGAAACAATTGAGAGGCGGATTCGACAAAAGTGCCAAATAGTTCGAGGAATTTCTTGCAGCGCTTTTTGGGGGACAGGGGAGATTGGCGTACCCTGATTTTGGCGGTTTTTTGTACCGGTTTCTATTTTTACCTGATGTTTGGGGATCATTCCCTGCCGACCTTGTCGGTGTTTGCCATTATGGTTCCGTTTCTTACCCTCCATTCCTCCCTGCAACATGAAGTATTGCATGGGCATCCGTTTAAAAACCAGATGTTGAACGATCTCCTGGTCATTGTGCCATTCGGGCTTCTTGTTCCCTACTACCGATTCAAGGATACCCATTTGACCCACCATAATGATACCAATTTGTGCGATCCGTATGATGATCCTGAGAGCTGGTATCAGGCACCCGATGACTGGTTTGCCAGAAGCAAATTCAGCCAGACGGTTTTCGAGATCAACAATACACTTGTCGGGCGCATGTTGCTTGGGCCACTCATCGGAATGACAGGCTTTGTCAAGAATGACATCCTGCAGATCGTGAACGGAAACTGGTTGATAGGCGCAAAGTGGTCGTTGCACATTGTGCTGGTGGGGCTGCTGCTTGCCCTTGTCGCAAGATTTGGCAATTTATCAGTGGGCAGCTACTTTCTTGCGGCATATGGCGGCATGTCATTGCTGATGATACGAACCTTTCTGGAGCATCAGGCTGAAGAGAAAGTCGAGGGGCGCACAGTGATTATCGAAAAAGGCGGCGTTTTCGGGTTTCTCTTCCTCTATAACAGCTATCACGCAGTTCATCACGCGCATCCCGGGTATCCATGGTACCGTTTGCCGAAACTGTTTCATGAGAACAGGGAGCGGTTTTTAAAAATGAATGAGGGATATTCCTATCCCGGTTATTGGGAAGTTTTCAAACAGTTCAGTTTCAAGCCCAAGGAGAAGGTGCCTTACCCCTTGAAGTTGAACAAAAAGAACCAGGGCTGATCTGTGCCGTATATCGCCTCCCTTCCCATGTATGACTGGCCGGAAGTTGCCGCCTCTACCAACCGGTATTGGGCGATGCTGGCGGAAAGCCTTTCCGACCACGGTTTCAGTTCGGTAGATATTCCTGCCACATTGAAGCGTGACAGCGATCCTCATGCAGACTGGCTATTGCCAGACTTGTTGCTCAGCCAGACCTGTGGATTGCCATATGTTACCCAATTACGGGGAAAGGTAACCTTGCTGGGACGACCGCATTTTGACATTCAATGCGAGGCTGGCAATTATTTTTCGGTTATCATTGCACGCAGGGATGCCGAGTTTTCAAATGCCGGTGATTTTGAGGGAAAGTGGATTGCCTATAACGATCCACGCTCACAATCGGGGTTTTCGGCGCTGCAAAATTATCTGTCTGAAATACCTGTCTGCATTTCGCGTCTGCATTTTATTCAATCGCAGTCTCATCGCAACTCCATCAAATATGTTGCTGGCAGCATTGCCGAAATCGCCGCCATTGACGCGGTGACCTGGGAACTCGCCAAGCGCCATGAGCCTGCCGCTGCCGATCTAAAGGTCATCGCCAAGACTAAAACTACGCCGGGTTTGCCGTATATTACTTCGCGAGCCTTCACTGATAAAAGGCAGTCGATCAACAACGCGATCAGCAGTGCCTTTGAGTGCCTTCCGGCTGCGGTACGCGATGACTTGTTGTTGGTCGGCTACAAAGTCGGAAACGACGCTGACTATGATTGCATCCTGAACCAGTGGGAGCGGCTGGCGGCGTTGAAAATGACCGTTCTCTAAATGTTGCGGGTTGACAGAATGCGTCAATCAGCCTGTCTATCTGATTGAAAAAAGAATCTTTTTCATTATTGCGATTGTACTGAAAATTTCATCAGATTTTCCGATGTCAGTTTGGTGAGTCCTGATCGCGTACCCGGAGATAAAAATGCAAACACAGAAAATCGGAATTGCCGGGGTGGGCCTCATGGGGCTTGGAATTGCCACCAATATAGCGAAGGCCGGCTGGAACCTGGTATTTCTGGAACATCCAGGCAACCAGCCTGTCGATGCGTTGAAAAGCGCAGGGGCGAAAGGCGTTGGTTCCGGCAGGGCGCTGGCTGAAAGCTGTGACATTATCATCCTTTGCGTAACAGGATCACCGCAAGTGGAAGATATCCTGACGCGCGAAGATGGTGTGCTAGCCGGCTTGCAACAGGGAAGTCTGGTGGTCGATTGCTCAACTGCAATTCCAGCCTCCACGATCAAACTGGCCCAAATGGTAAATGATGCCGGTGGCAGGTTTATCGACGCCCCGATGACCAGAACCCCCAGGGAAGCGATGGAAGGGCGTCTCAATTTGATTGTTGGCGGTGAGGAAGCAGATTTTGCAGCCGTGTTGCCATTGCTGAAATCTTTCGCAGAAAACATTACCCATATCGGGCCGGTCGGATCCGGCCATTCCATGAAGCTGCTGCACAACTATGTCTCGCTCGGGTTTACGGCAGTTCTGGCTGAAGCCGCAGCAACGGCAGGGCGCGCTGGCATTGACAGCGCCAAGTTTGTGGAAGTGCTTGCAAAGGGCGGCGGGGCAGGTGTTGTCCTAGACCGCCTCAGTCCCTATATTCTCAACGGTGACCCGTCAGGGTTGAAGTTTTCCATCTCCAATGCCCACAAGGACATCGGGTATTACAATCAGATGGCATCCGATCTGGGTGCATGTGATGCGACGGCCAAAGGGGTGCTGTCCCTGCTTGATGGCCAGATGAAAGCGGGAAGGGAACACGTGCTTTTGCCGGAGTTGGTCAAACTGCTGCAGGATTGATATCGCAGCGCACTTGACCTTCCAGTTGCTGGAAGCCCTATATTGTTTTCAGGATTAACTGAAACCAGGGCCGCGTATGCGCGGAAAACTCAAATGAACAATGCCACAAACGAAACAGCCTTGGATCCCGTTTGCGGAATGACCGTCAAACTTGGTATTGGCAAACCTTCGCTCAGATACAAGGACACGGAATATCATTTCTGTAATCCGAAATGCCACAAGCGTTTTGAAGCCGATCCGGTGTTTTATCTGACCGGCCGCAACAAGCTGAAAAAGAAGCCTGCGCAAAAAAACACCACCTACACCTGTCCCATGGACCCTGAAATTGTTCAGGATGGGCCTGGAACCTGTCCGATTTGCGGAATGGCACTTGAGCCAGCAGGCGGCGTTGCCGAAGGTCCGAACCATGAGCTGATTGATTTTACCCAAAGGTTCTGGGTCAGCGCGATTGCAGCAATTCCACTCTTGATCCTGACTATGGGGCCAATGGTTGGGTTGCCTGTTCGCGAATGGATTGGCGAAAAGTTGTCGCTTTATCTTGAGTTCCTGCTGGCGACGCCAGTTGTCTTGTGGGCTGCCCAACCGTTTTTCCACAGGGGCTGGGTATCCATCAAGACAGGTAATTACAACATGTGGACGCTGATCATGCTGGGTGTGACTGCTGCCTATGGCTACAGCGTTGCAGCTACCTTTTTGCCTCAACTTTTTCCTCATGACTTTCATATGGGGGGCGGCCATGTGTCGGTATATTTTGAGGCGGCGGTTGTTATTATTGCCCTCGTGTTCCTTGGACAGGTGCTTGAGCTGCGGGCCCGGGAACGCACGGGTGATGCGGTCAGGGCTTTGCTCAATCTTGCTCCCAAAACGGCACGACGGATAAACGCGGATGGCAGTGAGTATGATGCGCCGCTTGAGAACATTCTCGCCGGAGATCATATCAGGTTGCGCCCGGGAGAGGCTGTTCCCGTCGATGGTGTTCTGCTCGAAGGAAACAGTTTTGTTGATGAAAGCATGCTGACAGGTGAGCCGGTCCCGGTTGAGAAAAGCATTGGTGAGAAAGTGGTTGGCGGATCAATCAACAAGACGGGCAGCTTCATCATGGAAGCACGCGAAGTTGGCGAGGACACGATGCTGGCGAAGATCGTCGCCATGGTCGCAACCGCACAGCGCAGCCGCGCGCCAATTCAAGGGCTGGCAGACAGGGTGGCAGGCTGGTTTGTGCCGATTGTTGTCGGTGTGGCGGTTTTGTCATTTGCTCTCTGGCTGTTTTTCGGGCCGTCGCCTTCATTGGTTTATGCCATCGTTTCAGCAGTTTCAGTTCTGATTATCGCTTGTCCGTGCGCGCTCGGCCTGGCAACACCGATGTCGATCATGATCGGAACAGGGCGTGGAGCGCAGGCAGGTGTCCTGATCCGCGAGGCTGGAGCTATCGAGCGCATGGCGGCCATAGATACTTTGATTGTTGACAAGACCGGCACTCTGACCGAGGGAAAGCCATCGCTTAATGATATCATCGCGCTTGGGAAAATGGACCAGAATAAACTGCTGACTTTGGCAGCAAGTCTTGAAAAAGGTTCAGAGCATCCAATTGCTGAGGCAATCTTGAAAGCTGCAGATGATCGGAAGATAAAGCTCAAATCCGTTTCGGGCTTTGATGCTGTCACAGGCAAGGGCGTTACCGGAACCATTGAAAAAAAGAAAATTGCCTTGGGCAATTCGGCATTGATGGAACAAATCGGCGCATCGAGCGAAGCCGCAGACAGGCAAATCGAACAACTGCAGAAGGCCGGCAAGACTGCCATGCTGCTTGCTGTAGACAGCAGGATAGAGGGCATTGTCGCTGTCTCGGACAAGATCAAGACGGGCGCAGCGGATCACATAAAGGCGCTTGTCAAGGATGGCCTAACCGTCATCATGGCAACAGGCGACAATGTGTTGACAGCGAAAGCTGTTGCCGGGGAACTTGGCATTACCGAAGTTTATGCCGGAGTGATGCCCGAGGACAAAAAGGATCTGTGAGCTGCTGCCGGTTTCGTGGACGGCAACTTAAGCTTTCATCGCTCTCTCCTCGTATTGTATAGGGCTTAAATAGCCGTTGGTCGAGTGGCGGCGTTTCGGGTTGTAGAAGCGTTCGATGTAATCGAAGACGTCTGCAC
>JBGSTD010000061.1:0-72175 GCA_041736675.1 Salaquimonas sp.
ATACATCCCTGGATCAACAAGGCGCTTGAAAAGGCCCAGCAAAAGGTTGAAGCCAGAAACTTCGATATCCGCAAAAACCTGCTAAAATTTGACGATGTCATGAATGATCAGCGCAAGGTCATCTTCGAACAGCGTATTGACCTGATGAAAGCCGAGGACATTTCCGAAACTGTGGCCGACATGCGCGGAGATGTCATTGACAGTCTTGTCTCACGCCACATGCCTGAGAAAGCCTACCCTGAACAATGGGAAACGGCAGAATTGAAGGAAGGCATCATCCAGTATCTCAACCTCGATCTGCCTGTCGAGAAATGGGCCGAAGAGGAAGGTATTGCAGACGAGGACGTGCATGACCGTATTACCGAAATTGCCGACAAGGCATTTGAGGAGAAAGCTGCCCGTTTTGGCCCCGAGGTAATGCGCTATGTCGAAAAATCGGTTGTATTGCAAACCATCGACCAGTTGTGGCGCGAGCACCTTGTAAACCTCGACCATCTGCGCTCTGTCGTCGGCTTTCGGGGCTATGGCCAGCGTGATCCGCTGCAAGAGTACAAGAGCGAGAGCTTTGAACTTTTCCAGACCATGCTAACCAATTTGCGGCAGGTGGTTACATCACAATTGTCGAGGGTTGAATTGGTCCAGCAGGGGCGCGAGGACGGAGACTCAATTCCAGTCGGTGATTTTGACGGAAACCCGGAAGATATCGCTCCAGAAGATATGCCGGATGGCTGGATGAACACCAGTCGCAACGGCCAATGCCCTTGCGGGTCAGGCAAAAAATTCAAACATTGCCACGGCAAATTCGTCTAGGATTTCCGCGCATTTTTCCATGCGCGGTTCAGGAACGTTTCGTTTATAAACCAGCGCAATCAAGGTGAAATTTGTTGACGCTGCGGTCTGATCGTTTTCTTTGCGGGTTTGCTCACAATCTCCTCTTGACGCGGAGCGGCTTGCGGTATCGCAACAGCCTGTTCTTCAGTCACTGAGCCCGCGTTTTCTGAAACCGCAGGCTCCGCAACTTGCGCCACGGATTGCACCTCAGGCGCTGGTGTTGGTACAGCCACATTTGCAGGAGCCGCTGAAACCGGGTCAGTTGCAGGTGTCACAGGCGCAACTGCTGAAGGCGCAACTGAAGCACCATTCAAGCGGGCCTCATTTTCTGCCGCCGACAGTCCAACTGGTACATCTCCCGCAGACGCCTCGGGGGCTGATACACCGTTTGGTACATTGACAACAGCGGCATCGGCCTGCGTGCCTGTCTCTACCACAGCGTCAGCTTTGTTCGCACCAGCTTCATTCCCGTCAATCGCAGGAACAGATGCTACTTCGGGCGTTACTGGTTCTGGTGTCGCGACCACTGGAGGCGGCGCTTCTGGTGTCGGCGGCGGCAATATTTCGTTGCCTGCGGCCACAATCGAAAGAGTGTCAATATTTACACTGGCAAGCTCTGTTCCCTTGAGTTTCGCCCTTGCCTGCTCCCGCCTCAAAGCTTTCTCGAATTCGGCCTTTTCCTTGGAAAGGTTCTCGCTGTAGGCTGACAGCAACTTCCGCGGCATCGTCACCGGCGGGCAGGCAGATGAAGCAGAAAACTTCTTGTCTTCGACAGCCAGCCGATTGAAAATATATCTTTTCTCACACACATCCACTTTTGGAGGACGACGGGTCAGCTCAAAATGATCGTAGCCTTCCTTCAGCATTTTCCAGAATTCGAAATTCGGACTGGCCGCATGTTTTGCAAGATTGGCGGCAGTCAGGCGAAACGGAAAGGCCTGTACCTGAAAATAATCCTGACCTCCCGCCATCGCTTCGCGGGCAAGCGCATAGATTTGCTCGACATATTCATCCGACATTGAATAACACCCGGCGGACGAACAGGCTCCGTGCACCATCAGGTGAGTACCGGTGCGTCCATGCGAGCGGTCATACGTGTTGGGATAGCCGATGTTGAAAGACAGATGATAATCAGAGTTGGGATTCATCTGGGCCTTGCCCACATTGTAAAATCCCTCGGGTGCCTGTCTGTCACCTTCTTTTACTTTCGGACCAAACTGACCGGACCATTTACAGATTTCATAAGTTTCCAGCAGATCATATTTACCGGTATCTTTCTGCTTCCAAACTTCCAGCGCGTTCTCTTCCTTGTAAATCCTGATCAAAATGGGTGAAGAGGAAGTCATCCCCTTGGCCTTCATTTTTTTTACAAGCTTGGGCGCTATCGGGCGCTCAGCCTTCGGAAAAACGCTATCGATCCCTCCTTGGCAAGCAGACAATAACAGCCCGGCGGCCAAAATGGCAGCAGCCTTGGAAAACCATCGAGATTTTTTCGATTGCCCTGAAGCGGGCAGTGCAACTCTTGGCAGCAATTTCATTCTTTCTGTCAAAAAATCTACCACACGAAGGATCGCATCTGCAGAAAAATCAAACGCGCCGGAGTGCATTGTTTTTCAGTGCTGTATCACTTCGCCAACTTGAGGCGGACAAATCCATGTCCGATTCAAATAATGATTTGCTCATTCGGGCAGCATAATGCACCTGATTGTGTTGACAAGAAGTTATAGTCAACCGGTAACAAAATTGTCAGACCGCCCCAATCGAATGTCATCAAGACAGGTTTCGTCCGATAGCCAGGAATTTTTCTCGCCTCTGTTCACGGATTGCCATACCGTCCAACCCGGACATTTCGCCTAGTGCGCGCTCAATCATTTCTCCCGCAGCAACAATTACTTCGGCGCTATGGCGGTGCGCGCCCCCTGGTGGCTCGGGAATTATTCCGTCGATAATGCCAAGACTTTTCAGATCCTGCGCTGTCATCTTCATGGAGGTCGCCACTTCCTGTGCCTTGGCTGAATCCCGCCACAGAATTGACGCTCCGGCTTCCGGAGAGATGACGCTGTAAATGGAATGCTCAAGCATATAAACGCGGTTCGATGAGGCAATCGCAATCGCGCCGCCAGAGCCGCCCTCACCGATGACAACAGTAACCAGCGGCACCTTAACTTTGAGACAGGCTTCGATAGAGCGTGCAATCGCCTCGGCCTGCCCTCGCTCCTCCGCACCAATGCCGGGATAAGCTCCTGCTGTATCAACCAGCGTTACAATCGGAATACTGAACTTGTCAGCGAGTTCCATGATTCGCACAGCTTTGCGATAGCCCTCAGGGCGCGCCATGCCGAAATTGTGTTTGATTCGGCTTTCGGTATTGGAGCCTTTTTCCTGACCAATCACAGCAACCGGCTGTCCTGCCAGTCGCGCGAAACCTGCCTGGATTGCAAAATCCTCGGCAAAATAACGATCACCCGCAAGGTCGACAAAATCCGTGAACAGCGCCTTTTTGTAATCCACAAAATGCGGGCGGTCAGGATGACGCGCAACCTGCGTCTTGTTCCAGGGCGTGAGTTTTGCATAGAGCGATTCAAGTGTGGCGTTTGCCCTGACTTCGAGTTTCTCGATTTCCCCTGAAAGATCGACGCTCTGACCTGGTTCATCAACACCCTTCAGTTCAAGGATTTTTGCGTGAATGTCAGAAACCGGTTTTTCAAAATCAAGATACAAACGCATTGAACTGGGACCTGCATTGGTTAAACAAAATTCTGCGGTTTCACCTTGTTGTGAACCGCAACCCGGCTGCTCTTAACTGTTTTTATCACGATTTGCCAGAGGATGATGTTCTTGAACCAACTCCTGCATCCGCTCATCCATGACATGAGTATATATTTGTGTTGTTGAGATGTCCGAATGTCCCAGCAATTGCTGCACTGCCCGCAGATCCGCACCATTTTGCAGCAAATGGCTGGCAAAGGCATGGCGGAGCACATGCGGTGATACCCGCGACGGCGCAATACCCGCCGCAATGGCCAAATCTTTCAAATCGCGAGCAAATGCCTGCCGAGTAAAATGTCCCTCCAGCGATTGCGCCGGGAAAAGATGCGCAGGCAAAGCGCCATCATCCTGCCTCGGCAACTTCAGGAGGTAGTCAAGCATCGCGTTTTTCGCGCGTTGGGTGAGCGGAACAAGGCGTTCCTTGTTGCCTTTGCCGGTGATCATCAAAAAGCGGCCATCAGAACGAGCTGCACTGGCAGGCAGGCTGACAAGTTCACTTACCCGCATACCGGTCGCATAGAGTGTTTCCAATAGCGCATACAGGCGCAAATGCTTCAGGCTCTTGCCGTCTTCATTTGCTTTCACATTGTCCTCGGCGCGAATAATCAAGCGGTCAACCTCCGCAACGCTCAGGATCTTCGGCAATGGCCTGCTTTGCCGCGGCGCATCAACTGCTGCAGTCGGATCATCCGAACGCACCCCTTCAGCAAACAGGAATTTGTGGAACTGTCGGACACACGACAATATCCGCGCCTGGCTTGCTGTGGAAAGTCCCTCGCCCGCCACAGAATTGAGAAAACCGCGAACGTCCTCGCTCACGGCCTTGTCGGCTGTCATCGAACTTTTTTCCAAGTGATCGGTATAACGCCGCAAATCCCGCTCATACGCCGCAAGCGTATTGGCGCTGGCACCGCGCTCGGCACTCATCATTTCAAGAAATGATTCTGCCAGAAATCCGGGGTTGGTGCTCATGGTACGCCTCTAAATGCCCCGCCCTGCAGAAAATTAGAAAATGTCCAGCCCAGGTCTATTGAATATTGAGTTTGTCGGCAGGAATCTTGATCAGCACTTCTTTTGGTTGTGGCTCCACAT
This sequence comes from Salaquimonas sp., assembly GCA_041736675.1. Taxonomy (GTDB): domain Bacteria; phylum Pseudomonadota; class Alphaproteobacteria; order Rhizobiales; family Rhizobiaceae; genus Salaquimonas. Next base: position 4,693 of record JBGSTD010000061.1, read on the forward strand.
AACTGACCAGCGCAAACATCGCGCCATAACCTATGGCAGCAACAATTGCGCAGAAAACCACAAACCGTATCAAACTTGGCATTACATTCATCCCGGCATATTGAAAGAACGGCTCCAGAGCGCCTTATGGCAGGTGATGCCGACAATTTCAATTCATCTTGTGTGTTTACTTGACCACCAATATTCATAGCGGACTTGACGCGGGCGATTTATTGTTGTGCTACATCGGGAAATTCGGAATTTCTTTTTTGGGATGAACACATGACCGGGGCTGCTTTCCAGCCAACGTCCAATACCACCCTCACCGAGGCGCTTGGTCAGCGTTCGATTGTGTTCGTCGGTATGATGGGGTCAGGCAAGACGGCAATCGGCAAACTGCTGGCTTCCATTTTGCAACTGCCATTTTATGATTCTGATCACGAGATAGTCGCCGCTGCGAACATGGAAATACCTGAAATATTCTCCCTCCACGGCGAAGCCTATTTCCGGGCGGGCGAAGAAAAAGTGATTGCCCGTCTTCTGGCGGGTGGCCCAGCAGTCATTTCCCTGGGGGGCGGCGCATTCATTTCACCAGCCACCCGTGAGCAAATCGCAAAACACGCCATCTCGATATGGCTTACAGCCGATCTTGATTTGCTGATGCACCGTGTCATGCGCAGACCATCGACGAGGCCGCTATTGCAAACTGCCGATCCAAAGGCAACTCTTGCGGCCCTGATGGAAAAGCGCGAACCCGTTTACGCCGAGGCCGACCTTCATATCCCGTCATCAAAATCCTCAAAGAACGAAACGAGGGACGCGGTGATCAGGGCATTGAGCGAGTATCTTATGGAACATTCAAAATGACTACCAACCGTACAATAACAGTGGAGCTTGGCGAGCGTACCTACGCGATCCATATCGGCGACAATCTCCTGAAGGATGCAGGTTCACTTATTGCTGCCCTCAGGCCGGGAGCCCGATGCGCCATCATCAGCGATACCAATGTCATGACTGCCCATGGCGATACACTCATCCACTCACTTGAGACAGCAGGCATTCAGTCATCCACCATCACAGTAGAGCCTGGCGAGCAATCAAAAACCATGACAGTACTCGAAACTGTCGTGGCACAATTGCTGGAGACGAAACTTGAACGCAAGGATCTTGTGATTGCATTCGGCGGCGGGGTCGTAGGAGACTTGGCCGGATTTGCAGCTTCAATCACAAGGCGCGGCATGGATTTCGTCCAGATTCCAACCTCGCTGCTGGCGCAGGTGGATTCGTCCGTTGGCGGCAAGACCGGCGTCAACGCAGCCCAGGGAAAAAACCTCATCGGTGCGTTTCACCAGCCCATTCTTGTGCTCGCCGATACCTCGGTATTGAAAACCCTTTCAAGACGCGAATTTGCCGCCGGTTACGCCGAGGTGGCAAAATACGGACTGATCGACAAACCGGAATTCTTTGCCTGGCTCGAAAAATCACACAGGGACCTGTTTGCTTTTGGCCCATCCCTGCAGGAGGCAATTGCCGTCAGTTGTCAGGCAAAAGCCGATATTGTCGCAAGGGACGAAACCGAGCAAGGTGACCGGGCACTGCTCAATCTTGGTCACACTTTTGGGCATGCGCTCGAATCCATGGCCAAATATGACAGCAAAAGACTGGTGCACGGGGAAGCGGTTGCAATTGGGATGGTCTTGGCACACCGGTTTTCGAATCGACTGAACCAGTGTTCCCTCGAAGATGCGGAACGCGTTGAAAGGCATTTGGCAGCCTGTGGTTTGCCAACAAAAATCAGCGACATCAAAGGGCCTTTGCCTTCCGCTGAAGCATTGCTTGGTTATATAGCCCAGGACAAAAAGGTTTCACGCGGCAAGCTGACCTTCATCCTTACAAAAGACGTTGGAAAGTCCTATATTGCCAAAGATGTTTCCCTAGACGAAGTTCTGGCATTTTTGAAAGAAGCGCTTAACGAGGCGAAATAACATGGCACCGGCTGATTGGTTACTTTTAGGCACCATCATAATTCTGATTTGCTTTTCCGCATTTTTTTCAGGTTCTGAAACTGCATTGACTGCCGCATCAAGGGCAAGGCTGCATTCGCTGGAAAAGAACGGCGACCCCCGCGCTATCAGCGTTCAAAAATTGATCGCCAAGAAGGATCGCCTGATTGGCACACTCCTCATCGGCAACAATCTGGTCAACATCCTTGCTTCTGCACTTGCAACCAGCTTTTTCCTGAAGGCATTTGGGGATTCGGGTATTTTTGTCGCAACTTTTGCCATGACTATCATTGTCGTTATTTTCGCAGAGATCATGCCAAAATCATGGGCAATCGTAAATGCTGACCAGTTTGCACTGCGGGCTGCACCGTTTGTCCGGTTTTTCGTCATCATCCTTGCGCCCTTTGCAAAGACAGCAAACTGGATAGTCAAGAACATCCTTAAGCTTTTTGGCGTGCGGCTTGATGAATCGCAGGACATGTTGAGCGCCCATGATGAATTGCGGGGTACATTCGAGGTTTTCCACAGTGATGGCACGGTGGTCAAGGACGACCGCGACCGCCTCGGCGGCATCCTTGATCTGCACGAACTTGAAGTTTCCGACATCATGGTTCACCGCACCAACATGCTTTCAGTCGACGCCGACCAACCGCCGGAAATGGTTGTTCGTGAAATTCTCGACAGCCCCTATACGCGTATTCCCCTTTGGCGTGACACTTCTGAAAACATCATTGGGGTCATTCATGCAAAGGATGTGTTGCGCGCTATCGGTCTGGGCGAAAAGCCCAAAAACATTGATGTCATGAAAATCGCCGCAAAGCCCTGGTTTGTTCCTGAAACAACATCCCTTCGCGACCAGTTGAATGCATTTTTGCGCAAGAAGGCGCATATCGCACTCGTGGTGGACGAATATGGCGAAGTAATGGGGCTTGTGACCCTTGAGGATATTCTTGAAGAAATCGTCGGCAATATTTCAGACGAGCACGATATCGAGGTGATCGGTGTGACTACAGAACCTGACGGCGCTGTGGTTGTTGATGGGAATGTGCCTATACGCGACCTCAACCGGGCGCTGGACTGGAAATTACCAGACGAGGAAGCCACCACCATTGCCGGTCTTGTCATTCATGCAGCCCAGATGATCCCTGATGAAAAACAGACTTTCACCTTTTTCGGTAAACGCTTCGTTGTCTTGAAGCGGCAAAAAAACCGCATCACCAAATTACGGATCAGGGACATCAGCTAGGCGGCGGACAACGGTTCTTATTTCACCTCGTCTGATGCCTTCGCTTCGATTGCGATGGCATGGAGACCTGCCGCAATTTCATCTGCAACCAGTGCATTGATAGCCCTGTGCCTGTCCACACGGCTCATGCCGGTAAAAGCGCCCGCAACAACCTTGATGCGCAAATGTGTCTCACCGCTTCCATCAAAACTTTCCTGATGGCCGGCATGCAGATGGCTTTCGTTAACGATTTCAAGCGAAACAGGTTTCAGCGCCGCGTCAATCTTCTTTTCAATGTTTTTGGAGAATGCCATTTTGATCTTTCTTGCGTTCTTCGAACTTGTTACATCGTCAAAATCTGTTAGATACAACCAATCCACAAACCATTGCGCTTTTTGAAGGCAAGAATTTTGCTTGTCAATTCTTGTTCAATTGATCACGAGACCCTATACCTAGCCCATGAAACCTACATCCAAACCTACATCCTCCCTTTTCGATTCGATCCGCGTCGGCAACCGCTCTTCCAAAAAGAAGATCGACGAGCCGATCAAACAGCCTTGCCAATGGGAAGGCTGTGCCAAGGCAGGTACCCACAAGGCGCCGATGGGACGCAACCGTGAAGGACAGTATTTGTGGATGTGCATAGACCATGTGCGTGACTATAATAAGAACTTCAATTATTTTTCCGGTCTTGATGACGATGCAATCGCCAAGTTTCAAAAGGACGCCATCACCGGATCGCGCCCGACCTGGCAAATGGGAACCAACAAGACCAGTAAACACCCGCCTCTCAATGAGCGCGATGCCAATGCCGAAGGGGCTCAGCGGCTTTATAATCGAACCAATTATGCTGCGGCAGCCAGAGCCGGAAAAGTGGCTCCCTCGCGCTCGCGCAAACTAAAAACACTTGAGAAAAAATCTTTTGATGATCTCAATCTGCCATATACTGCAACACCCGAAGACCTGAAGGCTCGCTACAAGCTGCTGGTCAAGCAGAATCATCCTGATGCAAATGGTGGCGACAGGAGCTCAGAAGAACGGTTGCGCGAAATTATTCTGGCCTACAAGATTTTGCAAAAAGCTGGATTCTGCTGAAACTCAAAGTGCTGGCGCGGCAAAATGGCGTCAGGCAATTTGGAATTGCGCATGGCTTTTGGCGTGTCAGCGTCAACATGCTCCGCTTCCGGCATTGTCTAGTGTCAAAAAAGGCGCTAATCGAAGAGATGAAATAGGAATGCTGGCCGGGATACGGATCAAGTTCATCACTGAATGCGCTCTTTTACCCAACTACAAATTTCCGAAAGTCACATGGGGTTGATGCAACAGGACAGACAATTGCCTGTCACTGGTACTGTCAATTGTTGTTGTGATCTTTCGGAAGAGCGCCAGTTGATCATGGTGATGTTAACCGCCCCAAGTGGAGATAACGCGGATGAGTGATGGCATGCCGGATACCCAGGTATCCGTAAGAAAAACATTCGGTATCGATTCTGACATGATGGTGCGCGCCTACAAGACGCGAACCGAGCATGTGCCTGAGGATGACCCTGATTATCTGTTTGACAAGGCGACTACCCTCGCCATCCTCGCCGGCTTTGAACACAACCGCCGCGTTATAGTGTCAGGATATCACGGAACCGGTAAATCAACCCATATTGAACAGGTGGCTTCGCGCCTCAACTGGCCATGCGTGCGTATCAACCTCGACAGCCATGTCAGCCGCCTTGACCTCATTGGCAAAGATGCCATCGTAGTGCGTGACGGCATGCAGATCACCGAATTTCGTGACGGTATCCTGCCATGGGCATATCAGCACAATATTGCTCTCGTCTTTGACGAATATGACGCAGGCCGTCCCGATGTGATGTTCGTCATCCAGCGCGTACTTGAATCTTCAGGCCGTCTGACCCTTCTCGATCAGAGCCGTGTTATCACCCCTCATCCTGCATTCCGGCTTTTTGCGACCGCCAACACGGTCGGCCTTGGAGACACAACCGGCCTGTACCACGGCACCCAGCAGATCAACCAGGCTCAGATGGACCGCTGGTCAATCGTCACTGTGCTCAATTATCTGCCACATGATGCAGAAGCTGCCATTGTACTGGCCAAGGCCAAAAGTTTTGACAATCCGGAGGGCCGCGAAACAATCAGCAAGATGGTTCGCATCGCCGACATGACCCGCGGCGCGTTTATCAATGGTGATCTGTCAACCGTCATGAGCCCGCGTACAGTTATCACCTGGGCGGAAAACGCTCATATATTTGGCGATATCGGCATGGCGTTCCGTCTGACATTCCTCAACAAGTGCGATGAGTTGGAGCGGGCGACCGTAGCCGAGTTTTATCAGCGCGTCTTCGGTGTCGAATTGCCGGAATCCACAGCGAACCTCGTCATATCCTGATAACAGGTAGTACAATGGCCGGCCAAGAATGACAAAACAGGGCGACAACCAGAAAAAGGGCAGCAAGCCCGCAGATTTCGAACCGCTGAAGCAGGCGTTGGCGAACTGTGTCCGTGCGATTGCCCAAAAGCCGGGCGTCGAGGTTGTCTTTTCCAATGACCGCCCCGCCCTTGTTGGCGACCAGGTCAAGCTGCCTGATCCTGGCCGCAAGATGACCATGGCGCAGCTTGCTGCGGCCAGAGGCTACGGCGATTCGATGGCGCTCCGCCTAGCCGGACATGACAAGGTAATTCACAACAGACACGCCCCTGTGGGCCAACTCGCAAGAGCAATTTATGACCGTGTAGAGCAGACCCGCGTTGAATCTCTTGGTGCCCGCCAGATGGAGGGCGTCTCCAGCAATCTGACGGCGATGATCGAGGAGAAGTACTCCAAGGCCAATTATCAAAATGCAGTCGACCGCAGCGATGCTCCGCTTGAAGAGGCTGTGGCGCTGATCGTGCGCGAAAAGCTGACTGGAATTGCGCCGCCTGAAAATGCAAAACGCTTCGTCAATCTGTGGCGCGATTTCATTGACGAAAAGGCGACTGATGCCATCGCCGCCCTTGATCATGATCTCAAGGATCAAAAAGCGTTTGCCAAATCCATTCGCAACCTCATCGCTTCCCTCGACATGGCCGACGAACTGGGTGAAGACCAGCCCGACGAGGACATGGAGGAAAACGAAAGCCCCGACAGCGAGGACAGCGAGGCTGACGCCCAGCGAGAAAACGAGGAAGCTACCGGCGAAGACGATGGCGAACCACAGGAGTCTGAGGAGGTTTCCGACCAGACCCAGGACGGCGAGATGGAATCGACCGACATGGGCGAGGACGATTTTGACAGCGAGGACATGGAGGACGCTGAAACGCCTGGCGAATCCCAGCGCCCTCAATTGCCGTTTTCCGATCTTCCCGCCGACAGCGATTACCGCGTGTTTTCCTACGAGTTCGATGAGGTTACCACCGCCGAGGAATTGTGCGACGAGGCCGAACTTGACCGCCTGCGCGCATTCCTCGACAAGCAGCTGGCGCATCTGCAGGGCGTCGTCGGCCGTCTGGCAAACCGCTTGCAGCGCCGCCTGATGGCTCAGCAGAATCGCGGCTGGGATTTTGATCTCGAAGAAGGCTATCTCGATACCGCCCGCCTGCCGCGCATCATCATGGACCCGATGACCCCGCTCTCCTTCAAGATGGAGCGCGAGACTGTTTTCCGCGACACTGTTGTGACCCTCCTCATCGACAATTCGGGTTCGATGCGCGGCCGCCCGATCACGGTTGCAGCAACCTGCGCCGACATTCTGGCACGAACGCTCGAGCGTTGCGGCGTCAAGGTCGAGATCCTTGGATTTACCACCAAAGCCTGGAAAGGCGGCCAATCGCGCGAAAAGTGGCTGAAAGCCGACAAGCCTCCCCATCCCGGCCGTCTCAACGATCTGCGACATATCATATACAAGAGCGCTGATGCGCCCTGGAGACGCTCGCGCCGCAATCTAGGCCTGATGATGCGCGAAGGCCTGCTGAAAGAAAACATCGACGGCGAGGCGCTCTTGTGGGCTCACAACCGCATGATGGCGAGGCCCGAAAAACGCCGCATCCTGATGATGATTTCCGACGGTGCGCCGGTTGACGATTCGACCCTTTCGGTGAATCCCGGAAACTATCTCGAACGCCATTTGCGCCATGTCATTGCAGATATCGAAACACATTCGCCGATCGAATTGCTCGCTATCGGTATCGGTCACGATGTAACCCGTTATTACAAGCGGGCTGTTACGATTGTCGACGCCGAGGAACTCGCGGGCGCCATGACCGAGCAGCTTGCATCGCTTTTTGCCGAGGGTCCTGCCGATGCCAAGCGCGGCCGCAAGAAGCTCCTCAAGAAAACTGCATGAATAAACCTGTATGAGAATAGTCACAGGCTTCCTCCCGACAACATTCAATCCACTCATGCGCTCCTCCTTGAAGGCATTGCTCTCCGGCGGCATGCTCATCTGCAGCGCCCTCGCTCATTCAGCCTTCGCCGCTCCCGTTTCACTCACCACTGAAGCGATCGAATATTTCAACATCGGCTTTTCGGATAACAGTGCGGGAAAGCTCACCTTTCTCGGCGGCCTCGAAATTGCCTCCGAGGAAGCCGACTTCGGCGGCTTCTCCGGGTTGCGTCTGTCAGGCGATGGCACCCGCCTCTTTTCGGTGTCAGATGCTGGTTTCTGGTTCACCGCCGAAATAATCCGCAGTCCTGGCAGAGCCATGAAATCCCTTGTTGACAGCGATCTCTCCTGCCTCTGCAAGGCCGACGGAACGCCATATCCGTCCAAGCGCTGGGCCGATGCCGAAGGTCTCGAAATCCACGGCAAAAGGGCTTATGTCTCGTTCGAGCGGCTTAACCGCATCAACGTGTACGATCTGAAAAATGACTATTTTCCAGGCCCGCCAGTCCAGGCCACAGCCTCGTTCAAGCCCTTTTCCATCTCTGCCAACAAGGGCCTCGAAGCGATGGCGCTCGCTCCTGCCACTTCACCGCTCGCCGGAAAATTTGTCGCAATCGCCGAAGAGGACCTTGATGCCAATGGCAACAACCGCGCTTTCATTGCCGATGCAAAATCAATCACCGAATTTTCCATTACCCGCAGCGACGATTATTCGGTAACAGATGCCAGCTTCCTGCCGGATGGCGATCTGCTGATCCTCGAGCGCCGCATCGGTTTGTCGATCGGCGTTGGCATGCGTATCCGCCGGATCAAGAGCGCAGACCTTGCCCCAGGCAGAACGGCTGACGGCGAAATATTGATGGAGGCGGGCCTTACCAGCCGCATTGACAACATGGAGGGTATTGCCACCTGGCAAACGCCCGAAGGCGAAACGCGCATCGCCGTCATCTCCGACGACAATTTCAACCGCCGCCTTCAGCGCACGCTGCTCTTGGAGTTCAGGCTCGAAGAGTGAGGCTTTGATATTGAAGATTGCAGTCATACTCGGATTGACCCAGATCAAGCTTGCTATCGGTTTTGTACAGTAAGAGCTAACGGCAGCGGATTATTTCTGTGCCACGATATCTTTTATGGTATTTTCAAAACTCAGTTTAGACATCGCTGCCAAAGCCGCTGCCAGTGCAGATTGAGTCCGAGAGCCCCATGACCGACCAAAACGACATAGACCTCCCCCTTCAGGTGATCTCGCGTGATCCTGATGCTGCCCCGGCGCCTTCTCGCTGGTTCCGCTTTCGAAAACGATACCTTCTTGTTTTGTTATTGCCGGTCTTCATGTTCACCGGAGGCGTAATAGGAATGTATTTTCAACCTCCCGCTTTGCAGAAGTTTTATGCGCTCACAGGCCTGCAGCCTGGCGGTGGGTCAAAATCTCCGATTGCCCTTCCGCCCGAAATCGAACTGCCTCCAGAAATGGTCGAGACCATGCAGGCAACCGATGTGGTGGGCCTGGCCCGTCTGATGCCGCGCGGGGATGTATCAATCATCGCTCCGCCTTTCGGTTCGGGAGATGCCCGGATTGCGGAAATTCTTGTCTCCATCGGGACGCAAATTGAAAAAGGTGGCGTTGTGGCACGACTGGACAATGCCGGCCAGCTCGAGAGTGCGGTGCTGCTGGCCGAGGCTAATGTCGCAGTCCGGCAGGCTGCCTTGGCGCAAACTCGGGCGACTGTGCAAAGTTCACGCGACGAGGCTCAGGCAGTGCTGGAACAGGCCCAGTCAGCTGCTGCAGAGGCGGCGTCAAATTACGCACGGGCAAAGACGCTTTTCAAACGCGGTGTCACGACACAAACCACATTGGATGGTCTTGCGGCGACGGACAGGCAGGCTGCCCTTGCTGAGAAGAAGGCGCAGGCAACCCTGGAGCGCTTTACATCTGCCGGTGTGGATCTGCAGCCTGATGTCATTGTTGCCATCCGCAATCTGGAGGCTGCAGAAGCCGAGTTGAGCCGCGCCAAAAATGATCTGAACCGCGCAGCCGTTCTGGCTCCCATTTCAGGTGTGATTCTGGATATCCATGCACGTGCGGGTGAACGACCCCCGGTGGCCGGAATAATGGAGATGGGTGATACAAACCAAATGATGGCTGAGGTCGAGGTATATCAGGATCGGATTGTATCGGTTGCCGAAGGTCAACCGGTCGAAATGGTCGCCGCTGCCATTGGCCAGACCCTGCAAGGCAAGGTTAAGTCAATTGGTCTGACAGTGGGTCGTCAGGGAATGGTAACAGATGACACGGCCGCAATTACCGATGCCCGGGTTATCACCGTAATGGTTGAACTCGACGCCCGATCATCTGCGATTGCTGCGCGCTTTACCAATCTGGAAGTGATCGCGCGCATAGATACGCGGGCCGCATCTGCCGCAAGGCAACCAAAATGAGCAACCTGTTGCAATGGCTCTTTGGCCGACTACCCATCGGTTGGCTGCAATTGACCCATAGCCGAACCCGCTTTGCTGCCGCACTGGCAGGAGTCGCCTTTGCCAATGTGCTGGTCTTCGTGCAGCTTGGCATCATGAACTCGATGGCGACAGCCACCATGAAGCCATACGAGTTTTTTAATGCCGACATCATGATATCTGCCTCGGACGCCAACTCAATGACCGAAGGTGGAAATGTAGCGCGGCAATGGATGTTTCAGGCACTGGGGGACAAGGATGTTATCGCCGGCGCCGGCCTTTTTATCGCAAACGTTAATTGGGCGCGCCCGACCAAAACACTTGGTCTGACAACTTATGGCATCGACCCAACTCTCCCGGAGTTTTTATCCGACAAAATGGCGCGAAAGGCAGGAATTCTGCAATTGCCCAATGCTGGTATTCTGGACATGTTCAGCCGCGGTCTGCCACGGGAAGAAGCCGCTTCAATCCGCCCACAGACACCCACTTCGTTTGAAGTGTCCGGCACGACATTAACGCTATATGATACGTTTGAAGGCGGGGGAGGATTTGGCGGCGACGGTTACATGATGGTTTCCGACCAGACCTTTATCACACTTTTTCCCGCCAGAAGTTCCGCTGCCCCGGATCACATCCTCTTGCAAGTGGCTTCAGGGGCTGATCCGGATGTGGTTGCAAGGCGACTGAGCGATTTGATCACGGATAAATCCCTGCGGGTGCGCAGCTTTGCAAAAGCCGCCGCTGATGACCTGAGCTATCAACAAACCAAACGGCCGACAGGCATCATTTTCGGTTTTGGGGTAATCATCGGAATACTTGTGGGTATCGTGATTGTCTATCAGGTTCTTTCGACCGATGTTGCAGATCACTTGAGTGAATATGCGACGTTTAAAGCCATGGGTTATCCTGAGCGGTTCTTTCTCGGTATTGTGTTCGAGGAAGCTCTAATTCTGGCTATCCTCGGTTTTGTGCCTGGTATAATCGTCGGCAGCGGCCTGCTGGCAGGAATGAAAGTGGCAACATCTCTGCCATTGGCCATGACAATGGAAATGGCGTTTATGGTTTTTGTCGGCACATTACTGGCGTGCTCCCTGTCAGGAGCAATTGCAACGCGGCGGCTGGTTTCAGCTGATCCTGCCGATTTGTTTTAGGGAAGCATCATGTCAGAAGCCTTTCCTATTGCAGTTAACGGGTTGAATCATTGGTTTGGGCAGGGAGAAGCCCGCAAACAGGCGCTGTTTGATGTGAACCTGAAGGTAAAACGTGGGAGCCTGACAATATTGATGGGCCCTTCCGGATCGGGAAAAACGACGGTATTGACCCTGATGGGTTGCCTGCGCGATGTTCAGGATGGCTCGGTTTGCCTTTTGGGCCACGAACTTAATGGTTCTGGCGCTTTATTGAATGAAACCCTCAGGCGCAGGCTTGGATTTATTTTTCAGGCGCACAATTTGCACGGCAGTCTGACGGCTTTGCAAAATGTTTTAATGGGTCTTCAGGTCCATGGATCATCAGACCGGAGAGTGCAGATTGAAGCGGCCCGCCACGCCTTGGCACTTGTGGGACTGTCGGACCGAATGAACTACTTACCGGGCAATCTGTCCGGCGGGCAGAAACAGCGGGTTGCGGTAGTACGCGCACTGGTTGGAAATCCTGACATTGTTTTTGCAGACGAGCCCACAGCAGCTCTTGATAGCGAAAGTGGCATGACAGTTGTTGAAATGCTGAAAAAACTCGGCCGACTGCGCGGTACGACCACAGTCATGGTAACCCATGACAACCGAATTCTGGAACTGGCTGATCGGATTGTTACCCTTGAGGACGGCAGGATTATCAGCGATACCGCGCCAGTTTAACCCCGCTCATTTTCAGAACGCCGGCATAGGGCACCAACGCGACGATGCCGATGAGGATTTTCACCAGAAAATCGCCGATTGCAAGCGATGCATAGAGGGGCATTTCGATGCCAAGGAGGCTGGCGGGAAAGCCGAGCGAAGCGTCCTCGCGACCAAGCCCCGTATCAAGTCCGGCAAAAAACGGGGCAAAGGCGATACCAAAAAACAGCACAGTGTCGACAGCTGAACCGACAAAGGTCGAGATCAGCGGTGCGCGCCACCAATTGGCGTTTCGCAGCCGGTCGAAAATACCGATATCAATCAGCTGGGCAAAGAGGAATGCGGCGCCCGAGGCAATCGCGATCCGCGGCGAGGCGAGCCAGACCGATAAAACTAGAGCAGTAATAAAACCTGCCGCAACCACGCGGCGCGCAGCAACCGTGCCAAAGCGCCGGTTGGCAAGATCATTGACCAGAAACGCAAACGGATAGGTGAATGCGCCCCAGGTAAGAATTTCTCCAAGGCCAAAATGCGCAAACGGATATTGAACGAGAATATTGGAGATGACGACAACAAGGGTCATCGCTGCGATAAAAGGCACAAGCATTTTCATTCCATTTTTTTATGCTGGGAGATGGCACCAGCCGACACGTTCAACACGGGTTGAACCAAAAACAAGGCCCCGCAGTTGGCGAGGCCTCACGAAATCATGGAATCAAACGTGCCAATCAGGCTGCTGCTGCTTCAGCTGTTTTCTTGGCGATCTGACGCTTCAAAAGACGGGCCTTCATCGAAAGATCTTCGATCTTCGATTTTGCCAGGAACGCATCAAGACCACCGCGGTGCTCAACAGTGCGCAGCGCAGCCGCAGAGATTCTCAAACGCACACGCTGGTTCAGTGCTTCGCTCATCAGCGTCACATGGACGAGGTTTGGCAAAAAGCGGCGACGGGTGTGGTTGTTGGCATGGCTCACATTGTTGCCATACATCACGGATTTACCGGTCAATTCACAAGTTCTGGACATTGTATCAATCCTTTTACAAATTCAGGTTCCCGTCCAGCCAGTGCTGGTACCCGTGTCACAACCCTGAAATTTGCCCAGCCAAAAAGCTACCGGGCGCCGGATTGACGCAAGTCTCGGGAAAAGTTGCGCTGTTTATAGTCTCGAACGGCAAAATCGTCAAGGCTGGAATCGCCTGAAAGCAGTCAGTTATTCCGCGTGACCGCCAAATCGGGTTCATTCTGTCACAAACACGGGGTTGGGACCGCTGAATGCGCCCCTGATTTGGCTGGCCCCGCCACTATTGTGCCAAACAAGGCTGGTTCATAATGCATTCAGATTGAATGCGCTATATCGTGCTGCAGCTCTAACAGGGAACTTTCCATGCCAATAAAGACAGGTAATTCACCAATCCCAACAAAGCGTGTTTTCAGCCTTGCAGGTTCAACGTTCAGCCTTGCCCTCGGCCTCGGTCTTGGAATGGGTGCGGTGATCCCGGCGGCAAATGCGGAACCCGCGCGGCACGAAACTGTTTTTGATGTCAAGTTTGGCGGCGTTACCGTTGGAAACATGACCTTTGGATTGTCGGTAGATGGCAAGGATTACCAGTTTACCGGCAAGGGCAGGACAAAGGGTCTCGCCGAATGGTTTGCTTCCGGCAAGGCCGACATGAAAAGCGATGGCCAGTTGAAGGGCGACCAATTGGTTGCCTCGAGCCATTATCTTTCGGTCACCGAAAAGAAGAAGGTTGCCGTCCTCAAAATGGCGTTTGCCAATGGCGAAGTTCAAAGCGTTTCGCTGAACCCCGACAAGCGCAAAGTCAAGACCGAACCCAAATATGCCGTCACGACGCCAGACCAGTTGAAGAATGTTGTCGATCCTGCAAGCACGCTTATTGTACCTGTTGATATTGCCGAGGCAAAAAACCCAAACGCGGTTTGCGGTCGCACCTACCATGTCTATGACGGGGACACCCGCTTCGACATGGCGCTGAGCTACAAGCGCAACGAGAAATTGTCGACCGGCGGCTATGACGGAAACGTTTATGTATGCAAGCTGAAATACATCCCGGTTTCAGGCCACAAGCGCAATCACAAGAACACCAAACGCATGGCAGAAAACAATGAAATGGAAATCTGGCTGGCCCCGGTCAGCGGCGGAACCGATACGCAGAGCATATTCACCGCCATTCGCATTGTTGTTCCAACATGGCTTGGCACCTTCTCAGCCGAACCCACATATTTCGGACCTGCAAAGTCCTAGGTCCGGGCGCGGTTAATCAAGAGGCGAGCCTGCAGATTAAATTCAATTAGCCCATAGCGGGCTGGCCTTCACCACGCTAGACCGCTATAGGAGGCGGGCAAATGCACCCATTGTCCTCCCCGGCCTCCCCCGGCCCTAAATATAATTGGCAATCCAGAATATGTCCGCACTCCCTCCCAAAAACCCCACCGCCAGCGGGCGCGGCGTAACAGCCGTTCTGGGGCCAACCAATACCGGCAAGACCCATCTTGCCATAGAGCGCATGGCCGCACACTCCTCGGGTCTGATCGGCCTGCCTTTGCGCCTGCTCGCACGCGAGGTCTATCAGCGCCTGTGCGCCAAAGTCGGCGTTGCCAATGTTGCCCTTATTACAGGCGAAGAAAAGATCAACCCTGAAAAGGCCCGCTACCAGGTATGCACCGTCGAGGCGATGCCGCCCGAAACCAATGCAGCCTTTGTGGCCATCGACGAAGTTCAGCTCGCTGCCGACCTTGAACGCGGACATATTTTCACCGACCGGCTGATGAACCTTCGCGGCCGCGAGGAAACCATGCTGCTCGGTGCTTCAACCGTGGAGCAAACCCTCAAAAGCCTGCTGCCGGGCCTCACAGTCGTCACCCGCCCCCGAATGTCAATGCTCGAATATGCAGGCTCGAAAAAAATAACCCGCATGTCACCGCGCTCGGCCATCGTCGCCTTTTCCACCAATGAGGTTTACGCAATCGCTGAACTGATCCGCCGCCAGCGCGGTGGTGCGGCTGTTGTGCTTGGCTCCCTTAGCCCGCGCACCAGAAACGCCCAGGTCGCACTTTACCAGTCCGGTGATGTCGATTTTCTCGTTGCCACCGATGCCATCGGCATGGGTCTCAATCTTGATCTTGATCACGTTGCTTTTGCGCAGGACAAGAAATTCGACGGTTTCCAGCACCGCCGCCTGACCGCCGCCGAAATGGGCCAAATCGCCGGACGTGCCGGTCGCCACACCCGCAACGGTTCGTTCGGTGTCACCGGCGAGGTGGCCCCGCTTGAGGATGAGTTGGTCGAACAACTGGAAACACATGTGTTTGCGCCCTCAAAGGTATTGACATGGCGCAACCGCGATCTCGAATTCTCATCCATCGACCGACTGCGGGAATGCCTTGAAACACCATCCGCCAACCGTTTGTTGATGAAAGCCCTGCCCGCATCAGACCTTGTTGCGCTTGACACCTTGTCAAAGGATTTCTGGGTAAGGGACACCTGTTCACAGGTAGACAATGTAAAGCTGCTCTGGGACATTTGCTGCATTCCCGATTACCGCAAAATTTCTCCTGCCAACCATGCCGACATGCTGCACAAGATATTTTCCCAGATTGTTGAAAAGGGCGCGATAAAAGAAGATTGGTTTGCCCGTCAAATCGAGTTGTCAGACAGGACCGATGGCGATATTGATGCGCTTTCGGCAAGAATTGCGCAGATACGAACATGGACCTATCTGTCACACCGTTCTGACTGGCTGGAAAATGCGGTTCACTGGCAGGAAATGGCCCGCGAAACCGAGGACAGATTATCCGATGCATTGCATGAAAGCTTGACGAAACGATTTATTGACCGCAGGACAAGCCTGCTGATGAAAAGACTGCGAGAAAACACACACATGGAAGCTGAAATCAAGCCAAGCGGCGAAGTAGTAGTCGAAGGTCATCCTGTCGGCCAACTCAAGGGATTCCGGTTTACTCCGGATCTTTCAGGCGAGACCCCTGAGGCAAAGGCTGCCAACGCAGCCGCCATGAAGGTACTTGCAAGCGAGATCGACCGAAGGGCGGGCCGCCTCGCCGCATCCGCCAACACAGACTTCATTTTGTCAAAGGACGGTCTGCTGCGCTGGCAGGGTGAACCGGTTGCAAAACTGAGTGCGGGCGAAAACATACTGAAACCGCGCGTCATCCTGCTCGCCGATGAACAATTGACCGGCGCACCAAGGGACAGCGTGGCTCACCGTCTTGAGCGCTGGATCGCCAACCATATTTCCATTGTGCTCAAACCCCTCATTGAAATGAGCGGGGACCAGACGCTTGAGGGAATGGCGCGCGGTGTGGCATTTCGTCTTGTCGAAGCGCTTGGTAATATTGATCGACGCGAAATCGCCGCCGATATCCAGGGGCTGAGCCAAGACATGCGGGCCAGCCTGCGCCGCCATGGTGTGCGCTTTGGCGCATATACAATTTTTGTACCGGCATTGCTGAAACCTGCGCCGGCTGAATTGCTCAGCTTGTTATGGGGCCTGAAAGAAAACAAGCTTGGGGAGCCAGGACTTGATGAAGTTCCGGTCATCCTAGCATCAGGCCGCACATCGACCCTCTACAATCCGGAATTTGTCAGTGAAGCCTACAGACTGAGCGGCTACAAGATTCTGGGCCAAAAAGGCGTTCGTATCGACATTCTCGAGCGGCTGGCTAATCTCATTCGTCCGGCAATGTTCTGGAAACCGGCGGGTGAAGGGTCAAAGCCCGAAGGCGCAATCGACGGCCGCAATTTTTATGTAACGCCTGCAATGATGTCGATCTTGGGCGCAACCCATGACGACATGGAACTGATCCTCAAGGGCCTCGGCTATCGCAGCGAGCAAAAGCTGGAAAGCGAAGTCAGACAGGAAAAAGTGGGCGAGGCAAATGCAGCGCAACTTGCGGCAACATCGGTTGATGCAAACGTATCGTCAAGAGAAGCTTCGCTCGAAGCCGCCGGCGCAGCCGTTGATACCGCAATCCGGGAAGTTCCTGCAGATACCCTGACTGCAGAGCCGGTATCAGATGACACAGCCCCAATTGAGGCACTGGCGGAAGCCGCAACTGGCGAAGCTACAGCGGAGACAAAACCGGACGAAGGTCCGAAAATGATTTTGGTCTGGCGTCAGGCCGGACCCAAACCGGCATCCAAGAACGCCAACTCCGAAAACCGCCCCCGGCATCATGCCAAACAGGGTGGGGCAAAACCAGGTGAAGCAAACGCCAATGGCGCAAAACCGGGCGAGCGCGAACCCAAAAAGTTCAACAACGACAAGGCTCCCAGAAAGCCATTCAAGGGCAAGGCGGGAGGCGACAGGTCCAACAAGCCTGAAATGCAGTCGAGGCCTGCGCCAAAACCGATGAAAATTGATCCCGATTCGCCGTTTGCAAAATTGGCTGCGCTGAAAGAAACCCTTAAAAAAGGTGGCTGAAACGAACCTGTCAAAACCGGTTCATATCCGGGTCGACAAATGGCTGTGGTTTGCCCGCCAAACCAAGACAAGATCGCTTGCGCAAAAACTGGTGATCGCGGGCGGTGTCCGCATCAATCGCGAGAAAATCACATCCGCCAGCAAAATGGTCGGTCCGGGGGATGTTCTGACTTTTGCAATTGGTGAACGCGTCAGGGTTTTGAAAATTGTCTCGTGCGGTCTTCGTCGCGGCCCATTTGCAGAAGCCTCAACGCTTTATGAGGATATGTCTCCGGTTGAAGAAAAGCCGAGACATATGAGCAATGCGGAGAAAGGCTTGCCAACGCCACACGGAAAACCCGATGGCAGGGAGCGAATGGAAGCGCGAAAGTTGAGCGGAAAAGAATAAAATCGCTCCACCCGACCTGAATTCGCAAAATTTGTTCGCATTTGCGCCTTGGTATTTTCTTCCTCTTAAACCATATTGCACGGCAACCGCCACAAAAAGCACCGGTGTTTTTTCAATCTTGAAGCCAAGGCAGAAAGTCTGTAGGTAAACCCCCGCAGACCGCCAGAATACGAAGATCAATCGGGGTAAAAATGACCTATATCGTCAACGACAACTGTATCAAGTGCAAATACATGGATTGTGTGGAAGTTTGCCCTGTGGATTGCTTCTATGAAGGCGATAACATGTTGGTCATTCATCCGGACGAATGCATCGACTGCGGCGTTTGCGAGCCCGAGTGCCCCGCCGAGGCAATCAAGCCGGATACCGAACCGGGCCTCGACAAGTGGCTTAAACTGAACGCAGAATATGCCGAAAAATGGCCCAACATCACCATCAAGCGCGACGGTCCTGCTGACGGCAAGGATTTTGACGGCATGGAAGGCAAATTCGAAAAGTATTTCTCTCCTGAACCTGGCCAAGGTGATTGAGCGCATCTTACTCCGCTGTTTAGTCTCGGAATAATTGTCACATCCCTGACCCGTTAATCATGTTTGATGACTTCGCGAACCCGATCAGACCCTGCTGATCGAATAAGTTGATTTTTGGCGTTTTTTATGTTATTCACTTGTTAACAGTCGAAATCCGGTCGTTTCCCTTTGTATCCCGAGCCCGTCCGGCGAAGGTACTGCTGCGGAAAACGCCATCACAACGGGGCACATTCAATCTTTTTCATTTCTGCAAGGACCATCTCATTAGCTGGGCCTGTGGTTTTTTCGACCGTCATGAAAAGTTTCGGATATGTCCATGTCAACCCGGCTGAATAAACAAGTACCCTGATCCGCGTCAGGGTCCTATGGGCCGGAAGCTTGGTTTTCGGCCGATTTTGTCTGCATTGAAAAGGATGCAGTCCTTAAAGGGAGTAAAAAAGTACATGCTATCTGCAAAAAAATCTACTCAGCGTCAGGGTTTCAAAACAGGTGAATTCGTTGTCTACCCTGCGCATGGCGTTGGACAAATTTCAGCTATTGAAGAACAGGAAGTGGCCGGACATTCGCTTGAACTGTTCGTTATCAGCTTTCTTCAAGACAAGCTGATCCTGCGGGTGCCTGTTGGAAAAGTCGTTTCTGCCGGAATGCGCAAGCTGGCCGAGCCGATACTGGTCGAAAAATCGCTGAAAACCGTACAGGGCCGCGCTCGCGTCAAACGCACCATGTGGAGCCGCAGGGCTCAGGAATATGAGGCAAAAATCAACTCCGGTGATCTTATTCAGATCGCCGAGGTTGTCCGCGACCTCTTCCGTTCAGAAAACCAGCCTGAGCAGTCGTACTCCGAACGCCAGCTTTACGAGGCTGCGCTTGAAAGAATGGCCCGCGAAATTTCTGTGGTGAATAAAATATCGACTACTGAAGCGGTTGTATTGATTGAGAAAAACCTTGCAAAGGGCCCGCGCCGCGGCGCCACAGCACTCGACGAGACATCCGAAGCGGCCAATAGCGACAGCGCTGAACAGGCTGCTTGATTTAATAGATTTACAATTATTTTAAAAAAAGTGATTTGGCCCGGAACTTTTCCGGGCCTTTTTTCGTTCAAGATTGTGGCGGGGTTTTTATATTTCAGGGAGTCGGTATCAAATGAGTTATCAAGAATACCCAAACCAGCTGATTATCAAGGCTGCGACAAAAGCTCCCTATCTAGAACGCGGCGAAGAAATGGATCTTGCTGTTCGCTGGGCAGAAAACCAGGACCAGGAAGCGCTTCACAAACTTACCACGGCGCATATGCGTCTGGTTATCGCGCTTGCATTCAAATTCAAGCGTTACGGATTGCCAACAGCCGAGTTGATCCAGGAAGGCCATATCGGGCTTCTGGAGGCTGCAGCCCGATTTGAACCTGAACGTGAAGTCCGATTTTCGACCTATGCGACATGGTGGATACGCGCCTCCATGCAGGATTTCATCTTGCGCAACTGGTCGATCGTGCGAGGCGGAACCAGTTCAAACCAGAAATCGCTGTTCTTCAATCTGAGAAAGCTGCGCGCTGAAATTGCCCGAAACGGCACGACCAACAACAGTCAGGAAATATTCATCCAGCTCGCCCAGGCCTTGAAGGTTTCGGTCGCTGATGTGGCCAAAATGGATGCCCGTTTTGCCGGGCCTGATTACTCACTGAACGCGCCTCTGTCAGACGACGGAGACGGCACAGCCGAAAGGCAGGATTTTCTCGTCAGTGAAGATGCCTTGCCGGAACAGAACGTCCAATCCATGATTGACGGCGAGCGGCAAATGAAATGGCTTTCAGAGGCTATTGACGTGCTCAATACACGCGAACGGCGCATTATTGAAGGGCGCCGTCTGGCCGATAACAGCGCAACACTGGAAGAATTGGGACAAGAACTTGGTATTTCCAAGGAACGCGTTCGTCAGATCGAGGCAAAAGCACTCGAAAAACTGAAGACGGCGTTGCTTGAAATCAATCCCGAGTTTGAGCATTACACCCAAGCCTAGCCCGGCTTGGCCGCGCAGCATCTGCCAATGGTATTAGCTATCCGCCGGTTACCAGTTTCACTTTGGTTCCCGCTTGCGGAATTTGTCCCGCAGAAAGCCCGTTGAGCACCTGAAAGGTTCTTAGCCCGTTTGTTGTCCCCTTCATACGGGCTGACAAGGTCGCCAGGGTATCGTTTGGCGACACAGTAACGACACTGATCTGCAAGGGTTGCAGTGCCTGCTTTTCAGCTTCGCTCATCTTGCGAAAGCTGCGCGTAATACCTTGCGAAGTGCTGTCAATGGCCGCTGAATTAGGGGGGCCGGCGGTAATAAAACGGTAGACCTGCCGCTCGACCTGAATGACGCGGATCGAAAAACGCCAGCTTCCTCCACTTGCCTGGGCAGAGGCAATCGGCAACCCGTTCAAATTGTCCGTTTGAATGCTGCTTTCATCAAGACCCTTAACCCATCCGCTCTTGAGATACGTTTCAAGGGTTTGCCCGGCTGGCAGCACCGCCGCATCAAAACGTGTCGCCATGTCTCCAGGGCTGGATATGACCACGGCTGTTGCCTGATTTTCGATTTTTGAGCCGGGTGGCGCTTCAAAGGTGATACCAAGTCCCCGATGCGAAAAACGGTTGCCGCGAACAAAGCCTTCTTCGGCGCTGTCACCGAACAAAAGCCCGTCAATACCCTTGAGATAACGCTCATGATCAGCTTCGATGTTTCCAGGGGCTCCAAAGAAGCGCGCGTGCCGCCTTGCCAACTCGATGCGCTGGGGCGTTGCAGGATGGCTGGACAAGAATGCAGTGTCACCAAATTTCACATCGTTACCGGAAACAAAACTCTTGTAGGCTTGCATCGTCTCCAAAAACCTTGCGGCAGCGTATGGATCAAAACCTGCATCACCAAGGGTTCGAATACCGACAGCATCAGCCTGCAGTTCCTGGTCCTGCGAAAATTCTGCCAGCTTCAACTGATTGGCAGCAAGGGCAACACGTCCGGCAATATTGTCACCTAAAACCTCGGAAACCACTTCCTGGCCTATTTCCGTTGATTCCTGCTTCCTGCTGCGCAGGATTGCATGGTTGGAGCCAACATGTGCCATCTCATGGGCTATGACCCCGGCCAGTTCGGAAGAATCATTTGCCAGCGCAAGAAGGCCACGCGTCACGTAGAGATATCCACCGGGCAGAGCGAAGGCATTGACCTTTGGCGTGTTCAAAATGGTTATCTTGTAGATTTGTTGCTTGTCCTGCGAAGCGCTGACCAAACGTCCGACAACAACGGCAAGAAGCGTTTCGGCATTCTTGTTGCGGTACTCACCGCCGTATTTCGCCAGAACAACAGGATGTTCCCGCTCCCCGATCTTACCCTGGGGATCTTCGGTCTTGAGAAAACTTGTCGAATGGGATGAAGGTGCCGCATCCTCCAGTGACTTGGAAAGGGTGCAGCCCTGCAAGGGGACAAACGCCAACGCAATCGCAGCCATCGTCAGGCGCGCGCGCATATTTCTCAATCTGGAAATTATGTGAATTGTCAAATTACCCCGAACCGCGTTTTATTTGCTTGCCAGGCCATCAAGATAGTCGAGAATGTGGCGAAACCACGCCGCATTATAACCCATTAAGCCGATCTGGTCGACCGATGGACGAATATTTCAGTTTGCTCGAGTCAAATTCGCTCTTTTTGTAGATGTTGCGCAGATCAACAAATACCCCGTCTTTCAAAAGGGATTCGGTGCGCTTTATATCCAGAGCCCTGAACTGATCCCATTCGGTAACAACAACTGCCGCATTTGCCCCGTCCATACAGTCATAGGCATCCTTGCAGTAAGTTACATTCTTCAAAAACCGCTTCGCTTCTTCCATGCCTTCGGGATCATAGGCGCGCACCTTTGCCCCGAGTTTCTGCAACCCGTTGACGATGACAATACTCGCCGACTCGCGCATGTCATCGGTATTAGGCTTGAATGTCAGACCCAAAATGGCAATTGTCTTGCCTTTGACTGTACCGTCACAAGCCTTGACGATCCGCTCAACCATCGATTTCTTGCGCTTCCTGTTGGAAGTAACAACCGTGTCGACAATCGTGACCGGTGCGCCAAAATCCCTCGCTGTCTTTGACAAGGCCAATGTGTCTTTGGGAAAACACGACCCGCCATAACCCGGTCCCGCATGAAGGAATTTTGATCCGATCCTGTTATCAAGGCCAATCCCTTTGGCAACTTGCTGGACATCGGCACCGACAGCATCGCATAAATCGGAGATTTCGTTGATGAAGCCGATTTTCACTGCAAGAAATGCGTTCGCGGCATATTTGATCAGCTCTGCCGTGCGCCGCTCGGTAATGATCAATGGCGTTTCATTTAGATAAAGTGGACGATACAGCATCTTGAGTGCGTTGGCCGCGTTTTCGCTATTGGTTCCAACCACAATCCGGTCCGGCCGTTTGAAATCATTGATCGCTGCGCCTTCGCGCAAAAATTCCGGGTTGGAAGCAACATCAAATCTGGCTGTTGGCGCAATACGGCGAATGATCGCTTCGACTTCATCGCCTGTCCCGACTGGTACAGTCGATTTGGTTACAATCACTGTATAGTCGTTCAGCAGTGGGGCTATCTCTTCGGCTACAGCGTAGACATATTGAAGATCCGCATGGCCACTGCCGCGGCGCGCGGGCGTTCCGACTGCGATGAAAACAATGTCGGCCTGCCCTACCGATTTTCCGGTTTCCGTCGAAAAAACCAGACGTCCGGCGGCAACATTTTTTTCGACCAGTTCATCAAGACCAGGCTCAAAAATCGGCATGATGCCTTTGTTCAGCGCATCAATCTTGTCTACATTATTGTCAACACAGATAACATGATGACCAAAATCGGCAAAACAGGCACCCGATACCAGACCCACATATCCGGTCCCGATCATGACAACGCGCATAAGAAAACTCCACGATAGACTTTGTTACAGCCATCGCCATCGCCCTTGACCACGCCTGCTGGACGCAAGTGACTAAAGAACTCGCAACACTTTCGCAAGAAAGAAACAATTTCTGGCAAACTGCCCGCAGGCCATGCCTTCGTTGATATCTGTAAAACCAGATACAAACAC
This sequence comes from Salaquimonas sp., assembly GCA_041736675.1. GTDB lineage: Bacteria > Pseudomonadota > Alphaproteobacteria > Rhizobiales > Rhizobiaceae > Salaquimonas. The sequence goes on from JBGSTD010000061.1 coordinate 28,048, forward strand.
GACCAGTTGAGACTTTTTAAACACATGTGTGGCAAACAGGCTCGGCAATCACTACATCACTTCGAACACATTTCCGCTACCAATCAACCCCTTGCACTTGCGCAGTCCTGATCAATTGAGTTCAGCCCTTCGACTTTGCACTCGTGTCTTTGGCAAGACCCGGCCTTTTTCAGTAATGAAAATTGATCGGCACAAACTATGAAACAACGGATTCTCCCTTGTGAATGAACGTTCATTCGCATATAAGCCTATTCTTTAAATGTGCCCACAGGCAATTGAAACAAGTAATGGATGCCAGCAATGGCTGTCAGTAGTGGTTTTTCGAAATGAGCGAAGAAAACTCCGACAAGATTAGCGAAATTCTCAGCCGTATTGGCTGCATTTTTGCTCGCGAAGGATTTGACGGCGCCTCTATGCAGCAACTGGCAAAAGCGGCTGACATGAGTGTCGGCAACTTTTATCGGTATTTCAGCTCCAAGGACGACATTATCCGCGCGATTGTTGATGCAAACCTGCAGCACATGGAAGCTGACTTTCAGAAAGTTGCGAACGCCAGCAATCATGCCGAGGCGCTATACGGCCTGATACGCAACCGCGTTATGTCTACCTGCCGCGAAGAGGCAGCCCTTTGGGCAGAAATTCAGGCTGCCGGTTTTCGCAGTCCGTTTATCCGCGATTTGTCGGTTCGTATGGAAACAAAGGTAAAGTCCTATCTGTTGGCTTTGATGGAAAATATCAAGCCGTCACAATCGCCTGATAACCTTTCAGAAATGGAATTGCGCGCAGACATGCTGATTCTGGTGGTCAAGGCGCTTGCCATGAAGCAAGCCAGCCTTAAATCTCCTGGAAATGGTGCCGGACACAATCCTGCACTGGTCGATTTCGCAATTCGCGGAGCAATCGGCAACTTTTTGTCGGGATCAGGCGCCATGCCCGGCTCAAGCAACGATATTGCATCCGAAGAAATATTCGACCGCAACATACACAACTCGACTACGAAAGTTTTGGAAAAACCAAATGCTAATTAATACCGGAAATCGGCTTTCAGCGCATAAGCTGCGCAACATCCTTGGTGCTGCAGTCGTCGCCTCCCTCTGCGTCATGCCTGCTGCCGGCGTATTGGCGCAAGAAACAAAGGGCCAGGATGAGACCAAACAGCTTGTTCCATCAATTTACGTGACGAAGGTCGGCGCTGAACCCATCGCCGACAAGGTTCATGGCTCAGGCCTGATCCGGCCTGTTGAAGAGGTTTATGTTCAACCGCAGATCGCAGGAATGGCGGTTAAGGAAAGCATTGTGGAAATCGGCGACCAAGTTGCGCGGGGCAATGTGCTTGCAACGCTCAAGGATGATGGTTTGCTCCTTGAAAAGGCAAGATTGAACGCCGTCCTGACACGGTCCAAGGCAACCGTTGCACAACTCGAAGCGGGCGTGCGGGAAGCTGAGGCTAATGCTGTGGATCCGGCGCTGCAGCTGGAGCGCGCCAAAAAGCTGGTAAAGTCCGGTACCATCGCACAGGCTCAGGTCGACAAGCTTCAGGCTGGGGTTGATGCAGCCAGGGCACGCGTTAACTCCACAAAGGAAAATCTTGCCGCCGGCAAACTCGATATTGATGTGGCCCAAGCGCAACTGGACGATGTTGAATTGCGCCTGTCCTATGTCAACATTATTGCCCCGGTCTCAGGTATAGTCGCTTCCAAGTCTGTCAAGGTTGGCGCAATAGCCAACTCACAGGGCGGCCCCCTCTATACCTTGATAAGGGATGGCAAACTGGAACTGCAGGCTGAATTCTTCGAAGATGACATTGTACGCATAATGCCCGGTCACAAGACATCCATTGCAACTTCTGGCCAGCGCGAGCCGTTTGCCGGAACTGTTCGTCTGATCGACCCGACGATTGACCCGGCGACACATTTGGGCATTGTCCGCATTGATGTCGACAATCCGGAAAAAATACGCTCCGGCATGTTTGCAGAGGTTGTTGTTACCATTGCAGAGAAATCAGCGCTGGTTGTTCCCCTCTCCACCCTAACAACCAACGACCGGGGTACATCGGTTCTAAAGGTTAGTGGCGGGCGGATTAGAATGACTTCGGTCGAGACGGGAATAGAAACCGACGGCAAGGTGGAAATCGTATCCGGTCTCAGTGAAGGCGACCTGATTGTCACCAAAGCAGGCGCTTTCGTCAGGGATGGAGATGCGGTCAACCCGGTTCTCGAAGAAGCAAACGCAATCGATGACAAGTCGGTCTCAGCCTTGCAAAAACAAGCGCAATAGCAGCTAACAGGATTTGAACATGAACTTTTCTGCCTGGTCCATCCGCAATCCGATTGCTCCGCTGCTGGCATTTGCACTGCTGCTGTTTCTCGGTTTGCAATCCTTTTTCAGCCTGCCAATCACGCGCTTCCCCAACATTGATGTGCCAGTGGTATCGATCTTCGTTGCCCAAAGTGGTGCTGCGCCTGCGGAAATGGAAAAGCAGGTTACCAAGGAGATTGAGGACGCGGTGGCCGGTATCACCGGCGTTAAAAATATTACATCCACGATAAATGACGGCGTATCCTCCACCGGCGTTGAATTTCGCATGGAAATTCCTTCGTCACAGGCAGTTCAGGACGTCAAGGATGCGATTGACAAGATCAGGAGCAACCTTCCAGCCGACATTGAAGCACCGATCGTTTCCAAGATTGATGTTGCCGGACAGGCAATCCAGACGTTTTCCGTGTCATCCAAAAACATGACCCTCGAGGAGCTTTCCTGGTTTGTTGATGACACCATCAAGCGCGCGCTGCAGGGCAAGCCCGGAATTGGACAAATTGACCGATATGGCGGCGCCAAACGCGAATTGCGCGTCGAGCTTGATCCGCTGAAGCTGAAAGCATTTGGCGTTTCGGCAGGACAGATCAGCCAGCAGTTGAAAGCGGTCAATATCGACCTTGGCTCGGGTCGCGGCAAGATCGACAACAGGGAACAGGCCATCCGCACTTTGGGTGATGTGTCCTCCCTCGACAAGCTTTCCCGCACAGTGCTTTCCTTGCCGAATGGTACGCGTGTCATGCTTGCCGATATCGGCAAAGTGATCGACACCTATGAGGAGCCACGCTCGTTCTCGCGCTACAACGGTGACCAGGTGGTTTCCTTCGCGGTTTTCCGCACCAAGGGGTCCAGCGAAGTCACGGTGGCAAACACGGTCGAAAGCGTATTGACCGACATCGAGACACGTTATCCTGACGTAAAAATCCAGTTGGTCAATGACGAGGTCTATTTTACCGAAGGCAATTACGAGTCGGCACTGCACACCATGTTTGAAGGCGCGATCCTCGCGGTTCTTGTTGTCCTTATTTTCCTTCGCAACTGGCGTGCCACATTCATTGCTGCCGTTGCATTGCCACTTTCAGCCATTCCCACTTTTTGGGCGATGGACCTTCTGGGCTTTTCGCTCAATCTGATCAGTTTTCTCGCAATCACTCTGGCGACCGGTATTCTGGTAGATGACGCCATCGTCGAGATTGAAAACATTGCGCGCCATATCAGGATGGGCAAAACGCCCTACCGCGCCGCCATTGAAGCTGCCGATGAAATTGGACTGGCAGTTATCGCGACAACATTCACGATTACCGCAGTCTTCGTGCCGGTATCATTCATGCCAGGTATACCGGGGCAATATTTCAAGCAGTTCGGACTGACCGTCGCCATTGCCGTGATGTTCTCGCTGCTTGTCGCCCGGTTGATCACGCCATTGATGGCAGCCTATCTGATGAGGCCAAAGGATGCTGCTCATGAAGACGACGGCCACGAAGGCTACCTGACCGGTCTTTATACCAGAATCATCAAGGTCACCCTGCGCTGGCGGTACATGACACTGCTGTTCGCCTTCCTGACGCTGGCGGGCTCGCTTTATGCCATGGTACAGATTCCAGGCAGCTTCATACCGCCGGATGATACTTCACGCATCATCGCAAGTATTGAACTTCCACCCGGTTCAACGCTGGCCGATACGGATGTTGCGACCGAAAAGGTACGCCAGATCGCATCAGAACTTGATGGGGTGCAGGATGTATTTGTCCTTGGCGGTTCATCGCCAACAGGTGAATCCGACGTGCGCCGTGCGTCTGTCAATGTGATGCTCGAACGGCGCGAACATTCGCTTTACAAGAAGAGCATGAATCTTCTCATCTCTGGAATACCGTTTGTCGATTACTTCGTATCGCCCTACGAATACACCGGTCGAACACGTCCCCAATCGGAAGTTGAGCAGGAGCTTTTCAGAAAGCTGTCAAGCCTTCCCGACATGCGTGCCTTCAAACTCAACGACCGCGGTGAACGTGACATCTCCTACAATATTTTGTCGGACAATGATGCGGATTTGAACAGTGCAGTAGCTACCCTTGAAGGCCAGTTGCGCTCTGAACCCTTGCTGACCGGCGTAAGTTCCGAGGGTGCTTTGCCAAGGCCTGAAATTCAGGTGATCCCGCGGGATGACGAAGCCGCCCGCCTTGGCATTACCACTGCACAGATCTCGAAAGTTGTTCTGGTTGCAACAATGGGTGATGCCAGCGCCGCACTGGCGAAATCATCGCTCGACGGGCGCATGATCCCGATCCGGGTTCAGGCAAGCTATGACCTGCGCAGCAAGTTGAGTTCGTTGCGGGACTTGCGCATTCCGGCCGCAAACGGTACTTCGGTTCCATTGTCCGCAATTGCCGATATCAAGGTTTCCGAAGGCGCCAGCACAATCAAGCGGTTCAACAGGGAGCGTCGGGCTGAAATCGGTGCTGGCCTTCCCGCTGGGGTCGCTCTCAATACGGCAACGACACGTTTTCAGGAGATTGTTGACGCAGCGAAACTTCCGGCCTCTGTTCGTGTTGCGCCTGCTGGGGATGCGGAAATACAAAAGGAACTCAGCATTAGCTTTGGCAATGCCATGCTGATGGGCCTGTTCCTGGTCCTGACTGTGCTGATCCTTCTTTTCAAGGATGTCATTCAGCCATTCACCATCCTGTTCTCGCTGCCTCTGGCTATCGGCGGTGTTGCAGCGGCGCTGATTATCACCAGCAACCCGGTCTCGATGCCTGTACTGATCGGTATCTTGATGCTGATGGGCATTGTAACCAAGAATGCGATTTTGCTGATCGATTTTGCCATTGAAAAAGTGCGTGAGGGCATGAACCGCCATGAAGCAATGATTGATGCGGGGCGCAAACGTGCCCAGCCAATTATAATGACTTCGATTGCAATGTCTGCCGGCATGTTGCCGTCAGCGATGGGCGTCGGCGAAGGCGGCACGTTCCGCGCACCAATGGCAACCGCAGTTATTGGTGGCATCATTGTCTCCACGGTACTCAGCCTTATTGTCGTTCCCTCATTCTTCCTGATCATGGATGATCTGTCCAAGGGGCTCGGAAGGTTGTTCAGCCGCTTTATCGGAACCAAGGACATTGAAGAGCCGGTTATGGAAGCCGAACAGCTTACCCATGCTGTGGTGCGCGCAGAGAGTGAAATTGATGACCTTAAAAACCGGATCGAACAACTCGAAAAGGAAGCTGAAGCCAGCGCGAAAACACCTCGATTGAAACTGTTATCCGGCCGCTCAAAGGCTGTATCGCGAGAAGACGACGACAAGGACATGACACCGCTTGCCGCTGAATAATATCTACTCACGATGCATACCGTTCCGGCGTCAGCCGCCGGAACATGACGTTTGAAAAGGCTGATCGTCAACAGACGTTTTTTAGCCAGACAATCACCTGGTATTGACAAAGCCTGTCATATTGAAATTTTCAGGATTTGAAATTTCCGAACCTTCTGCTAGACAGGCCCGCGGGTGATGCTTGCAGATTGTGGTCAGGTCCGGATCCGCAAATCATGATTGATGGTCCCATAGCTCAGCAGGATAGAGCGCAGGATTCCTAATCCTGAGGCCGATGGTTCGAATCCATCTGGGATCACCACCTCTTGTTCAGAATTACCTGACGGCGAAAACCGCCTCGATTTCCACGCAGGCATTGAGCGGCAGTGCGGCAACGCCAACCGCTGCACGGGCATGCACACCGCGCCCGCCGAGCGCTTGGCCGATAAAATCGGAGGCTCCGTTAACGACCTTGGGATGGTCGGTGTAGTCGGGCATTGAGGCAACAAAACCACCAAGGCGAATGCATTGCACGATCCGTTCCAAATCGCCCTCGCAGGCCAGCTTGATCTGCGAAAGAATGTTGATTGCGCATTGACGCGCCGCCAGCGCAGCCTGTTCGGTTGAGACATCTCTTCCCAAAAGACCTGTATGGGTGAGCTGTCCTGCCTTCAGCGGCAGTTGCCCCGAAACAAAGACCAGATCACCGTGACGCACAAAGCCCACATAACTTGCCAGCGGTTTGGGTGGGTCAACAAGCTCAACGCCCATTTCAATCAATCGGGTTTGAATTTCGCCAGCCATTCCTGCTTCTCCAATATTGTCTGTAAAACTTTAAAAAATGAGACCGTACATCTCATAAAATGCTATTTTATCACATGTGGCCCCAACAACCTTTACCGTGTGGCGCTGCCAAAATACAATGGCATCAGGCTATCACTACCGTGCAGTTTCTTTCATGACCCTATCTGTAACAAATGCTCAGCAATAGTGGGAAATTATTTATGGCAGTGCCGGCAATTGAGTTGGAAAAATCGCCCTATGTCTCCGATGAAATCCGCAAGACCACCTGTTACATGTGCGCATGCCGCTGCGGTATCAATGTCCATCTGCGCAAGGGTGCTGATGGCAAGCCAAAAATCCGCTACATAGAAGGCAACCGCGATCACCCGATCAACAAGGGTGTTTTATGCGCCAAGGGTTCTGCCGGTATCATGCAGCATTATTCACCAGCGCGGCTGAAAAAGCCGCTCAAGCGTGTTGGCGAACGCGGAGAAGGCAAGTTTGAAGAGATAGAATGGGATGAAGCCCTGTCAATTGCTGCCAAATGGCTGGGCGATATACGCAAGAGTGACCCAAAGAAATTGGCATTTTTCACCGGGCGCGACCAGAGCCAGTCCCTGACCGGATGGTGGGCGCAACAGTATGGAACGCCAAACTTTGCTGCCCATGGCGGATTCTGCTCGGTCAATATGGCTGCGGGCGGGATATACACCTTCGGCGGTGCCTTCTGGGAATTTGGCGCCCCTGATTGGGCCAAAACAGAATATTTCATGATTTTCGGTGTCGCTGAAGACCACGATTCAAACCCGATCAAACTCGGCCTTTCCAAGCTGAAATCGCGTGGCAAGAAGATTGTCGGCGTAAACCCTGTTCGCACCGGATATAATGCCATTGCGGATGAATGGGTGGCCATCACGCCAGGAACCGACGGATTGTTCGTTTTGTCACTCGTCCACGAATTGCTGAAAGCCGGCAAGGTCGATCTCGACTACCTGATCCGTTATACCAATGCGCCATGGCTGGTGATCGACGATCCAAAAGCAAAAGATCACGGCCTTTTTGCCCGTGACAAGGATGGCAACGCGCTTGTCATCGACCGCAAGAGCGGCAAGCCCGTTGCTTATAACAAAAAAGGTGTGAAGCCTCATCTCAAGGGCTCAGTCAAACTCGGTCGGCTCGGCATCGGCACCCGCAAGGCGGTGCCTGCATTTGAGCTTGTGGCGCGCAAATATCTGGCGGATGAATTTGCCCCGGAGAACGTCACCCAGAAAACCGGAATTCCCGTCAGCCAGATCAAGCGCCTTGCCGCGGAAATAGCCGAAGCGGCCTTTGAAAGGGAAATCGTCGTCGATCAACCCTGGACAGACATGAAAGGTGAAAAACACGACAAGATGATCGGCCGGCCGGTGGCGTTTCATGCCATGCGGGGCATTTCCGCCCATTCAAACGGGTTTCAGACCTGCCGTGCCATTCACCTGTTGCAAATTCTTCTTGGATCAATCGATTGCCCGGGCGGCTTTCGGTTCAAGCCGCCCTATCCGCGTCCGGTCGCCGGCCAACCCAAACCCCATGGCGGCTGCAAACCGAACGAGCCTTTATCAGGCCCGCATCTGGGCTTTTTGCGCTCGCCTGCCGATCTGTTGATCAACCCTGACGGCTCGCCCCAGCGCATCGACAAGGCATTTTCATGGGATGCTCCCATGTCTTCACACGGTTTGATGCACATGGTTATTTCCAATGCGCACGCCCGCGATCCCTACGGCATTGAAGTATTGTTCATGTACATGGCCAATATGTCATGGAATTCGTCAATGAACACCGACGGTGTCATGAAAATGCTGACCGACAAGGACGAAAACGGCGAATATGTAATACCGAAGATCATCTACTCAGATTCGTATTCATCCGAAATGGTAGCCTTTGCAGACCTTATCCTGCCTGACACGACCTATCTTGAACGCCACGATGCTATTTCCATGCTCGACCGCCCGATCAGCGAACCCGAAGCCATGTGTGATGCAATCCGCTGGCCGGTCATTGAACCGGACCGCGATGTCAGAGGGTTCCAGACAACGCTGATCAACCTTGGGTCTATGCTGAAATTGCCGGGCATGACCAATGAGGATGGGAGCGCAAAATACAGGGATTACGCCGATTATATTACCAATCATCAGCGCAAGCCTGGTGTCGGACCGCTGGCTGGCTGGCGCGGCGCAGACGGCACAAAGACAGGACGCGGCGAACCCAATCCCGACCAGTTGCAGCGCTACATTGAAAATGGTGGCTTTTCCGAAACCCATGTACCAAAAGAGGCGCATTATTTCAAACATGCCAACATGGCCTGGCAAAACTGGGCTGTTGAGATGGGTCTTCAGGATACGCCGGTCGAAAATGTTTTCCAACTCTATCTTGAGCCGCTCCGCCAGTTTCAGCTTTGCGCTGAAGGAAAGGCAGAGCCGGTTCCGCCTGAAAGCCACCGCCAACGCATCCTGCATTGTTTTGATCCCTTGCCCACCTGGTATGAACCCTTTGAGGGAACTGCCATTGATACCGCCGATTTTCCCTACCACGCACTGACCCAGCGACCGGCGGCAATGTACCATTCCTGGGGCTCGCAAAATGCCTGGCTGCGCCAGATCCATGGCTCAAACCCGATGTATATTCCCACGCAGATCTGCGATGAGATCGGCCTTGCCGATGGCGACTGGGCATGGGTTATTTCCCATCACGGCCGCATAAAGGTTCCTGTCGCCCGCATGGGGGCAGTGAACCCAAAAACCATGTGGACCTGGAATGCCATCGGCAAACGCAAGGGAGCCTGGTCGCTGACGCCAGGCGCGCCCGAGGCAACACGAGGCTTCTTGCTGAACCACATCATCAACGAATTATTGCCGCCCAAGGGTGACGGCTTGCGCTGGTCCAACTCGGACCCGATAACCGGACAGGCGGCATGGTTTGACTTGCGCGTTCGGATAGAGAAAGCCGATACCGAAGACGGCCACAGTTTGCCTAAATTTGGCCAGCAGACAAGCCCGGTCGCGGCTCCCCATACAATACTTTCCTATGGAAAGGATTGGACAAAATGACCCTGCTACCTGAGAAAACCAATAAAAAACTGGGCCTTGTAATAGATCTTGACGTCTGCGTCGGTTGTCACGCCTGCGTCGTCAATTGCAAGGAATGGAATACCGGCGGTTATGGCGCGCCCTTGAGTGACATAGATGTGTATGGCGATAATCCATCGGGTGCATGGCTCAATCGTATTCATACTTTTGAAATCACACCCGAAAATGCGCCTGCGCAGATTGTACATTTTCCCAAATCCTGCCTGCATTGTGATGATGCCCCCTGCGTTACAGTCTGCCCGACGGGCGCAAGCTATAAGCGCGGCGAAGACGGCATTGTGCTCGTTGAAGAAGACAAATGCATCGGCTGCGGATTGTGCGCCTGGGCCTGCCCCTATGGTGCACGCGAAATGGATCCGGTTGAAAATGTCATGAAGAAATGCACATTGTGCGTTGACCGGATTTACAATGAAAACATTCCTGAAATCGACCGTCAGCCGGCCTGCGTTCGCACCTGTCCTGCCAATGCCCGCCATTTCGGTGATTTTTCCGACCCAGCTTCAGCCGTATCAATCATGACGCTTGAGCGGGGCGGCTATGATCTGATGCCTGAAATGGCAACCAAACCAGTCAACAAATATCTGCCACCGCGCGCTAAATCCAACCCGGCGACAAAATCCGAACTTGCCCCGGCCTTTGCGCCCAAGGCTGGTGAAGGCCTGCTAGGCTGGATTGACCGCGCTCTAGAAAAACTGGGTTAATTCCATGCATCCGGCCGTTTCCGTCATTTTCTTTACCGTAACATCTGGGGCAGGCTTTGGCCTGATCTTTCTCATTTCTCTTGGATGGCCTCTGCACCTAGGTGCATTGCCGGTCTTTTTGTCTTGTTTGCTGGCTGGCGGACTGGCGGTCGCCGGACTGATCTCCTCCACCTTTCATCTCGGCCATCCCGAACGCGCCTGGCGGGCCTTTTCGCAGTGGCGCTCCTCATGGCTGTCGCGCGAAGGCGTTCTCGCCGTCATCACCCTCACCCTTTTCGGGCTCTACACGCTCATTTGGGTGCTGGGCGGTCAGCGTATCCCGCTTTTGGGTACTCTGATCGCCATTCTGGCCGCGTTGACGGTCTATGCGACGGCCATGATTTATGCCCAGTTGAAAACCGTTCCCAACTGGAACAGCCACCTGACACCGCTTTGTTATCTGGCATTTTCCCTGTCTTCAGGCTTTTTTTTGGCGACTGCTATCGGCTTCAATACCCCGGTTCTCGGTTTTCCGACGCCAATTGTCTCGGCGTTGATACTTGTCGCTGCGTGGATTGCAAAAATCATCTGGTGGAACCGCGCCGCATCCATAGGCTTTTCCCAAACCGGCTCGAATACCGGCACGGCAACCGGCCTTGGGGCCTTGGGCAAAGTCAGGCTGTTTGAAAAGCCTCATTCGGGTGAAAACTATCTGACACGCGAAATGGTTCACCAGATCGGCCGCAAGCACGCCGCCAGGTTGAGGTTGATTGCCCTTGTTCTAGGTCTCGCTATTCCCCTCGTACTTTGTTTTCTGGCTTTGGCAACGAACATGACTTGGCTTTTTTCGGGACTTGCGTTTGTTTCAATGATTGCTGGACTGTTTGCCGAGCGTTGGCTATTTTTCGCCGAGGCCAAACATGCCGTTTCGCTGTATTATTGACCGGATATATCCATGCAGTTTCACAAGATTACCGACTGGGACGATGCCTACACAAATGCAGCCCATATTCCTAATGCTGATCAGATTGCCAAGGCTTGGCCGAAAAAGGCCGATGCTTTCCGAAAGAAACTATTGAAAGAAGAGCGCGCATCACTGGATTTGTCTTATGGCGAGGGCGAGCGCAACCTTGTCGATATTTTTTATCCGGACAGTGATCCCAAAGGCCTGTTCGTCTTTGTTCACGGCGGATACTGGATGCGGTTTGACAAGTCCCAGTGGTCACATTTGGCTGAAGGCGCGCTTTCAAGAGGCTGGATTGTTGCCATGCCTTCCTATTCGCTTTGTCCTTCGGTCAAAGTGTCGGACATCACCCGCGAAGTGGCTAAGGCGATTGAGTTTGTCGCGGGAAACATCAAGGGACCGATCCGGCTTGCTGGGCATTCTGCAGGTGGCCATCTGGTTGCAAGAATGATCTGCAACAACGCGCCACTGACAAAACGGGTCCAGTCCCGCATCGAACACGTCATGGCAATCTCGCCTGTATCAGACCTTCGCCCGCTATGCTGTCTCAAGCTTAACGAGACCCTGAAGATGAGTGACAAGGAAGCGGCAAGCGAAAGCCCGGCCCTTTTGACGCCATTGCCCAATGCGCGTGTCACTTGCTGGGTTGGGGCGGCTGAGCGCAGCGAATTTATCCGGCAAAACCTGTTGTTGGCGGCAGCCTGGCACGGTCTTGGCGCACGGATTTCCCATGTCGAGCAATCAGACAGGCACCATTTCAACATCATTGATGATCTGGCTGACACGGACAGTCGAATGGTGCATACCCTGCTCGACACCTGATTCCCAGATATCTCCAACTGTTACAACGGATAAGACAATGATCACACGCAGCCAAACCAATGCCCGCATGAGCCAGATGGTTAAACACAACGGCATTGCCTATCTCGCAGGCCAGGTCGGAACCGAGGGCGATACCATCGCGAACCAGGTGCGCCAGTGCCTTGAAAAAGTAGACGCACTTCTGGCAGAGGCCGGCTCCTCGAAAGAAAAGATGCTTTCAGCGGTAGTATGGCTTGCCGACATGAAGGATTTTGCCGAAATGAATGCGGTTTGGGAAGCATGGGTCCCCGCCGGTCACGCTCCGGCAAGGGCAACCGGTGAAGTGAAACTGGCGACACCCGGCTACATGGTCGAGTTCATCATCACCGCTGCCTGCTGACAGAAAAGGCGGATCACAACATTTGGTGCAATCCGCCTTTTAGTCAAACTGTTCGCGCAAAGCCGTTTTCGGTCATATATCACGGCAGACGGATGGCGCCATCCAGACGGATTGTTTCGCCGTTCATGTAGGGACTTTCAACAATCATGCGCGCCAGCGAGCCATATTCCGACGGCTTGCCCAGGCGTTTGGGAAAGGTGACTTGCGCTGAAAGAGAATCAACCACTTCCTGGCCAAGACCCTCAAACAGCGGGGTCAAAAACAATCCAGGCGCGATGGCGCAAATGCGGATGCCATAATAGGCAAGATCGCGCGCCACGGGCAAAGTCATCCCGACTATTGCGCCCTTGGTAGCAGAATACGCAACCTGGCCTTTTTGCCCGTCAAAGGCGGCTACTGAGGCAGTATTGACGATAACGCCACGCTCTCCGTCTTCATTCGGCTGGTTCTTGGCCATTTGTTCTGCACAAAGGCGAAACACGTTGAAGGTTCCTGTCAAATTGATATCGACAACCTTTTTGAACAGGCCGAGCGTGTGAGGCCCTTCCTTGCCGAGTGTCTTTGAGGCAACGCCAATACCCGCGCAATTGATGTTGGCGGTGATCCGTCCGAATTTCTTCATCGTTGCCTCTATGCCTGCAACGACGCTCGCCTCATCGGTGACATCAACCTTTTGAAACAATACATTCTCGCCAAGTTCATTGGCGACGATCTCGCCGCGCTCGCCGTTCATGTCGAAGATTGCGACCTTTGCACCTGCGGCAACAAAATTGCGAACGGTAGCTTCGCCAAGGCCGGATGCCCCGCCGGTAACAACGGCGACTGTTTCATTGAGTTTCATGTTATGCTCCAAATTTGGGAATGATATGAAAACAGAATAGACCAGCAAGTCTGTTGAATGCCAGACTCATTATCACAAAGCGAGAAACAATCCCGCGACTTTTATCCATTGCATACATCGAATTGGAAAGCGGCATTAGGTTGCTTTAAGCATGGCATCTTCAAAATGAAAACGGGCCGCGACAGGATCACGACCCGTTCAAATATTAAAGCATCTACATTTAGGCTGGAAGCAGGGCGCCCTGCAGAGTGGTCAGCTGATCCAGATAATCACTTGCCGCTGATTTGGCTTGATCATCTTTGGCATCTGCCACGTCTTCTTTTGCATCCTGTATGCGCTTGGCAATTTCGTCCTTGTCCAGATCATTGGCATTGACAGCATACTCGGCCAGAACCGAAAGACCGTTTGGCGAGACATCGGCAAATCCGCCAAAGACGACATAGCGTGATGCTTCGCCATTTGCCATTTTGACTTCGATCACACCCGGCATGATGGTTGACATGAACGGAGCGTGGTTTGCAAATACTTCGAAGTAGCCTTCCGTGCCTGGAATAAGCACGGAAGATGCTTCGCCGGAAACCAGGAGTTTCTCAGGTGATACCAATTCAAAAGCAAATGGCTGTGCCATTCATCTCTTCCTTTCAGCGCGTTTCCAGCAGTCGATCAGGCTGCTTCAGCAGCCATTCTTTGTGCTTTTTCAACGGCTTCTTCAATAGAGCCAACCAGATAAAAGGCAGCTTCAGGCAAATGGTCATACTTGCCGTCAACCAGATCACGGAAGCCCTTGATTGTATCTTCCAGCGGAACCAGCTTGCCCGGAGAACCGGTGAACACTTCAGCCACAAAGAACGGCTGTGACAGGAAGCGCTCAACCTTGCGGGCGCGAGCAACAGCCAGTTTGTCTTCCTCGGACAATTCGTCCATGCCGAGAATGGCGATAATGTCCTGCAAGGCCTTGTAGCGCTGCAACACTTCCTGCACGTCACGGGCACAACGGTAATGCTCTTCACCGATAACCAGCGGATCAAGAATACGCGAGGTCGAATCCAGCGGGTCAACCGCAGGATAAATGCCTTTTTCAGCGATCGAGCGGTTAAGAACCGTTGTCGCGTCAAGGTGGGCGAAAGTTGAAGCCGGAGCCGGGTCGGTCAAGTCATCGGCAGGAACATAAACGGCCTGCACGGAAGTAACCGAACCCTTGTTCGTGGTGGTGATGCGTTCCTGCATCGCGCCCATGTCCGTACCCAGTGTCGGCTGATAACCCACAGCTGACGGAATACGGCCAAGCAGAGCCGACACTTCGGAACCAGCCTGCGTAAAGCGGAAAATATTGTCCACGAAAAACAGAACGTCCTGGCCTTCATCGCGGAAATGCTCGGCAATCGTCAGACCGGTCAGGGCAACACGGGCACGTGCACCCGGAGGCTCGTTCATCTGGCCGAACACGAGGGCGCATTTTGATCCAACGGTCGAACCGTTGTTTTCATGCGGGTCCTTGTTCACGCCGGACTCGATCATTTCGTGATACAAGTCGTTGCCTTCACGGGTACGCTCGCCAACACCGGCAAACACCGAGTAACCACCGTGGGCTTTCGCGATGTTGTTGATCAGTTCCTGAATGAGAACGGTCTTGCCAACGCCGGCACCGCCGAACAGGCCGATTTTACCACCCTTGGCGTAAGGAGCCAGAAGGTCCACGACCTTGATGCCCGTAACGAGAATCTCAGCTTCGGTTGACTGTTCGACAAATTCAGGCGCGGGCTGGTGAATACCTCGTGTAGCCTTTGTCTTGACCGGACCTGCCTCATCTACCGGCTCGCCGATAACGTTGAGAATGCGGCCAAGGCATTCATCGCCAACTGGAACAGTGATCGGCGAACCGGTGTCCCTGACCTGCTGACCGCGAACAAGACCTTCGGTCGAGTCCATCGCGATGGTGCGAACTGTGTTTTCACCAAGATGCTGGGCAACTTCGAGAACGAGGCGCTGACCATTATTGCTTGTCTCAAGCGCGTTGAGGATCGCTGGAAGACCACCAGCGAACTGGACGTCCACAACAGCGCCGATAACCTGGGTGACTTTACCTGAACCGGTAATCACCGAGGATTTCTTTTCAACAGGAGCTTTTGCAGTGGCAGCCTTTGCAGGGGCGGCCTTGGCAGCAGGTGCTTTTGCCGCCGGTTTCTTTTCAGCAGCTTTTGCAGGTACTTTTGGTGTTGCAGCTTTTGCCATTTTGTCTCTCTCCAGACTTGGACGCTTCATCATCAGTTATGACTGGCATTCCAGATTGTTATACGTGTGTTTCGTTTTCGGCCGATGTTTCCATCAGGAAAACAAAATTCTAGAGCGCTTCCGCACCCGAGATAATCTCGATCAGTTCTTTTGTAATCTGCGCCTGACGCTGACGGTTATAGCTCAGTGTCAGTTTGTCGATCATTTCGCCAGCATTTCGGGTTGCGTTGTCCATCGCAGACATCCGCGCGCCCTGTTCAGAAGCGGCATTTTCCAGAAGTGCACGAAATACCTGCACTGAAATATTACGCGGCAGAAGATCGCCCAAAATAGCTTCTTCACTCGGCTCATACTCATAGCTGACATCGCCGTTGGCAACTTCGCCCTCAACCACTTCCCCAAAAGAGGCGGGAATCAGGTTGGTTGCGGTCGGGACCTGGCTGATGACGGATTTGAACTCCGAATAAAACAGCGTGCATACATCGAACGCGCCATCGGCAAACATTTCCATGATGCGTTTTCCGACAGTATTGGCATTTTCAAAACCGATGTAACGTGTCGATCTGAAATCGATGCGCTCCACAATTTTCGGGCCAAATTCCATCTTCATCGCGTCGTAGCCTTTTTTGCCGACGGTGTAGATTTTGACTTCCTTGCCTTCCCCGATCAGCCGCCGCGCATGCGCACGGGCAAGACGGGCAATGGATGAATTGAAACCACCGCAAAGGCCGCGCTCTGCAGTTGCAACAACAAGCAGATGAACCTGGTCCCTGCCGTTACCGGCGAGCAATTGCGGCGCATCTTCACGCCCTTCCATGCTCTTGGCCAGACCACCCAGAACCTTGGCCATTTTGGCCGAGTAAGGGCGGGCCTGTTCCGCAGCCAACTGTGCACGGCGAAGTTTCGCCGCCGCCACCATTTTCATGGCCTTGGTGATCTTCTGTGTCGCTTTAACCGACGCGATCCTGTTTTTCAGGTCCTTAAGAGAAGCCATTTAGCTTTTTTCCCAGAGTCTCAATTCGTCTCTTTGTCCAATGCTTACGCAAAGCCTTTTGCAAACGCGTCGATCGCAGCCACCATTTTCGCCTTGGTGGCGTCACTGATTGCCTGCTCCTTGCGGATGCTTTCCAGAATGTCCTTGTGGCTCGTATTCATGGAGGCCAGAAGACCTTTCTCGAACGCTCCGACTTGAGAAACCGGCAGCTTGTCCAGATAACCGTTCACACCGGCAAACAGAACAACAACCTGCTCTTCTGTCTTGAGCGGAGAGAACTGGGGCTGTTTCAGCAATTCGGTCAAACGCGCACCACGGTTCAGCAAACGCTGTGTAGCCGCATCAAGATCAGAACCGAACTGGGCAAACGCCGCCATCTCGCGATACTGGGCCAACTCACCCTTGATCGAACCGGCAACCTGTTTCATCGCCTTGATCTGCGCAGCAGATCCAACGCGGGAAACCGACAGACCAACGTTCACCGCAGGACGGATACCCTGATAGAACAAGTCTGTTTCAAGGAATATCTGGCCATCGGTGATCGAAATCACGTTAGTCGGAATAAACGCTGAAACGTCGTTACCCTGTGTCTCGATAACCGGCAAAGCGGTCAGCGAACCGGCACCATTTTCCTCGTTCATCTTGGCTGAACGCTCAAGAAGACGCGAGTGAAGATAGAAAACGTCACCAGGATAGGCTTCACGACCAGGAGGACGGCGAAGCAGAAGCGACATCTGGCGATAGGCGACAGCCTGCTTGGACAAATCGTCATAACCGATAAGTGCGTGTTGGCCGTTGTCACGGAAATACTCACCCATGGTGCAACCGGTAAACGGGGCCAGATACTGCATTGGAGCAGGATCAGACGCTGTAGCCGCAATGATGATCGAATATTCCAGCGCGCCGCGCTCTTCTAGGACCTTGACGAACTGGGCAACTGTCGAGCGTTTCTGGCCGACAGCCACATAAACGCAGTACAATTTGTCCTTGTCAGGGCCATTGTCATGGATTGGCTTCTGGTTAAGGAAGGTATCGAGAATAATGGCGGTCTTGCCGGTCTGGCGGTCACCAATGACCAATTCGCGCTGGCCGCGGCCAACTGGAATAAGCGCATCAATGGATTTCAAACCTGTGGACATCGGCTCATGCACCGATTTGCGCGGGATAATGCCTGGGGCCTTTACATCAACGCGTGACCGCAGCTTGGCCTTGATCGGGCCTTTGCCGTCAATCGGGTTGCCGAGGGCATCCACAACACGGCCAAGAAGTTCCGGACCAACCGGAACGTCAACGATCGAGCCAGTACGTTTTACCGTGTCGCCTTCCTTGATGGCACGGTCATCGCCGAACAACACGACACCGACATTGTCGGTTTCAAGGTTCAGCGCCATGCCTTTAATGCCGCCAGGAAACTCGACGAGCTCACCGGCCTGCACATTGTCAAGGCCGTAAACGCGGGCAATACCATCACCAACGGAAAGAACCTGACCGACTTCGGAAACCTGGGCTTCCTTGCCGAAATTTTTAATCTGATCTTTTAGAATCGCGGAAATTTCCGCAGCACGAATATCCATTATCCGACCTCTTTGAGCGCTAGCTTGAGCGAGGAAAGTTTTGTACGAAGTGACGTATCAATCTGGCGTGAGCCAATCTTTACAATCATTCCACCGAGTAACGACGGATCGACTGTAGCGTCAATAGCGACGTCTTTGCCGACAACACTCTTCAGCGCTGCCTTCAATTCTTTGGTCTGCTGGGCATTCAGTGGTTTTGCCACTGTTACCTCAGCAGTTGCTTCCCCTCTGTGATCGGCAGCGAGCCGGGCAAAGGCGGAAAGCATCTCCGGCATCACAAAAAGCCTGCGGTTTTTTGCAATAACGCGAATGAAATTGCCGACAAGACCTGAAATTTTTGACTTGGTCAAAATGCTGCTGATAGCTGAAATCTGGTCTTCGGCAGAAAAAACGGGTGAACGAACGAGACGCAATAGATCCTCTGAAGAAGAAAGGATCGCGTCAAAGCGCGTCAAATCTTTTTCAACAGAATCAAGCTTTTTCTCGCTCACGGCAAGGTCAAACAAGGCGCTGGCATAGCGTCCTGCAATTCCGGAAACGGGAGAGGCTGAATTGGCCAATGTATAAACAGTCCCCAAGATGCGTTCAATCGACTCGGTTGATCTGTCTTTTCCAAGGTCGAAACCATCGAAAATTTGATCAAGTCATTGAACTTGTGTATTTTTTCATAAATCAAGTGGCCGCAACGGTTCTTAATCCCCTTGCAGCCGCGCTTCACCTAGCACACTGATTACAGAGTCGCAACCAAGGAAGCCCGTTGTTTTTGCAGATAGTTATGAGTCTATTGTCGCATGTTGCAGCCCATCAGCGCACGCTTACAAGAAGCTTTGCGGATCAACATCGATCTGAACTCGCAAACTGCCCTTTTCCCGCGGGCAAAGGGTAAGCCATTTTCGCAACCATCCCTGCAAATTGGCACTTAACTCGCCGTGAACCAACAATCTGAAACGGTGCCTTTCACGTACAATGGCAATTGGCGCTTCGGCCGGGCCCAAAACCGATATCCCCGCCTCCGGCGGCGCAGCTTTGCGCATTACCTTTGCATGGCTTTCAGCTTCGCCCCTTGTGGCAGCAGAAACAATGACCGACGCCAACCGGCCAAAGGGCGGCAGGCCTGCATTCTTGCGCCCTAGTATCTCACGCTCGTAAAAAGCCTCACGGTCGCCGCTGGCAATTGCCTGTATCACAGGATGTTCAGGTTGATAGGTTTGCAGGAAGCCGAAGCTCTCGCCGCCCGCGCGCCCTGCCCGCCCGGTAACCTGCGACAACAATTGAAAGGTCCTTTCCGCCGCACGCGGATCACCGTTGGATAACCCAAGATCGGCATCAATGACCCCGACACAACTCAGCAGCGGAAAATTGTGTCCCTTGGCAACAAGCTGGGTTCCGATCACAATATCACACTCACCTTTGGCAATGGCCTCAAGTTCCAGCCGCAGACGTTTGACCCCGCCCATCAAGTCAGAGGAAAGGATCAGCGTGCGGGCATCCGGAAAGGCGGTCACTACCTCCTCGGCAAGTCTTTCCACCCCTGGCCCGCAGGCAACCAGATGATCAAAGGTGCCGCAGGATGGGCAGCTTTCAGGCACTTTCTCATTGTGGCCGCAATGATGGCACTGCAATTGACGCCTGAAACGATGCTCGACCAGCCATGTGGTACAATTGGGACACTGGAAACGATGTCCGCATACCCTGCAAAGCGTCAGCGGCGCATAGCCCCGGCGGTTGAGAAACAACAGGGCCTGTTCGCCGCGCGCAACTGCTTCGCCCATCGCCTGATGCAACACTGGCGAGATGAAAGATCCCCGCGGCGGCGGCGATTTGCGCATGTCGATGGTTTTTATAACCGGCATTACCGCCTCGCCATAACGGGCTTGCATTCGCTGATAATGATATCTGCCCCGTTGGGCATTGACGCGGCTTTCTATCGAAGGCGTTGCTGACGACAAAATGACAACGGCATTGCTCAAGCGTCCGCGCACCACGGCCATGTCGCGGGCATTGTAAAAGACGCGGTCCTCCTGCTTGTAGGCAGAATCATGCTCCTCATCGACAACAACCAGGCCGAGGTTCTCAAACGGCAGGAAAAGCGCTGAACGCGCGCCGGCAACCACCCGCACTTCCCCCGTCGCCACCTGACGCCAGAGCTGCTCCCTTTTTTTCGGGGCAATGTCCGAGTGCCATTCCCCGGGCCTTGTTCCGAACCTGTTTTCAAACCTGTCGAGAAAACCCGCAGTCAAGGCAATTTCCGGCAAAAGTATCAATGCCTGCCTGCCTGATTCGACCGCTCTGGCGACAGCCTCGAAATAAACCTCGGTCTTGCCCGATCCGGTAACCCCGTCCAGCAGTGAAACCGAAAACTCTCCCTTTTTCATCACTTCATTGAGTGCATCTGCAGCCTGCCTTTGTTCCGGCTCAAGTTCCGGCTGGTAGTAGGCAACATCAGGCATGGGCACCAAAGGCCCCATCTCTATTTGGACCGGGTCAAAAACACCCTGCTCAATCAGCCCGCTGACAACAGACGCACTGGTTCCGGCCGCATGGGCAAGGCCTGACTTCGACCAGGTGAACCCGTCGCGCGCCAGTTCCAGAACCCGCTTGCGCGCCTCGGTCAGTTTTTCCGGCTCACGTCCGCTGAAGCGGTATCCGGTAGTGGTTGGCAAAGGTTCAAGCGCGGCGGGTGTACGCAATACCATTCGTAACACCATGCCTGGCGGCGACAAGGTGTAATTTGCAATCCACTCAACGAACTGCATCAACTCCCTGGAAAGAGGAGGACAATCGAATTTCTGCTCAACCTGCTTCAGCTTATTCGGATTGACCTCATCCGGATGGGCGTCCCACACGACAGCGGCAACCAGTCTTGGCCCGAGCGGCACCTGCACATGATCTCCTGGCGCAAGTTGCATCCCTTCCGGCACGCCATAGGTATAGGGCTTGACAGTGGGAATGGGCAGAAGGACAGATACGGTTTGCTGTGCCAGGGTTTCAGTCTTTCGGGTCAATATGGAAGGTTTCACTATGATTCCTTGTTGAACGTAATGACCTCGCCAAAATTATGCTATAAGGGAAACGAAAAGAGACCTTACGAAAACAGGATGCCAAAATGAAATTCTTTGTCGACACCGCCGATGTAGCCGAAATCAAAGCCCTCAATGACACGGGCCTGGTCGACGGCGTTACCACAAATCCCTCACTGATCATGAAGTCTGGTCGCGACATCATCGAAGTGACGAAAGAAATCTGCGGCATTGTCAAAGGCCCTGTTTCGGCTGAAGTCACCGCCACGGATTATGAAGGCATGATGAAGGAAGCCAAGGTTCTTGCCAAGATCGCCAAGAACATCTGCATCAAGCTGCCCCTCACCATGGACGGACTGAAAGCTTGCAAGGCTCTCACCGACAAGGGCCATCAGACCAATGTGACCTTATGCTTTTCCGCCAATCAGGCACTTTTGGCCGCCAAGGCGGGGGCAACCTATGTGTCACCGTTCATTGGCCGCCTGGATGACATTGGCCTTGACGGCATGGAACTGATCGAGGAAATCCGCACGATTTTCGACAATTACGATTTCAAGACACAAATTCTCGCAGCCTCCATCCGTACCGTAAACCACGTGAAGGAAGCAGCCCTTATCGGCGCTGATGTAATCACCGCCCCTCCGGCAACATTGCGGGCACTGGTCAAGCATCCGCTGACAGACAAGGGTCTAAGCGACTTTCTTGCCGACTGGGCAAAAACCGGTCAGAAGATCGGCTAAGCTCCCTTCATCCTTCGCTAACCAACATCTGGCATTGTGTTGAAAACCCGCCAAATGTTGATTACGGATTGCCGGATGAACGACCAGTCAGCCTTTCTTGTCTATTGCGCACATGATCTTGCTGCTGAGCGAAAAGCCTGGCTGGAAAGCCTTGCTATCGAGCGGCGGCTGTCTCCCGAGACGCTGGAGGCCTATGAACGCGACCTGCGCCAGTTCCTCCAGTTTCTGACCGGACATATTGGCGGGCCGGTCAAATTGAGGGATATTGAAAGTCTCAAACCCATGGACCTGCGTGGTTATCTTTCAGAGCGTCGCCGTGGCGGAGCAGGTGCCAGAACCCTTGGCCGCGGCCTTGCGGGCATTCGTTCCTTCGTGCGCTTCCTCGAAAAAAAGGGGCTGGCTTCCTCAGCCGGTCTTTCTGCCACCAAAGCTCCAAGACAGCCCAAGACACTGCCAAAGCCGATCAGTGCCTCCAAGGCAATTCAACTGACCGGGATTGATGAGCAAATGCGCGATGAGCCGTGGATCGCCGCACGCGATGTGGCGGTAATCACGCTGCTTTACGGTTGCGGTTTGCGCATCAGCGAAGCGCTGGGCCTGACCGCTGAAACCTTTCGCGCCAGTTCCAACACATTGCCGATAACCGGCAAGGGCGGCAAGACGCGGCTCGCACCTGTTTTACCGGTGGTTAAAAAAGCAATTGAAGATTATATGGCGATTTGTCCGTTCCATCTTGATGGTAAAGCGCCGTTGTTTCGGGGAGCAAAGGGGGGCGACCTGCGCGCAGAAATCATCCAGCGGCAAATTCGCAAATTGCGTTCCGCCCTCAATCTTCCCGCATCGACAACGCCCCACGCGCTGCGCCACTCGTTTGCGACCCATCTTCTGGCAAGCGGCGGTGATTTGCGGACCATTCAGGAATTGCTCGGACATGCCTCACTTTCGACCACACAGATTTATACCAGTGTGGAAACCGAGCGGCTTCTCGATATCTATGAAAACGCACATCCAAGGGCGTGAAACTGACTTGTCCCAAAAGGCATCCGGTCTTTATTGAAATTTAACCCTGCCATTTAACCCGATATGCACTTTGCAAAGCTATAAAGCCGACATGATGAAAAAAACCCGGATCACCACATTTCTTGACCAAAATGGCGAACGCATTCTGGTCGCCGCATCGGCACTGATGGCAGCATTCTTTATTACATTTTTGATGGTGCTGGCCGACGCAACAACCGCAAAGGCTTCTGAAAACCCTGAAATCTCCTGTAAAGGTCGAAACCTGATCGAGGTTTATGGTGCTGAAGATCCGGCAAAACTGGCCGCAATTACCGGGGCCGCGGAAAAAACCTTAAACGGCAATTCGGTATTCTGGAAAATTAAAAAAGCCGGGATTGAACCCTCATACCTGCTTGGAACCATGCATCTTGCGGACAGCCGCATAGCAAGCCTTGACGGAGCAAAAGGAGAAGCCTTCAACAAGGCCCAAACCGTCATTGTTGAAAATATCGAGGCACTGGATTCTGCCGAGGCTTCAGTCGCAATCATCCAGTACAAGGAAATGACACTTTACACTGACGGGACAACGCTCGCCGATCGCCTTGATCCGGAAACTTTGGCAAAATTGCAAAAGACCGCCGAGGCTCGCGGCATCCCCTACAGTTCCGCGCTTGTCATGCAACCCTGGCTCGTGGCCGCCTCCCTTTCATTGCCTGCCTGCGAAATGGCAGCAAAGCAACAGGGCGCGGAAGTGCTTGACGGCCTGATCGGCACAAGGGCAAAAGCCGAGGGCAAGGAACTGGTGGGTTTGGAAACAATCGGGGAGCAGTTTTCCGCCATGGCAAACATGCCTGAAGAGTTTCACCTGATGGCGCTGAAAGAAACACTGGATCTCGGCGGCGTTGCCGAGGATGTCATCGAAACGATGAAGCTGCTTTATCTTGAAGGCCGTATCGGGATGATCGAACCCTTGACGAAATCGGTTGCACCCCAAACCGCCGGCTCCAAGGATTACGCTGAGTTCAACACCCGCCTCATAACCGACCGCAACAAGGTGATGGCGGAGCGTTCCCTCGCCTATATGGAAAAAGGCAATGCCTTCATGGCAGTCGGCGCCTTGCATCTGCCTGGAGAACTCGGCCTGGTCGAATTGCTGCGCAGGGAAGGCTACTCGCTTTCAGCGGTGGAATAGACCAACATACCACGGTTCCCCTGATCACATTTTCTTGACGTCACTGGACATTGTTGCAATTCATGCTACCTTTTTACGTGTCCGGAACTCTTTCCGGTTGGAAAAAGGAGGAATACCATGAAGCAAGTACTCCTCGGGGCCGCGTTTTTTGGCCTCGCTTTGTCCCCTGCAGCTGCAGAATGCTTTGGCAGCCACAACAAGACTGCAATGAGCAAACCTGTTGAACAGGTCGCCCAAACTCCAGTGCAGACCGATCTGAAAGCTGTGCAATATGCCGGTCTTGCTGATGGTTGGCTTGCAACCCTGATGAGCCGCACCAACGGATGACTGGCGTAAATCAGGAATAAAAAACTCTCCAGTGACGAAAAACCCGGCAATAACCAGTCCGGGTTTTTTGTTGAGGTTTGGTTTCCGCCTTATAGATAGATCGGCTTGCCGCTTGTTGCCATGGCCGCCTCGCGTACCGCTTCACTCATCGTCGGGTGGGCATGGCAGGTGCGTGCCAGATCTTCCGATGATCCGCCAAACTCCATCAGCACCGCACATTCGTGGATCATCTCACCGGCACCAAAGCCGACAATGTGAGCACCAAGTACCCGGTCGGTTGTCTTGTCGGCGAGAAACTTCACGAATCCGTCCGTGTTGTTCATTGCCCTGGCGCGGCCATTGGCCGAGAACGGAAACTTGCCTGCAACATACTCGATGCCGGCCTTTTTCAGTTCTTCCTCAGTGGCGCCAACGGATGCCACTTCCGGCTGAGTGTACACAACTCCCGGAATGACATTGTAGTTCACGTGGCCAGCTTGCCCTGCCAATACTTCTGCCACAGCAGAACCTTCGTCTTCAGCCTTGTGGGCAAGCATCGGCCCGTCGATCACATCGCCAATCGCGTATATGCCCTTGATATTAGTCTGCCAATGGGCATCCGTCTTCACCTTGCCGCGTTCCATTTCAACGCCGAGCGCCTCAAGTCCAAGCCCGTCTGTATAAGGTTTGCGGCCGGTGGCAACGAGAACAATGTCAGCTTCAATCGTCTGCGCGTCACCGCCCTTGACGGGTTCGAAAGTGACAGTTGCACCCTTCTTCGATTTTTCAACACCGGTGACTTTTGATCCCAGCTTGAATGCCATGCCCTGTTTTTCAAGAATGCGCTGGAACTGCTTGGAGACATCATTGTCCATCGAGCCAAGGATTGTATCGAGATATTCGACCACCGTTACCTTGGCACCTAGCCGCATCCATACCGAACCCATTTCAAGGCCAATGACGCCGCCACCGACTACCACAAGATGTTCCGGAATTTTCGAAAGAAGCAGCGCGCCTGTTGAGGAAATGATGGTTTTCTCGTCAATCTTCACGTCAACGCCCGGTATTCCGGCAACATCCGACCCTGTGGCTATAACGATGTTCTTGGCTTCAAGGGTCTGTTCCTTGCCATTTTCACCCTTGACCACCACCTTGCCGGCAGCCGCAATCGAGCCTGTTCCATGAAACGTCGTCACCTTGTTCTTTTTCAACAGGAACCGCACACCGTCGACATTGGCTTTCACCGTCGCATCCTTGTGGCCCATCATGGCCTTGAGATCGAGTTTCGGCTTGCCAACCACAACGCCGAGTTTCTCAAGTCCGTGGCCAGCCTCGTGAAACATTTCCGATGCATGCAACAGCGCCTTGGAGGGAATGCAGCCGATGTTGAGGCAGGTGCCGCCAAAGGTCTTCATCTTCTCGACAATTGCCGTCTTAAGGCCGAGTTGTGCGGCCTTGATCGCGCAGACATAGCCGCCGGGGCCGGAGCCGATTATGATAACGTCAAATTGGTCAGACATGTTGTTTCCTGTCCTGGTATTTCAAGCGAATCTCAGCGCCCGCCTGTTACATCAATGGTTGTTCCGGTCACATAGGAAGCCGCATCGCTCAGGAGCCAGAGGATCGCCTGTGCCACCTCTTCCGCACTGCCTTCGCGCTTCATCGGCACAGCACCGCGCATCTGGGCAACCCTGTCGGGTTCTCCGCCAGAGGCATGAATATCGGTATCTATAATACCGGGACGAACCCCGTTCACCCGAATTGCCTCGGTGGCAACTTCCCGTGCGAGACCTACGGTGAACGAATCAATAGCGCCCTTGGAGGCCGCATAATCAACATAGACACCCGGCGAGCCGAGTATGGCAGCAGCAGACGATAGATTGATGATATTGCCGCCTTTGCCGCCATGGCGAGTTGACATTGCCTTGACCGCAAGTTGCGAGCAGTAAAGCGTACCCATGATGTTGACCTGCATGATCCGTTCCATGCGCTCATCGCTCATTTCGTCGAGCCGCGCGGTCACTCCTACGATCCCGGCATTGTTGACCAGACCCTTGATCGTGCCGAGTTTTGCCGCTTCTTCAAACAGCGCATTGCAGTCAGCCCGACTGGCAACATCCGAATGAACAGCCTTGGCAACCCCGCCGTTTGCCTCAACATCGGCGACAAGCTTGTCTGCCGCCGCCTTGTTCGATACATAGCTGAAGCAGACCGTGTATCCGGCCTTCGCCGCAAGTCTCACACAGGCAGCGCCAATACCGCGGCTTCCGCCGGTTACGATCAATACATTTTTCATCACATCAACCTGCTATCAGACGGGTAAGTTCCCAGGCCAGCAAACACAGGCCAATGGTCGCCACAAACCAGATGATTGTCCGTACGAATGGTATGCCTGCCACATAGGCCGGAACATAAAACACACGTCCCCAGAAATAGAGTTGCACGCCGAGCGCAGTTAAAGTCGTCCAGCTTTCAGTTGCCTGAACGGTCAGCACCAAGGCTGCAAACACCGGAAAGGTTTCCAACATGTTGTAATAGGCACGCTCTATGCGACCGGCTATGCCTGCATCATTCGAAAGGTCATCGCGCGGGCTCAACGCATAGCCAAATCCGTTTTGGTAAACTCCGGCAAGAGCCTGAAGCACCAGCTGGATAATCAGCAGGACCGACGCGTAAATGAGCATTTTCAATTCCAGAGACATTGTAATTTCCTTTGATGCCTGATGAACACGGTGATTTGCGGAAACTATTTCACCGCGATTGGTGGTAAAATCAAGCTTTTACAGATCAAGGACCAGACGCTCTGGATCTTCCAGGCTGTCCTTGACGCGAACGAGGAAGGTTACCGCCTCCTTGCCATCGACAATCCGGTGATCGTAGGAAAGGGCCAGATACATCATCGGACGAATGACAACCTGTCCGTTGACCGCCATTGGACGCTCCTGGATCTTGTGCATGCCCAAAATGCCTGACTGTGGCGCGTTGAGTATGGGGGTCGACATCAGCGAGCCGTAAACCCCGCCATTGGAAATGGTAAAGGTTCCGCCCTGCATGTCGGCCATGGTCAGCTGCCCGTCGCGCGCGGCAACACCAAGGCGGCCGATCTCTTTTTCGATATCGGCAATGCCCATCTGGTCTGCATCCCTGACAACCGGAACAACCAGGCCTTTCTCAGTGCCAACCGCAACGCCGATGTGGGCATAGTTCTTGTAGATGATGTCTGTGCCGTCAATTTCGGCGTTAACCGCCGGAATTTCCTTCAGCGCATGGCAGACAGCCTTGGTAAAAAATCCCATGAAACCCAGTTTCACGCCGTGCTTTTTCTCAAACAGGTCCTTGTACTTGGTGCGCATAGCCATCACCGCGCTCATGTCCACCTCATTGAAAGTGGTCAGCATGGCAGCAGTGTCCTGCGCGTCTTTCAGGCGGCGCGCTATGGTCTGGCGCAGACGGGTCATTTTCACCCTTTCCTCGCGCACACCGTCATCAACCGGCGCTGGCGCCCTGGCTGCAACAGGGGCGGCAATCGGGGCCGCCTTTGGCGCGGATGCTGCCTTCATCACATCTTCCTTGAGGATCTGGCCACGCTTGCCTGATCCCTCAACACTTGCAGCATCAATGCCTTTTTCAGCCATCATCTTCTGGGCTGACGGGGCAGCCGGCATGGCAGCAGAACTTGTCGCAGAACTCGCCCCGGAGCTTGTCGTTGCGGATGCGGACGCAGATGCCTCCACTTTTGCGGCAGGCTTGGCGGACGCTGTACCTGCTTCAATTGTTCCCAGCAGGGCTCCCACCTCAACCGTCTCGCCTTCCTTTGCGCTGATCGCGGAAAGAACGCCGGCAACAGGTGAAGGCACCTCAACGGAAACCTTGTCGGTTTCCAGTTCGACCAGAGGTTCGTCAACGCCGACAGCATCTCCGGCAGTTTTCAGCCATTTGCCGATGGTCGCCTCGCTGACGCTTTCGCCAAGAGTTGGTACACGAATTTCAGTTGCCATGATGATCACTTTCTTCTTGTGCTGTTCAGGCTGAATTTTGATTAGGAATTATCGCCCAGGGCATCCTCAAGGAATGCAGCCAGTTGTGCGAGGTGTTTTGACATCAAACCGGTGGCAGGCGATGCCGCCGCCGCGCGGCCCGCATAGCGCGGACGCTGGTGTTTTGATTTGATGTGATCCAGAACCCAAACGAGATAGGGTTCAATGAATGACCAATACCCCATGTTTCTGGGTTCTTCCTGACACCAGACAAACTCGGCATTCTTGAATCTGGTCAGTTCGTGGATCAACGCCTTTGCCGGGAACGGATAAAGCTGTTCCACCCGCAACAGGTAAATGTCGTCAATTCCGCGTCTTTCACGCTCTTCATACAAATCATAGTAGACTTTTCCGGTACAAAGGACGACGCGCCGGATCTTGTTGTCCTTGACGAGCTTGATCGCTTCGCCCTTCTTGTATTCGGCATCATCCCAAAGCAGACGATGGAATGTTGAATTCACCGCCAGTTCAGACAATTCTGACACCGCACGCTTGTGACGTAGCAGCGATTTGGGGGTGAACATGATCAGCGGCTTGCGGAACTCGCGGCGAAGCTGGCGGCGCAGGATATGGAAATAGTTTGCCGGTGTCGAAACATTGGCAATCTGCATATTATCCTCGGCGCACTGCTGAAGGAAGCGTTCCGGACGGGCAGATGAATGTTCGGGGCCTTGGCCTTCATACCCATGCGGCAACAGCATGACAAGGCCGCACATCCGCAGCCATTTGCTTTCGCCAGACGAAATGAACTGGTCTATAACGACCTGCGCACCATTCACGAAGTCACCAAACTGCGCTTCCCATATCGTCAGCGCATTTGGGGACGCAAGGGCATAACCATATTCAAAACCAAGAACCGCCTCTTCCGACAGCATCGAGTTGATGACATCATAGTCGCCGGTGCCATCCTTGCTTTTAAGACTGTTGAGCGGAATATACCGGCTGTTGTCAACCTGGTCATAAAGGACAGAGTGGCGCTGCGAGAAGGTGCCGCGCTCTACGTCCTGACCGGACAGGCGAACAACATTGCCTTCATCAATCAGCGACCCGAATGCCAATGCCTCGGCAGTTGCCCAGTCAATTCCCTTACCTGATTTAATCGCTTCCGCGCGATTGTCCATGAACCGTTGAATGGTTTTGTGAATATTGAAATCAGCCGGAACCGCGCTGATCTTCTGGCCGATTTCCTTCAGCGTTTTTGCCGGAACCCCGGTTTCCCCTCGCCGCGGATCATCGAGCCCGGATGCGGTCTTGAGACCGGTCCATGCGCCATCAAGCCAGTCGGCCTTGTTGGGACGATAGTTCTTCCCAAGTTCAAACTCGCTTTCAAGATATTTTCGAAAATCCGCCTTGACTGTATCTATTTCATGTTCACTCAGGACTTTCTCTTCAGCAAGTTTCTTGCTGTAAAGCGCAACTGTTGTCGGGTGCGAACGAATGTTCTGATACATCAGAGGCTGGGTAAACGCCGGTTCGTCCCCTTCGTTATGGCCGAACCTGCGATAGCAGAACATGTCGATCACCACAGGTTTGTGGAATTTCTGGCGATATTCTATTGCAACCTTGGCCGCATAAACTACCGCCTCGGGATCATCCCCGTTGACATGGAAAATAGGCGCTTCAACCATCTTGGCAACATCCGAAGGATAAGGCGAAGAACGCGAGAAACTCGGATTGGTGGTAAAGCCGATCTGGTTGTTGATGATAAAATGAATGGAACCGCCTGTCCGATGCCCCTTGAGGCCCGAAAGCCCAAAGCATTCAGCAACAACGCCCTGCCCGGCAAAGGCCGCATCCCCGTGGATTAGCAAGGGAAGCACCGTGTCGCGCTCCCTGGAGCCGCGCTCATTGATTTCCTCGATACTGTCCTGCTTGGCTCGCACTTTTCCAAGAACCACCGGATTGACGATTTCAAGATGCGACGGATTGGCAGTCAGCGACAAATGAACCTTGTTGTCATCAAACTCACGGTCGGAAGATGCGCCCAGATGATACTTGACATCACCCGATCCTTCAACCTCCTCAGGCGCAAAGGAACCACCCTTGAATTCATGGAAAACCGCACGAAACGGTTTTGCCATGACATTGGTCAAAACATTGAGGCGACCGCGGTGAGCCATGCCAAGCACGATTTCCTGCAGTCCCAATTGCCCTCCGCGCTTGATGATCTGCTCGAGTGCAGGGATAAGCGATTCACCCCCATCCAGACCAAACCGTTTGGTTCCCTTGTACTTCACATCGAGAAACTGCTCGAACGCTTCGGACTCAACCAGTTTCTGGAAAATCGCCTTCTTTCCCATTTCGGTAAAGGCAACGCCTTTGTCTGGTCCTTCGATACGGGCCTGAATCCAGCCCTTTTCAGCCGGATTTGAAATATGCATGAACTCGACACCAATCGTCGAGCAGTAAGTCCGCTCCAGAATTTCGACCATTTGCGGTATTGTCGCAAACTCAAGCCCAAGCATGTAATCGATGAAAATCTTTCGGTCGTAGTCTGCCTCGGTGAACCCGTAGGATGACGGTTTCAACTCGTCATAGGTTTCCTGGTTGCCGGCAATGCCCAACGGATCGAGATTGGCATGCAAATGCCCGCGCATGCGGTAGGCGCGGATCATCATGATGGCGCTGACAGAATCCTTGGCAGCCCGCTGGATATCAGCATCCGTGAAACTTGTGCCGTCAGAAACACCTTTTGCCTTGAGCTTTTGGGAGACCACCTTTTCGACAGAACCCCAGTCCCCGTCGAGCGCCGAGACCAATTCGCCATTGGCATGAATGGGCCAGTTCGGTTTTTTCCAGGAAGCCCCGTCAGCATTCTTGAGAACATCCGATCGCTCGTCTTTCAGGGAACCAAAATAGTCCTGCCAGTCAGCGCTGAGCGAAGAGGGATTATCCTGATACTGCGCATACAGCTCTTCGATATAATCCGCATTGCCGCCGTAAAGGAATGAGGAGTTGGCAAACTCCTTATTGGCTTCTTCGCGTTTTGAATTTTCAACTGCCATGATTGTCGCGGAAACCGCCTCCTGGAAAATATCTTGGTATCAACCGTCTAAAAAGCCGGCCCCGCATCGCGGAACCGGCTTTTCATTTATTTCAAATTCGGCGCAATTTCGGCACAGGCCGCACAAAGTTCGTTCACCGCATCAACCGACTTCTGGAACATTTTCTCTTCAGCGCGGTTCAATTCGATTTCGATGACTTTCTCAACACCATTGGCGCCGATGACGACAGGAACACCTACATACATGTCCTTGACGCCATATTCGCCTTTAAGCGCAGCAGCACACGGCATTACGCGCTTTTTGTCTTTCAGGTAGCTGTCAGCCATGGCGATTGCCGAGGAGGCAGGCGCATAATAGGCTGAACCGTTTTTCAAAAGACCAACGATTTCACCACCGCCCTTGCGGGTACGATCAACGATTTCCTCGATGCGGGCTTTGGTTGTCCAGCCCATTTTCACCAGATCAGGCAACGGAATGCCTGCAATCGTCGAATAGCGGATCAAGGGAACCATTGTGTCGCCGTGGCCACCGAGAACGAATGCCGTCACGTCTTCAACCGAGACATCAAATTCAGCGGCGAGGAAATAACGGAACCGGGCTGAATCAAGTACACCTGCCATGCCGACAACCTTGTTTTTCGGTAGACCGGAAAACTTCTGCAAGGCCCATACCATCGCATCCAGCGGATTGGTGATGCAGATGACGAAAGCATTGGGAGCGTATTTCTTGATACCGGCCCCGACCTGCTCCATCACCTTGAGGTTGATACCCAGAAGATCATCACGGCTCATGCCCGGTTTGCGGGCGATACCGGCGGTAACAATACACACATCAGCGCCTTTGATAGCCGCATAGCTTTGTGTGCCCGAAAGCTTGGCATCAAACCCCTCGACGGTGGATGACTGGGCCAGATCGAGCGCCTTGCCCTCCGGGATACCTTCGGCAATATCGAAAAGCACGATGTCGCCCAATTCTTTTAGTCCCGCCAGATGCGCCAGTGTGCCGCCGATCATGCCTGAGCCAATCAACGCGATTTTGTTTCTCGCCATTTTATGAAATCCTGTTTTGGGGCCTTTTGCAGTTGCAGCCCGTTAAGCTAAAATCTTCCGTCAGCCATTTGACATTGTGATGACTGAACGCTGTAAGATATCTGTCCCTGAACAGAGTCTTTCCACCGATCAGACTGCCACGCGCGCCTTTTACTCAAATTTTGAGTTTATTGCAACTAGAATTGAAAAAACACACTAATTTCAATGGTTTAAAATTTATTGATCTTACGTAAACGTAATTCAAATCGTGAAAACTATTTGATAACAAGTGCTTGTTTGCAGCTTATTTGGGGGATGCGTCACCGGAAAGGTAACTGACAGACTGCATTTCAATTAAACGTGATGCAGTACGCTGAAATTCAAAGGCCTCAACGCCCCGTTCCCCGACATAAAGCGCATGGGGTGTGGCATCAGCTGATAATACCAGCCTGATTTTCTGGTCATACAAGGTATCAATCAGGTTGATGAACCGTTTGGCCATGTTGCGCTGGGCAATCTCCATGATCGGCACATGATCTATAAATACCGTGTGGAACTTTTGGGCGATTGCCAGATAGTCCTGTGAGCCGAGCGGCTTTGCGCACAAATCGTCAAAATCAAACCGGGCGCAGCCATTGGCCGTCCTTGGAACCTTGACAATCCTGCCCTTGACCTTCATTTCCGCCTGTGAACTTATTTCGCCGGCAAGCCTGTTCCAGGCCTCATTCATTGCCCGGTCAGCTTTTTCGCCAAGGGGGGCAAGATAAACCGGCGCCTTGGCCAGCTTTTCAAGCCTGTAGTCTGTACGTGCGTCTAGTTCGCAAACTTCGCAATGCTGTTTCAGAAGATCGATGAACGGCAGGAAGCGCTGCCGGTTCAGGCCGTCGCGGTACAAGTCATCGGGAGCAACGTTCGAAGTCGCAAGAATGACCGCGCCTGCATTGAACAGACCCTGAAACAATCTGCCCAATATCATCGCATCGGCAATATCGGTGACGCTGAATTCGTCAAAACAAAGCAGCATCGCCTCTTTGGCCAATTGCCTTGCCACGGGCGGAATGGGGTCTTCTTCCTGTGTTTTCCCATTCTTGTAGTCCTGCCGATGCTGGTGAATGCGCTGCTGGGCATCTGCCATGAAATCATGAAAATGGACGCGCTTCTTCGGCTCAAAACCGGTGTGCTGATAGAACATGTCCATCAGCATGGATTTCCCCCTGCCCACTGATCCGTGGATATACAGGCCCTTGAGCGTCTGCTTCGATTTTCCGCGGTTGAAAAGCCAGCCGAGTGACGAGGATTTTGAGGCAAGCTTGCTGTCGTCCAGTTTCACCCGCAACCCATCCAAACGGCGCGCCAGCTCCAACTGGATGTCATCACTTTGAAACTCGCCATCACGCACACGGGCCAGATAAGCGCTTTCAACCGAACCCGAAACGTTTTTGATCTGTGAGTCGGTCACCGGTAATCCTGCGCTGGTTTAATCCCCTGCCTGTTGCCGCCGTCAAAAGTGACGCCAAAGGCCCAACCCTTAAAGCGAAAAATGCCGGACAGGAAAAGCCCCCCGTTCAACAATTGTTCAACAAATGTCCAACAAACAAGTGGATGAAACGGAAGATTTGCCTGCGAGTTGCCGCCTGGACTAGCTGGATCGCGAAAAACTGATCGGTTTGCCGCCATTGGTCGTTCCGTCATAACGGCTGGCGGACGACTGATAAAGGCGGGCAACGGTATTGCCTCCTGCATCCATCAGCACAACCTGTTGACCTTTGACATCCCACGCGCTGACGCTTGCAAGTTCGGCCGAATTGCATTTGCGTGTCGCCGCGCGATACCCGCCAGACCATTTTGTAAAGGCAAGGATCATTCGGCAGTCCGGATTGTCGCTATTCACATTCCATGAGCCTGATACCGCCTCACGGGTTACCGGTTCACCGGTACCTGCCGGCGGCTCGCTCGGCGGAACCGAGGCAACCTCAACATTGGGGTCTGTCGGTGCTGTTGGTGCGGTTGCTTCTACAGGTGGCAGCTCGCTTGCGGGCGGTGGCAACTGGTCGGTCTGCACAGATTCAACCGGCGCAGAAGGTAATCGTTGAGGCCCGGAACCTGCAGGAGAAATCGAATTGATCGAGCGGTTGCAGCCCGTAATCGCAAGACCCAGCACCACAAGCGAAACAGCTGATTTCAGTCTCATAAAAAGCCCCTTGGTTCATTAAGGACACAGTTTTCCGTGCCCGTGTTCTCCATAGAAAACATTCGCGCCGGAATTATGTCCGCACGCCAGCCCTATAATCGCTCAATATGGTAAATCAAACCTGAACGGAAGCTGAATATGACCTAAAGTAAGGTTTTACCTCGGCAAAAACAACCAATCACAAAAAACTCAGCTCTCGTGATCTTCGACACCCCGGTAGGCGTCCTTGCCCCAGAGCTGTTCCACCCGCTGGTTGCGCCCGCAGGCTTTTCGGTAATAGGAGTAGCGGATCGGATTTTTCTTGTAATAATCCTGGTGATAGTCCTCGGAATTGTAAAACACCTTGGCGGGCAGTATCGGCGTCGCAATCGCTTGTTTCAAGGCATCTCCTGCTTCTGCCTTGGTCTTTTCAGCCAGTGCCTTTTCCATGTCATCGCCGGTAAAGACAGCCGTCGTGTACGAATGCCCGCGGTCACAGAACTGGCCGCCGCCGTCGGTCGGATCAACCGTCCGCCAGAAAGTCACCAGTAATTGTTCGTAGGATACGACAGCCGGGTCATAAGTGATCTTCACGGCCTCAATGAAGCCTTCATGGTTGCGGTATGTCGGATTGGTGGCATCCCCGCCCGTGTAACCGGACACAACATCTGTTACGCCCTTCACATGCTCGAAGTCCTTCTCGATGCACCAAAAACAGCCTCCGGCAAAAATCGCGGTTTTGGTATCTGCATAGGCAGACGGTGCGGTAGCTGAAACCAGGGCAAAGGAAAGAATGAGGGATTTGGCAAAAGACATTGGGGCACTCCAAGAAATTGCATTTTCTGACCATATGGAGCAGCAGCAACAAAAAGCAAAATGAAGCTTTCTCACAAATCCGTGAGAGGTTTGCCGCTTTCAGCCAAGACTGTCAAAGGCATCAAGTGCCTCAGCACCATAAATCAATGATGGCCCGCCGCCCATATACAATGCCACCGCAATCGTCTCGATAATCTCCTCACGCGAAGCACCGTATTTCTTTGCCGCCTTTGTGTGAAAGGCAAGACATCCGTCACAACGGGCGGTAATTCCGATTGCCAGCGCAATCAATTCCTTGGTTTTGGAGTCGAGCGCTCCGGCGCTGATTGCCGATTTGGCAAGCTGGCCGAAAGCTGCGGAAGGCTCCGGCATGACCTTTCGCAGTTTCGCCATCCGTGCATTTGTCTGATCGGTAAATTGGGCCCAGTCTGTTGCTGCCATGTGAATTCTCCGTTTGTGTTTCGCAAACAGGGATAATCACAGCCGGAATTGCCGCCTTGATTGAGATCAATATATCAAGGCGAAGTTGCAACTAGGTGTTTGGACACAAAGTGCACAAAATTTTTCGCGCGCAGCGATCCCTAAACGCGTCGTTCAACCATCATCTTTTTAATCTCGGCAATCGCCTTGGCCGGGTTCAGCCCTTTCGGGCAGGCCTGCGCGCAGTTCATGATCGTGTGGCAGCGATAGAGCCGGAACGGGTCCTCAAGATTGTCGAGGCGCTCGCCGGTAGACTCATCGCGCGAATCGATCAGCCAGCGATAAGCTTGAAGCAGCGCAGCCGGGCCAAGATAGCGGTCGCCGTTCCACCAGTAGGACGGGCAGGAAGTCGAGCAGCAGGCACACAAAATGCACTCATAGAGGCCGTCGAGTTTCTCGCGGTCGCCATGGCTCTGTTTCCATTCTTTTGCCGGTGTCGGCGTAATGGTTTGCAGCCAAGGCTCAATCGAGCGGTGCTGGGCATAAAAATGCGTCATGTCCGGCACCAGATCCTTGATCACAGACATATGCGGCAATGGGTAAATCTTCACTGATCCGGCAATCTCGTCAGAACCCTTGGTGCAGGCCAAAGTATTGGTGCCATCAATGTTCATCGCGCACGAGCCGCAAATCCCCTCGCGGCAGGAACGGCGGAAGGTCAGCGTCGGGTCAATGTTGTTCTTGATCCAGATCAGCCCGTCGAGCACCATCGGCCCGCAATTGTCCATGTCGACATAATAAGTGTCGATGCTCGGATTGCCGTCATCATCCGGCGACCAGCGGTAAATCCTGTACTCACGCAGATTGGTCGCGGCAGTGCCGTCCGCCTTGGTCGGCTTGCCCCAGGTCTTGCCTTCCTTGATCTGCGAATTTCTCGGGAGTGTCAGTTCAACCATTTTCGTTCCGTTCCCTAAAACTTGTTGCAGGCCATCAGCCCGCGTGTCATCGAGTTTATGATTGTAACGCTGCGCATGCTGTTGGCTTTTCTGATCAGTGCTTCAACCTTCGCATCATTGCCTTTGGCCACAGCAAGAACCAATTGTTCCTCATCCGTGTTCTTCGGCTTGTTCAGCACCTTGTAGCGGCACTCACACTCCTTGATCGCCTTGCCTTCCGCTTTGCAAGCCGACACAAACTGCGCTTTGAAGTCTGCGGCTTCGGCAGGTTTTACTACTACGAGCATAGCCAATGCCAATAGTACAAACATTCCAGACCTCATTGTGATGCCCCGTTTTCGGTCTTCGACATTGCCAGATGCATTTGCGCGGCAACCATATACCAGATGAAGGTTGTCGACACGAATATTGCGATGTTGAGGATGGAGTAGGAGGCAAAGAACTGCTCCTTTTCCACCATCCATACAAAAACTGAAGCCTGGAGAATAATCACGATTGCAAGGATCATCCACAGATTGCGTGATATCCTCGCAATCAGAAAACAGATTGCAAAAGAAAGCACAAAAGCCAGGACTGGGAAAACAGCCTGCATGATTAGTACACCCTTGCCTTTGGCGCGATTTTTTTCAGGTCGATCCCACCTTCGGCTTCAGTTGTCAGCGGCGTTGTAACAACACGGCGGTAGTCAAGCTTCACGCCGCCCTTGGCATCCACCCATGACAGCGTATGCTTGCGCCAGTTCTTGTCATCGCGATCCTTGAAATCTTCCCGTGCATGCGCTCCGCGGCTTTCTTTGCGCGCTTCCGCGCCAACAACCGTTGCTGAGGCGCAGATCATCAGGTTTTCAAGTTCCAGCGTTTCGACAAGGTCTGAGTTCCAGATCAGCGAGCGGTCAGACACCTTCACATCGGGCATTTCCGTCCACAATTCGCCCATCCGCTTGCAGCCCTGTTTCAATGTCTCGGAGGTCCGGAATACGGCTGCTTCTTCCTGCATGATCTTTTGCATCTTGAGGCGCAGTTCCGCTGTCGGCTTTGAACCGTTTGCATGGCGCAGCGCATCAAAACGGGCCATGATCGAATCGCTCACGCCGTCATCAGGCCGCGGAATGGCGGCATTGCGGTCGATTACCTTGCCTGCGCGAATGGCGGCAGCGCGCCCAAACACGACAAGGTCGATCAGTGAATTTGAGCCAAGCCGGTTTGCCCCGTGAACAGAGGCGCAACCCGCTTCACCTACGGCCATCAAACCGGGAACCGTGCGGTCCGGATCCTTTTTCGTCGGATTCAAAACCTCACCGTAATAATTGGTCGGAACACCGCCCATATTGTAGTGAACCGTCGGGATAACCGGGATCGGTTCACGGGTCAGATCAACACCGGCAAAAATCTTGGCTGATTCCGAAATGCCAGGAAGCCGCTCGGCCAGCGTATCGGGATCAATATGATTAAGGTTGAGATGGATGTGGTCCTTGTTCGGGCCTACACCCCTGCCTTCGCGAATCTCGATCGTCATGCAGCGCGATACCACATCGCGCGATGCCAAATCCTTGTAGGTCGGCGCATAGCGTTCCATGAAACGCTCGCCTTCGGAATTGGTCAGATAACCGCCCTCGCCGCGGGCACCCTCGGTGATCAGACATCCGGCACCATAAATACCGGTCGGGTGAAACTGAACAAATTCCATGTCCTGCAGCGGAAGTCCGGCGCGGGCAACCATACCGTTGCCATCACCAGTGCAGGTATGGGCGGAAGTCGCCGAAAAATACGAGCGGCCGTAACCGCCGGTTGCCAGAACCACCATTTTTGCATTGAACCGGTGGATGGTGCCATCATCAAGGTTCCAGGCGATGATCCCAGTGCAGGCACCATTCTTGTCCATCATCAAATCAAGGGCAAAATACTCGATATAAAATTCAGCATTGTGTTTGAGCGACTGACCGTAAAGTGTATGCAGGATCGCGTGGCCGGTTCGGTCTGCAGCGGCGCAGGTGCGCTGCACAGGAGGACCCTCACCAAATTCGGTCGTATGGCCACCAAACGGGCGCTGGTAGATCTTGCCCTCTTCAGTGCGCGAAAACGGCACTCCGTAATGTTCCAGCTCATAGACAGCAGCAGGGGCTTCACGCGCGAGATATTCCATCGCGTCCGTGTCGCCTAGCCAGTCTGAACCCTTGACGGTGTCATACATGTGCCACTGC
Source organism: Salaquimonas sp. (assembly GCA_041736675.1). Taxonomy (GTDB): domain Bacteria; phylum Pseudomonadota; class Alphaproteobacteria; order Rhizobiales; family Rhizobiaceae; genus Salaquimonas. Next base: position 66,960 of record JBGSTD010000061.1, read on the forward strand.
CAGTGGTCAGGCCCCATGTTCGAAAGCGAGGCGGCAATTCCGCCCTGGGCCGCAACCGTGTGCGATCGCGTTGGAAACACCTTGGTGACGCAAGCGGTTTTCAGACCCTGCTCTGCCATTCCAAGGGTTGCCCGCAGGCCCGAACCGCCAGCCCCCACAACGACTACGTCATGGAAGTGATCAACGAATTCATAACTCTTGGCGGAACTTTTGCCAGTTGCTTTACTGTCTTTTGCCATGTCGTGTTAGTTTCCGGTTTCCTAGGCGCCAAACGCCAATTTGAAAATTGCAAACAGAATGAGCGCGCCCGTGAAGAGCACGAAAAACGTATTGAGCATTACGAGAAGAACCTTGTTCAACTCGCCATGCACATAATCCTCAATGACCACTTGCATGCCAAGCTTCATGTGGGCCAGCACTGATAAGGAAAAGAGAAACAGGAAAATCGCGGTCAACGGAGATGACAATGTCTGGTAGACTTCATCATATGGCGCACCAACCAGCGATACTACAAGATAAAGGCCAATCAGCACGAGCGGGATATTGGCAACTGCTGTCAGCCGCTGGTGCCAAAAATGTTCCGTACCATCCTTGGCCGAGCCGAGGCCCCGAACCTTGCTAAGGGGAGTGCGCATTGTCATATCAAATCTCCGGTCATTTGCCTGTCAGCGAACCGCATAGGCGGCCATCCACAACAACACGGTCAAAATCACCGATAGTGCAATGTGCGCCTTTGCAAGCTTTGTTGTGAAATTCTTTTCCATGGCCCGGCCGGTATCCTGAACCAGATGTTTGATACCGCCAATCATGTGATGGATCAGCGCCCATGAAAATCCGAGAAGCAAGATTCTTCCAATCCATGATCCAAACAGTCCGTTGACCCATTCAAAATAGGCCTGGTTTGTTGCCGCTGCAAAAAGCCACCAGGCAAACAGAAACATACCGAGATAAAGACCAATCCCCGTAATCCGGTGAATAATCGAGGCCACCATGGTCGGTATTGGCTTGTAGATGGAAAGATGCGGCGAAAGCGGCCTCGACTTCATGCCTGTCTTTGTCTCATTCATTAAATACTACTCACTATAAATTGTCCCTGGGTGACCGTGCTGATTTTGTTTACCAGCATGTTCTAGTGCGCTTGCCAACCAACGTCAAAGCTACAAAAGGCTAATATCAATAATTCAATCGATTTTCCAACGGGCCATCCTTTTCTGAAAGGTCAGTCAAAACGCAGCACATAAGAGTGCCAGTCACCGGGCGCACCCATCTTGTCGAAAACAATTTTGGCGGTATCCGGCTTGGTCGGCGCATTCATCATCAGCTTCGACCAGCCGCGTTCTTCTGCCTGATCCGCCAGCACATCCACAAGCGCCTTGCCTATCCCTTTGCCGCGATGGTCATGATGCACATACAAATGATCACACTGCCCGGCTCTTTTGCCGGAAACAGGCTCGGGAAGATCATAATAGAGGATGAACCCCACCAGTTCGTCATTGATCTTGGCGCCAAGAAATTCCGCCACACGATCCTGAAGCAACTGCTCGGCGTAATACTGGTCCGGCTGACGTGGCGCGCCACGCTTCAGTGCCTGGCCGTATTCGGCAATCAGTGGCGCCAAATGCAGCGCGTCTTTCAAATGAAGGCGTACAATCTCGATTTTTGCGTCTTTAGTCATTCGCATTACCCGTCATCGATCGGAAAAATGTCTCTCAAAAACAATCTTGAAAGTCATGTCTGTCTGTTTCTGGACCCTGGCACCCTGATTACCTAGTCCTACCTGCCCGCAAGATCAATATGTCTTTAGTCCTTTTTTACAAAATCCTTGGATGAACGCTTCATCTTCGCCTCCAAAGGGACTATGCCTGAAAGACAATAATACTTGCGGATACTCATTTGCTTTCCATCCTGTTCACCATTCTTCCCGTATTTATCCTCATGTCCATCGGCTGGGTTGCGGTCAAGGTCGGCTATCTAAAGGACGAACTCTCCAACCATCTCAACGCATTCACAGTGCGCCTTGCTGTGCCTGTCCTGCTGTTCAAGGCAATGGTGCACCTCGACTTTTCGCAGGCCTACAACATTCCGACGCTGGTCGGATTTTACAGTGGTGCAGTGTTGAGCTTTGCTGCCGGCATCATTCTTGCCCGTGTGTTCTGGGCACGTCGACCCGGCGAAGCAGTCGCCGTCGGCTTTTGCGCTCTGTTTTCCAATACCGTGCTGCTTGGCATTCCAATCATGCAGCGCGTTTACGGCGCTGAAGCCATGGCCCCCGTATTCGGCATTATCTCGCTGCATGCAGGCTCGATGTATGCCCTTGGCATGATTTCGATGGAACTGGCCCGCGCCGATGGTCGCCCGCTTGGCGAAACGCTCAAAACAGCGGCAAAATCCATTCTCTCCAATTCGCTGATGTTTGGCGTGATCCTCGGTATTCTCGTCAACCTTTCTGGCTTTGCCCTGCCGGAAGTCATCGACGTGTCGGTCAACATGCTTGCTTCGGCTGCACTTCCCGTCGCGCTGATCGGCATTGGCGCAGCCCTGACCCGCTATCAGATCAAGGCTGAGTTTTCCGAAGCGATGATGGTGACGGCACTATCACTCTTGCTGCATCCGTTGATCGCCTTTGTCATAACCTTTTACGTCTTCAGCCTGCCAATCGAACTGGTTCGTGCTGCCGTCATCGTCAGTGCTATGCCGCCTGGAATGAATGTCTATATTTTCGCTGCCATGTACAACCGCGCCATTGGCCTTTCGGCTTCGGTGATTGTCATTGCGACGATCGCGTCCGTCTTTACCATCTCGGCATGGATCTGGCTGCTCGGGACGCTATGAGTACCATTCAAAAAACCTGACAGCACTCCCATTTATGCCGCTATTTTTGCATCGCCTCTACCATGATGTCATTTTGCGACCGCGTGCGCTTGTCAGACTTCAGTTTCGACGTCAGCGCCATGACCTTGGAAATGGTAGCCGCCTGAAATTCGGGGTTTTTCTCGACATTTGTATGCGTGATCGTCTCATCAACCGTCACATTGATGTTGGTGATCTTGCCGCGAAAATCCTCATTCGCCAAAATGCGGTTATCGGTCTTTTGTTTGGGAAGATAATAATTGATCACTTCCGGACTGCCGGGACCAACCTTCCCTGTCTCAACCGGATCAAAGGCAACGACGAGCGCGACTTTCACCTTGTTCTTTTCAAGGTAATTGGCAAATTTGCTGCTTTCATTGGCACCCAGCGAATGACCAATGATGATCACCGGATAGGATACTTCCTTGCGGGCTGCCCTTGCGATGATATCGTCAGCCACAGGCTTCCACGATGTATAGGAAAAATTTGCAGCATCAACGCCGCTTTCGCGCAGGTCACGCGCCATCTTGTCGATCCCGCGCGAAAACACATTGGCAAGTCCCCGCATCAGGTAAACCTCGCCGGTGCGCGTTACATTTCCCCGTGAGCGGTTGATCACGTCGACCGGACCGATTTCGTCAATGTCCTTGATCCGGTCAAAATCAATGCCGACCGCCCGGTCGCTGACCCTTCCGGAGAACCCGGCGCTTGACGACGATCCGCTGGTGGCGCATCCCCCCAGCACCAGTGTTCCGGCCAGACTGCCGGCAAGCAGCAAACGCATCACACTTTTCAGCGGTGATTTTCCGCCTTGCCGCGAATTTGATTCCAATCCTGAACCCAAGCCGGATCCCAAGCCCGAAATGACGCCGTTTTCAATACTGATGATGTTGCCCATGCCAAATGCCCGATCCAAGTATGAAATACTGCATCTGAACGCCGAAAGAAGCGAGGAGTTCCCCAAGCCACTGTCCGGTCCGCTGCCATGCAGACATTCTGCCGTTATCCTGCAGCATCCCCCGCAGAACACACCTTGAGCCCCGCAACCATCTTACATTAAAACTGCAACCGCTTAAAGCGGCTTTTAGCTGAAGCCGCAGACACGCAAAATTTATACCGCACATGGTTAACGCCGGAATTTGCAACAACGTTTTCAACAAAGCGGCCAAATGGCTCGGACCCAGCCACTGCAGCCTTTTTCGAGGCTTTTTGAAACTTTCACAGGCCACAGCGCGTTGATTGTTCACCAGGCAGAAAAATGACATTGCCAAATATTAACCGAAAGAGTTTGCTGTAAATCCGGCAGGCCCTTGAAACGGTTCAGTCAAATCCACATCTGGCAATGAGTCATGTCACTTTGCGGCGCATCACGTTATTGTCACTGTTTGATGAACGGCAATCACCGCAATGTGCATTTCACCACAGAATGCAAACTGGTAATCGTGTATCAGGGGGGAACAATGGAAACATTGACCGTGAAAGGTTCAAAAAAATGAAATCCTCGCTCCTCCTCAAAATTGCACCTCCCGCAGCGGCAATCCTTGTTGGCGTCACGCTTGGGATTGTGCTCGGCTTTACCGGTAGCGCCAATGCGGCCTCCGGTGCAGAAAAGCTCAAACGCCTCCTCTCAAACCACCCCTTTACCGGAGCGCCGATCACCCGCGATGTAAAAGCCGCAACGGGCGATCCGAACATTCACGTCATCGACCGCCGCTATGAGTTTGGCGAGATCTACCGCTGCTCCTACATGTTCCAGCAGGGCCGCCGGATCATGATTTGTGATTAAAGGAGAAAATCGCGCTGCGATTTTCCCTCATTAACGTAAACCTGCCATTCTGTTTAGACGCCCACTGCAAATTTTCGCAAAGCGAAAATATGCAGAAAGTGCGGAAGACAAGGAAAGCGAAGCGGCGCCGCTGCTCGATAGACATGCGAAGCGAAGTCGCAGACCCGAGGATTGAGTGCAAGATGTATCAGTTTGTCATCCTCGGCCTCCGAGCCGAGGACCCATTCCGTGATGCTTCGTAATTCTATAACCGTGGATGGATCACGGTATGGATCGTCAGATCAAGTCCGACGATAACAAGGCGCGTGAATATATTCACTCGGCGGATTCCACCAGTGTTTTATCAAAGAGCAGATGCGCTCTCGTCACTTTTCCCTGCGCGAAAAGTTGACTGCCGCGCCGCAAGTGAAAACTGCTGCGCAGTTATTCGCTTTATGCAAAACCACAGGACAGCTTCCGCCTTTTTCCTGGGCATGTGTACAGCCCGAAGCTGCCCTGCGCGAAGATTTTTGGTGTCTGGAGGCTCTTCAGTACACGGTCCTGCCAAACCCTCAAGGTATACCCCCTGGGATTTGAACCC
>JBGSTD010000067.1:0-61532 GCA_041736675.1 Salaquimonas sp.
ATTGCTCCCTATTTCATTGACTGGACTGCGTACAAGAACGACTTCGAACAGCAGGCTTCACGCATTTTGGGCCAGAAAGTTGTTGTTGGCGGCAATGCCAATGTACGCCTGCTGCCATTGCCGCTGATCAGCTTTTCACAATTGTCGGTAGGGGAAAATCTTGATGGTCGTCCACTGATGACGGTCGAGAGGTTTTCTGCAAATGTCGAACTGATGCCGTTTCTTTCAGGTGAAATCAGCATTGTCGACATGGCGCTGGAAAGTCCGGTATTCAATTTTGTTATTGATGAAAACGGAACAATTGCATGGACCGACCGCAAGGAATTGCTGGTTGATCCTGATCAGGTCAAACTGGACAAGCTGACCGTCACAAATGCGTCCTTTAATTTGAGTGGACTTGGTCTTGAGCGCGTTGTCTCGGGAGAAGCAATCAATGCCGACATATCGGCGACTTCGCTGATCGGCCCTTGGCGGATCAGGGGAACCGGCCAGATTGATGGCCAGAAAAGCAATTTTGATCTCTCGACCGGGCGGTTTTCCGATGAGGGAAGCATCCGTCTGAAAGCTGATATTGAGCGCCTCGACAAACCGTATGAACTATCTGCCGACGGAACGGTGAGTCTGAAGGAAAATATACTTTCATGGGAGGGTAAATTCGGGATTCAGCCCGTCAGCGATGATGCGGATATTCTGCGCAACTATGACGTAAAGCCGCTGCCGGTTGTCGTTGATGGTGAATTTGTACTGACACCAACAGAGTTGAACCTGCCACAATACCGGATTGATATCGGGTCGAAGGAAGACCCGTTTTCTTTGACTGGTGACGGATTTGTGCGGCTGAAAGGTGGTGTGGATTTTCGTCTGAATATCGACGGCAGGCAGGTTGATCTTGACCGCATCGCAAAGATGCGGAGCGAACAACCCGTCACCGGCAATACGCTGGAGACTCGTATCAGGCTGTTTGGCAGTGTGCTCGCGCAAGTTCCTGTTCCCGCGTTCAAAGGCTCAGTTGATCTGGAAATACCGGCGATTATTGCAGGTGACACCTATATACGCGAGGTCAGCGCGCTGATACGGCCGTTTGGCAATGGATGGGAGATCGTTCGCCTGAAATCAAGTCTCCCGGGTAACACGCTCCTCGAGGCAAAAGGACGGTTGGGCAAAGGTGATGAATTCGGCTTTCACGGCAACATATTGATTGCTTCGCGCCAACCATCGGGGCTTGCTGCATGGGCTTCTGGTGACGTTGATCCGGCGATTCGCAAACTTTCATCGGCCGGATTGTCTGCGAATATCACACTGACACCCAGCCAGATCAGTCTTGACCAGATGGAGTTGATCCTTGACAGCAACCGCCTGACAGGAAGGGTTCAGCGCCTAGGCCGAGCAAGCGGTTCGTCAACGGCCACTCCTGCAATTGTGGCCGATCTTGCCGGTGATGTTGTCCGGCTCGACGATCTTCGCGCAATCGCTTCAATGCTCGCCGGTGAGGAGAGTATCAGTCTCAACAATGATTTTGATGTGTCGCTCAAGGCGGGCCAGCTCTCCGGCTTTGATCTGGAAGCAACGGATGTTGATATCCAGTTTCAATACAAGAAAGGTCAATTGTCGCTCGCCCGTCTCAATGTGAAGGATTTTCTTGGAACGTCAGTTACAACCAGCGGCCAGATTACCAACCTTTTAGAGCAGCCCCGGGGTAATATCACCATTGAACTGGCTGCCGGGGATGGCAGCCTGTTTGCAGAAGCCGTTGGCAAACGGTTCGGTTCACTGCCCTTCATTCGGGCGCTTTCTTCCGACAACGAACTGACTTCAAATTCGACGCTGCGCCTTGAACTCGATTCAAGCCCGGTAACAATTGACGGGATTGAAACGCTCCGCAGCAGAGTGCTTGTCAATGGAAGTGTTGGCGGCTCAAAACTGACGCTTCAAAGCGCGTTCAAAGGTAGTTTGCGTGATTGGCAATCCTTGTGGATTGATGCTTCACTTGAAGCTGAAAATGAAAATGGCGAAATTTTGCTGCGCCAGACCGGGCTTGAAGAGTTGGGATTTAATCCTGTTGCCGGCGGTGTTGATATCCCGCTCAAACTGGCATTTGAAACAACCGGATCAGGCAAAAGCGGATATTCCACCATTGTTTCCGTCAGCAATCAGGATTTAACGATTGCAGCGAATGGAATTTTGCAAGGTGATGCAAAGGGAAAGCCTGCCGATAAATTTGATATTGTTGTCGGGGCGACAAACATATCACCGATTGTTTCAGCCTTTGGGTATTTCCTGCCGGAAATGAATGTGGTGCTTGGAGATGAGGCTCCGTTTTCGGCAAAAGCCAGACTGACAGCCACAGGCGAGCGTAGCCACGAGTTGAAAATTGAACAGGCGCAAATTCATGGCAACGAGTTTAGCGGGAATCTTCAACTGACAAGTGAGACTACGGGTAAACAGCTATTATCCGGCGATTTGTCACTTGCTCGGTTATCCCTTAACATCCTGAGCGGGCTTGCAAGTGGTCATGTTTTCTCCAACGACCTAGGAGAATGGTCCAGATCGGATTTTGGTGCTGCCCCATTCTTTGGCCGCAATGCCAATTTGAGGATTTTGGCAAAAGCAGTTGATCTCGGATTGGGGCATTTGGCGAACGATCTCAGGTTTGACCTGAAAATTAGCGATGGAAACTTTGCCGCAGGCGATATCAAGGTTCAATGGAACGGTGCGGAAATTGCGGGTAACGCTTCGCTGGCCAGCGAAAACGGTACTGCAATTCTTTCATCGCAATTTTCGGCGGCAAAGGTCGACGGAGCAAAGCTTGTACAAGCGTTTGGAATACAAGTCGATTTTGACGGGACAGGCAATTTAAGCGGTTCACTCGAGGGCGCCGGAAAAAGTCCCTATTCGCTTGTTCGATCCATTTCCGGAAGTGGTGTAGTTGGAGTATCTGAAGCCCAGTTGACAGGTATCAGTCACGAGGGGCTGGGCCGAATTTTGACTAATGTTGACGTTGAAGGTTTCAAGATCAATGCCAATACCGTTGCCCCACTTGCCCGAAATTCCTTTCTTGCCGGAGCGATTGCGCTGCAAGATGTGACAGCGCCTTTTTCGATTTCGAACGGGAACGTGCAGTTTCGAAATATTTCCCTTACGGGTGAGAACGCCGGGGCAAGGGACATCCCTCTGGCAGGCTTTTCGTTTGACCTTGTGGAGGACGCGATTGAAGCAGAGATAAGGCTTTTCCCATCTGCCGGAAAAGAAGCAGTTTCAGGGGCTGATCCTGATGTCGGATTCAACTGGCAGGGGTCGGTTGCCTCGCCGCAATTGACTGTCGATACCAGTTCTCTCGAGGGTTATCTATCTATCAGAGCGTTTGAAAACGAACAGAGGCGGGTGGAGATATTGCAGGCAAGCATTCTGGAAAAGCAGCGGTTTCGATATGAGGTCCTTCGCTCCAACACACGCGGCAACTGGCTTGAAGCCAAAAGAATTGAGGCTGAGGAAAAAGCCAGGGCCGAGGCAGAGCGGTTGGCCCGCGAGAGGGCCGAACTGAAACTCCGTCTGGAGGCTGAGCGGCTGGCTGCATTGAAGGCTGAAGAAGAGGCGAGGCGGTTAGCCGAGGAGGCCGAAGAACAGATGAAACTTGAAACCCAAAAATTACTGGAGGCGGAAGCTGCAGCAAAACGGGAGGCGGAAAAACAGACGCAGGAAAGGGCAAGTAAACTGGAAGCTGATAGATTGGCTGCGGAAAAGGCTGCAGCCAAACAGAAAGAACAGCAGGAAAGTTCGTCCCAACCCTCACCTGGGGCATCATCCCTGACACCTATTCAGCCAAAAAGCGGCTTTGAAGCCAATTCGCTGCCTGATCCGGCGACAGGCAAAAAGCCCGACATTTTCAGAAATATTGAGGATCTGCTGTTTAATACAAACTGATTGCCTTGCTGATCAGCCTGTAGCTTGATCCTTGTCATTCTTGACGGCATTCAAAATGTATATCCGCAGGGCAGAAGACAAATTGGTATTTTCATTGCGATCCTTGTCGATGGAGGTGATCAAGCGGGCAAGCGGAATCGATTTTTTCCGGGCAATTGCCTCAAGCTCACTGTAAAATTCAGGCTCAAGTGAGTAGCTTGTCCGGTGTCCATTGATGGAGATGGAATGTTTGTTCATTGCCGGAACACTATTGGCTATTTTCGCTGTCAAGGTCGCCATTCGGGCCGTTATTTTGACTGTTATCCGAAATGTTGGCCGGCTTGGTTCGGCGATGATTTTCATGGCTTGTATTGTTCATGTCTGCTTGCAAGCGGCGAACAAGCTTTTCAGTTCCGGTTTGCCCGAACAAGACACGGTTTTGGCTGGCACGGTCAGATTTTTCCTTGCGCAGCCTGTTTTTGCGGGCGGTTCTTAGATTGATCAATTCACCCATGGACAATCCCCAAGGGACTCAAAAATCCACGGCTTTTGAGTGTTCCTGAACCTGACGGTATTCTGCCCGCCAGTCTATTTTTTCTTGCGAAATGCATCAAGCGAAACTACCTCACCAGCAGCAGGCGCGGTGCCTTTGTCTTTTTTACCTGACTTGCTGTCCTTGGGTGCCGGAATGACTTCGGTGACCTCGTCTTTTTCCGGGATATCTGATGTTTCGGTCGCGTCTTCCATAGACTGATCGGGATCGAACTGCAGGCCGAATTTCACAGACGGATCAAAAAATGCCTGAATGGCGGAAAATGGAATCTTCAACCGCTCGCGGATATCGTTGAATGTCAGATCTACTTCGAAATCCGTGTCGCTGGTTTTGAGGTCCCAAAACGTATGCTGTATCACGATGGTCATTGATTCAGGATAGCGCTCACGCATGCGTTTAGATAGCCGAACACCTGGATGAGTGGTGTCAAACGTAATGAAAAAATGATGATCTCCCGGCAACCCGCCAACGATGACCTCATCAAGCACTTTGCGAATAACACCGCGCAGGGCTTCCTGTGTCAAAACATCATATCGGATAAGATCTTCACTCATGAGCTTTTCTTGTTCCAGTTATCGCTTTACCCGGATCGTAACCAAATTGCATTCAACCTGATGTGACAAACACAAGGATAAACCTTCATTCCCTTATCGTTAAGCAGATTCCTGCCTGCTGGCAACATATAGTGTACTTTTAGGCCGATGATTTGGCGGTAAAAACTGAATATAGAGAAAAGTGAAGGCTTCTGTTGCCAGGTGCCTCCGAACCCCGCCTGACAGTGCGAACCGTCAGGAGTTTATTTGAAGCTGTCGCGCTGCCTTAGGCGGCGAGACGTACTTCCGCATAGTTGTCATTTGCAACTACTAGTTTGGCCCGATAACGGTGGGTACCATGCCGAACGAAAACACAGTCTTTACGCCCTCGTCGATCCTATTTCGCCCCCAAGATCTTCCCACAAATTACAAGAATCATGAGAATCGCATTGATATGGTGGAGGCGCCGGGTACCGCCCCCGGGTCCGATAGGTTTATTCCACAGGCAATTTATCGTCATAGTCGGCGAACCGACTTTATCTATATAGCGTTTATCGGGACAATTTCAAAGGGTTGAATTCAAATGTTAAAATTCATCAAAAACTGCCATTAAAAACCACTTTTTGGCTGAATACCCTGTGGAAAACTTGATAATGACGCATGGTAAGCTGTGTGCTAGAAATAAATCGCGAATACCTGTTTCAGGTAGTATTCGAATTGTTGGTAAGGTGTTTTCACCGGTAGGGAGAGTTTTTATGAGTGATTATTTGGCAGACGTTAAACGCTATGATGCAGGCGCTGATACGGGTGCGGTAGAAAAGATTGTAAAGCATCTTGGCATTGCATTGCGCTCGAAAGATGCGTCGCTGGTTTCATGCAGTGATCAAAGTGAGCTCGACAGGGTTCGCAACAGCTGGTGCATGAAAAAACTGGGATCAACCGATGAAGCCGAGTGCAACAGTGTGATTGGCCAGGTTTGCGAGACCATGAAAGGCGATCGAAACAAGCAGCGAGTCACCTTCTATTATCTTGTTGCGAAACATATGGGCAAGCTTGGCGGTCTTTGATCAATATCTTGGCATATAAATGTGCCTGACAATCAACCCCTGAGTAATGATCAGGGGTTTTTTTTATTTGTTTTCACGCTCATACTGTCGCCGAGACAGCCATCACTGGCAACTCTGAAAATGGAGGGAAAATCGTGCGTTTATTGGGCAACCTCATGAAAGCCTTTGTCAAAAAAGGTGAACTTACAATCATAGACATTGAAAAGCAGCGGCACGTCTTTTCTGGAAGTCCCGGCCCTAAAATTGCCTTTCAAATTCATGACAAGGAGCTTTATACCTCTCTGGTATTCAATCCCGAACTCGCAGCAGGCGAAGCCTATATGGATGGTACGCTGACTTTCGAAGAAGGGACGACCCTCCGGGATTTTTTCAGGTTTTACTCAATTAACTCCCATTCACTTGCCGATCACAAACTGCAAAAGCTCATTCGCAACATCAAGATGCCTTTCCGCAAGTTGCAACAATCAAACAGGAAAGGTGAGGCGAAAAAGAATGTTTCGCACCACTACGATCTGGGCAACGAGTTTTACAAACTGTTTCTTGACAAGAACATGTTGTATTCCTGCGCCTATTTCAGGTCCGACACCGAAACACTGGAAGAGGCACAACGCAACAAGCTGCGTTTGCTAGCGGCGAAACTCGATCTGAAACCGGGACAGCGGGTACTCGATATCGGGTGCGGATGGGGCGATCTTGCGCTCTATTTGGCAAGCATCGAAAAGGTGCATGTGGTGGGAGTAACACTCTCGACCGAACAACAGAAACTTGCCACCGAAAGAGCGCTGAAAATGGGACTTGCTGACAGGGTGAGTTTCCGGCTTCTGGACTATCGTGATGTTGAGGGTCCGTTCGACCGAATTGTTTCGGTGGGTATGTTCGAGCATGTGGGCGTGCATCATTATGACGAGTTTTTCAAGAAACTGAATTCGCTGATGTCAGACAAGGGACTGGCGGTCATTCATTCAATAGGGCATATGAGCCCGCCGGGAATGGCTAGCCCCTGGCTGCGCAAGTACATTTTCCCCGGCGCCTATTCACCGGCACTTTCGGAGGTTTATCCAGTGCTTGAACGCAACAGGCTTTGGGTGCTGGATATGGAGTTCCTGCGGTTGCACTATGCCAAAACCCTCCATCATTGGGCAGAGCGGTTTGATAAGAACCGTGCGAAAGTTGTCGAAATGTATGATGAGCGGTTTGCCCGCATGTGGGAATTTTATCTGATCAGCTGCGAGATCATGTTCGAAACCGGTGCCCAAATGGTGTTTCACGCACAGTTGTCGCGTGACAAGCTGGCTGCACCTATTCAGCGTGACTACATAGTCGAGAAGCAACATGAATATGAAGCGCTGGAAAAAAAGCTGAAGTTGACCCTTTGAACACTAAAGCCGGATTGTCGGTTGCTGGTTATTTCATAATGTTGATGCCAAAAAAATCCCCCCTGATTGGCGGGAGGATTTTGAACAGGATGCAGGAAATCTGTTACAGGTATTGGAAAGGGCTAGCTTTATGCAGCCCTTAAAAAGCATCTCCGCTTTTGATCAACTGAGAAGCTCAGCTGTCCTTACACTTGTCGATTGCCGGATCGGCGGCATTTGTCTGTTGCTCGTTTACATCCTGAGCAGGCTTCTGGTCAGGCTGTTCAACACAATCGGCGTTGGTCATCGCTGTTCGCGAATTGTCAACTGCCTTGTTCAACTTGTCGATCAGTTCCCGCGAGGGTTTCATGTCGGTTTCCTCAATGCCATCGGTGTTTGCTCCAGTGGCCAAATAATTGTCGAGCGCACGATTGAGTTCTTCGACAGGCTTGGTTCCGCTTGTGCTCTGGGCAAATGCACCGGTTGTGGTCATCAGAATAATGGCGGTGGTCGCTAGAAATTTCTTCATCGGTTTTCCTTTCGTTTTGCCGTTTCCGATGACCAATCAACCGCCAAACTGGCCAAAGGTTCCAAAAAACATAGGGACTGGTGCAATCTGTTTGCGTGGCTGCCTGAATGTTCCACATCGTTTATGGTGTGTTTTTTCCCGTGTATTTGTAGTGTAGGGTGATCAAAAGAATCGCACTGGAAATAACGATGCAACAATATCTCGATCTTCTCGACAAGGTGATGCGCGATGGTAGTGACCGGGGCGACCGCACCGGCACGGGTACGCGCTCCATCTTCGGTCATCAAATGCGTTTTGATCTTTCGGACGGGTTTCCGGTCCTGACGACAAAGAAGCTGCATCTGCGTTCCATCATAATAGAATTGCTGTGGTTTCTGCGCGGTGATACCAACATCAAATGGCTGAAGGAAAATGGTGTTTCGATCTGGGATGAATGGGCTGACGCTGAAGGCGAGTTGGGTCCGGTTTACGGGTATCAGTGGCGCTCCTGGCCAAATCCGAAAGGCGGTTCTGTCGACCAGATTTCCAATCTCGTCGAGCAGATAAAAACCAATCCAAACTCCCGCCGCCACATCGTTTCAGCCTGGAACCCGGCACTTGTTGACGAAATGGCTTTGCCGCCGTGCCATTGCCTGTTCCAGTTTTATGTCAGTGACGGAAAATTGTCGTGCCAGTTGTATCAGCGCTCTGCGGACATTTTTCTCGGCGTTCCGTTCAACATCGCCTCTTATGCACTGTTCACCTTGATGATGGCACAAGTGACCGGACTTGAGGCGGGGGAATTCATCCACACTTTTGGTGATGCGCACATTTACCACAACCACTTCGAACAGGCGAAATTGCAGTTGCAACGAAGGCCCAGGGCGCTGCCGATGATGAAGATCAATCCTGATATTCGCAGCATCTTTGATTTCAGCTATGAGGATTTTGAACTCATCGGCTATGAGGCCGACGCCCATATCAAGGCGCCGGTAGCGGTTTGATAGCTTTAGACCAATGTGATTATTTCAAGCTCTTGTTGAATGCGGTCAATTGGCTGTACGTCTGGCCGTCTCGCCACATTGTAACTGTGCGGCCATCTGCAAGCGTTCCCGAAAAATAGTGAATACCCTGACGTGTCATTGTGGCCAATACGCTTTGTTTGTCGCTTTTCTTTAACTCGAATTTTGCCCCGTACCCGGCAAATGCATATCCAAGTTGCCATGCCTCGACTTGCCTGATCAGCGGATCGTTGCAGGATCTGGTCTTCGAATTTCCTGTGTCGGCACCTTTGCCTTTCAGCTTGTAAAATGAATCTACCGAGATTTCGCAGGCGCAGTCGTTGCTGCCATCGGAAATCAACCATACCCCCTTGATATCTTCTTCCTGACGGATGGTTGTTTGCGCCACTCCGCCGGCGACTGCCGCGCCAAGTCCTCCCGCAACAGCGCCACCGATTTGCTGGATAATGCCCCGCTGGACAGCCTTACCGGTATTTTTCATCACTGCCTCGCCGAAGTCTGCTCCTCGCGGGGGAACCGGGGGAGGGCCGCCCGCCAGAGAAAACGCGCATTGCTGCGGGGTTGCTGTCGATTGAACGGCAGATGCCAGAATAGGTGCAGACTGGGGGGTTATCGAAGGGGTTTGTTCGCCAGCTACCGCTTCGCTGGATTTTGATTGGGCGACTGGAGCAGGTTGATCCTGTTCTGCGACACTTTCGAGGGCATTTTGTGACGATTTTGCACCCGATCCCTGACACGACATCAACAATGAGAGACATATGGCAAATGGTAATTTGGAAATAACAGTAGGAACGCAGCTTGTGCGTTGAAAAGGTTCAGATTTCAATTTTTCCCCCAACAATAGATCATTCAAAAATCTGTCGCCCGACTTGACTTTATCTTGCAGGTTGGGTCTGTCAAACACAAACCTTGGATATGTTCAGGATTTTCTTTGCAATGGCCAATTCCACTATTTCAATTCTCGTTGCCATCGCCCAAAACGGTGTGATTGGCGCAAAAGGCGGTCTGCCCTGGCAATTGTCTTCTGACCTTCAGCGTTTCAAGCGGGACACGATGGGCAAGCCGATCATCATGGGGCGCAAGACCTGGGAATCGATTGGCAGGCCTTTGCCCGGCAGGTCAAACATCGTTGTGACCCGCGATGCGGACTACAAGGCGCAAGGGGCGGATGTAGTTTTGTCTCTAAAAGATGCATTCACATTGGCCGACGTCAAGGCACGCTGCTCCGGCGTGGATGAAATTTGCCTGATTGGCGGAGGACAGCTATACAGTGAAGGGATCAAATTTGCCGACCGGCTCTATGTGACGCATGTCATGGCAGAACCTGACGGCGACACAATGTTTCCCGAAATCAGTCCGCAGGACTGGAAACCGGTATTACGAGAAGAATATCCTGCCGGTGAGAAGGATAGCGCGCCGACCATTTACGTTGTGTATGAGAGAATACCACAAAAATAATGGCATTTTGTGCTGGCGTATTAACGAAACCTGACAATAAAGATGCTGCGACTTCCTGTACCTGTTGAAAGCCAGCGCCTGCATACATATAACAAACGGGTGAATAGCTATATCTTACAAAGGACAGTGAATGCCCTGGAACAATCAAAATGGTGGAAGCGGCGGCCCATGGGGCGGCGGCGGCAACGACAATAATGGCGGCCCGTGGGGGCAGGGACCCAAAGGTCCGAAAAAAGGCGGTGGCAATCAGCCGCCGGATTTGGAAGATATCATTCGCAAAGGCCAGGAGCAGCTGAAAAGCATGTTGCCGGGCGGCGGTCGCGGTGGTCAATCCGGCGGTGGCATGACACCCGGATTTTTGGGTCTGATCGGGCTAGGACTTGTCGGCCTTTATGGATTTTCCTGTTTTTACCAAATTCAGGCTGATGAAGTAGGTGTGGAACTGCTGTTTGGCAAGCCGAAAGCCGAACTGGCTGAACCAGGTCCGCATTGGGTATGGCGGCCGTTTGAAACGGTTGAACGCGCCCGCATTGTCGAGAACCAGATCAACATCGGTGCGACAAACCGCAATGGATCAGTCCAATCCTCTGAAGGCTTCATGCTTTCGGGCGATCAGAATATAGTGGATGTTGCATTCTCCGTGCTTTGGTCAGTCAATGAACCGAAGTCTTTCCTGTTTGAGGTTTCCGAACCGGCAGAACTGGTGCAGCAGGTGGCTGAGAGCGCGATGCGCGAGGTTGTTGGCCGTTCAACTGCGCAGGCAATTTTCCGTGACAACCGTGCAGGTATTGGCGAAGAAGTACGTACAATCACCCAATCGACGCTCGACGCCTACTCGGCTGGCATTCGCATTAACGCACTCAACATCGAGGATGTGGCTCCGCCTCAACCGGTTGCAGAAGCCTTCGAAGAAGTTCAGCGCGCAGAGCAGGACGAAGACCGTTTTATCGAGGAAGCCAACAAGTATTCAAACGAGAAACTGGGTGCTGCGCGGGGTCAGGCTGCCCAGATCCGCGAAGAAGCAGCCGGCTACAAGTCACGTGTAGTGCAGGAAGCAACCGGTGAAGCCCAGCGTTTCTTGTCAGTCTATGAGCAATACAAGATTGCTCCGGAGGTCACGCGTGAACGCCTCTATTTGGAAACAATGGAATCTGTTCTGAAGGGTGCAAACAAGGTTATTCTGGAAGGCGGGAAAGAGGGCAGCGGTGTTGTTCCGTATCTGCCTTTGCCACAACTGCAGAGCACTCAGGGAGGAGCATCGAAATGAACTCCAATAAATTACCTGTCATAGGCGCAATACTCGCCATTCTCGGTATCATATTTTATTCGTCCTATTTTATCGTCAACGAGCGCGAACAGGCGATCGTGCTCAGATTTGGTGAAATCAAGCGGGTCGAGCGTGAGCCTGGCCTATATTTCAAGGTTCCGACCAATTTGGTTGAAACTGTTCAAATCATTGAAGACCGTTTGTTGCGGTTTGATCTCAACAACATTCGTGTACAGGTGTCGGGCGGCAAGTTCTATGAAGTTGATGCCTTTATGACCTACAAGATTTCCGATCCAATTCGTTTTCGTGAACAGGTTTCGGCAAATCTGAACTCTGCGGAACAACGATTGAGGACACGTCTTGATGCTGCGCTTCGCCGCGTTTATGGTCTGCGTGGCTTTGAGGCAGCATTGTCAGAAGAGCGTACCGCAATGATGCGCGAAGTGCGTGATCTGGTGCGTTCTGATGCGGATCAACTGGGTATCGCGATTGCTGATGTCAGGGTCTTGCGTACCGATCTGACCAAGGAAGTCTCGCAGCAGACCTTTGAGCGCATGAAGGCAGAGCGTTTGGCAGAAGCGGCCAGATTGCGTGCCCGTGGTAATGAGGCAGCGCAGCGTATTCGTGCATCCGCTGACCGTCAGGTGGTTGAGATCGAGGCAGACGCCCAGCGTGATGCAGAGATACTCAAGGGTGAAGGCGAAGGCGAGCGCAATTCGATATTTGCCAAGGCTTTCCAGAATGATCCGGAATTCTTTGAGTTCTACCGGTCGATGTCAGCCTATCGTGAGGCGCTGCAAAGTTCGGGTACGACAATGGTTCTGTCCCCGGACTCGCAATTCTTCCGTTATTTCACTAACCCGACCAAAACACCGGCGGTTGCCAACTGATTGATCAAAAGCCGGGTGGATTTTTCCCTCCGGCTTTTTTGTGCCTTTTTTTCATAGCATTCAGGTAAACGCCATTGCAGGAATTAATCATAGCGCTAGGTTTGTTTCTTGTTCTCGAAGGATTGATTTACGCCGTGTTCCCAAGTGGCGTAAAGAAGATGGCGGAACATTTGCCAACCATTCCAGACCAGGATCTCAGGATTTTTGGTGTTGTGGCAGTTGCCGCGGGCGTGTTGATTGTGTGGTGGGTCAAGGGTTGAAATGAAATCCGGTTAGCGGGTTTGCTGAAATATCTACTCAAAAGGAGACTTTGATGGTCTTTAGTGCTTCGAAATTGTTCAAGAGTTCAGTCATCGCCAAAAAGGCAGGCATCCTTGCCCTTGCAACTGTTTTGGCCTTTCCGGCTCTTGGCATTTCCACCCAGCCTGTGTTTGCGTCAGGACCTGCATCGGTTGCCGATCTTGCCGGTGGATTGATGGATGCGGTGGTCAATATTTCCACATCACAAACCATCAATCAAAAGCGTCCGCGCGTTCCGGTCCCAAAACTGCCCGAAGGCAGCCCGTTCCAGGAATTCTTTGACGATCTGTTTCCCGATGGCGGCAATGAAGAAGGCCCGGGACGCAATGTGCAGTCGCTCGGGTCCGGCTTTGTGATCAGCGATGACGGGCTTATCGTTACAAACAATCACGTGATTGCTGATGCCGATGAGATAGTTGCCAATTTTGCCGACGGCACAAAGCTGGTGGCCGAACTGGTTGGGACCGATCCGAAGACAGACATTGCGGTCTTGCGGGTAAAGTCCGACAAGAAATTGAAATTTGTTCCTCTCGGTGACAGCAACAAGTCCCGAATCGGGGACTGGGTTCTTGCCATCGGCAATCCGTTCGGCCTTGGCGGATCGGTTTCCATTGGTATTGTTTCTGCAATTGGCAGGGATATCAATTCGGGACCTTATGACAATTTCATCCAGACAGATGCTGCGATTAACCGGGGCAATTCCGGTGGTCCGCTATTTAACATGGATGGTGAAGTGATCGGCATCAATACGGCGATCATCTCGCCGTCCGGCGGATCGATTGGTATCGGGTTTTCCATCCCCAGCGGCCTTGCCAAACCCGTGATCGACCAACTCGTGGAGTTTGGTGAAACACGCCGTGGCTGGCTTGGGGTGCAGATACAATCGGTCAGTGACGAAATTGCTGAAAGTCTTGGCCTTGGAAAGGCCCGCGGCGCGTTGATTGGCGACGTATTCAAGGACGGCCCCGCTGACAAGTCTGGCATACAGTCAGGCGATATTGTGCTTTCCTTCAATGGGCGCAAGGTCGAATCGATGCGCGATCTTCCAAAGATTGTTGCTGACACTGCCGTTGGCGAGGAAGTTGATGTTGTCATTTTCCGCAAGGGAAAAGAAGAAAATATCAAGGTAACTGTCGGCAGACTTGAGGATGGTGAAAAAGCGATTGATGCGTCTTCAGACAAGCCGGAAGACAAGGTAGTTGAGCCTGATACGGCAAAGCCTGTTCTGGGAATGGTGCTCGATGAAATTACCGATGAGGCTCGCGAAACTCAAGGCATTGCAGCTGATGTAAAAGGTGCGCTTGTTTCAGAAGTTGAAGTTGGATCAAATGCCGCAGACAAGGGTATCAAGGTAGGCGAGGTAATCGTCGAAGTGAATCAGGAAGCTGTTGCCAATGCCGAAGATGTGAGCGCCCGTGTTGGCGACCTCAAGAAAGAGGGCCGCAAGAATGCGCTTTTGATGGTCTCGACCAAAGAAGGTGACATCCGCTTTGTTGTCGTTCGCATCGACCAATAATTTGAGAACAAGTCAATGAAAAGAGGCAGCTTTCGGGCTGCCTTTTTTATGAGAAAATGATTCAACTGGTTGAGAGGCCGAACCAATAAAATTTGGCAAGTCACTGTCAATAAGCCATTATCACGTGCCAGGTTTATTCCAGTCTGCGCTTGCAATCTCGTAATAAACGTGGCGAATGAGCTCCGGCCTGTTTTTTGGAACACCGGGATGGTCAAAGTCCCTGGCTGGATCCGCGCGCATTCCGATCCGTTTCATGACTGCGGTTGATGCGTGATTATCATGGACGGCGAAGGAAACGATCTTGTCGAGTGACAGGCGGCTGAACCCGAACTCAAGCCATTTCAATGCGGCCTCGCTGGCATATCCCTTGCCCCAAAAGCGGGAGGATAGCCGCCATCCGATCTCAACCGATCCCTTGGGGAAATTGATGTCCGATGCACATTTGTGCAAGCCGCAGAAACCGATGCATTCGCGCGTCTTGCGCAATTCGATCGGGGTGAAGCCAAAACCGTCTTTCGAGATTTCGCCTGCAAGAAAATCCATCATTTCGTTTGCCTGATGGCGGGTTCTGCGGAATGGAAAAAATGCCATCACCTGCTCATCGCTGTTGATCTCGAAAAACAGCTCACGGTCACTGTCCTGCCAGTTTCGAAGTATCAGCCGTTCGGTTTGTAGCGGTTCAAACAAGGATGAATTCGTCCTGTCGATAGCCCTGGAGGTAGAGGAGGGCGGTCAGATCACAATGGTCGATGCGAATTTTTGCCTGCGCTGCCACAGACGGTTTGGCGTGAAGCGCAACGCCTGTTCCGGCCAGCTTCAACATTGGCAAATCGTTTGCGCCATCCCCAACGGCGATAAAACCGGACGGTTCCAAACCCCTGCGGCCGGCAATTGCTTTCAAGGCTGCGACTTTCGCCTCGGCACCCAAAATGGGATGCTTTACAGTACCAGCCAGGTGACCGTCCTGTACTTCAAGAACATTGGCATGGTTTTCATCAAAGCCGATCATCGCGGCGATTGGACCGGTAAACAGAGTAAACCCGCCGGACACGAGCGCGCACCACGCATTGTTGGCTTTCATCGTCGCGACCAGCGTCTTTCCGCCACTTGCCAGGGTAATCTTGTTTTTGATCACGTCGCCCGAGATTGTTTGCGGCAATCCTTTCAGGAGTGCCACCCGTTCGCGCAAAGCTGATTCAAACTCGATTTCCCCGTTCATTGCTTTGGCCGTGATCGCTGCCACTCTCTCCTTCAGGCCAACTTCCGCTGCAAGTTCATCAATGCATTCCTGGTCAATCATGGTTGAATCCATGTCTGCAATCAGTGCCTGCTTTTTGCGGCCAGCCAAAGGCTGGATTGCCAGATCAATCGGCAGGTTGGAAATGTGCTGACGGATTATTTTTTCGGCTACTTCTTGCGGCATGTCGTCAGGGAGGGTTAAGTCGCAGGCGACCCCCTTTGCCAGCCAGCTGATTTGGGGACTTTTGAGGGCATTGCTTAAAGTTTGCACCAAATCGTTCGTCAGCGATGGAATGTCCGGATGGCATATCAGTGTGGCAATGAGCATTTGGGTCATGAACATTTCTGGAGTTAAAAGTGCCTGAAAACAAACGTGCCATTCTGATAGCCGGACCGACTGCAAGCGGCAAGTCCGCTTTGGCGGTTGAAATGGCAAAAAAGCATGATGGTCTGGTTATCAATGCCGATTCCATGCAGGTCTACAACATTTTGAAGGAAATCACCGCTCGTCCTGATGAACAGGAAATGCAGGGCATTGAGCATGTGATGTTTGGCCATGTGCACCCGGCCACTCCCTATTCGGTGGCTGTCTGGCTGCAAGAGGCAGAGGTGGCGCTGGAACAAGCGCGACTTTCGCGAAAGATGCCAATACTGGTTGGCGGAACCGGGTTGTATTTCAAGGCGTTGCTGGAAGGGCTGTCGGTTGTTCCTGAAATTGATCCTGTCATTCGCCGCCAGCTTCGCGAGGCGTCCGATCATGACATTTCTTTGCTTTACCGCGAGTTGGCCGAACTCGATAGTGTTGCCGTCTCGCGGTTGGAGCCGGGTGATAGCCAGCGCATTGTGCGTGCACTCGAAGTAGTGAAAAGTACCGGCAAGACGCTTTCGTGGTGGCAAAATCAGAAAAAACAGAAACCAGTCCTTCGTTCAGATGAATGTGAAAAAATCGTCCTCTTGCCGGATCGGGATGTTCTCAAGGCGAGAATTGCGCATAGATTCGCGAATATGGTGGATAATGGCGCGATTGAAGAGGTTGAAAAACTGCTGGAACTTGGTCTTGGTTCTGAAATGCCGGCAATGCGTGCAATCGGTGTCTTGCAATTGGCGAATTATCTGGAAGGTGAGTTTGCCCTTGAGAAGGCTATTGAACTATCGGTCATTGCAACACGCCAATATGCCAAGCGGCAGATGACATGGTTTCGCCACCAATTTGATGAAACATGGTCGCGGCGATTGATTTTATGAGTAAAATTTGATCGCAGCGGCTTTTTCTTGCTCGTGTTAGGTATTTGTTCATCATATTTTTTAAGCCAGTTTTTATACCTTGAGGGTATTGTGATGCAACCGTGCTACAACCTTGGCTAATCTGAGGGCAGGAATTCAAGAGTGATGAAATTCAACAAGGCGAAAATCGAAGGCAATTTGGCATTGGTCAACACTGCTTTGTTCGCGGTTGGCGCGTTGATGATTTTCGTTTGCCTGTATTATTCAGTTTTCGATACCGAGCGTTTTACCATGAAGACGGGGGGCTTGTTCTCCTTCGGTGACAAGTTGATGATCTATGGATTCTCGTCCATGTTCGCTGGATTGCTTTTCTCCATACTGGTCGTGTCTCCGGTCATGAAACGCAATCGTCAGGAGCGTTTCAAGATGGACCGGCGTGCAGAAAATCTGCAGAAGCAGGCCACAACTGACCCGCTGACAGGAATGCATAACCGCCGCTATTTCGAGGAAGCGCTCAAAGGCTACCTCATCGAGTTCAACAAGATTGGCGCAACACTTGGCTTGCTGATTCTTGATCTTGATCATTTCAAGAATGTGAATGACAATTACGGTCATGATGTAGGCGACATGGTTTTGAAGGAAGTTGCGCTACGGATGCGTGCCATTTGCCGCGAACATGATGTGGTCGCGCGTTTGGGTGGTGAAGAGTTTGCGCTGATCACCCCTTATGCGAATATGGACCAATTGCTGGCTGTGGCCGAACGTTACCGCCAAATGGTGGAAGCGCTGGCAATCAAGACCGGTAATGTCATCATTCGCCCGACGGTTTCAATTGGTGTCGCAACCAATGAATCGGGCACCACCAATGCCGATGATCTTTTCAAGGCCGCAGACCAGAAACTCTATCAGGCCAAGAATAGCGGTCGCAACAGGGTTGCCGCCTAGGCTTTAACCAAACTTTACTCAGATTTTCCAATAGCAAGCCGGCAAAGGGTTAATTCAACTTGCGCAATTGCCTCGTTTGCAAAACTGTCATATTGGAAGGCTACTTTGACCCCAACAGGCGGTATAGTGGAGTGGTTGGTGAAGAATATCCTGATTTTATGCACCGGAAACTCGGCGCGCTCGATTCTGGCAGAATGTCTTCTTAATGAAATGGGAAGGGGGCGATTACGGGCCTATTCGGCCGGATCACAGCCAAAAGGCCAACCGCACCCTGCCGCGATCGACCTCCTTGCAATGCATGGAATTGATACCACAATCGTGCGTTCGAAAAGCTGGGATGAATTTGTCCTGCCGGATGCTCCCGCCATGGATATTGTTATCACTGTCTGCGATTCAGCAGCAGGTGAATCCTGTCCGATCTGGCCGGGAGCGCCTGTAAAAGCCCATTGGGGCATCGCAGACCCTGCTGCAATTGAAGGCGAAGCCCAAAAGGCCGCATTTGAGACCGCCTATGACCAGTTGCGCCAGAGAATTGGCCATTTGCTTGAGTTGCCGATTGAAACCATGGCAAATGCCGATTTGAAGGCGGCACTTGTTGAGATTGGCCAGTCCGGCGACGGGGCAACTGAAAAAGCTCGCGCAAATCAATGAATATTTCAGTTAACTTATCGGGCGGAAATTTCTATCCGGTAGTTGACGATCAACTTCCCCGCGGGTAAGGTTGCCGCAGAAAATTGTGGATTTGAATCATGAAAACTGAAATTCTTGTGGTGGTGGGATGCGCATACGCGTGACGGGTTGATAAACCTGTCGCTTCGGCAGCGTATGCGTAGCAAGGCTCCTTCTAGGGGCCTTTTTTATTGTCTTTTTTCGTCTGATGCACCTGCAAAGACGCAAAGAGGCTTTCAAAACAGGGCAATTGGGATTACCAAGCACCCAAAATGAGGACATGGCACAAGAGATTGCATTGAAAGCAAAATCTCCCGGCCCAGACTAAAGAAACCGGAACAATGGCAAACACTATTAAATCTACCTCCTCCAAACCCGCAGGTCGAAAAATGACCGGCGCGGAAATGGTTCTTCAGGCGATGAAGGATCACGGCGTTGACACGATCTTCGGATATCCCGGCGGAGCGGTATTGCCGATTTATGACGAGATTTTCCAGCAGGAGGAAGTCGAGCATATTCTTGTGCGCCATGAGCAGGGTGCAGGCCATGCGGCGGAGGGTTATGCCCGTTCAACCGGCAGGATCGGCGTCATGCTGGTGACTTCCGGACCGGGTGCGACCAATGCCGTGACGCCGCTGCAGGATGCACTGATGGATTCCATTCCGCTCCTGTGCATCACCGGACAGGTGCCGACGGGGCTGATAGGTTCTGATGCTTTTCAGGAAGCGGACACTGTTGGCATTACCCGTCCTTGCACCAAGCACAACTGGCTGGTTTCCTCGGTTGAGGACCTGTCGCGGATATTGCATGAGGCATTTTATGTCGCGACAACCGGTCGGCCGGGTCCGGTTTTGGTGGACATTCCCAAGGATGTCCAGTTTGCCACCGGCACCTATTATCCAAAAGAGCATTTCGAGGTAACCAGTTATCAGCCGAGAACCCGCGGCGATGAAGAAATGATAGCCGAAGCTGTTCGCCTGATGGCATCGGCAAAGAAACCAATCATTTATTCGGGTGGAGGGGTGATCAATTCAGGCCCTGAGGCTTCGCGTCTTTTGCGTGAACTCGTCGCCAAGACCGGATTTCCTATTACATCGACGCTGATGGGTCTTGGAGCTTATCCGGCAAGTGGTGAAAACTGGCTCGGCATGCTAGGTATGCACGGCACATATGAAGCCAATATGGCGATGCACGATTGCGATGTGATGCTGTGTATTGGCGCCCGCTTTGACGACCGTATCACCGGGCGCCTGGATGCGTTTTCACCCAATTCCAAGAAAATCCATATTGATATTGATCCCTCTTCGATCAACAAGAACGTTCTTGTGCATGTTCCCATCATTGGCGATGTTGCCAATGTACTGGATGACATGCTGCGGCTCTGGCACGCATCAGACAAAAAACCCGAAGCCGCGCATCTGCAAAAATGGTGGAGCGAAATTGACAAATGGCGCAGCCGCCAGTCGCTTGGATACAAAACATCCAAGGATGTGATCATGCCTCAATATGCCATTGAGCGCCTGTATGAACTGACCAAGGATCGCAACACTTATATCACCACAGAAGTTGGTCAGCACCAGATGTGGGCAGCGCAATATTATGGCTTCGAGGAACCAAACCGCTGGATGACATCGGGCGGGCTTGGCACCATGGGCTATGGTTTGCCTGCTGCATTGGGCGTCCAGATTGCCCATCCTGATGCGCTGGTCATTGATATTGCAGGGGATGCGTCGATCCAGATGTGCATTCAGGAAATGTCCGCGGCCATTCAGTACAATGCTCCGATCAAGATCTTCATCCTGAACAACCAGTATATGGGCATGGTGCGCCAGTGGCAGCAATTGCTGCATGGAAACCGGCTGTCCAACTCGTATACTGAGGCGATGCCCGATTTTGTGAAACTGGCAGAAGCCTATGGCGGCATGGGACTTCGCTGCGACAAACCCGAAGATCTGGACGAGATGATCATGACGATGATCGACACCAAGGTTCCGGTTATCTTTGATTGCCGCGTTGCCAATCTTGCCAACTGTTTCCCGATGATCCCTTCCGGCAAGGCACACAATGAAATGCTGCTTCCCGATGAGGCAACGGATGAGGCTGTTGGTTCTGCGATTGACGAGAAAGGCAAGCAGCTGGTCTAGTACGTCCGGCTCTGCTTTTGGTTTGTAACTGTGCAATTCAGGTATAATTTCTGCTTCATACACAAGACTGGAAAAACTTTATGAGTCCCAAGAAACAATCAGGCTCTGCCTACTTCATTACCAAAGACACCGAAACACCACGCTCACACGTCCTTTCCATATTGGTGAAGAACGAGCCGGGTGTGCTGGCGAGGGTTATCGGGCTGTTTTCCGGACGGGGCTACAACATTGAAAGTTTGACGGTTTCAGAGACAAGCCATGAAAAGCATTTGTCACGCATTACAATCGTTTCCAATGGAACCAGCCATGTGATCGAGCAGATCAAGAAGCTGCTTGAGCGTGCGGTTTCTGTTCATCGTGTTGTCGATCTGACCCTTGTTGCCGAGGAAAACGGCCAGGACAAGCCACTTGAGCGCGAGCTTGCGCTTGTGAAGGTGGCAGGCAAAGGTGATAATCGCGTTGAAGCGATGCGCCTTGCTGATGCATTTCGCGCCCAGGTCATTGACGCCTCGACGGAACATTTCACGTTCGAAATCACCGGACGGGTTTCCAAGATAGAACAATTCATTGCAATTATGGAACCACTTGGCCTCGTGGAAGTTTGTCGTACAGGGGTTGCTGCCATGAATCGCGGCAAGGACGGGATGTGAAACCCAACTCTACGGGTCAATGCGATGAAAAACACCAGAACATGCGGAGAGGCGATTGTCGCCCTGCTTGAGCAATACAAGGTTGAAGTTGTTTTCGGCATCCCCGGCGTTCATACGCTGGAATTGTATCGCGGACTGGTGGGCAGCAAGATCAGGCCCGTCTTGCCGCGCCATGAGCAGGGTGCGGGTTTCATGGCCGACGGCTATGCGCGGGCGACGGGAGAGCCGGGTGTGTGTTTTCTGATCACCGGACCTGGCCTTACAAACGCCGCGACACCGATTGCCCAGGCCTATTCCGACTCTGTGCCAATGCTGGTTATATCCTCTGTCAATGAAAGCCGAAAGCTTGGCAGGGGCATGGGCGAACTGCACGAAATGCCAGACCAGTTGAGGATGAGTTCCGCCTTCACGGCTTTCTCCGCGCGGGCCGACAGACCGGAGGATTTTCCCGAGTTACTGGCAATGGCGTTTGACGTTTTCAAAGGTGCGAGGCCACGGCCGGTCCACATCGAAGTGCCGATTGATATTTTTGACAAACCGGTTGATGAGGATTGGCACCCAAGGCAAATCCGCAAGCGGGAACCGGCAGAAGCAGCCGCAATTGCCGAATCTGTTCATCTGCTAGGCAAGGGCGCGATGCCCTTGATTATCGCTGGTGGCGGCGCGAAGGGCGGGGAGAAAAGCATCAAGGCGATTGCAGAGAAATTGGGTGCACCGGTCGTCACCACTGTCGCCGGCAGCGGTTTGTTGCCTTGCAGCCATCCGCTCAGCCTTGGATCAACGCTCGTATCTCCTGCTACCCACGCGCTGATCAGCCAGGCAGATATCGTGCTGGCGGTTGGAACCGAGCTCGCCAGCACAGACACCTGGGGCGAAACCTATCAATTTTCAGGCAGGCTGATCCGTCTCGATATTGACAAAACCCAGTTTGCCAATGGTCCAAGAGCTGATCTGACACTCCACGGCGATGCTCGAGCAACATTGAAACTGATTGCAGAAAGCCTCGATGAACAGGCGAGCGCGGAGCGGATTGCAGAACGGGGGCAGGAAGTGGGCGAAGCGCTTGCTGCATTTGATGCCAATCTTTCTGCGGAAGAAAATATTCGCAGGCATGCATTTGATGCGGTTGTTGATGCACTGCCGCCAGAAACCCTCGTCGCTTGCGACATGACGCAGATCGGCTATACTGGTCATTCTGTTTTCCGGCCCGAGATGTCCGGCAGGATGCTTTTTCCCCAAGGGTATGGAACGCTTGGTTACGGGCTTCCTGCAGGTCTTGGTGCCCAGCTTGGTGCGCCGCAAAAGCCGGTGGTGGTTTTTGTCGGCGATGGCGGGCTGCAATATACCATGCAGGAGATGGCGACGGCCGCCGAGGAGGGGCTGCCTGTTGTTCTCGTTCTCTGGAACAATGGCTGGCTTCAACAAATTCGCGAGGGGTTCGTAGATCACGGTATCGAACCAATTGCAGTGCATCCGAAAAATCCGGATTTTCAGCTTTTGGCGAAAGGTTTTGGCTGGTCAACCATACAAGTCACCACGCTGGAAGGATTGGGAGAAATTGTTGCCCAAACAATGAACGAGGCCCGCAAAAACAGTACGCCAGCGATGATTGAAATCCTCGCGGATGCCCTTTAACCCGCATATTCAAGAGTGGACAATTTATGACAGACGACTTTGCCAAGTATCCCTCCCTCGTGGGTAAGACGGTTTTTGTGACGGGCGGCGCATCGGGAATAGGCGAAGAAATCGTTCGCAGGTTTGCCGGGCAAGGCGCTAAGGTCGGGTTCATCGACATGGATGAAGCTGGCAGCGCCAAGCTTGCCAATGAACTTGGCAGCAATGTCAAATATGAGCTATGCGACCTGCGCGATATTGATGCCCTGAAGCAGGCCTTTGCAGCGCTTGAGACGCGCCTGGGGGCGTGCTATGTGCTTGTAAACAATGCAGCACGCGATGACCGTCATGGCTGGAAGGAAGTGACATCGGATTACTTCGATGAGCGCATTGCAACCAATCTCAAGCATTTCTTTTTTGCCATTCAGGCGGTCGCACCCAAAATGATCGCAGCAGGAAAGGGTGGCTCGATCATCAATATGGGATCGAACTCCTGGTGGGAGGCGGGTGGCGGCATGCCGGTTTACACGACCTCGAAAGCCGCTGTGCATGGCCTGACGCGTGGAATGGCGCGCGATCTCGGGCCGCACCGCATCAGGGTCAATACGGTTGTTCCCGGCTGGATTATGACAGCCAGGCAAAAGGAGCTATGGGCAACTCCGGAGAAACTCGCGAGCCATCTTCAAAAGCAATGTCTGCCGGATCTTATCGAGCCCCATTACGTTTCTCGAATGGTGCTGTTCCTGGCTTCTGACGATGCTGCAATGTGCACTGCCAGCAATTACATGGTGGAAGCCGGCTCGATTTAAACGGCAACGGCATATCGCCCGCGCAGAATTCAATTTTCCATTGATTTCATGTGCTTGACGATATTACCGTTCACCTTGTCAAAACCCGCAGCGGTTTAGATTGTCGAACCAACCGCATTCGGCACATCCCGAAACAAATGAGGCACGCGGCCGGATAACCGCCGGCACAAGAGGAGATTGTTCATGACCTATCCGGTTCACGCCCATATACAGGGGCCTGTTGTAATCATTGGCTTTGGTTCAATCGGAAGGGGAACGCTGCCCCTTATTGAGCGCCATTTTGAATATGATGCCCACCAGCTCCATGTAATCGAACCATCAGATGAACATGCAAATTTCCTTCGCCAGCGCGGTGTCAACCATGTCCACAAGGCTCTGATGAAAGAGAATTTCCGTCAGGTTCTGGGCGATATCTTTGCCGGCACAAAAGGCGGCTTTTGCGTCAATCTTTCGGTCGACACGGATTCGCTGGACATCATGAAAATGTGCCGTGAAATGGGTGTACTGTATCTCGACACGGTAACCGAACCGTGGCCTGGTTTTTACGGAAACGAAAACCTGTCGCCGGCTCAAAGCACCAACTACGCGATGCGTGAGCCGGTGCTGGAAGAAAAGCGGCGCAATCCGGGCGGACCAACAGCGGTTTCTTGTTGCGGTGCCAATCCGGGAATGGTTTCATGGCTGGTCAAGGAAGCTCTGCTTAATATTGCAAGAGATACCGGACATGATTGCACCGTGCCAACCACGCGCAGTGAGTGGGCCTGTCTGATGCGTGATCTGGGCATCAAGGGTGTGCATGTCTCCGAACGCGATACGCAGGTTTCAGCCTTTCCAAAGCCGATGGGTGTTTTTGTCAACACCTGGTCGGTAGAGGGGTTTTTGTCAGAAGGGTTTCAGCCGGCGGAGCTTGGCTGGGGAACCCATGAAACATGGATGCCAGAAAATGCCGGGACGTTTGATTTTGGTTGTCAGGCCGGAATTTACATCAATCATCCGGGTGCTCTCACCAAGGTGCATACATGGTCACCAACGCCCGGACCTCAATACGGCTTGCTGGTGACCCACAACGAGGCTGTATCAATCTCGGATTATTTCACTGTCGGTTCCGGACCCAATCCTGAATACCGCCCAACCTGTCATTATGCCTATCATCCCTCCAGCGTCGCCGTACTTTCGCTGTATGAATGTTTTGGTGCTTCCAAGCCCCAGAGCAAACACAAGATTCTTGATGAAAACGAGATTATTGATGGCATCGACGAGTTGGGGGTTCTTCTTTTTGGCCACAAGAAAAATGCCTATTGGTATGGATCACGGCTTTCAATTCATGAGGCGCGGGAACTTGCCCCGTTCCAGAATGCGACCGGTATGCAGGTCACTTCAGCGGTCTTGGCGGGCATGGTCTGGGCTTTGGAAAATCCTGATATGGGGATCGTCGAGGCAGACGAGATGGACCATGTGCGCTGCCTTGAAGTGCAGCGACCTTATCTCGGGCCGGTGGAAGGCCATTACACCGACTGGACACCGATTGCCGCGCGCTGGGACCGCTTCAAGGAGGATATCGACGAAAGCGATCCGTGGAGCTTCAAGAACATCCTTGCCAGCTAAAGTCTGACAAGTGTTTATGCCTGTTCAGTGAACGCTCTTTCCAAGCCATTTGTGCCAGCCATGAACCGAGCCGTTGAACACGTTGAGGTCGATGGCTGTGCCATGCCCCTTGCTGAGACCGGTGCCGGAATACTGCCAGAACAGCCATTCACGGTTCGGATAAACTTTCTTTGGATGTGCGGCGACAGAGCGGAGCCAGAACGGGTAGTCCTTGAACTGCCCCTGAAGGTTGTCCTCATAAAAATCGGGTGCTGTATAGATGATCGGCTTCTGGCCGTAATGGGCTTCAAGCTTTTTCAGGAATACGTCCATTTTGGCCAACACCACTTCGCGTGACGGGCGGCGCTTGCAGCTTTTGGATTCGTTGTTCCATTCGACATCGATGACCGGTGGCAGTGCGCCCGGTTCTTTGGGAACATTGCGGATGAACCAGTCAGCCTGTTCGCTGGCAACGCGGCACCAATAGAAAAAGTGATAGGCACCACGTGGCACGCCTGCAGCTTTTGCAGCTTTCCAGTTTGTCTTGAACATGGGGTCAAGGTGGTCGCCGCCATCCGTGGCCTTGATGAAGGCAAAATTTGCCCCGCGTTTGCGCAACTGCTTCCAGTCGATATCATACTGCCAGCGGGATACATCGACGCCATGTACCTCGAATTTCTTTGGATTGGCCTTGCCGAAATTGATCGGTTTCTTGTCCGAGAAATTTGCAGGGAAAACCTTTGGTTTATATCTGGATGAGGACGAATGGCCTTTTTCAGGTTTCACAACAATTGCGGCTTTTGCCGGAATGGCAATTTGTTCCGGCCTCAGCGATGCAACTTGCAGGGTAGGTGCAGATGCCTCGTCATTGACAGCATCAATTGCGTTCGTTGCATCATCAGGCTGAACGAATGCGGATGCCTGTTGCTCGAAGCCTTCAACTGTCGGCCCGATCGGGGCCGACGGAGTAATTGAGCCTGTTGTCACCTGGGAACGCGGCATTGCTTCCATCGCGTCCAGTGCAGAGGTAGAATTGCATCCAACCAGGGCGAGAGCTGAAACCAGTGTTCCGAAAAAGGTAATGCGCATGATAGCCTGATACTCAATACTAGGGTCTGACTGCGGGTGAAATATTTTGGCATGTTGTGTAACTGTAAACCCCAACCTTAAAGGTGAATTACGAATAAAGGCTGAATCAGAATGGTTAATTTAAGGATTGGGAAACCTTTTAGCTCGGTTTGGCCATACTTGTTCTTTGTAACGATGACATGTTCAGGATTGACGTTGTCGATAATATAGGTCAGCATTGTTGACCTAATATGCGGGAGGAAACAGGTCGTTCTGCCTGTTGTGAAATGTCATGACACTCGAAATTTTTCTTGCCCTTGTTGGGTTCTCGCTTGTCTCGTCGATAACGCCGGGACCCAACAATCTGATGTTATTGGCATCGGGAACCAATTTCGGAATGATACGGTCGATCCCGCACATGCTTGGCATATCTGGTGGTTTTGCATTTCTGCTGTTGTGCGTCGGGTTTGGACTTGGTGAAATACTTGAGAAGGCTCCGACGCTTTATCTCGCGTTGAAAATCGCCGGTGCGTTATATCTCGTCTATCTCGCCTGGAAAATCGCCAATTCAGGCCCAGTGCAAAAAGCCGAGGCAGAGGGCAAGCCCATGCGTTTCTTTGAAGCTGCGGCTTTCCAGTGGGTTAACCCAAAAGCATGGGTTATGGCGCTCGGGTC
Source organism: Salaquimonas sp. (assembly GCA_041736675.1). GTDB lineage: Bacteria > Pseudomonadota > Alphaproteobacteria > Rhizobiales > Rhizobiaceae > Salaquimonas. The sequence continues at coordinate 26,991 of JBGSTD010000067.1, forward strand.
GATGACTGCATATACCAATCAGGAAAACTATGCACTTTCAGTCGGCATCGTTGCGCTGGTCTTTACGCTTGTCAATTTGCCTAGTATTGCAGTGTGGTGCGGGCTTGGCATGTGGCTGCGCCAGTTTCTTTCCGACCCTGTCCGACTTCGCTTTTTCAATATTGCGATGGCTATATCGCTGGTGGTGTGCCTCTGGCCGATGCTGCGTTAACAAACATGGTTAACCTTTCCTTTACGGAAAGAATGGATAGTCCGAATCATTGATATTTCATCATGATTTTCGGGGATCCAAATGCGTTATTTCATACTTTTACTGGCGCTTGTGCTGGCGTCCTGTGTTACGCCAAAAACGGCGCCACAGTCTTATTATGCTGGCGTTTACACCCCTGGAAAAGTTGAAATCAAACCTGATGGTCATTTCCTTGCGACAGCAGGCGTAATAGCAGACGACGACGTGGTTGTTGCCCGCAAGGCGGCATATGCGCGCTTTATGCTGGAAGCCAAACAATCCGGATACCGCAGCTTTGAGGTGATCAATGAAGAGACCAAGAAATTGCTGGGCACGACATTCAGACTGACCGGCAAAGTTTACAAGGGTGAGGCCAATGGCGCAGGCGTTTACCCGCTGGATGCGGTTAAACGGTTGTTGCGGGATTTGCCGCTTGAAGAGCCAAAGCCGGTTTATGTCGCATCGAAGCCATCGAAAAAGGCAGCCCCGGTCAAATCTGCAAAAGCAGCAAAAAGTTCTCCCGTCAAAACACAAAAGCCTGCCGAAGAAGTGGTGGTACCTGCAAGCGTTGAAGACCCTCTCGTGATCATGGCTCCGACCGATATTACCGGTTCGATCAAAAAGGCGAATACTTCAAGCGGTGTCGCCAGCGGGCACAGTTCGGCCACACTGTATGAACTCGAGAGACAGAGCGCTGTATCAAACATTCCCAACGGTGTTTTGCTGCGCAAGAAATAAGTGGGGTGTGATACCTGCTTTGAGTTAGGCCATGATCAACAGCTGTGATCTTTGGCTAGTGAACCGGCAGGCGAATCATGCCAAGAGACCGGATGGAATTTTCTGCAGAACAGGAACGCGCACTCAGTGCAGTGAACAGATGGTTGAAAGCGGGAGACCGACAGGTTTTCCGGCTTTTTGGCTATGCCGGTACTGGCAAGACAACGCTTGCGAAGCATTTTGCCGAGGGGGTGGATGGCAACGTCCTGTTTGCCGCATTTACAGGAAAGGCAGCGCAGGTTCTGCGCTCGAAAGGAGCTGCAAAAGCTTCAACAATTCACTCGCTCATTTATCGACCCAAGGGCGAGGAAGAGATCGAAGATGAAGAGACGGGCATCAAAAACGTAACCCCAACTTTTTCGATCAACCGCAAGTCAACGGTTGCGGATGCAAAACTGATTGTCATCGACGAGTGCTCGATGGTGGACGAAGAGCTTGGCCGCGATCTGCTTTCCTTTGGAACGCCCGTTTTGGTGCTGGGCGACCCCGGCCAATTGCCACCAGTTTCAGGTGGCGGATTTTTCACTGAGCATGGGCCAGACTTTCTACTCGAGGAGGTTCATCGGCAGGCGAGAGACAATCCGATCATTGATCTTGCCCAGCAGGTTCGTGAAGGCCGCTCCATTATGATCGGCGATTATGGTTCTGCCGCGCAGGTTATTGCGAAAGCGGATGTGAGTGCGGATCTTGTTCTTTCTGCGGATCAGGTGCTGGTAGGCACCAACAGGACACGGCGGCGGTATAACGAGCGGCTGCGTGTGTTGAAAGGGTTTGACGGTCCTTTCCCGCAAGCAGGGGACAAACTGGTATGTCTGCGAAATGATACAGCCAAAGGACTTTTAAATGGTTCGTTGTGGCAGGTGACAAGTGCACCGCGCACGGTGAAACCTGCCATGAACCTACTCATTCGAGCCGAAGACGAGGGAATTGAGCGCTACTCGGCCAAGGTCAAAGTATTGAAGGCTGTTTTTGAGACGCCTGACGCGGAAATTTCCTGGCAATTGCGTCGCCGCCATGATGATTTTGACTTTGGTTATGCGCTTACTGTCCACAAGGCACAGGGCTCGCAGTGGGACAATCTGGTGCTGTTTGACGAAAGCTATGCTTTTCGGGAGCACGCAATGCGGTGGCTCTATACCGGCATCACGCGGGCGGCGGAAAAAATCACTATAGTCAAATAATTAGCGTCAACCATTTCAAAAATCAGACACTCATCTCATGTGGAAATTTACTGCAGGTTAACCTTGTTTGTCCATACTTCGCCCGTTGAAGTGGGGCATTAAAATGAAAAAACGGATGGTGAAGCACCAGGGAAGTTCGGGATTTATTCTCAGAGCCTCATATATTTTGGCACTTATTGTGTTCGCGACCAGTTGTTATGGCTTTTATGTTGATCAAGCCAGGGAGAACTTGCGTACGGATGCGATCAGGAATGTATCCGACAGTTTCGCAAGCTTTCATACAAGGCTTCTCGAGTTTTCCAAAACAGCCCAGCGTGTTGCTGAAAAGCACCAAAATGCTTCTGCTCAAAATTACTCAGATTCGATGTATCTGGGTATGAAGCTTAAAGACCGCAAGGCATTTCTTGCAGAACTTCCGACTGATCCTGAAATTCTTTCTTCCAAAACCGCGCTGATGTTTTATCGCAATCAGGCCAACAAGGATTACGACAAGTTTCTGGATGCGTGGCGCGCTTCAGGCGCGGAGTTGAGCGCTTACCTGTTTCAGAATGCCAGATTGGTGACGATTGAAGACCCTTTCAAACATGTCAATGACCTGCTTGATCCAGCAAAGATTGAAAGCGCCCGAAGCGAGAAAGACATGTTTTGGGTTGCAAGACAAACCACGGAGAATTTCGAAAACCTGATTGTGCCGACCTATCAGCATATTGATAACCAGTTGCGTGTGCTTCTGACTGAACGCGCCGCGCGACAAGGCGAACGTCTCGAAAAATTCCTGCTGATTGCTATTGCAGTCATTGGCGCCATAGCACTTTTTGTTTTCATTCCAGTCGATATTTTCATGCAGAGATTGCTCTCGAAACTGAGGGTTGAACAGCAGCGCTCAGCCAAAGCGGTTGAACGGGCGAGAAACGCAGACAGGGCGAAGTCCGAATTTTTGGCAAACATGAGCCATGAAATACGCACGCCAATGAATGGCGTCATGGGAATGGCTGAGTTGCTCGCAAAGACGGACCTTGATTCAAGACAGCGAACATTTACTGAAATCATCGTGAAATCCGGCGCCTCGCTGCTTACCATCATCAATGATATTCTTGATTTCTCCAAGATTGATGCGGGCCAACTGACACTTGATCCGGCTCCATTTCGTCTTGCAGAGGCAATCGAGGACGTTGCAACGCTGATTTCGTCAAGAGTCGCCGAAAAGGATCTGGAACTGATTGTCAGGGTTGATCCGGCAATGCCGGAAATGCTGGTCGGTGATGTCGGGCGCATTCGCCAGATTTTTGGCAATATATTGGGCAATGCCGTGAAATTCACTGACAACGGGCACATTTTTGTCAATGTGACAGTCGTCGGGGATGATACCCATTTCAGGAATATTGATGCTGAAAGCAATCTTGTTTTCAAGATCGAAGTTGAAGATACCGGCATCGGCATCCCTGCTGAAAAATCAAAGGCAATCTTTGAGAAATTTTCACAAGTCGACGGTTCGGCTACCCGCAAGCACGAAGGGTCCGGACTTGGCCTTTCCATTGCCGCATCCCTTGTTAAAATGATGGATGGGACTATCTCGGTGCGGTCCGTTCCGAACCAGGGTTCAACATTCACGGTGATGATGGCATTGCCAATCGAAAAATCCGCGATCAAACCAAAATCAGTGCCACAGGACCTTTCAGGTTCGCACATTCTTGTTGTTGATGACAATGAAGTGAACCGGTCGATCCTTCTGGAACAAATGGCTGCCTGGAGATTTGACAGCGCATCGGCAAGCGATGGGGATGAAGCGCTGGCAATTCTGAAAGCTGCAAGCCAAAACGGGGTGCGGGTGGATTGTGTTATCCTTGACTATCACATGCCGGAAATGAACGGCGGGCAGGTTGTTGCTGAAATACGCAGGGACCCAATGCTTGCGGATTTGCCGATCATCATGCTCACCAGCGTTGACCAGACAGAGGAGGGACGTACTTTCTCTTCACTCGGCATACAGGCTCATCTACTCAAGCCCGCCCGTTCGAGCCTGTTGCTTGAAACCATTATTGATGTTTTGACCGAATTCAAGGCAAGGGCCGATTCAAGTGACGAGGCTTCAATAGGAATAATGTTTGCCCAGCAGATCGGACGGAGTATTTCTGTCGAGCCTGAAGACATTGTTCCCGAAGACAAGTTTCTGTCATACGACATTGGCAACACAATGAAACAGGACACAATTTCCAGAGACTTTGAAGTGGTTGGTCAGGATAGGCCGTCGCTTGATAATCTGTTGAATTTTGAAGTAGAAACCGTGGTTGAAGCGACCATGCCCGTGCCCAGTGACGAAACCATTGATGTGCTTGTTTGTGAAGACAATGAAGTAAATCAGATCGTATTCAGACAAATTCTTGAAGAGGCCGGTTTCAGCTTTCATGTTGCGAAAGATGGCGAGGAAGGCTTGGCTGCCTATAAAAACAAGAAGCCTCGTCTGGTGCTTATGGATGTTTCAATGCCGAATGTGAACGGACTAGAGGCTACAGCAGCAATCAGGGCGTATGAAGCTGAAATGCAGATCAAATCCGTGATTATCGGCGTTACTGCGCATGCGATAAAAGGTGACCGTGAAAAATGCCTGAAATCCGGAATGGACGACTATTTGTCCAAACCGGTTTCTCCTGATGTACTTTACCGCAAGATTTCCAGTTATCTGAATGAAGGACAATTGGCGCTCGCCAATTGATCAGGCAAAATTTTGGAGCAATTCCAAAGGACGGGTTCCAGATAGGCCGGTCTTGCCTGCTTTGTTTGCTTTGTCTTTCAGCCTGCCAATGAAAGGCGGGGTGCCAGCTGCTGTGCTTCGAGGAGCCTATCCAGCTTCTCGATTTCCATCGGTGGATGGTAATGATAGCCCTGCATTATATTGCAACCGCGTTCGATGAGGAACTTTTCCTGCGCACTAGTCCCGACATGTTCAGCTACTGTTTCCAGTTTCAGGGCGTTGGCAAGCCCCAGAATGCCTTCAATGAGGCTGCGTGTATGCGGCTCCACTTCAATTGACGAAATCAACATGCCATCAATCTTGACCTGATCGAATGGCAGTATATTAAGGCTGGCGAGCGATGAACTGCCAATACCGAAATCGTCCAGTGCAAAGCGAATGCCACATTTCTTGATTTCGAGCATTTTCAGTTTTACCCGATCAATGCTCCTGCTCATAACCGTTTCGGCCAGTTCAAGCGTCAAATGTGAGCGCTCTATGCGCGCCTTGAAAAGACTGCTCTCCAGAAAATCGGCAAAATCCTTTGTTGAAAATTGTTGAATGCCAATGTTCACGGCGAGGCGCATGTGTTTTGTTTTTTTGGATGTCTGCCAGCGAGCCAATTGGTCGATCGCCTGATTTACCACCCAATTGTTTATATCAACCATGGCGCCGCACTTTTCTGCTGACGGCATGAATTCGGCAGGCGAAAGTATTCCACTTTCCGGATGCATCCAGCGAATAAATGCCTCTGCTCCAAGAATTTGTCCGTCGGCATTCAACTGGGGCTGGAACAAGAGCCTGAACTCGTTACGTGCAATTGCGCCTACCAAATCCCGCTTGTAGTTCTCCAGACTGACTGTCGTGCCGACAATGTTTCCGCCATGTATAACGTAATTGTTGCGGCCATTTTTCTTCGCCTGATACATGGCATTGTCGGCCCGTTTGATCAGTTCGTCCAAAGTAGGCAGATTGTTATCGATTATTGCGAGACCAATTGACGGTGACGTGAAATGTTCACCTGAAGCAAGTTCGAACCCGTCTTTGAAACAGTTCAAGACCTTGCCGGCGAACGAACCAGCCTTGTCTTTCGCTTCGATATAGTTGTTGCCCAGATTGTCGATCACAATGATGAATTCATCGCCGCCATAGCGCGCCACAAGATCACTTGCGCGAACCAGGCCTTGCAGCCGTTTGCCAACCTGGCTCAGCAATTCGTCACCTTCACCATGGCCTCTGGTGTCATTCAGAGCCTTGAAGTTATCAAGATCAAGAAACAGGATGGCTGCAAATTCATTGCGCCGATTGCAAGAGCCGATGGTAGACTGTATTTTATCCTCAGCTACAAATCTCTTCGGCAGCCCGGTCAAACTGTCATAATAGGCGAGTTTTTCAATTTTCCTGTTGGCCAGTTTTTGCATCGTAACATCAGACAAATGTCCGTGCCAAATGATCGCGCCATCATCGAGTGCCTCTGGTGTTGCAACGATATTCAGCCAAGCGAAAGAATTTTCATCGACCGAAAAGCGGAAGCATATGTCGAGGACAGTGAGGCTTTCTGCTGATTTGGCCATTTGATCAATATAGTTCTGACGGTCTTCCTCATGGAAAAACTTCAATAGTGAACTTGGCTTGTTCATGATGTCCACAAAGCGTTGTCCAGCCAGTTTTTCGAAAGATGCACTCAGATAGGGTGATGTGAACTTGCCGTTCTTGTCCCTGATTATCTGGAAGAGGCCGGCGGGCAGGTTCTCTGACAACTTCTTCAGGCGGTTCTGCGCTTCGCGGCTCGCCACTTCGTCAGTAATTTCCCTAACCGTCCCCTCGTAGTAAAGGGCATCCATCGTTTCCGGATGATGCACAACGCGGGCGTTCTCCGAGATCCAGATGCGTTCGCGTGATTTGTGCCGGTAAACCTCCGAAACGAAGTTTACAACCTTGCCATCTCTGTAGAGGATATCTTGGAACTCTTTGCGGCGGTCTGGATTGACATACCATTCATCAGCGATGCTGTTGATCGAATTTAGCATCTCTTCGCGGCTTGTATATCCATTCAACAAGACAAGGGCCTTGTTGGCATAAATCTGTTTGCCAGAGATGCTCGAGCGGTAGTACCCTTCATGCAGATGGTCAAAGGCGTCTTCAAACATCGTGCTGCTTTGCTTCAAATCCGCAATTTTGGATCTGAAGTAAAATGCCATGCTGCCACAGAGTGCAGTTGACCCCAAAAGGACCAGTTCCTGAAAAGTGATTGGATTCTCGAACAGCATGGAAGGAAGGCACCTTTAAGAAAATCTGTGTGCAGTCCTCGCACACAAACAGAAAAAAAACGGCAACGGGTTGGCTAAAACTTTATCTAACTGGTTATAAATAATAGAAATTTCCCTTCGATTCCCTTAATAACGCGTAATTGTTCCGTTTTTTCTGATATTGCCTGAAAGAAGGTTCTGACCTATTCGCTGAAGAGCGGAGAAAATTGAAGTGTTTCCCAACTTTCCAACCTACGGTAGCTAGATGACAACCAAACTCTCTGTAAACTTGAATGCTGTTGCGATGTTGCGAAATCGCCGCGATCTGCCATGGCCGGATCTTGTACACATGGGAAGGCTGGCACTATTGGCTGGCGCACATGGATTGACCGTCCATCCGCGTCCCGATGAACGTCACACGCGGTTTAGTGATCTGCCATTGCTGAGGGCTTTGATCGACGACGAGTTTCCTGATCGCGAATTCAATATCGAGGGCTATCCCACTGATGAATTCATATCACTTGTAATCGCCAATGAGCCCGAGCAGGTGACGCTGGTACCTGATGATCCGTCGCAGGCTACTTCAGATCATGGATGGGATTTTGTTGGCAAAGGCAACTATTTGGCGTCGGTCGTTTCGGTGCTGAAAGAGCGGAGCATTCGTGTTTCGCTGTTTTGCGATCCTGATGCTGGGCCTGACATGATAGCCCGGGCAAAGGAAACTGGAGCCGACCGTATCGAACTTTATACCGGTCCCTATGGTGCCTGTTACCATGATCCGGCGGAAGCCGAGCGCCAGGCCAGTATCCTCGCAACGACAGCACAACTTGCTCGCGCGGCCTCGATGGGTGTCAATGCAGGACACGATTTGACGGTGGCAAACTTACCGCTTCTGGCAAGGAAAATTCCAGATCTTGCAGAAGTATCGATAGGCCACGGACTTACCGCAGACGCGCTCGAGTTTGGATATGGCGGATCGGTCAAGCGGTTTTTGGATGCCCTGAAGACGGATTGATTTTGTAACTGCGATTGTTTGGACAAGATGTATTCAAAAAAAGATTCATGGAAATGACCGGACCCGTTGAATTTGCAGGATTTTCCACTCAGACGTTGCCGTTTTTAAAAGCGTTGGGCTTTCACCAGAACCGCGAATGGTTTCACGAAAACAAGGCATTGTATGATCAGGTGGTAAAAACACCAATGGGCGATCTGGTGGAGACCTTGACACGGCGGCTCGAAAAAGCCGGAGTTCCGCTCAAAGGTGAGCGCAAGACTTCGCTCTACAGAGTTAACCGTGATGTCAGGTTTTCCAAGAACAAGGAACCCTATAACACCCATGGCAGTCTTATCCTTACGCGCAACGGCAACAAGAAGGAAAACGGTTTTCTGTACCTTCACTTTTCCAATGAACGCGTCTTTATTGCATCAGGATTTTACAATCTTGAGGGGGACGAAATGCGGGCCTTTCGCGATTTGATAATCCGCGAAAAAGATACCTTCATCAAGCTGGTCGAAGAAATGCAGGCAAAGGGTTATCTGTTGGATATGAGCTCTGCCTTGAAAAGAAATCCGCGCGGTTTTGAAACGCTGGATGATGCGCGGTTGCAGGAATTTGTACGTCTGCGAAATTTCACCTTCATCAGCGAGCTGACAGACAAGGATTTGCTGAACCCGGACTTAGTTGGAAAGATGGTTTCGCTAGGCAAGTGCTCGGTACCGTTTCTCAATTTCGGTTGGCGTGCCATTGATCCGTTGCGCGAGATCAATGAGAGCTGAACAGCAAGTTCTGCATAATCCAGTTTCGTGAGTATAACTGACTTTCAATCATTCCCTTGTCAGCAACCGGGAACCATTTCGGCACTCAACCGTTGAAACGTTCGTGATCCTTTCGGCCAATTCCGGCCTTTGAAGAAAGTTGGCTGGATGAGTTGGCTGTCAGACTTGGGCTTTCCCTTTGTTACCAAACTGCTGATCGAGGGAAAAGTCTTTTTTTCTGCTGCAATACTGATTGGAATTTTCATTGCATTCGCGCTTGAAAAATTGCCACCCTCAGTGGTTGCTGCAGGCGGCGCTGCCATTTTTCTTTTACTAGGATATGTTTCTATAGATGAGGTGCTTGCCGCATTCTCAAATGCAGCGCCGATAACGATCGCCGCAATGTTCATTCTGTCTGGAGCGTTAATACAGACCGGTGTGATCAATTCCCTGTCGAATGGCATCGTCGCGCTGGCTGACAGGCATGGTTTTCTTGCAGTGATTGTGCTGTTTGTCTTGGCGGCGGTAGCTTCCGGTATGATGAATAATACGCCTTTGGTGATTGTGCTCATTCCGGTAGTAATTCAACTGGCAGCCAAGCTGGGTCTTGCCTCAACACGACTTCTTATTCCTCTCTCTTATGTGGCAATCCTCGGTGGCACTCTGACACTGCTTGGTTCCTCGAGCAATCTTCTGGTTGACGGGGTTGCCCGCGATGCGGGACTTGAACCGTTTGGTATCCTCGAAATCCTTCCCTATGGTCTTGTTGCCCTCGCAGTCGGGTCTGTCACACTGGTTCTTCTTGGACCGTTTCTGCTGCCAAACCGATCCTCCGGCGATGAAGCATTTTCGGATGAGGCGACACGCTATTTAAGTGACGTCAAGATTGCCGAAGGAGGTTTTGATAATGAGAAGTCAGAAGAAGCCAGAAAATTGTCCGAGTATTCCGGGCTGCAGAACATTGAGATCAAAGCGATACGGCGCAGCACCAGTTGGCTGAGACCTGATCCGGATTTGGTCCCGGAACCCAAGGACCAGTTTGTTATCTCGGCCAGTCAGGCGGAACTTCTTACATTGAGAGATCATCCCAACTATGAAATCGGAATTGGCGGCGGACGTGGCAGGGCGAAGCAGGAAGATGACCCTGATGATGAACGGGTGTGTATCGAGGCGATAGTTGGTTCGGAAATCTCGCAACTGGGACGCAGGCTCGGAGACCTTGGCTGGATCAGCCGAAGCGATGTCAAACTGCTTGGTGTTGCCAGACTTGGGCATGTACCTGGCCGCCAGCTTGCCGATGTCAGGTTGCGACCAGGTGATCGTATTTTGTTTGAAGGGCCTGCAAGCCAGGTTTCTGCAATTATCAATAGCGCCGAGCTGATCGCACCTTCAGAACCAAGGTCTATTGCCTATCGCCGCCACCGCGCACCAATTGCCATTGCCACTATGCTTGGCGTTGTCGGGCTTGCGATTATCAATGTTGCGCCGATTGTAACGCTTGCCCTGCTGGGCGTGGCAATCGTTCTTGTAAGTGAATGTGTCCAGTCGGAAGTTGCATGGAATTCGATTGACGGGTCCATATTGGTGCTGATTTTTTCCATGCTGATTGTCGGCAAGGGTTTGGAGAATACCGGTCTGATTGAAGCGGTGGTCGGATTTGTTGTACCCTATCTGGCACAGGCCTCGCCATTGCTGCTGCTGTTGGCTATTTATGGTTTGACGTCTCTTTTGACAGAACTGGTTTCAAACAATGCAGTTGCTGTCATCCTGACGCCACTGGTCATTTCCCTTGCTGCAACCCTCGGTATAGAGGCAAGGCCGCTCGTCTACGCGGTGATGTTTGGGGCATCAGCCAGTTTTGCCACGCCAATTGGTTATCAGACCAATACGCTGGTTTATGCGGCAGGCAATTACCGGTTTGCTGATTTCATCAGGATCGGCATTATCATGAATATTGTCGTTGGGGTTGCAACATGTCTGGCAATTGCAGCATTCGCCGATTTCTAGGTTGGTTATGCAAGGCTTTAATGGCAACATCCTGCACATGGCGGTTAGTGGCCCCGGTCGCATCCCAAAATAAAAAGCCCCCGCATCGGTTGCGGGGGCTTGATACAGTTGAATATCTGACCTGTGGTCAGCTTGCCTTTTTTTGATTTCTCAATGCTTCGAGGCGCATTTCGATTTCACTCTTTTTCATGATGATATCAATCTCTGCGACCTTGGCGGTGTTTTGTGCATCCACCTTCATCGCCACGCCGCCATTGGCGTTCATGGCACGGTTATAAGCGGCTTCAGCACGCTCAACGCGGCGCGCAACATTGGAAGCCTGATCGGGGTTAACCTGCTTGTCAATTCCGGCTTCAGCACGTGCTGCCTCGAAATGTTTCAGTTCTTCTTCCATGTGCGCCTTGCGCATCTCAAGGGCGGCGACCGATTCTTCCAGTTCGCGTTCCTTTTCTGAAGAAGATGCTTCCATTTCTTCCAGTTTCTTTACCTGCGCCTCAAAATCGATTTGCCGGTGAAGCGCTGCTTCTGCCAGATCTTCGCGGCCCTGGTCCATGGCAAATTGTGCTTTTTGTGCGATACCTTCAAGGCGTTCCTTGTACATGCGTTGCTGGCGAACAGCCTGCAAGCGGCTCGCTGTTGCGTGGTCACGTTCCGATTTGACCTCATCGAGGATGCGGTCAAGTTCGCGAACCGCTTCGCGCATCACGGTAGGTGCGCCGGAATTTTCCATTGCGTCAACAAGGTCTTCGACGCTTCCTGAAATAAGGCGCTTGATCCTGATAAAAATTGATTCAGCCATTGTTTGGATTCTCCAGAAGTTGCTGCAGGAATTCCCGGATACGAATTTCCAGCCCAAGAATGTCAGGCGGTTTTAGAACAAAACCTTTAAAGTAGCTTGAAAGAAGCTGGTTAATAGCCCTTTGGCATCCTGGTAAGCTGATTTTTACCAAATTTCTTTGCGTGAACTTAATTCGGATTTGCCAGTCTGATGAAGAGTTTTGAACGGTGGAGACGGGTATGGATTTTTTTGCCTTGGGTGCATTGGGGATCATGGGCTTTTGCGGCTATGCAACCTATCATGTTTACAATCGGTTGATGGCGCTGGACGAGCGTTGTCTTGCAGCCTATTCGGATATCGACGTTTTGTTGAAACATCGGCATACGCTCATTCCCGGACTTATTGAAACCGTGAAAGGCTATGTCAATCACGAGCGCGAAATGCTCAATTCGATTTTGCGGGCACAGGTAGAGGCGCTGCAAGCGCTAAACCAGGAGCAGCGCATGTCCGCGGAAGTGCAATTGGGAAACAATCTGCACTCGTTTTTGAACTTTGCCGACAAGCTTCCTGAGCTGCGCGCTTCCACACATTTTGTCGAATTCAGAAACGAACTGACGAATGTGGAAAACAAGATTACTGCCGCCCGCCGCTTTTACAATCTGACGGTCGCGGAACTGAACTCAACGGTTCGCCAGTTTCCGGGTAGCCTTTTGTCTGGCAAGGCAGGCGTCAACACCAGAAAGACTTTCGATCTGGGTGTTGAACGCATGCTGATGGATGACGCTGTCGAAGTAAAATTCTAACGACATGGAAAACCGGTGGGGAAACTGCCCATCGGTTGAGACGGGGGCAGGACGTGCAGGTAAACGGTCTATATGGGCATGTAGCCCGCAACAACTTTCGTTCCGTCTGGATGTTTGCAGGCTTTGCGGTCGCCTACCAGTTGGTCGGTCTGGTTTTGCTGATCATTCCGACACTGATTATGGATTCCAGGAATTCCTTCCTGCTAAACCCTTTTGGATATTTCGCCAAATACAGTTTCTATGTCCTCATCTTCAGTGTGATTGCATTCGCCTTTCGGTACAGGCGACACATGAAAATTCTCGAAAAGGAAATGGGCTTCGCGACTGTTTCTGTTTTTCAGCAACCCCGCCTTGTAAAGATTGTCGAGACCCTGTCCATAACGGCCGGCATTAACATGCCCAAGGTAGCCGTCCTTGAAAACGATGCCTGCAATGCCTTTGCCTGCGGTCTCACGCAGGTAGATGCAACCATTGTGGTGACTTCAGGTCTGCTGCGTCTTTTGAGCGACGACGAACTTGAAGCTGTTATTGCGCATGAAATCACGCACATCGTCAACGGCGACATCCGATCCATGGCCTTTGCCAATGTCTCGATTTCGAGCCTGATGAAATTGTCTCGCTATCGGTTAACCTTCGGCAATGGGTGGTTCTCGGCCATTTTCACAGCGCTCATGCCAGCATTTTTTCTGTTCGCAGCATTCAGCAATTTTTGCATGTATGTAGCAATGACCGTTGCAAAAATGACCCGCCTGTTGATTGCCAGTTCGCGTGAATATGTGGCCGATGCAGAAGCGGTTCGCTTGACGCACAAGCCGTCATCGCTGATTTCCGCGCTGCGCAAGATTGAAGGTCGAAGCGCCATTGCCGGTCTTGATCCCATTGCTGATGCGATGATGATTGACGGTGCTGCTGTGGGCGAGTTTGCGACCCATCCGACCATTGCGGAGCGTATTGCAGCACTAAGACAACATGCGGGTTCTATGGCGTATGAAGATGAAGCTGCCTTTGCTCCTGCCACCTATGCCGAACCCGCCTTTCAACCGGCTCCGGTATCGCAATTGCGTGCGATGTTTGGTGCGGCCACAAAAACTCCATTTGCTGAAAAAGCCGCCGTGGCTCCAAAACAGCTCTATGAGCGTGTCAATCTCGGCAATGAGAAAGATATGTTCGGCCGCACAGCGGGCGGTAAAAAGAAGGCGAAAATAGCCGGCTATGTCATGATCGGGTTGATGCTTGTTTCATCGCTGATGGCGCAACGCAATTTTGCAACCCTCAAGTCGGAAGCGTCCAACAAACAGCCAAAAGCTGCGCAAACCCGCGTTACCAGCCTGCCTGAAACGGTTTCGCCGATAGAACCCTCTCTCAGGAAATCTGACTTGGAAAAACCGGAAGCCCACAAAATTGCCATAGACAGCATTGCAACGGCAGCAAGCGAACCTTCCGGCAAGAAGGTCAACGCTTCCGAGTGGAAACTTCGCTAGACGATCAATCCGCTCAAATTCCCGATGCCAACCTTGCGCCTTCTCCAAGTGCCTTCAACTTGCCGATGGCGACATCGCGTGAAAGTGGCGCAAGGCCGCAATTTGTGCAGGCGATGATGCGCGATGGATCAACAAAGGCACTGGCCGCCTCGATGCGCCGGGCAACCTCATCCGCCGTCTCAACTGCATTGGTGGCAACATCAATCACGCCAACCATCACCTGTTTGTCTGAAAGCAGACGCATCAGTTCAGGCGGCACTTTGGAATTGGCAAATTCGAGTGACACCTGATCAATGCTCGAGGCATTGAGCGTCGGGAAAAATGCCTCATACTGGCGCCATTGGTCGCCTAGGGTTTTTTTCCAGTCATTGTTGGCCTTGATGCCATAGCCATAACAGATGTGCACGGCAGTCTTGCATTTGAGGCCGCGTTTGGCGCGTTCAAGAGCGGTGACACCCCATTCGGCGGCAGCCTCGGTAAAGGCGTTGAAGGCAGGCTCGTCGAACTGGATGATGTCGGCGCCTGCAGCTTCAAGTTCAAGCGCCTCTTCGTTGAGAAGGTCAGCAAAGGCCATCGCCATCTCGACGCGGCTGCCATAATAGCCATCCGCTATGGTGTCACAAATGGTCATTGGCCCCGGCATGGTGAACTTTACTTTGCGGGATGTATGGGAACGGGTGAACTCGGCTTCTGCCTTGTGAATGGAGTATTTGCGCTTCACGGGCGCGGTAACAGTTGGCACATCGACCACATAGCGGTCATTGCGGATACCCATTCTGGTCTTCTTTTCCCAGTCGATGCCCTCGATGTGTTCCAGAATGCCGTGGACGAAGTGAATGCGAAACTGCTCGCCTTCGCAAACCGTCGAAAGTCCGGCGTCTTCCTGCTCCTTGATCCAGATGAGGGCCGCGTCGCGCTTGGCCTGTTCCAATGCTTTGCCCTCCTGGCGCCATGCCGCCCAGAGTTTTTCGGGTTCAGCGAGCCATTCCGGTTTTGGCAGGCTTCCGGCTATTGCTGTTTCGATCATGATTTTCCTCCCCACATTTTCAAGGTGTTTGTGCCTTGTTATCGGGTGACCCTAACAGGGCAAAACCAAAGGGGGAAGTAGCCGGAACAAAATTGAAGATTTCACATCGTCTGTTTGCAATCTTGTGGCCAAGGCGGCAAACACATTTTATGCAGAAACCAAAACCGGATGAGTCGATGAAATTGCCTTACGAAGAACAAAGCTGGAATGTTGAAGGGTTGACCCTTGCAGGACTGGTTCATGGTCCCGTTGATGGTACACCCGTTCTTGCCTTGCATGGCTGGCTTGACAATGCCGCCAGTTTCAACGCGCTGGCCAGGTTTTTGCCAAATGCAAGGCTTGTTGCTCTTGATATGCCTGGCCATGGCCTGAGTGATCACCGGTCAGCGGATGCGGGTTACCAGATATGGGATGACCTGCCGCAACTCGCGGGCCTCCTTGATCAACTGGGATGGGACAAATGCTTTCTCCTCGGCCATTCGCGCGGTGCAATGATATCAACGCTTTTGGCAGCCGTTGCGCCTGAACGGGTTAGCGGCTTGATCACCATGGATGCTCTGATGCCTTATCCGGCGGATGACGAAGCAATCGTTTCGCAGCTTGGTGCTTTCCTCAAAGACCGTGAACGGCTTTTGCGCCAGACATCAAGGGTGTTTTCCACCCGTGAGGATTATATTGCGCGGCGCTCGCGGGCAGGGGAGCCTGCCAATATTGCAGAACAGTTGTCGCACCGCGCACTGCGACCGGTTGAAGGCGGTTTTGAGTGGCGCGGCGACCCGCGCCTTTCCGGTGCCTCTGCGATCAAGCTCAACAAGGGCCAATGCGACGCAATGCTCAAAGCGCTCACAATGCCGGTTATCAATATCTGGGCAACTCCGAGCGAACGGATGAAAAAACTCAACGACGCAGCAAAAGCGGCGGCAGCCACGCATATCATCGATCTCACGGTTGCCGACGTCGCGGGCCACCACCATTGGCACATGGAGGAGGCAACCGCCCGCCAAATCGCTAAAGTGATCGAGGCGTTTTTGGAGCGTTGATCCGCCACTTTTCCAATCCTTGCACCGCTCTTTTGAGGCTGCGTCGTGGATGGCGCATTGGTGTCGTTGCTGCGTCTGTATGGTTGTCGGATTGCGCTGTTAGTTAGACATCCAGCGCAAATTACCGGAGACATGAGTATGGATGACAAGCCGACAAGGACCGCCCGTGCTGGCGGACGCGAAGCGCGAAGAACCATGCGCGCGGCTCCTGATTTCACCATGCTCCCTTCACTCAAGCGAGGTCTGCCTGAATGTGAACCTATGTCGCCCGAGCAGATTGAAAAGATCGACGATGCCTCGATGTCCATTCTCGAAGAGGTTGGGTGCATCTTTCGCGACGATATAGCACTTGAAGACTGGCGCCGTGCTGGCGCCGATGTGCGCGGCGACCGGGTTCATCTCGACCGCGGACTGGTGCGAGAACTGATCGCGACGATCCCGTCTGAATGGACCTATCTTGCGCGCAATCCTGCGAGAAACCTGCCATTTGGCGGCAAGCACTCGATATTTGTTCCGATGACCGGCGCACCGTTCATCAGTGATCTGGAAGCCAAGCGCCGCTGGCCGACGATTGGCGATCTCAATATGTTTCACAAGCTCAGCCACATGTCACCAGCGCTGCATTCCAGCGCGCACCACATTGTCGAACCGATGGATATCAAGGTGAGCCATCGACATCTGCATATCACTTATTCCTCGATGAAATATTCCGACAAGACCTTCATGGGGATGACAACCTCCGGCAAGAATGCCGAGGACGTGATGGCGATGTGCGAGATATTGTTTGGCCGCGATGTTATGGAGCAAACGCCTATCACCACTGGCAACTGCAATGGCAATTCGCCGCTTGTCTGGGACAAAACCATGCTTTCGGCGATGCGTGCGTTTATCAGGCGCAATCAGCCAGTGCTCTGCTCGCCCTTTGTGCTTGGCGGGGCGAACACGCCTGCGTCCGTTGCGCCTGCTGTGGCACAGCTCAATGCCGAGGCGTTGTCAGCGCTGGCCTATACGCAGGTTATCCGCAAGGGTGCTCCGGCGATTTACGGTCATTATCTGTCGACGGTTTCAATGAAGTCGGGCGCACCCATGGCCGGTACTCCTGAAATCAGCCTGATGAATTTCATGATCGGCCAGATGGCGCGATACTATGATGTGCCGTGGCGAACCTCCAATCTTTTGGGCGGAGCGAAAACATTTGATGCGCAGGCGGGCTATGAGTCTGCGACGACGATGAGCGCGGTGCTGCATTCCGGTGCCAATTATCTCTGGCATTCTGCCGGGTGGAACGAGGCAGGCATGCATTGCTCTGTCGCCAAGTTCGTTGTTGATGCCGAAATGTGCGCCATGGGTTACCGGATGGCCGAAGGACCGCGCTGGGATGACTTTGATGCAGGCATGGCTGCCTTGCGCGATGTCGGGCCGGGTGGGCATTATCTCGGGCATCCGCATACACTTGAGAATTTCGAGCGGGCGTTTTTCATGCCCAAGCTGTTTGACAACAATTCAATCGAGCAATGGCAGGCAGAAGGCTCAGTCGAGATCACCCAGCGCGCATTGAACCATGCCAGGAAGTTGCTCGATGAATATGAACAGCCAAAACTTGATGAGGGGATTGCCGAGGAACTCAACGACTTTATCGCGCGACGTGAACGGGAAATTCCCGCCGAAGACGCGTTGAACACCGAATATTGAAGCGCTATCCTGCGAAGCCGTTGCCAATCGCTGAAACTATTGTCCTGCAACCCTCATCCCCCTAACTCAGGCCAGAGCCATGTCCATTTCCAAAGATCCGCTTCTTCAACCCTATCAGCTCAAACATCTCACCCTGAGAAACAGGATCATGACCACCAGTCATGAACCTGCCTATCCTGAAGACGGAATGCCAAAGGAGCGCTACGCCGCCTATCATGCGGAACGGGCAAAAGCCGGGGTTGCGCTGGCAATGACGGCAGGATCGGCTGCGGTGAGCAGGGATAGTCCGCCGGTCTTCAACAACATTCTCGCCTACCGCGACGAAGTGGTGCCGTGGATCAGGCATCTTACCGACAGTGTGCATGAACATGGCTGCGCAGTGATGATCCAGCTCACGCATCTGGGGCGTCGAACCACATGGAACAAGGGCGACTGGCTTCCGTCGGTTTCCTCTTCAAGGCACCGCGAGCCGGCGCACCGGGCTTTCCCCAAGCTGGTTGAGGACTGGGATATCGAGCGGATCATCAGTGATTTCGCCGATGCTGCCGAACGAATGCAGGCGGGCGGCATGGACGGCATCGAATTGCAGGTTTACGGCCATTTGCTGGACCAGTTCTGGTCTCCGCTCAGCAATGATCTTTCCGGGCCTTATGGCGCGGACACGCTAGAAAACCGGATGCGGTTTCCCCTCGATGTGCTCAATGCAATCCGCAAGCGGGTCGGCAGTGAATTTATTGTCGGGCTGCGCTTTACCGCTGATGAAGTGCAAAAGGGCGGGATAACTGCCGAGGAAGGCATCGAAATTTCCAAGCGCCTCGCGGCAACAGGTCAAGTCGATTTTCTCAATGTGATCCGCGGGCGTATTCACACCGATCCGGCGATGACCGACATGATCCCTGTGCAGGGCATGGCGAATGCGCCGCATCTTGATTTTGCCGGAGCGGTTCGAAAGGCAACTGGAATGCCGACTTTCCATGCGGCAAAAATTCCCGATGTCGCAACCGCGCGTCACGCAATCGCCTCCGGCCTGCTCGACATGGTGGGCATGACCCGCGCGCACATGGCCGATCCGCATATCGTTCGCAAGATCATTGAAGGGCGCGAAGACGATATTCGCCCCTGCGTTGGTGCAACCTATTGCCTTGACCGGATATACCAGGGCGGCGAGGCGCTTTGCATTCACAACGCGGCAACGGGGCGCGAGCTGACCATGCCGCATGACATTGCCAAGGCTGCAAAGCCGAAGAAAATTGTCGTCGTTGGCGCTGGTCCGGCCGGATTGGAAGCTGCGCGGGTTGCCAGTGAGCGGGGCCACAAGGTGACTGTGTTTGAGGCTGCAAGCGATCCCGGCGGGCAAATCCGGCTTACTGCCCGCTCTGCCCGCCGCCGTGAAATGATCTCAATCATCGATTGGCGCTTGGCGCAATGCCAGAAACATGGCGTTGAGTTCCGGTTCAATTCGTGGGCGGAAGCGGCCGATGTGACTGTGCTTGAGCCCGATGTGGTGATCATCGCGACAGGGGGAGTTCCCAATACAAAGCTGTATGAAACGAAGGATGAGCAGGCCAATGTCGTCACCAGCTGGGATATTATTTCCGGTGATGTAAAACCGGCAGGCAGCATTTTGATATATGATGAATCGGGTGATCATCCGGCACTTCAGGCCGCAGAATTTGCCGCTGCAGCCGGATCCAAAGTCGAGATCATGACGCCGGACCGGACGTTCTCGCCGGATGTGATGGCGATGAACCTTGTGCCTTACATGCGTTCCTTGCAGGACAAGGATGTTACCTTCACGGTGACGCGCCGCCTGCTCGATGTCAAACGCAACGGCAACAAGCTGCTGGCGGTCATTGGCACCGATTACAGCGATCATACCCATGAAGCCGAATATGACCAGGTGGTGGTGAACTATGGCACGCTGCCGCTTGACGAATTGTATTTTGATCTGAAACCGCAGTCCTCAAACGGCGGCGAGGTTGACCAGGCGGCGCTGATTGCCGGAATGCCGCAATCCGTCACGCGAAACGGGGAGGGCACATTTCAGCTCTTTCGTATCGGAGATGCCGTTTCAGCGCGCAACACACATGCGGCAATTTACGATGCGCTGCGGTTGATGAAGGATATCTGAGGTATGCGAAGCACAAAAACAATCGTTTTGTGTTCCATGATTGGGCTGATCCTTTGTCGGCAACGGTTTATTGCCAAAAGATTGCGTTCCTGACTTGAGGATCACATGGCATTTCCCCGACTTGCGCCGGGGAAATATTGTTGTTTGTTACATGCCGGGGTCAATCGAGTTTCTTGGTTGATACCCGATATCCTTCAGCAAGTGATCGTCGAGTTCCAGGAGCGCCATATGCAGTGCGCGCTCATCTCGATATCGCCTGCGTCGCTCACGCCAACGCCGATACGGACCATCTTGAGAATTTTTCATGGGTCATGCTACCTTCTGTTCAGAATTGATGTTTTCCTGTGCACGGCGCAGGAAGCTCCTGTTCACCGGGCTGTGGGGTTTGAGCGCCAGCCTTTCGCCAGCCATCGCTTCGGCCATCCCTGTCAATCCGCCACGAAGCGTCGCCTCGCAGAGTGTCCAGTCAATGATGTCACGTTGGGCATGGCTTCCGCCAAAACTGTTGGCGATCTGGCGAGCACCATGCAGATGGACAGCAGCGGTTTCGTATTGCCCACTCCAGAACGCGGCGAAACCTTCCACCAGCGGCAGCGCAGTCTTGCGACCCCAATTATCGATTTCAGCAGCACCATTGTTATTGCGGAAACCAGCAAGGATGCGTTCAACATCACTGCTGCGGCCAGCACCCAGATATGCCATAACTGCGTGCCAATCGTTGAACGGATATGACCGCCCGTCAGCATGGATGTCCCAGGCCGTTGCAAGTTCCTGCCACCTGTCACCGACATCATGCCCCGTGAGGTGCAGCCTCCACAAAAGCGCCGAGGCGTCAATCATTTCGAGGGCAACCATGCTTCGGTCCTGCCTGATCGGCCCGTCATAAAGTTTCATAACCTGATCAGCCTGACCGAGATCAAGATGACACAATGCACGGTGCCACCAGTTGTGAACCTTGAAGAAATTGTCGTCGCCGGTCCAATGCTGTTCGCGCGCGATCATCCAGCCAATTCCGTCTTCGGCTCTGCCCTGCATCTCCATAACGTGCGCAACAGCATGATGTGCCCAGGCATCGAGGGGTTGATAATCCAGTGCTTCACGTCCAGTGGCTTCCGCCCGTGCATAGTCGCCGGTTTCCTCAAGGCCGAATGAGTGCATTCCTAAGAGGATCGAATGCCCCGGAATGTTTGCTGACCATTTCGGCAATACGCGAGCGAGGCGGTCGCGCAGGTTGCGTGCGCTCGCTCTGTAAAAGTCCATCAAATGACCCGATTGCAACGCCAGCATATCATACGGATATTCGATATTGTGCAGGTCAAGTGCGGTTGCTGCGGCGGTCCATTCGCCTTCCAGCAGCAGATCGAGAGCGGCAATGTGGGATTTCTCCCGTTCGGAAAGCCGCATGGATTTGAGCTTGCCGAGAAGTGTTTTGGCTTCTTTGGTGGCTTCCGGTTCTGTGGCCAGGGCATAGATATGCGTTTTGAGAATATGCGCCATTGCGAATTCCG
Source organism: Salaquimonas sp. (assembly GCA_041736675.1). Classification (GTDB taxonomy): domain Bacteria; phylum Pseudomonadota; class Alphaproteobacteria; order Rhizobiales; family Rhizobiaceae; genus Salaquimonas. Next base: position 48,380 of record JBGSTD010000067.1, read on the forward strand.
GTGCGATTTCTATCGCCTGATCAGCCAGGCCGATTGGGTCTCCCCGGTAAATGTTGAAGGCCTCCACAGCTTGATCGAAGAGAATGGCGGCCTCATTGGATGCGCCGGTAAGTGGGTTTCCTTGTGCGTCCTTTGTCATGGTGACTTGCTCCTTGATAGTTTTTTCTCTAGTTTCTGTGTCAAACAGAATAGCAGGCAACACGGGCGAATATCGTCAACACTGCTGCCTGTTGGATACTGTTTTAGCACAAGTCGCTTGGTACCGTCAGAACGACACGCCGATGTTTCGCCGATGTTTTCCCGATGGAGGTATAGATGACTGAAATTGTCACAGCATCCGAGATTGATCTCGCGAAGACAGCGTCTTTTGTTCTTGGCAATACGACCGTTTTTCCGCCGGCTTGCGAACTGAGTGCGCATGGGCAAAACATCAGCGTGGAACCACGGGTGATGCAGGTGCTTGTGGCGCTCGCGCAACGCAGGGGTGAAACCGTCACACGGGACGATTTGATCGCCCTGTGTTGGCGTGGTGTTGTTGTTGGCGATGACGCGATCCAGCGTTGCATTGGACGCTTGCGCAAGGCGGCAACAATAGTCGGCGGTTTCGAAATCCAGACCCTTAACCGCGTTGGATACCGCTTGCTGGAGATTTCAAATACCTTAGATGAGGACAGTAGCGTTGCAGGAGACTTCCGCGATGGTCGGCCGACTATCGCTATTGTCGACATTCGGGTATTCGGAAGTACGCCAAAGATCGAATCCTTCGCGCAAATGCTGGCACAAGACATCAGCGCTGCGCTTTCCCTGAGCAGGGATATTCACGTTCTCGCAGCCTATTCAACCTTATCTCCGGTCGGTGCACCACAACCTTCGTCTACCGATAAGCACGGTTTGCGCTATATTGCGCAAGGAACATTGCGAAGCACAGGTGAGCAATACCGTGTCAGCTTTCAGCTGATTGACGCGAAGAGTTCCCATCTGCTCTGGTCGCACCATATTGATCTGGCAACTGTCGACTGTCCGTCAGATGATCTGGTAGTTGATCTTGCCGGACGTTTGTCGACAGAGGTAATGCGGCGGGAAGCAGACAGGGTCATGCGCAACGCCAGCGAACTCACGGCCTGGGAGTCCGTCATACGCGCAACAACAGCCTATCAGCGTATCAGTTTGAACGATCTGCCATTCGCAATTTCGGAATCAAGACGCGCTGTGGAACTTGATCCAGGTTATGCCGCCGCACACGCTGCACTCGCCAACGGGCTGGCGGCAAGTTACGAAGTCGGCGGAGCGCGCGATGGGACTCTGGCTATCGAGGCGCATATGCATTGTGATCGTGCGCTTGCACTTGATTCAAATGATCCGGCAGTTTTAACATGGGTGGCCAATGCACTGAATATGACGACGCGCCCGCCCAAAGGGCTGGAGCTTGCCAAACGCGCTGTTGAACTCGCACCGACAAATCCGATTGCCCATCTTTATCTGGCCCGATGCTACTTGTATCTCGGGAGCCCCGAGGAAGCGCTGGCCTGCCTCGCAGAACATGAACGCGTGGCACCACTTTTCCCCTGGCAGTATTTCATTGCCTTCAACAAGGCTTTCGCACACTTCATAGCGGGGCGCCTGGACATCGCGTTGTTTGAGATAGACAAGGCTGCTTTGCTGAATCCCCACTACCCTTATACCTGGCTCGCCAAGATAATCCTTGCTTCGGGGATGGGAAACAAGGAGGAGGCCGAGGAGGCGGTTAATCGCCTGCGTCAGCTTGAAGGAGAAGATTCGCTTGACCTGCAAGTTTCGCGAATTGCGCACAGTTATCCCGAAGGACCGGTACGACTGGCTTTGCAGGGCATGGTGGTTGATGCCTGGCGAAACCAGGGGCGGTCCACAAATACAACTGTCTAAATTGTAGCTGATATGATGTTTTGTACTTCTTCTCCCCCCCTGAGGGGGAGAATGAAGTTTCTTGGGCTTGGTGAAGCCAGGTCCTTAGAAACTTCAAGAGGGGGGTGTTTCTCACTCTCCGATTAGCACTATGTTTGGGGGTGTACTTAGTTCCCCCCTCTTGTAATTTCCAAGGTTTAGCTGCGCTAAAGCCAAGAAATTACTTTCTCCCCCTCCCACTGGTTATGGGTGGGGGCGAAGGTCACGCGAAAAACTTATCCCCATGTCCAAAACTCACCCCTAATATCTCCCGACTGTTTTCACGCAAGCGCCGGATTTGATATCGCCGTCGGAACTGGAGAAAACAGCAGCGGAGCGGTATGCCGAGAGGGTTCAATTCCCAGGGGGCATACCTGAAGGGTGAGCTGGACAGTCTGCTGAAGAGCCTCTCATTACTAAAAATCTCCGTTTCGGAGCGGCTGGAGCCGCAGACATGCTCCAAAGGAATGGCAACGCCGCTCCGGAGTTTGCAACTTCAAAGATTTCTCCAGAAAAACCGCTAAACAGCCGTTGACACAGTACCGTACGGTACGGTACATATTCCCCAGTTTGGGAGAACAATTTGAACCAGCAAATCAAGAGCGCGGAATTGCACGATAACGCTGCCAGCGGGCAGGCGGGTGCTGGTGCTGGTGCTGATGCGGGTACGTCTGTGATTTTGGCTGGCGAACTCTCCTCACGCCAGGCGGAGGTGCTTGGCGTTGTGCTAGACCTGATGGTTGAAGAGGGCGACGGGTTTTCGATGGCGAAAGTCTGCCGGCGGGCAAGCTGCTCCAAGGAAACGCTCTACAACTGGTTTGGCGATCGCGACGGGCTGTTGACCGCCACCGTGCAGTGGCAGGCCTCGAAGGTGAAAATGCCTGGGCTTGCGGGAGGGCTTGTAACCGCGGATGCGTTTCGTGACAGCCTCATCGCCTTTGCAACCAACTGGCTGACGGTGATTACCGGCGATGTATCGGCGGCGCTCAACCGGCTGGCGATTTCCCATGCCGGTACAGGAAAAAGCCGGCTCGGTGAGATTGTCTTGAAAAACGGGCCGCTGGCGATGACCGGACGGTTGCGGCCGATTTTTGAGATAGGCGTCTCATCGGGGCTGATCGAACTTGATTCTACAGATGCGGCGCTCAAGACGTTTTTCGGGCTTGTTGTCGGCGACTGGCAGATCCGCAAATTGCTCGGCGAGACGACGCGGCCATCTGCCACCGGCATTGAGATAAACGCTGCCCGCGCGGTTGACCAATTTTTGGCGCTTTATGGCGCCGGACAAATTCCTGCTCTTTTTGCGGCAGGCAATATCAACACCAAACCAAGCACCTAATAGGAGAGTAAAATGCGTGTTTATTACGATCGCGACGCCGATCTCAATCTGATCAAAGGCAAAAAGGTTCTCATCATCGGTTACGGCTCGCAGGGCCGCGCCCATGCGCTGAACCTGAAAGATTCGGGCGCCCAGCACATGGCGATTGCGCTGCGTCCTGGTTCTGCCACAGCTAAAAAAGCCGAGGCTGACGGCTTCAAGGTGATGACCGTTGCAGAAGGTGCCAAATGGGCCGACCTGATGATGATGGCAACACCAGACGAATTGCAGGCCGATATCTACCGCGACGAGATCGCCGGTAATATTCGTGACGGTGCGGCGATTGCCTTTGCCCACGGCCTCAATGTTCATTTCGGACTGATCGAGCCGAAGGCCTCCGTTGATGTGTTGATGGTTGCGCCAAAGGGCCCAGGCCACACAGTGCGCGGCGAATATGTGAAAGGCGGCGGTGTTCCCTGCCTGATCGCAGTTCATCAGGATGCCTCAGGCAATGCCCATGATCTCGGCCTGTCATACGCTTGCGGCGTTGGCGGCGGTCGCTCCGGCATCATCGAAACCAACTTCAAAGAGGAATGTGAAACTGATCTGTTCGGCGAGCAGGTGGTTCTTTGCGGCGGTCTGGTCGAACTCATCCGCGCCGGTTTTGAAACCTTGGTTGAAGCCGGCTATGCGCCGGAAATGGCCTATTTCGAATGCCTGCACGAAGTAAAACTGATTGTCGACCTGATCTATGAAGGCGGCATTGCCAACATGAACTATTCGATCTCCAACACGGCAGAATGGGGCGAATATGTTTCCGGTCCGCGCATCATCACAGAAGACACGAAGAAAGAGATGAAACGCGTTCTCAACGATATTCAGTCTGGCAAGTTCACTTCCGATTGGATGCAGGAATACCGTGCAGGCGCTGCCCGCTTCAAGGGTATCCGCCGCAACAACGACGCACACCAGATCGAGGAAGTTGGCGAGAAACTGCGCGCCATGATGCCTTGGATCAAGGGCAACGCACTGGTGGACAAGTCTAAGAACTAAGGCTTGATCCAGGCTTGTCATGCCTGCCTGTCCTCACCTTGTTGCGGGCAGGCGGTGGATCAAGTGCAACGCACTGGTTGACAAGTCGAAAAGCTGAGGCTTGATCCAGACTTGTCATGCCTGCCTGTCCTCACCTTGTTGCGGGCAGGCGGTGGATCAAGGGTAATGCACTGGTTGACAAGTCGAAAAGCTGAGGCTTGATCCAGACTTTCTTTTTCTGCCTGTCCGTACTTGGTTGATGGGAAGGCAGGGGATTTAGGGAACGGCGAAGTTGATCAGCTTGGTCGTTCGGGTCAATATTCAAGTCCGACCGTGAATGGACAGGATGACGCAATGAAAATTGTGCCATCCTGCCATCTGGCATTATTCGGAAGGTACGGTAGGAAGTGTTGCCGCATAGGCAAGAACGTCAATTGCATCTGAAAGCGGCAATGCCCGCAAATTGATCATCTGCACGCCGGGGTGCGCATTGAAGATCTTGTTGAATACCTCATCCGGCAATTCAGCCGCTTCGGTTCCAACATAGTTGTGTGCACCATCGACACCCCAATCCATCAGCCTGCCATCATATCCGTGGCAAGCTGCGCATGTGGTCTGAAAAATCTCGCGCCCGCGCGCGGGGTTTCCGGCATTGACCTTGCGTGTCTCCGTATCGATGAAAGTGCGCATATCCACCTGGCCACGATTGACGAAAGCTGCAAGACGCAGAAGCTCTTCGTCGGTAATCATCTCTTTCGTGTAGGGGTGGTTGTTGTCTCTCAGTATGGCAACGATTTGCTCTTCAGGTTTTCCTACTGCCCCATCAATACCTTTGATGCCGGTCAGATGGCTGCCCTTGCCGTATAGACCGTTCACGCCGCGGTAGTCCCAGCCGTGGCATTCCTTGCAACGCCAGGTGTTTGGTCCGGTTTGTTTTGTATTGACTGTCACCGGATATGCCGGATTGGTGTCTGTCGGTGCCTCGCGATCAAGGGCATCCCACCAGGTGTCGTAAATTCTGCCGCCAGCGGCCAACGTCCAGGCTTCTGATGCTACTGTCGGCGATCCATGGACATACTCCTGCGCCTCGATCTTGTGTGGGTAATCGATGTTCTCATCCGCTATGGTCGATCCAATGGAACTGAAACTAACAACTGCGCATGCCACCAAAGCAGTCAGTAATTTTGTTTTCATTTTATTTCCCCTCCAGGCAGCAGAATTGCTGCCAATCATTTTCAAGCCGTAGGTTTTTCCTGTGCTACCTTAGTTGACGAATGGCGATATTCTGTCAGCTAACAGACCCGAGGGGATTGACTGTACTAAAGCTGCACCCTCCAACTGTGCAGAATTAGTTTCCTCTCAAACCTGAACAAAGGATTGACCAGACTTGATAATTAGTCCCTGATTGAACATTCATGGCAATGTGCAGCGCTGGATATGAACCTAATTTTTAGATGGTAATCTGCCGCTTTATCCCTAAGGTTTATGTTTTTAACCTGCATAAATGCCTTTTGAGCAATAGATTGAGGAAGGATCAGCATGGAAATGACACATTCCCGCAAACCGGCGCATCACGCCGATTCCCGGTCAACGATCATTATCCTGGCCTTTTCAGGTGGGGTTTTGGTCATCGATATAATCGTGGAACTGATTTTGCACCTGATGGATTTTGGTCTCGGGTACTCCGCGGAAAAGTTGCATTTGGGTTTGGAACTGTTTGCTTCCGCCGGGTTAATACTGGTCTTTCTTCGCATGTTGCGAAAAGAAAACTGGTTGAAACGGACCAGCAAGAAAAAAGACTGGGTAATACAGTCGATGAAAGGAGATTTCGACAGCTTCATTCAAAAGCGATTCGATGACTGGAAACTTTCCAAAGCTGAACGCGATGTCGCTCTTCTTGCTGCCCGTGGATTGAATATCGGGGATATTGCATCGGCGCGCCATTCATCCGATGGAACAGTCAAGGCCCAATTGGGTTCGATTTACCGCAAGGCAGGCGTGAAAAACCGCACCCAGTTTATCAGTGAGCTAATCGACGAGTTGAACGGATTTGGTTTGATGTCATCCGAGCAAATGCGCGAAAGGTCTCAGTCAACAGCAGAGTAGGGAGTAATTGAGCGGGATATCAATCACTTTCGGCATAGGTGCCTGATTGTCGGGAATATTATTATCGTTTCAATTTGGCGCTGGTGACGTGGCGCGTTCCGGCTGCGTTGTTTCATTTAGGCACATTCTTTTCTGAATAATCTGGCATGAAAATCGCAAGGGGCATTTCAGTGGAATTATTTTTTCAAGGAGATGCGCGATGACTTTTGGTACTTTGAAGAAAGAAACTGTTGAGGCCCCTGTTCAAAACATGGAAGAGCGGCGCTCAGACCATCGCAGGCGCGTTCTGAAAGGCGCTAATCTTTATTTCAACAAGGGCTATGGTGCCTATGAATGTGTGGTGCGTAATCTTTCCGAAGGCGGCGCACTCGTTCACATGGAAGACAGTTCAGGACTTCCGGCGACTTTTGATTTTGTTGTCAAAGGAGAAGAAGGAAAAAAGTCCGCAACGGTTAGCTGGCGGCTTCGCGGAATTGCAGGCATCAGGTTCCTCTGATCGGGATTTGGGAGGATACCGATTATCGAGGACGGAAAGGGCGCGGCTGAGGTTGCGCCTTTTTCCATTGATTTCAGGTTGAATAAATAAGCTTTGAGCGGCTTGACGCCGGATGGATTATCGTTGGTTTTGCCCATCAATTCTGACATGCTGCGCCCGCAGGGAATTAGTCCTGCCTGTCTTGCACAGCTTGTCATTTTGATGATTGGTTAGATTCATGTCTTTACGTATCGCCACTTTCAACGCAGAAAACCTGATGCAGCGGTTTGATTTTTCGGGCTTTCGCAATGAGCTGAAACGCGACCGAATTCTCCAGATGATCGATATCAAGGATGAAGCCCAATACCGGCAACTGGAGCAGGCGCGGGTCGTTGCTCATTCAGATGACACGATGCAGCTCACGGCTTTGGCGATTGCCGATTGTCAGGCCGATATCATTTGCCTGCAGGAGGTTGAGAACATTGATGCGTTGCATGCATTTGAATACGGATATCTTTTCAAGATGGTGGGTTCGGGCTATCGACACAAATATCTGGTTGAAGGCAATGACGGCAGGGGGATTGATGTTGCCGTGATGACCCGCACCCAAACTTTGGACGGGGAGGAAATCGAGTTTGTCAAAATGGAGAGCCACGCTCATCTGACCTATCAGGAGATGGGTCTCTATAATGATAAGCTAAAGGAAATGGGTGAAGAACCGCTCAACCGGATTTTCCGGCGTGACTGCCTCGAAATGGATTTTCGCATTGGCGGCAAACCGCTGACAATTTTTGTCGTGCATTTCAAATCCATGGGGCCGGGGAAAAATGGCGCTGAAGGGCGGGAATACACCATGCCGGTAAGGCAGGCAGAGGCGAGGGCAACAAAGAAGATTGTTGAACGCAGATTTGGCAAAGACAAGACCGCCAACAAGCGCTGGATGATCTGTGGCGATTTTAATGACTATCGCTCGCGGCTGGTTGTGGGTGGGGATCGCCATATCGGCTATACATTCCAAGCTGCGCAGGAAGATGCAGCCGGTTTCGATTGTCTTGTAGAAAACGGGTTTTCTGAAAATCTCGTGGCGCGCCGGCCGGCTCTGGAGCAATGGACACTTTTTCATTCTCGCGGACCACAAGAGCAGCATTTGTGTCAACTCGATTATATTCTGGCTTCGCCTTCGCTGGGTAAAAGCAATCCCCGGGCCATGCCGCAAATCATCCGGAGCGGTCAGCCCTACCGCACGCCTTTTCCACCTGGACAGGAAGTTGAGCGATATCCCCGTACTGGGTGGGATCGTCCGAAGGCCTCTGACCATTGTCCGGTAGTTGTTAAATTGAACATGGTATGATCTTACAGAGTTTATCACTTGTTGTTATTCTGATTCACCGCGGATTTGACCATGCTTACCTTGTTTGAAATTGCTGCATTGCTACTTGCCATCTCTGCCTTTTTCGGCTGGATCAATCACGTATTGCTTAAATTGCCTCACACGATCGGATTGCTGGTGATGGCGTTGGTTACGTCGCTTGTCCTGCTGCTGGCGGAACGTGTGTTTCCGTCGCTCTCAATCACCAACACGATGCAGGCTGCGATCGGCCAGATTGATTTTTATGCAACGGTTATGGAGGGCATGCTGGCATTCCTGTTGTTTGCCGGAGCATTGCATGTTGATTTTAATTTTCTCAAAGACCAGAAATGGGCCATTGGTGCCTTGGCAACGATTGGTGTTTTAATTTCGACGATGATTATCGGCGGCGGTTTTTGGTGGTTGGCAGGGCTGTTCGGGATCAATGTTCCACTGGCATGGGCGCTGGTATTTGGTGCGCTGATTTCACCAACAGATCCCGTTGCCGTTCTCTCGCTTTTGAAGTCGGTCAATGTTCCCCATTCACTGGAAGCAAAGATTGCCGGAGAATCGCTCTTTAACGATGGTGTCGGCGTTGTTGTTTTCAGCATTGTTTTGGCAATTGCAGTTGGCACAGGATCAGACAATGGGCAGACAGGCCTTGTTCACGTGGCGGAGCTGTTTTTTGTGGAAGCAGGCGGCGGTGTTGTTCTTGGGCTTTTCACAGGATGGCTCGCTTATCGTGCGATGGCTACAATGGACCAGTATAGCCTCGAAATCCTGATTACACTCGGCGTTGTCGCTGCCACTTATGCCATTGCCATCCGTTTGCATATTTCTGGACCCATTGCCGTTGTTGTGGCTGGTTTGCTGGTGGGAAACCGCGGGGCGAGGATCGGGATGAGCGAAATGACCCGCCAGCACCTGTTTGAGTTCTGGGAGTTGATCGACGAGATTCTCAATTCCGTGCTGTTTCTCTTGATTGGCCTTGAAGTGCTGATTATTGCCTTTGATCCGTCTTTTGGCTGGCTGGCAGTTTCAAGCATTCCGCTCGTTCTTTTTGCGCGATTTGCCGCTGTCAGCATTCCTTTGATCAGCCTTTCCAGGTTTCTGCCTTTTTCCACCGGATCAATCCCGGTGTTGACCTGGGGGGGATTGCGCGGAGGCATCTCTGTCGCTTTGGCACTTTCACTTCCTGATAACGAATACAAGTCGGTGATTATTGTTTCAACTTATGTGGTGGTCCTGTTCTCGATCATCGTACAGGGCCTGACGGTCAAAGCTGTTGTCAGCCGGACAGTTGATCCAACCCTGCTTTGAGAACCTTGCCGTTTGTTAAAAAAGTCAACGAAGCAGGAGGCAACGCCCCGCCGCCTGCTTCGTCAGACACCTGAGTTTACTTCAGGCTAATTAAATGTGCTGCCGGAAGTTCCGCCGGAAACAGTAGCGAGGGGGGCTGGTGTTTCGCAACCGGCAGCACAATATCTCAGTGAATTCATGCAAGACAGGGCGCCTTGAATGAAAACATCGAGTAATGGTTCATTTTTGTGGGGCCGTATCGCAGGGCATACAAATGAACCACGGGCACCTGATCCCTGTGTTGATGGACTGTGATCAGGTGGTCACCGTTGAAAGCCAACTGTTGTGACAAGACCAGACTGGAAGGAAAATCTGACGGAAGCGTGCAGGGAATGCGGCGGGAAAAAGAGCAATTCCGCCCAATTTGTGATTTCACGATAAACACATTTAAAATAGTGCCAAATCAAATTTGTGATGCAAAGTCGAATATTTCGTGTTGTTTCAATATTGTGATTGAAAATCCCGAATTGTGGCAAAATTTCAACGTTTACCGTGCGGTGCGCGCTGATTGCAAACGAAGGCTGTATTTGTTTTGGGCCAAGAATGGCGATCGAATTCAAGTATGGCCAGAGAGTGAGATTGACGCGGTTGCAGAGTGAATTTATCACTTGGTTGAGGACCCGGGATTTTGATAACCCGGAACATGAATTTTCAATAACGCGATGGTTTGAAATGCAAACCTTTGCGTCAGACATTTGGGAGCGACATGGCCGATTTTTATGAACTGGATACCCTTGCCTTGCATGCGGGGCATGTGCCGGACAGTGATCATGGTTCGCGGGCTGTCCCGATCCACCAGACAACATCTTATGTGTTCAAGACTGCGCGGCAGGCTGCTGCGCTCTACAACATGGAAGAGGGTGGGCATCTTTATACCCGCATTTCAAACCCAACGGTTGCCGTTCTTGAGCAACGACTGGCGGCGATGGAGGGCGGAGTCGCATGTGTGGCTACATCATCGGGAATGGCAGCGCTGCATTGTGCAACGATGATGCTTGTGTCAGCCGGTGACCATATCGTCTCGACCGCGCAGCTCTATGGCGCCAATATCAATCTGTTGAAAAACACACTGCCGCGATTTGGTGTTGAAACCACATTTGTCCATGGCCGCAATCTTGACGGGTTGCAAGCTGCCATACGTGAAAATACAAAGTTCATTTTCTGCGAAATGATCGGTAATCCTTCGCTGGATGTTCTGGATGTGGAAGCAGTTGCTAAAATTGCTGCTGACGCAGGAATTCCGCTGGTGATGGATGCGACTTTCTGCACACCTTTTTTGTTCAAGCCGCTGGATCACGGAGTGAATGTGATCATTCATTCCGTCACGAAATGGCTTGGCGGTCATGGCACCACCATTGGCGGCGCGATCATTGATGGTGGTAATTTCAACTGGGGCCAGAACGACAAGTTTCCGACTCTCACAACTCCGTTTTACGCTTTGGACGGGATCAATTTTTGGGAAGAGTTTGGACCAGCGGCGCTGACCATGAGACTTCGTGCTGAAGCACTTTACAATTTCGGGCCGACGCTTTCGCCCATGAGCGCATTTCAGCTTTTGCAGGGTATTGAAACTTTGCCGCTGCGTATGGAACGCCATATGCAAAACACCGCAAAGATGATTGAGTTTCTAAAAGGCCACGAGGCTGTGGCGTGGGTGCGCCATCCATCGCTGCCTGATCATCCTGATCATGAAGTTGCCAAGCGGCTGCTGCCAAAAGGGGCGGGATCAATCATCGCGTTTGGCATAAAGGGCGGACGTCAGGCTGGCGCAGCCTTTATCGAAAACGTTCAGGTGGCATCGCACCTTGCCAATGTGGGTGATGCCAAAACGCTAGTCATTCATCCGGCGTCGACGACCCATTCGCACATTTCTGCCGATGACATGAAGGCAGGCGGGCTCAGCGATGACATGATCCGGCTGTCGGTTGGCCTCGAAAGCTTTGGCGATCTGAAGTCGGATTTTGAGCAGGCATTGCGCGTTGCCGCAAAAGTGGCCGCTGGCAGTGGAGGGGCAAGATAATGAAAGTAACAGTTTCAGGAAACGAGGTGCATGTGGCAACAGGTGGAAGAGCGCATGTGGATGGTCGGCCATTTCTGGTGTTTCTGCATGGTGCGGGCAATTGTCATCTGACCTGGGTTTCACAGACACGTGCCCTTGCTTATGACGGCTATAATGTGATCGCACCCGACATGCCGGGACATTACCTTTCAAAAGGTGAACCCATTTCAGGAGTTGAGGCACAGGCCGATTGGGTTATTGCCCTCCTGCGCGAAATGGGCTGCAAGCAGGCAGTTTTTGCCGGCCACAGTCAGGGCGGTATCATAACACTGGAAATTGCCCGAAAAGCGCCGGATTTGGTCAAGGCTATTGTATTTGTTGCAACCGCTGCCTCGATTGCTGTCAATGACAAGCTGATTGACATGGCGGAAAACAAGCAGTTTCGGGCAATCGAATCCATGACTTCTTGGGGGCATGGACCGCAAGCCCATCTGCATGACAATACCTGGCCGGGAGCATCTCACATTTTCTATGGTTTGGATGTGATGGAACTCAATCAAAAGGAAGCATTGCCGGCAGACCTCAAATCGTGCCGCAGCTATTCATCGGGTCTGGAAGTTGCTGCCAAAATTCATTGTCCAACCCTCTGCATTTTTGCCGAGAACGACAAGATGACCCAGTTGAGATATGGCAAATTGCTCGCAGCAGCGTTGCCTGACAACGAAATGCATATCCTGCCAAAAGCCGGACACATGTTGCCCAATGAACGCCCGCGGGAAGTGAATGAATTGCTTCGCAGATTTTTGGGCCGTCTTGATACACAAAAAGCTGCCTGATCATCTGCAAACGGAGTTTCCAAGATGGCAAATATGCCAATCAAGACTGTATGTGTAATCGGTGCGGGCACCATGGGTTCAGGCATTGCAGCGCAAGTTGCAAATGCCGGAGGAAAAGTGCTGTTGCTGGATGTTCCGGCCAAGGAAGGATCGCGCAATGGCGTGACCGAAAGAGCACTGGAGCGGATTGAGAAATCCAATCCGCCGCTCTTGATGAAACCCGAAAACATTGAGCGCATCGAGATCGGCAACATTGAGGACGATCTTGCAAAGGTCAAGGATTGCGACTGGGTTGTAGAGGCGATTGTCGAGCGTCTCAATATCAAGCGTGATCTCTATCGCAGCCTGCTTCCGCATCTGAAAAACGGCGCGATGGTTTCGTCAAATACTTCGACCATACCGATATCGCTGTTGATGGAAGACATGCCAGTCAAATTGCGCAAGCGTTTTTGCATCACCCATTTTTTCAATCCTGTACGCTATATGAGGCTGCTTGAATTGGTTGAGGGTTCAGAAACCGAGCCGGAGGTCATGACGGCTCTTGCCGATTATTGTGACCGGGAACTCGGAAAAGGGGTGGTTGTCTGCGCCGACACACCTGGATTTCTTGGAAACCGGGTTGGTGTTTTTGCCATGCAGGCGGCAATTCACGAAGCGGGTGAGATGGGCATCAGGATCGAGGATGCTGATGCAATTTTTGGCCGTCCGATGGGCATTCCGAAAACCGGTGCTTTCGGCCTTTACGATCTCATAGGAGTTG
>JBGSTD010000003.1:0-16020 GCA_041736675.1 Salaquimonas sp.
CGACATTGCCATTGCCAAATGTCAGGTGAAAGACCCTGTCTCCGACGGAAAAGTTTGACGAGGGAGTGTTGATGGATGAGGCGACGAGTTCGCCGTCAATCGTCTTGCCGAGCCGGGAATCCGATGCCCCGCTGCCCGAACTGCTTCCAGAGCGGCTGCCCCAGGCCGATTTGACCGGATCGCCGGTTGCGCCGGCCGCACGCGCATCATTGCCGCGCTGGGCCCGCTGCCAGCCGGGCGAGGAATAGCTCGACTTGAACGGTTCGGCAGTGTCGAAGCGCGACGCCCCGTAGGCCCCGCCCATCCTGTTCGAACCATACCCGCCATAGGCGTTGCCGCTCTCGACGATTTCCACATGGTCGCGCGGCAGCTCATCAATGAAGCGCGATGGGATTGAGTTTTGCCAAAGCCCGTGAATGCGCCGGTTCGAGGCAAAATAGAGATAACAGCGGTCGCGCGCGCGGGTAATGCCGACATAGGCAAGACGGCGCTCTTCTTCGAGGCCCGAGCGTCCGCCTTCATCGAGCGAGCGCTGGTGTGGAAACAGGCCTTCCTCCCAGCCGGGCAAAAACACCGTGTCAAACTCCAGCCCCTTGGCCGAGTGCAGCGTCATGATGGATACCGCATCAAGATCTGCATTGTTGTCGGTGTCCATCACCAGCGAAACGTGTTCAAGAAAGCCGCGCAGGCTCTCAAAGCCCTCCATCGAGCGGATCAGTTCCTTGAGGTTTTCAAGGCGGCCGGGCGCTTCGGCGGTCCGGTCGTTCTGCCAGAATTCGGTATAACCAGACTCGTCGAGGATCATCTCGCAAAGTTCGCCGTGCGGCTTTTCTTCAAGAAGGCTGCTCCAGCGTTTGAAATCATCCATCAGGCTGGCAAGCGTCGCGCGCACCTTGGGCTTGAATTCCTCGGTCTGCACCAGATCCTGCGTCGCCCTTGTGAGCGGAATGCCCTTGGCGCGGGCATGGTCGTGAATGATCCGGAGTGTCGCATCCCCAAGTCCACGCTTGGGCGTGTTGACAATCCGCTCGAAGGCAAGGTCATCAGCAGATTGGCAGACAACGCGGAAATAGGCCATCGCATCGCGGATCTCGAGCCGCTCGTAAAAGCGCGGACCGCCAATTACCCGATAGTTGAGACCGAGCGTGACGAACCGGTCTTCAAACTCGCGCATCTGAAATGAGGCGCGGACGAGGATTGCCATGTCGTTGAGCGCATGCCCGCCGCGCTGCAACTGTTCGATTTCCTCGCCAACGCTGCGGGCCTCTTCCTCAGAGTCCCAGCAGGCATGGATCATCAGCTTTTTGTGCTCGGGGTCCGAATGGTCGGTGAACAGCGTCTTTCCGAGCCGCCCCTCATTGTGGGCGATCAGGTGCGAAGCGGCACCCAGAATGTGCGCGGTCGAGCGGTAGTTGCGTTCAAGCCGCACCACCTTGGCACCTGGAAAATCCTTGTCGAAGCGCAAGATGTTGTCAACCTCCGCCCCGCGCCAGCCATATATCGACTGGTCGTCATCACCAACACAGCAAATATTTGGCTGAGTCAAATATTTGCTGTCTGCTTTGTTTTCCGCAGGCGCGTCCGCACCTGCATCCGTTTGCGGACCGGCAATTTCGCTGGTCGCGAAATTTTGTCCTGCCACGGAGGAGGGGCGTCCAGCAGGCGAAGAGCCTGCCGCCGACACTTCGGCGCTCCTGTGAAGCGGTTGCGTAGCAACTCGCGTGAACGAATTGACACGGCGCTGCGCCAGCAGCCGAAGCCACATATACTGCGCAACGTTGGTGTCCTGGTATTCGTCAACGAGAATATACTTGAACCGCTCCTGATAGTCGCGCAGCACATCGGGATGCTCTTTGAACAGGCGGATGGTTTCAGTCAGAAGATCGCCAAAGTCGGTGGCGTTCAATATCTTCAGCCGTTCCTGATAAAGCCGGTAGAGTTCCCGCCCCTTGCCATTGCCGAAGGCGCGCGCATCCCCTTCAGGGATTTGCTCCGGCGAGAGTCCCTTGTTTTTCCACTGGTCGATATGCCCGGCAAGTTGCCGTGCCGGCCAGCGCTTGTCGTCAATGCCCTCGGCTCGAATGATCTGTTTGAGCAGGCGTATCTGGTCGTCCGTGTCGAGAATGGTGAAATCGCTTTTGAGGCCCACCAGTTCGGCATGGCGGCGCAGCATCTTCACGCCGATCGAGTGAAAAGTGCCAAGCCATGGCATGCCTTCAACCTGATCTCCGACATAGCGGCCAACCCGTTCACGCATTTCCCGCGCTGCCTTGTTGGTAAAGGTTACCGCAAGGATCTGGCTTGGCCATGCCTTGCCCGAGGCAAGAATATGCGCAATGCGGGTTGTAAGCACCCTTGTTTTGCCCGTTCCAGCACCCGCCAGAACCAGCACAGGGCCATCCAGCGCCTCCACAGCCTCGGTCTGCTCGGGGTTGAGGCCGTCGAGATAATTGGCGCGTTTGTTCGCCTGTCGTGCAGCGAGCGCCTGTGCGGCAATGCCGCCCGTGGCAACGGGGCGATCGGGCGCAGCCGGGCTTTGGCTGAAAGGTGGGTTCTTCAGTGGATCGGTCATGGGGCTGAATGTAACGATTCGGTAGGGAATTACCAGTTTTTACGGCAAATGGGTCGCTATGTCTTCTCCCGCCGTTTTATCGTTTAAATTCAATTCAAAGTGGCAGAATTAACACTCTGTTAACGAATAGTCGCGAAAATGAAGTTGAAAAAAGAGCAGGATAAGAATATGCGCCAAAATCATCTATTCGTACCGGCACGGCTGGCCTTGGCTATCCTTGCGATATTGCTGATGGCCGTTTCCAGCCCCAAGGCCTCTGTTGAGATCATTCTTGCCTCAAGCATTGTTCAGGAACCGAAAATAGACCCGATTGTTACCGGCCAGACAATTTCTTCTGATCAGATGGAGGAATGGAAAGCAAAACGCGCCAGGTACAAGAAGTGCGGTCTATGCGGCCAGCAACAGCCTTTTCCCGGTGATTTGAAGGACTGAACCAGCAATCATGCCGGACTTCCGGTCTTAGTTCGCCCGCTCAATGCTGGCAACAGATAGCCGCGTATCGAGAATATCTTCCCAATATCCCGAAAAAGCGGCGGACTGACGCTTCAGGAATTTATAGTCCGTCAACTCCCATGACAGGATGTTGTCGTCCAGATTGTCGAGAATGAAATCACCGCGGTCTGTTCGCACGGTCAAGACAGCATGCCCGTCGCCATTGGTCTGCAGCACAACCGTTGCAAGCAGTGATGAGGCAGGCCAGCCTCTGTCCATCAGATATTTACGCTTCATCAGCACATAATCTTCGCAGTCGCCGCTTGTCTGGGGCAGCGTCCACAATTCCTCGACACCATATAGATCCTTGTCCGTAACAGGCTTGATAGTTGAATTGGCGAGACGGTTGGCTTCCAGCATTTCCGCCCATTTCTTGCGGTTCAATTTGACAGGCCGGAGCGTAAAGGCGGTGATAGAACAATCTGTCATGTTAGAAAGGCAGTATTCATAGTGGCCTATGGGTTGCGAAGTTCGTCCGCCAACCCGTTGATATGTGTCGGCAGAGTAAGCCGGACTGGCTGGACCGAGCACCAATAATGCCGGAACCAGCAATCGGTTTAGGATTGTTCGCATGATTGACCATTTCACCGCTTTAACGTTTTGTTAACCAAATCCAATAAGGCAACGAAGTCAAGCAAATGCCGCAATTTAGGTTAACGCCTCAAATCGGATAATTGTAGGCAAGGGATGAGCAAGGGAAGTTTTGGAATGTTTCTGAGAACCAGGCGCATGTTCGGACGGATGTTTTTATGGTTATTTGTTCTTTTCCTTCTGCCGGCACTGGGTTCGCTTGCCTGGTGGATGTCGGTCAAACGGCCTGAGTCCTGGCGGTGCGCCAATTGGTCGTCTGCACAAATTTTGCCGACCGCTGCTGACGATGCACCGGCCGCTGTCTATGTTCTGTGCGCGCGAACGGGAGGTCTCAAGGGTGCGCTATCCCAGCATTGCTGGATTGTACTCAAGCGGGAAAACGCATCCAGCTATGACCGTTATGACAAAGTAGGGTGGGGCAGGCCGGTACGAAAGAATGCCTATGCGGCCGATGCAAATTGGTATTCCAACACACCAAATATCATCAAGGCAATAAAGGGGACGACAGCACAGGAATTGATCAGAAGGATTGAAGACGCCATTACCGCTTATCCTTACGGTGCAAACGGTGACTACAGGCTTTGGCCTGGTCCCAACTCCAATTCCTTTGTTGCCCATGTACTGCGTCAGGTGCCCGAACTTGAACTGGTTTTGCCGCCCAATGCGGTGGGAAGGGATTTCATCGGGACAGGTAAATTTTGGCACGCCGATACAGATCACCTTGATTTCAAACTGGGCATCAATGGCTTGGCGGGCATTTCAATTGGGGCAAGAAGCGGTTTCGAACTGAATTTTCTCGGACTTGTAACCGGCATTGATATTCAGCATCCGGCTGTCAAATTACCAGGTTTCGGTAGAATTGGAGTTGAATATTGACAGGCAAGCATCATTTTCAAATTGACAAACCCCTTTAATAAGCAGCACACTACATTTCAATAAAATTTACTTTCTGTCGGGGCGGCGGAGTGTTAATTCACTTACAGGCGACCCACAAAATGGCCAATAGTCCCGTCCAACACCAGCACGCCAACCCATCAGCCTTTTCGGGGCTTGATCGTCTGGGATTTTGGATGATGCGGCGGCCTGCAGCATTCCTGATCCTTGTCCTTGTCTCTGTATTATTGTTACCTGTTGCTGTCTGGCTCGATCTGAAAAATCTCTCCAATGCATCGTTGCGGCGTCAGGCAACCGATCTCAATTACCTGATTTCTGACATTCGCAGCTACTATTCGAGCAATGTCGTCGGGCGAATTCTTGGCAATCATGGCAATGCAACGCCAAGTCACAACTATGAGGATGTAGCAGGAGGTATCCCCATTCCTGCTACCTTGTCGATTGAATTGGGCAATGTGATCGGCAGCCGGTCCGAGGATATTTCCTACCGCTTTATCTCTGATGAACCCTTTAAAGTTCGGGCGTCACACAATCTGGACACCTTTGAGATAAACGCGTTGAAAGAGTTGCGGGCGTCAGGAAAAACCGATGCAAGTGTTCAGGAGGTGGACGGGTCCATTTTCGATCGACGGATTCGGATGGCGGTTCCGGTAATATTGGGAGCAGCCTGCGTTGCCTGTCATAATTCACATCCCGAAAGCCCCCGCAATGACTGGAAGGTCGGCGATGTGCGCGGAATGCAGTCAATCACAATCCGTCAACCGATAGCAGCAAATATCCTGTCGTTCCAGTATTTGCTGGGATATCTGGTTGTTGCCGTTTTCTTTGGCTTGGCTTTTGCCTACATCCAGTGGCGGCAGGCGCGCAGTTTCTCCCATCTCAATATGGAACTGGAAGAAACCAATTCCTTCCTTGCTGCGATATCCATGAAGATATCAAAATATCTTTCTCCCCAGATATACAAGTCCATATTCAGCGGTGAGAAAGATGCGGTCATCGCCACCGAACGCAAGAAACTCACCATATTCTTTTCCGATATCAAGGATTTTACAACTACCACAGAGCGGCTGCAGCCAGAAGAGCTGACCATGTTGCTCAACGAGTACTTTACGGAAATGTCGAAGATTGCCCACGAACACGGCGCGACGGTTGACAAGTTCATTGGTGATGCAATTCTGGCATTTTTTGGTGATCCTGAAACCAGGGGTGCAAAAGAAGATGCCTTGATTTGCGTTCAAATGGCGATCGCTATGCAAAAGAGATTGCACGAGCTTGGCAAGCAATGGCGCAGGCGCGGCATCGAGAAGCCACTGATGGCCCGCATGGGAATTAACACAGGTTATTGCAATGTCGGAAATTTTGGCAGCGCCGACCGGATGGATTATACAATCATCGGCGCCGAGGCCAATCTTGCCGCAAGACTTGAATCCATCGCTGAACCTGGCGGTATTGTGCTCAGCTATGAAACCTATGCGCTGGTCGAAGACAAGATCGAGGGAACGCCTCTCAAGCCGATTAAGCTCAAGGGAATTTCAAGGCAGGTCATTCCTTACAAGGTGACGAACATACTGGATCCCAACGCCGTTGCCGCTGATCAGATCGTCGAATTGAATGCGGAACAGTTTCGTCTTCATCTCAATCTTGACGGCATGAAGAAACGCGACCGCGAAAAAGCCAAGAACGCGCTTTCTTCAGCGCTGCAGGCATTGGATAATCTGGATCAGGTGAGCTAAAGCGAACCTTGACATAGCGCAGGATTTCCCGTTCTTCACAACTCAAACATTTTTCCGTCTTGCAAACTCCTTTTTGCGAGACAATTTTTGCAGGGCAAATTCAGCATGAAATACAATCGTTTGGGACAGACAGCCATTGAGGTGTCGGAAATCTGTCTGGGCTCGATGACCTGGGGCAGTCAGAACACACAAGCAGAAGCGGATGAACAACTGGATTATGCATTGGCTGAGGGGATCAATTTCATAGATACAGCGGAAATGTATCCAACGACCCCGCGGTTGGCAGAAACTACCGGGCATACCGAGGCAATTATCGGCAATTGGTTGGAGGGCCGCACCGACCGTGACAAAATTGTGTTGGCAACAAAAGTCACAGGCGAAGGAAATATGGATATCCGGGACGGCGCACGGGTAACCGGCAGGATTTTGCGTCAGGCGCTTGAAGGCAGCCTGCAGCGGCTGAAGACCGATTACGTGGATTTATACCAACTGCATTGGCCAAATCGTGGCTCCTATCATTTCCGCAAATACTGGACCTATAACCCGGCGGATCAAAAACCCGGCAACATTGATCAGGAAATTGCCGATATCCTGGGTGAGGTGCAGACATTGCAGAAAGAGGGCAAACTGCGTGAATTTGGTCTTTCCAATGAAAGCGCCTGGGGAACCCAGAAGTTTGTTGAAATCGCCAGACTACACGATTTGCCGCGCGTCGTTTCCATCCAGAATGAATACAGCCTTATTTGCCGTATATTTGATACTGATCTGGCGGAGGTTAGTCTGTATGAAAATGTCGGCCTGTTGGCGTTTTCGCCGCTCGCAGCGGGTGCACTTTCCGGCAAATACATGGGTGGCACCATTCCTGAAGGTTCGCGCCTTTCCATGCAGGCGGGTCTCAACGGGCGGTATACACCGCAAAGTGAGAGGACGATTTCGCTTTACGGAGAGGTCGCCAAAAAATATGGTCTGGAACTAGCCCAGATGGCTCTCGCATTTTGCCTCACTCGTCCCTTCATGACATCGGTAATCATCGGTGCAACGAGTATGCGGCAACTAAAAACCAACATTGGTGCCAAGGACATTGTGCTCGACGAAGAAATTATGGCGGACATCCACGCGATTTATCGGGACTATCCAAGACCCATGTGACCAGCGTGAATTCACCGAATTCAGGAGCGCCTTTTGAAAAACCGTCAATAGCTGTAGTATGATGGCATGAACCGCTTCCGCCGATCCATGATGAGCGAGAGACTTGTGCAGGTTTACCTGCCGCTGCTCATTGTTGTCCTGTCCATGATCTCCTATTTGTTCTTTACCAACCGGGCGATCGAAGTAGCGGAAACGGGAATTTCCGAAAGCGCCAATGAAACGCTTCAGGTTCAAACCGAAGCAATCCTGACGCAGTTGGACAAATACCGATACCTGCCCAGCATCATTGCACTGGAACCTGATATCGCCGCCGCACTCAACGGCAATATGGGATTTCCGGGCAAGGCCGATGTACTAAACAACCTCCGGAAAATTCAGGGTAACTCCGGCGCGCTTGAAATCTCACTTGCAAGACCGGACGGTACAATTGCGCTTTCAACAGAAAACTTTTTTGTTGATGCGCGCATTGAAGCCGGGGAACTGCTGGTAGCTCCCTATCAGGGTAGGCTCGGCAGGGCATCAGTTGTGGGTAGCAATGGCATTAGGGCCTATGCCTTTTCATCGCGCATCACAGATCCACGAGGGTATGCGGGTTTTGTAACTGTCGTCGCCCCAATAGAGGGCATTGAACAGTCGTGGGCCTTGTCGGGAAAACCTGTCTTTGCCACCAATGGCATGAACCAGATCGTTGCGAAAAACTTTCAGGCGGAAGAATGGGTCGGGCCGGTCCTGCGCGAACGAACAGTTCAGTCGAGGGTTCGCGAACCGGTTTTGAGAACCGCCAACAATGAAGCCTTCAAGTTATTCAGCAGTCCGATAACCATCATCGGCTGGCGGCTGCATGTGCTGGAGAGAATGGAGCCTGTGTCGGCTGCCGCCCGCGCAGCAGGTACGATCAGCCTGCTCGGCTCGGCGCTTGCGGGCATTCTTGCGCTAGCCCTTTTTGTGCGCGCGCGCCAGCGAATGATCCGCGACCGGCTGGACAAGGCCAATGCGTTGCGGTTGGAGCGGCGGGTCATTGAGCGAACCCGCGAACTGGTTCAGGCCAATGCGCTGCTGGAAAGTGAAATTGTGGAACGCCAACAGGCGGAAATGGCATTGCTGAAAGCCCAGAAGGAATTGATTCAGGCCGGCAAGCTCGCCGGTCTCGGCCAGATGTCGGCCGCATTGTCTCATGAGTTCAATCAACCGCTCGCTGCGATCAAGTCCTATGCCGACAATGCCGGGCAATATCTTGCCAAACAGCGTCTGCCTGAAGCAATCGAAAACATTCATCACATTCTTTCGCTTACCGACAGGATGGCGGCGATCAGCAAACATTTGCGTAATTTTGCCCGCCGCCCCAAGGAAAAAACCATACCGGTACATCTTGATGAGGTAATCAGGGATGCGCTCGAAATCATCTCCGCCAAGTTGAAGGAAAAGCCTGCGTCAATTGAAGTGAACCTGCCGGAGAAACTGCCAATGGTGCGGGCAGGTCATACGCGCCTGCAGCAGGTGATAGTTAACCTGCTGAGCAACGCACTTGATGCAAAGGAAAAACGCCGGCCGCTGAAAATTCGAATTTCCGCCTTGCAAAATGGTGACAGGATAACCCTTTTTGTCCGGGACAACGGAACAGGATTTGCCGATTCGGTCCTTGAACAGATTTTTGACCCGTTCTTTTCAACCAAGGATGTCAACAAGGGACTGGGACTAGGAATGTCAATTTCCTATAACATCATCAAGGATTTTGGCGGCAACATTGCAGTCAGCAACAATCCCGACCATGGCGCATGCGTCGCTGTGGAGTTGATGCTGGCATCAGAAAAGCAGGAAGCCAGCAAACCGCAATCGGAAAAACAGGAAACAGCCGCTCAATGACAGCCAACAAGATCCTGTTCGTCGATGATGAAGAACACTTGCGCAATTCCGTGCGTCAGTCGTTTGATCTGGCGGATATGCAGATTGAGTGTTTTGAGCGGGCTGAAGATGTACTCTCTCACATTGACCAGGGTTTTGCCGGAATATTGATTTCCGATATCAGGATGCCGGGAATGGACGGCCTCGCTTTGTTGCAGAAGGTCCACGAGATTGATCCGGACCTTCCGGTCATTCTGGTCACCGGTCATGCAGATGTGCAATTGGCGGTCGAAGCGATGCGAGTTGGTGCATACGATCTGATCGAGAAGCCTTTCGCAACGGCAAAGCTGCTGGAAGTTGCCAGGCGGGCACTCGAAAAACGATCACTGACGCTGCAAGTACGAAAACTTCGCGCTGCGTTGCCTGGCGAAGACGATCTTGACCGCGTTCTTGCCGGGCGCTCGAAGCTGATGGAAAAATTGCGCAATCAGATTCGCACAATTTCCCAAGCCAATACAGATGTGCTTCTCGTGGGAGAAACCGGCACCGGGAAGGATGTTGCCGCCCGCGCTATTCATTCCCATTCTGACCGCGCCTCGCGTCCTTTTGTGTCGATCAATTGCGGCGCTTTGCCGGCTGAACAGATTGAAAGCGAATTGTTTGGTCACGAGGTCGGGGCTTTTCCCGGCGCGATACGTTCGCGGTACGGCAAATTCGAACACGCACACAAAGGCACCATCTTTCTTGACGAGATAGAGAGCATGCCCATGGTCATCCAGATCAAGCTGCTGCAAGTCCTGCAGGATCGCTCGATCACCCGGCTCGGATCAAACGAACCGATTACGCTCGATGTCCGGTTTTTGGCAGCCAGCAAGGTTGACTTGCAAAAGCAGGTGGACGCAGGAAGTTTCCGGGCTGATCTTTTCTACAGACTCAATGCAATTGCACTGGCGCTACCCTCGCTTGCCGCGCGCCGCGAGGATGTGCCAATTCTGTTTTCACAGTTCATCCATGACGCTGCCTTGCGCCACAACAGGAACCTGCCGCCCATTGCTCCGAGAGTACTCGTGGAACTTGCCGCACGGCAATGGCCGGGAAATGTGCGCGAACTCAAAAATGCGGCTGAACGCCATGTCCTCGGGCTGGCGCTTTTTGAAGCTGATGCAGTCTCATCTGGCGAGCCTATGGTGGAAAGCGCGGGAACCTTGCCTGAGCGGATGGCACGGCTCGAAGCGAGGGAAATTGCCTCGGTGCTCCGAACACATCACGGTAATTTGCGGAAAACCTATGAGACTTTGGGCATTTCGCGAAAATCACTTTATGAAAAAATGCAGAAATTCGAGCTTTCCCGCGACGATTTCACCAAATAGCACCAAAATAGGCTGAATGTGTGGATAGACACACACGTCCAAGCGGGAATGTTACCAAATCCACCCACTTTTGAGCTTTGACTGGTAATACATCATTAACACTCAATACCATCGCTTGACTGGCAGCTTTCATCCTGTTTGTTAGGCGCAACCCGACGACAGCGATGCCTGTTGTGGTTAGCTAATCCAAATCTGGGAGGAATACCGATG
The DNA here is from genome assembly GCA_041736675.1 of Salaquimonas sp. Classification (GTDB taxonomy): domain Bacteria; phylum Pseudomonadota; class Alphaproteobacteria; order Rhizobiales; family Rhizobiaceae; genus Salaquimonas. The sequence continues at coordinate 10,854 of JBGSTD010000003.1, forward strand.
AAATTTTTGAAAACTCTTGCCGTGGCCGCCGGCCTTTTGACTACAACTGCTGCCGGAGCTTTTGCAAGCTGCGATGCCGGTGAAATGGTTATCAAGTTCAGCCATGTGGTTGCCGCAACAGGTCATCCTAAAGGCGATGCCGCAACTGCTCTGGCGGAGCGTGTGAACGCTGAAATGAACGGCAAGGCATGCATGGAAGTCTTCGCCAACTCAACACTTTACGATGACGACAAGGTTCTTGAAGCATTGCTGTTGGGCGATGTTCAACTCGCCGCTCCTTCGCTGTCAAAGTTTGAAGCCTATTCCCTCAAATACCGTCTGTTTGACTTGCCGTTCCTTTTCGCCAGCCTGAAAGCTCTGGATACCTTTATCGTTACTGATGAAGGCAAGGGTCTTTTGAAGGCCATGGAAGACAAGGGCTATACCGGCCTTGGCTACTGGTCATCAGGCTTGAAGCAGTTTTCCGCCAAGAAACCCCTTCTGGTTCCAACAGATGCCGACGGCATGAAGTTCCGCGTTCAAACATCTGACGTTGCCGTTGCGATGATCGAAGCCATGGGTGCTTCTGCGCAGAAACTGGCATTCAAGGAAGTGTATGGCGCGCTGCAGACCGGCGTTGTTGATGGACAGGAAAATTCCTGGTCCAACATCTATACCCAGAAGTTCTTTGAGGTTCAGGACGGTGTAACCGAAACCAACCACCAGGTGCTTGCTTATCTGCTCGTTACATCAACCGAGTGGCTCAATGGACTTGAGCCGGCTTTCCGCGACCAGTTTGTTGCGATTGTTGACGATGTAACAGCCAAGGCAAACGCTGCAGTGGCAGCAACAGAAATGGCCAACCGCGAAAACATCATCAAGGCTGGCGGTGTTGTACGTGAGTTGAACGGCGAACAGCGTCAGGCTTGGGTCGATGCCATGAAACCTGTCTGGAGCAAGTTTGAGGGCGACATCGGCGCCGACCTGATTGCTGCAGCTGTTGCAGCAAACGGCACCAACTAATCCCATGAAATTGCGGGGGCAGGGTAATCCTGCCCCCCTTTGTGATTTGACCGGGTTTGTGCCACACTGCCGGTCCAATCACAAAGTCTCCATCCACTTGGCTGGATGAACATATCCTCATGTCAGGATATTGGCTGCGTAAGATTGCTGGGAGGGAATCATGAACGCTCTGTGGCCCTATTTGGGTATGCTTCTCGTTATCCTGCTGATTTATCTGTGGGAGCGTAAAAACCCTGCTGCGGTAACCCGTTTTGAGGAAAACGTCATCGCCACCTTGATGGCTCTTATCACGGCGGTTTCTTTCGTTCAGGTGATAGCCCGCTATGGTTTCAACACCGGATGGGGCGGTGCGCTCGAATTCACCCGTATCCTGTTTGCCTGGCTGATCTTGTTCGGGATGAGCTATGCCTTGAAAATCAATGCCCATCTCGGCGTTGATGCCTTCATCCAGATGCTGCCGCGCAACGCCTTTCGCTATGTTGCCCTTTTCGGTGCCCTTTGCTGCTTTCTCTATGCAACGATCCTTATCTCTGCCACATGGCTTGAGTTTTTTGGCGCAAATTCCAAGGGCGGTGCTGTCGATTACTGGTCAAAGACCTACAAGCTTGGCATTGGCCTTGATGATTTGCGCTATCCTGAATGGATGCAGCAGAGTTTTGGTCTGCAGGAACGCGTTCAACGCTGGATTGCCTATCTGATCCTGCCCATTGGCCTTGGTCTGTTCGGTTTTCGGGCGTTGCAGGCCATGGGGGCCATCTGGCGCGGTGAAAAACAACTGATCATTGCCGGGCATGAGGCCGAAGAGCTGGTTGCTGAAAACAAAGACATCTTGAAGGACTGATGCAATGGAATCCGTAATCCTCTTTGTAATGGTCCTCACCCTCTTGTTTTTGGGCGTGCCGGTTGCCGTATCCCTTGGTCTTTCATCCATTCTGGTGATCGCGTTCTTTTCATCCGACTCGATGTCCTCTGTTGCGCTGCAACTCTTCACTGCGTCACAAAATTACACGCTGCTGGCCATTCCGTTCTTTATTCTGGCCTCGGCATTTATGTCGACCGGCGGTGTAGCCAAACGCATCATCCGCTTTGCCATTGCGACCGTCGGTCATTTTCGCGGCGGTCTGGCCATGGCCTCGGTTCTGGCGTGCATGTTGTTTGCTGCGCTTTCAGGCTCCTCCCCGGCGACTGTGGTTGCGATTGGCACGATTGCCATCGCCGCAATGCGCCAGGTAGGCTACTCCAAGGAATTTGCCGCCGGCCTCATCGCAAACGCGGGAACCTTGGGCATCCTCATCCCGCCATCCATTGTCATGGTCGTTTATGCGGCGGCAACCAATGTCTCGGTCGGGCGTATGTTTCTGGCAGGCGTCATTCCGGGCCTTGTGGCCGGTTTGATGCTGATGATCGCCATTTATGTTGTTGCTCGCATCAAGAACCTGCCGTCCGAGCCATGGCGCGGCTTTGGCGAGATCCTGCAGGGTGGCAAAGAGGCCGGATGGGGACTGTTTCTCATTATCATCATCCTTGGCGGCATTTACGGCGGCGTATTCACGCCGACTGAGGCCGCCGCCGTCGCCGCCGTCTATTCCTTCTTCATTGCAATCTTCATCTACCGCGACATGGGCCCTATGGCTGGCGTGCGCTGGATACAGGAAAGCGACAGCAAAAGCGCGCGGATCGGGTTTTCCTCACTCGTTTATGCAGTGGCAATCTTCTTTGTCTGGATGATCCTGTCCTTCTTTGCCACATCTGAAATGCAGGGTGTCACCTTCGAGGGTCGCGCACTTGCCGGCCTGGGGATATCCCTCGCAATTCTGGTCACCTATTCGATGCTCCGCGACAAGGGGTCGAACCCGATGCATATTCCTGGCTATCTTGCAGCAAGCCTGCCGGTCTGGAAACGCAATCTAGGGCTGATGGGCCGCAATTTCCTTGCCGCCTTCTTTAACCCCGATACCCGCAAGGTGATGGTTGACGCCTCCAAGACGACGATCATGCTGATGTTCATCATTGTCAACGCGCTGCTGTTTGCCCATGTGCTTACCTCCGAGCGCATTCCCGATGCCATTACGGCAGTCATGCTGGATTACGGCTTCACCTGGTTCACGTTCCTGATTGCTGTCAACATACTGCTTCTCATCGGCGGCCAGTTCATGGAACCGTCAGGTCTGCTGCTTATTGTTGCCCCTGTTGTCTTTCCGATTGCCATGCAGTTGGGCGTTGACCCGATCCATCTCGGCATCATCATGGTGGTGAACATGGAAATCGGCATGATCACCCCGCCAATCGGCCTCAACCTGTTCGTTACAGCCGGAATCACCGGCATGAGCCTCGTCAAGGTCGTAAAGGCGGCAATGCCCTTTGTTGCGGTTCTCTTCCTGTTCCTGATCATGGTCACCTATATCCCGATCATGTCGACCTGGCTGCCAACGTTGCTGATGGGGCCGGAGATCGTTACCAGATAAGGCTCAGCTCGGCTCAGGCCTGCAAGAGCCTTTCCCTTTTTAACGGAATCGTTAAAAAGATAAGGAAATGCGTAAAAACAATATGTAAGAGCGAGAGAGTGTTTCATTGAAACACTGAAGAGCTCTGGAACGATACAAAAGGCCCGCCGGATAGTCCTGCGGGTCTTTGTGATTCAGCCTGAAATATGCTTCCCGAAAATGTTTATTCGTCTGTGGACAGATTCTCACAGAATCAGTGATTTTGTTAAAAATAGAATCGAATCTGACGGAAATCATCCGGAATTCAACTGATTCTGGCTGGTCGGGCAGCCGCATTTTCCAAATTCCGGTTCTGTTAACCCGTTGTTAATTATGTGGCCCCCGATTTTGTGTCTTTTGTGCAACACGGCTTTGAGAAGCGGTCCACCAGCCCCCGTTTGCCAGCATTGGTAATTGCTTACGAACACAGAATGAGTATGTTCAGCATCAGGAAAGGCGCCCATGCATGACATATGTCGCTTTCTCCTTTGGTTCAGGGGCTGGTTATCAGATTTCACTAGTGATGTGACAATCAGCCTAATTTTTAATTTAGTTTTCGACTGGAGAAAAACTATGAAAATCAAGAGTCTTCTTCTTGGTTCAGCTGCAGCGCTCTTCGCTGTAACTGGCGCTCAGGCTGCCGACGCTATTGTCGTTGAAGCAGAGCCAATGGAATACGTAAAAGTTTGCGACATGTACGGCAATGGCTTTTTCTACATTCCTGGCACAGAAACATGCATGAACATCAATGGTTTTGTTCGTTCAACATACACACACTCAGAAACAAAACGCGGTATTACCGACACAGGAAGCAACTCAGTTGTACCAGCTGTCAACTTGTCCGGCGTTGACACAAACGATTCCTCATGGACCGTTCGTGGCCGTTTGAACTTTGATGTTCGTAACGAAACAGAATACGGCACACTGCGCTCCGAACTGCGTCTGCAGGGCGGCGATGCATCTGCTGCTGGCGACCAGAACGTTGCCATCGACCGTGCTTTGATCAGCATTGCTGGTTTCCGTCTTGGTTACTCAGACACATACTGGACAACAAACCACGGCTACGGCGCTGGCGCACCAGCAATCAACGATGGCTTGTACGAATTCGACCAGGCTATCTTCTTTGATTACACAGCTACTTTGGCTGAAGGCGTATCAATGACAGTTGGTGTTCAGGATTCAACAGGTGCTGATGCATCTTCTCCTGATCTCTATGTCGGCTTCAACGCATCTTTCGGTGCTTTGACTGTTGCCGGTACTGCAATCCGTGACGCTTCTGCTGATGAATGGGCCTACAAAGGTTCTGCTATCATGGCTCTGGGCGACTCAGGCTGGCAGCTCGGTGGCTGGTATGCAAAAGACGGTGGCAACACTTCTTACGTAACTGCTTACCTTGATCCAGAAGTTGACACAGTATGGGGCGTTCAGCTTAACGGCGCTCTGTCAGACAACTTCTCTGTATACGGTGTATACTCACAGGGTAGCGGCGATGCAGTTCTTCCTGCTGTTATCGATGCTGACATCACAGCTTGGGCCGTTGGCGCAATCTGGGCACCAGTTTCTGGTCTGAGCGTTCAGTTCGAATACTCTACACAGGACACACAGGCTGATTTTGCAAATACCGCTGCAAACACACGCGTATTTGATCGCACAAATGATGCCTTCCTGGTTCGCGTAACACG